>PBAI01000013.1 GCA_002715825.1 Roseibacillus sp. | reverse complement strand
CGCTCTACTTCTTTTGGGACTTTGTCTTCGGACATCTTCCCGAAATCTGGCAAGCTCCCGCCTTTGCTCTCGCAGCCCTCATCCTGCACACTCTTGCGATTCGTCACAAAGACATCCAGCGCTTCACCTTTGGCCTTATTCTTCTCGGTNNCAGCGCAGCACTGGTGCTCTTGCGCGATGCGTGGGATTCCAACCCTGCTTGGCAGATCTACCTGACAGCCCTCGTGCCCTTGGTAGTGCAACAACTGACGCGGCGGAAGGGCGGTCTCGCGGCCGAGCACCTAATCTATCACCTAGCCCTATCAACTAGCTCCGTAGGTCTGGTCTGGTTGGTGCTCTCCCTCGAAGTCGATGCTATNGGGCAGGGCTTCTATCTGACCGCGAGTTGGACGCTACTTGGCGCCCTTGTGTTCGCTGCTGGGTGGTTCCTGCGAGAGCGTATCTACCGCCTTATGAGCCTTGCTCTGATCACCGCTGCACTGGCGCGTCTTCTGGTAGTGGAGGTCTGGACCCTTGAATCTATCGGGCGGATTATCACATTTATTCTGATTGGAGTGGTTCTGCTCTCTCTCGGGTTTGTCTACACTCGCTATCAGGATAAGTTACGAAGGATTTTCTAGTCATGGCTCCATCATACTCAGCCCTGTCGATGAAGAGANGTGGAGGGCGTGAGTGAAGGGTGGTATGCTGTGTCAACTGNAACNCNTTCTGTTGATAAGAATTGTGTGTTGAAGTCTGAGAGGTAATCTTTGGGAAGGCTTCGCGAAGATCTGAGAACGAGGAACAGAAGACCGAATAAGGAGAGAGGGGAAAAATGAATACGATACACTTCTTGTCCCGATTGATTCTTTTTCTGTTTTTTCCCGGATTCCTTTCTCAGGCTTTGGCACAGTATGGCGACTGGAAACATGTGGGCTCGATGTATCTCGTCACGGATTCCGCTGGGGCGGACCTGCCTGCCTCGGCAGTCTTGAAAAACTTCCCGNTACTGGTTCGTCTGAACGAGGACTATTTCAATTTCAGCGAGGCGGAGCCCGGGGGAAAGGACGTCCGTTTCTCGTCCAAGGNCAAGCCATTGGATTTTCAAATCGAGCGTTGGGATGCGGAGAGAGGCGAAGCCGATATTTGGGTGCGGATTCCGATCATCAGGGGCAAGGATCAGCAGGCCATCCAGATGCATTGGGGCAAGGAAAAAGTTTCTTCCGAAAGTGACGGCGAGAAAGTGTTCCGGACCGCCGAGGGATTTTCTGCGGTCTGNCATCTGGGCGACAACCTGGAAGACGCCACTTCCAATAACCTCGATGGCGTCAACAGGCCTGACGCACCCACCACCAATACTATGGGCATGATCGGTGATGCCCAGGAGTTCGGCGTCGACAAACTCCTTGTCATTCGGCCATCAGGGTCCAGCCCGGACCGGCGGGTGACCTGTATGCCTTCGGGTAATGCTGACCGGACAATGTCAGCCTGGATAAATCCCACGAGCTTCGAGGGCCGCAATTGGGCCCAGGCGTCGATTGGCGGATGGGGCGAACCGGAGCGCGGACAAAAGCCACATATGGGCCTGTCTTATTTTACCATGACCGGAAGGGGGCAGCCCCGCTTCCATCTCTACGGTTTTGACCCCAGATGCGCCAGCCCCTTGCCCCGTAATGAATGGCGGCATGTCGCACTTACTGTTTCCGGAGACATGGTTCGCTTTTACGTCGATGGCGTTCTGGAGGAGACAATCAATAACAACGGCGATCTGGTGAGTAAGCTCGGCACCTTGAAAACCCCGGCGTCAACGCCCGTTGATCTGGGTGATCATGGAAACGGGCGCGGACCTTTCAATGGCGCTCTCGACGAGGTGCGCTTTGAGGCGGTGGCGCGTTCAGTCAACTGGCTGAAGCTCTGTTTCGAGAACCAGAAGCCGCTGCAGTCCCTGGTTGGACCACTGGTTCAGGACGGTGATGAATTCTCGGTCTCGCACAAACGCTTGAAGATGAGGGAGGGAGCCTCGATCGTCCTGTCAGCAAAAGCGGGAGGAGCCCGCAAGGTCTACTGGGTTTTAAAGGATGGTGACAAGGAGGAGATCCTTGCCGTCGACTGCTACAACTACACTTTTGACGCAGGGCGCGTTGCTGAAGATAAAAAGGTCGCCTTGCAGTTCAAGGCGCTCTTCGCATCCGGGGTGAAGACCCTGACCACTCCGATTACGATCCAAGAGACGGTGCCAGATCCCGTGTATACGCTCGACGTTCCCAAATCGTGGAATGGCAGACATGAGTTGGTGATCTCGCCCACAATCAGCAACTTGGCCGAGATGAAGGCCAACGGTTCTGGTGAGCTGAACTACTCATGGAAGGTATCGGGTATGGCTACGATCAGCGAAACCGGAGCGGGAAAGCTTGTATTGAAGCGGGCACAGAACAGCGGGGACCTGACTGTCGATCTCGCTCTAGACAATGGTGGCGCCGTCGTTTCGAAGTCCGCCCGGATCGTGGTCAAGGAAGCGATGCAGGACGTCTGGGTGAAACGCACTCCGTCCTCTGATGAGAAACCGGTGAACCACCAGTTCTACGCCCGAGATGACAGCGGGCACGGGACGCTTTACTGCAGAGGAACGCTCAAGGAATCAGCGGATTCGGTATTCCTGAGACTCTATGCAGGCGAGACGTTGCTCGACACCCAGCACCAGAAGGTCGGGAAGGACAACAAGTATGCCTTGTCGGTAAACTTGCAGGCGGGATTGATCGCCTATCGCACGGAGTTTGGCATCAAGCGGGGCAAGGGAGAGACGATTTTGGACAAGGCTAATGATCTGGTCTGTGGGGACGTGTTTGTTATTCAGGGTCAGTCCAATGCCGAAGCTTGGACGGACCAACGCGTTGTCCATCCTTATAGAAGTCCGTGGCTGCGCAGCTTTGGTACGCCGAGCACGAATAAGGACCGGGCCCGAGACGCTGTCTGGGGCAACGCCTTGTCTTTTAACGGCGGCCAGAACCATCATCATTTTCAGATAGGCTATTGGGGCGTTGAGTTNGGCAAGATGCTCATTGAAAAGCATAAGGTTCCCATCTGCATCATCAATGGAGCGCAGGGTGGAACACGGATTGACCAGCACCAGCGCAATGAGGCCGACCCGACGGACGTGACCACCATCTACGGCAGGTTGTTGTGGCGTTTGCAGCAGGCGAAACTGACGCACGGGGTTCGTGGTGTGATCTGGCATCAGGGCGAAAACGACCAAGGTGAATCAGGAGCGACCGGGACCTTCGGCTGGGTGAATTATGAGGATTACTTTATTCGCATGTCTGCAAGCTGGAAGCAGGACTACCCGAACATCAAACACTACTATATCCATCAGATCTGGCCAGGAGCGTGTGGGAGTCGGTCGGTAGAGAACGACAGGTTGCGTGAGAGGCAGCGACAATTGCCACGGCAGTTCTCGAATATGAGTATCATGTCGACTCTCGGCATTCGCCCGGGCGGTGGTTGCCACTTCTTGGCNGAAGGATATGCGGCGATGGCAAGGCAGTTGTTTCCATTGGTGAACAAATACAACTACGGAGTGAACTCGAAGGTAACCGCTACTGCGCCGAATCTCCAGAGCGTGGCCTACACCAGTGCCAGAAAAGATGAAATCATCCTGATTTTCGATCAGGACGTGAGGTGGGACGATGAAGTGGCCTTACGCTTTCACCTTGATGATGACTCTGCGGAGCTCAACTCCATCGAGGGCGCCGGGAAAATCATCACTCTGAAACTGGCCAATCCCTCGACCTCAAAGAACCTTTCCTACATCAGGGGTGGGAAGTGGAGACAGGAGGACGCCATCATCTGGGGCTCAAACGGCATCGCGGCACTCACCTTCTGTGAAGTTCCAATCCGCTCTCCCAAAGAGTGAATTCAAGAGTCGAGCCGTTGAAGGGTATGAGTTGTTTTCGACCAATCGTATTCGTTTTCCTCCTGCTGTGGCCCGGAGTATGTGGTGCTGCAGAGTATTATATCGATTCGGTGGACGGATCAGATCAAAGCGACGGTCTCTCAATACGCTCACCATGGAAGTCGCACAGGAAGGTGGAGTCAGCGTCACTCGCAGCAGGAGATGTAGTCCACTTCAAGAAAGGGTCTGCCTTCACGGGAAGTATTCGGATCAGGGAATCCGGCACGGCGGACAAGCCGATACGACTGACTTCCTACGGGACGGGAGAACTACCGAAATTTACCAATCCCACCACCAGTGATGCCAGTGGTAACGCGATGATCCTTGGTGGGGACTACCTCATTGTAGAAAACCTGCATTTTCACGATACGCCGGGAGAATATGTCTCGGGGAGGATCATCATGACGAGGCTGGCGGCTCTACGGATCGACCGTGGTGCGGATCACTGCATTGTTCGAAATAATGAATTCATCAAAACGGGACAGGGTATCATGTCAGCTGGTGAGCATACCTTGATAACAGAGAACTATCTGGATGGCCCGAGTTATGCACTGTGGCGCACGTCGAAAAGTAGCTGGGGACCGATGGGAATACACTTGAACATCGGTAATCAGGAAGTGTCATACAACACCATTAAGAACTTCGGAACCAAAGACAGCCCTTGGGGTTCGGACGGTGGTGCGATCGAAATTGATTGCGGCAGATATCATAAGAAAAATATCTATATCCATCATAACTATTCGGAAGGTAATGCAGGGTTCATCGAATCCAGCTGGGACTACGATTGGCCACGCTACGGACAGGAAATCTACAACTGGAGAGTCTCCTTCAATGTCTGCTACGATGGACAGTCATGGCTGTTCATGTTGGCGCCATGCACAGGCATCTATTTTGATAACAATACGATAGCGAGATACAATGGGTTCGGGNGGTCCCAAAATGCCTGTGCCCGGATTGATGTTCGGGGAGGGAACCCNGTTGGCNAACCTTCGGGGGCCCATTTCAGGAACAATCTGTTTATCTACTCGTCCTCTCCTTACACCGGGAATCGATCTGGCGGCGCCCTGAAAACAGCTAACTGGTATTCAAAGTACAAATCCCCTGACACAAAGTATAGGGGTGACAGCAGTCAAGCTGGCAGCGGCGACCCNGGCCTCGTCGACCTTGAGAACCAAGATTACCACTTGAAAGAAGATAGCCCGTTGCGTGGCAAAGCAATCAACCTCAGCGAGCTCTACACATCGGATTTCGATGGTCATCCACTGCCTGCAACCGGCAACTGGGATATCGGCGCGATTCAATACAGCGCGATCAAACCGACCAAATCATTGCAGCCAAAGAGGCGACGTGTTTCCCCTTAAANGGTGCGCCTAATNNCGTCCGGGAAAGACGAAAGAGCGCTTGGTTGTTAAATGTGTTGATGACCCTTTCGGGGCAGATGAGGCGAGGAGAAGTGACGCAGCGATCATTCCCAGAACACCTGATCAAAATACAGTCCGTAGACCTGTGCGTCGGCTGAGAGTTCGAAGCGCAGGATCACAGGTTTAGACACGTGCTCCTTAAGGCTGAATCCGCCANTCCATTCCACGAGCGACCGTAACTTCAGGCCTTTTGTGAGGGGCTTGCTTGTATTGAGGAGCGCGCCGTTCTCGTCAAAAAGGGACACGCTAACACTACCTGAGCCGGGATCGCAGGAGACCTTCATCTCATTGCCGGGGAGGCTGAGTTTGCTGGTAAGGATGTGGCCCGGACGAGCAGGGTCCGCGAGGCGGTAGCTCGTGCGTATCCCCGGAGGCAAATGCTTTGGCACCCCGTTGTCGCTGACCGCGAAAGGGCTCGCGTTCTCTATGGATCTCACGAAGGGAGGATTCTGCGCCATGAGATACTCGTGGCGCGGGGGAAGGACAAAGCGCTCATCGGAAGGGTTGATGCTGGCTGTGTCACTGCCCGGCGAAGAAACTCCGTCGAAGGCGAAGCCGAAAATCTCGGCGTCGCCATGCAGCTTGAACTGCACCTGAACGGTCTTGCCGACCCACTCGTCGATAGAACCGTCCTGCCAGTTGTCGATGACCTTATCGACCTTGTAGGAGCCCGTGAGGTCGTGAGTATCTCGGAGACGGCTATCGCTATCGTCCAGGATGGTGAGCTGAATTCTTGCATCCTTTGGAGCATGATAGCTCACTTTCATTTTCCCGGAGGGGAGAACGAAGCGGCGGGTGAACACTCTGCCCTCAGCGTTACCTTTTTGCAGTCGGTATCCCAGTGAACTACCCCTCATGCGTGGCTCGCTGGAGGTAAACGGCTCAGCGTATTCAGCAGCATGAAACAGATCCCGGTCAGAGAANCGGTAGGTGCTGCGCCTGCTCAGGACTACTTCAGGTTCTCCTGCATCGAGGAGCCAGGCCATATTAAATCGGGCCATCCAGTCCTTGCCGGAAAGAAGGTAGATGAAGCCCTCACTGGGAGTGCCCCTGCGCCCCTGGGTCATCCAGGTGTAATTACCCGGGCCGCGTTTGATGAGCCGGTTGAGTGGCCAGGTTTTNCCTCCATCGAAACTGACCCAGACCCGGATGTTTTTGCGCCCGGGNANATTAGAAGACGGTGTGCTGAAAAGGAGAATATCAGCGTCATTCCGGTCCAGTCGAAGGAGGCCGGCCTTACATCCGTAGACATCGGGAGGGCCATCAAAGAGCTCGTCGTCCTGTTGGAGATCGCGCCAGGTCTCGCCGCTGTCATCGCTGAAAGCCACCCAGCGGTTTCCCTTCCGGGTGTGGGTGCGGGAGTTGAGGTAAATCGTGCCATCGCGGAGCTCGACCAACCCGGATTCCCCGGTGCCGTCGAGGGGAAAGGGAGCGCTCTGGTGCCAGGTCTTCCCATGGTCATCGCTGTAGACTGCGTTGGTGTAGCCCTTGCCCTCCTCATGTTTGCGGTAGTTGGGCATGACCCGGGAAGGTACTAGGAGACGTCCCTTGTGAGGGCCGTGCCGGAGGGTGATCCCAGGATCGCAGGCGCCGTTCGGAATAGGGAGAAATCCACGGGAGTCCTTCCTGAAGGCAATATCCTCGAGGGTCCAGGTCCTACCGTGATCTCTGCTCTTGTACATCGAAAAGGCAGGGTGAAGAGCGGTCAGAAAAATCATGATTTCCCCGGTAGTTTCGTCCACAACCGAGGTTCCGAGGGTGGCAATACGGTGATGTTTGTCATTGCCCCAGCCCTTGCCGTCATAAGGGCCGATTCCCAGTTTTTCGACGTCGAGAATAACAGGCTTGCCGATGAGCTGTTTTTCGCTCCAGGTGGCACCCCCATCCTTCGAGCGTTTCAAATAGATCTTACTGCCACGGCGTTTGTCCGGGTGGGGGTCGCCCTGAAGGCTGAACATGAGAACCGTCCCGTCCATGGCGACATCGAGGACACCGTAGACGTTGTCTTCGTCCCGTATTTCAAAGAACGGTTTCGCTCCCCCGGTGATTCCAGCGATCTTCCCGGGAGCAGGGAACGGGGCCGGTTGCTGGGCCGTGCTGAGTGGCCCGGAAGTAAAGAGAAGGAAGATGAACGCGATTCGCCTCGGGATGGTCATGACTGCGACGGGATGTTTAGTCGAGAGGCCCCCTCCAAGCAAGGTAGGGTTGCCCTCCATTCGTGCGGGGGAGGAATCGAGCAGGTTGTGGCTGGTTGGGCTTGTTGACTTGCGGAAAGGTGTTGAATTTCCTCCCTTAGATGCCGATCAGGTGAGACAAACGAGGATGCCATGCTGAAGACAAAACACTTTCAACCTAGAGGAGGGACACTGTTCCTGCTGCTGTCTTTGGCGGTCGCGGTTCATACCCTAGCCAAGGTCCCTTCCGTCCTGCCACGACCTGATGCTGCACCCCCGTCGAACGGCAAGGTGAAGGTCTACATCCTGGCAGGACAATCCAACATGGTGGGATTTGGGTATCTCAAAGGGTCGAGGCCAGTGTATCCCAGCATCTTCCTTTCGGCGGACCCGAAGGTCAGGGTGGGGCGGATGCCGGTTGGTCCGTCAGCCCTACTCAGGCATGGGGTCTACCAGACCGCGGGCAAGGATTCGCCTGTCGGGGCAAGGGCTGCGATCTACCGGGGAGCCTACAATGCCGCCACTGATTATGGAGCTGTCAAACCGGAGATGGAAACCACGGTCCCTCTGGGTAGCGTAGATGCCCGGTTGCCCTCCATCGAAGGCCCTCACACCGTGGTGGCTACCGCCTTCATCGACGTTCCGATGAGTGGAATGCATGAGATTCATGCTGGTTTCGGCGAAAGCACGCATGCAGTGGTGTCTCTCGAGGGCAGGGAGGTTTACCGGAGAGAGGTCGGCAAGGATGCAGTGATCACTCCGGTTGCTCTTGAGGAGGGCAGGCGCTACGAGGTGACCATCACATACCTCAGGGGCGGGTCGGCGGCTTTCTGGCTGAAGCATATTGATCTCAAGGGGCAGGGAGATCTGGCAACCTTGAATCAACAGGGCAAGTATACCTGGTTCGCTGATGATGAGGGCAAGTGGACGGTCCGTAATGACGTGACTTACTGGGAAACGCGTATCTCGAAGGACGAGGGAGGTAGTGGCGGCCCGCTCACCACAACTTCCAATGGAAGGTTCATGGGTCCCGAGGTTCCCTTTGGTTATGTCATGGGGACCTACCATGATGAGCCGGTCCTGCTCATCGAATCATCCATGGGCAACCGAGCGCTGAGCTTTGACTTTCGCCCCCCATCAAGTGGTAAGAATGAGGAAGAAAGAGCTAACGAATATTGTGGTTTGGAGTATGACCTGATGGTCAAGGGGGTGCGCGGCGCCTTGCAGAACATCGGCAGAATCGTTCCCGGCTACAAGGGGCAGGGTTTCGATATTGCCGGCTTTGTCTGGTTCCAGGGCCACAAGGACAAGAATGTGCCGAAGGAGGTGTATGAAAAACATCTGGCCAACCTGATCAAGGATCTGCGCAAGGAGTTCAAGACGCCTGAAATGCCCGCGGTCGTTGCCACGGTGGGCTTTGGTGGGAAGGAGATGGATCCCGGACACCTCATGACCTGGGAGGCCCAGATGGCGGTAGGTGATGCAGAACAGTATCCCGAATTCGCCGGCAACGTGGCCAGCGTGGATACCCGTGGGTTCTGGCGTTCGCGGGGAGAATCCCCGACCAATACCGGATATCACTATAATCATAACGCGGAGACCTATATTCTGACAGGTGATGCACTGGGACGTGCCATGGTGGAACTGCAGGGAGGGAAGGCGGAGAAGTTGACCGTGGAGGAACGAAGGACGAGGCACCCTGATGTCGAGACCATCTTCTCGGATGCCGTTACCGGGAACTTCAACAAGCGGGGCCCACACCATGGGCCTGATTACTACCGGGCAATGGGACGGGCGCTGGAACCGATCATCATGGAAGAGATGATCCCGGGATTCGTGGAGGCTGCCTTTGCTCCAAATAGCCGGGGCAGCCTGAAGGGAATCGTGAGTGGCAGGAAGCCAGCCAGGATTCCGGTTGATATCCGCAGCGATCTTGATGTCCTGATGGAGTATTACGACATCGCAGGGATCCGGGACTATGAATGGAAGCCCTTCGGCCCGAAGATGCACTCTGCTGATTGGTCCTATTACAGCTTTGACCCTCCTGAGAAACAGGATCCTGAGAAGAGCGACCGCTTTCGGGAGATCACTTTTCCGGAGGGAATGGAGGAGTGGTTCGTCCCGGTTTTCGACCCGGTCAAGGCGGGTTGGAAGGTGGGGCAGGCTCCCTTCGGCAGAATGGGAGATAAGTTGGATCGTCGGCGCCCCAGTTGTAATGGCACCCATTGCGGTTGCAGCGAGATTCCGGCCACGCTGTGGGAAAAGGAAGTGCTTCTCATGCGGCAGACTTTTGAGGTTCCGAAGGTGAGGGAAGGTCATGCCTACCGCCTGATCCTCGGGGGGGCCGGTTGTGACCGTTCGGGTGAGGGCTTTGCCATTTACGTGAATGGCAGGCTTGTCACTACGGTGGCCAAGGGATTCTTCCGTTACTCCGGCATTCGCGGAGCATACCTCTACGATGACATTCTGCCCGAGTTCAAAGGTGGAAAAGTCACCATCGCGGTCATCAATTTTCTGCGTTACACACACTTCCGGAACAAGACGACCTATTTTGGGCCTCATCCTGACTACTATGGCAAGCCGGTTCCTCCGAATGGGCATGTCAGTATGTGGATGGAGGAAGCCAAACTTTCGCCTGCCATTCTCAACGCTGCTCGGAAGAGTGAACAAGCCGGTGCCAAAACCAGCAGATAGTTTACGAAGAAACGAGATAGCAACCATCTCCCTGTCATGAAGAAAAGAAGCCTCGCCTTTCCCAGCTCAGTCCGTTTCACGGTGGCCGCATTCGGAGCATGCCTTAGCCTCGTTGCGACCTTTCCAAGGGCAGGGGCGGAGAAGCCGAACATCATCTTTATCCTGACGGACGATCTCGGGTATGGAGACGTGGGAGTTCTCTTCCAGAAGCAGCGGGAGGGGGTCCAGGTCCAGACCCCGGAGCTGGACGAGATGGCCGGGGCCGGGACGATCCTGAACCGGCACTACTGTCCCGCTCCGATCTGTGCTCCGTCCCGGGCCTCCCTGATCACGGGGATGCATCAGGGGCACACCAATGTGCGCAACATGCAGTTCGACAAGGCCATTGAGGATAACTGGAACTTTGCCAATACCCTGCAGAAGGTGGGATATCACACCATTCACCTTGGCAAGTATGGGCTGCAGGGCTGGGGGCACGACCCGGAGAAATGGGCCGGCTACCCGACCAAGCGGGGCTTTGATTACTTCTACGGCTACGTCCGGCACGTGGACGGGCACCAGCATTATCCCGCCAATGAGTGGGCCCTCGGGGATAACAGGTCCCACCAGGGTAAAAAGCAGGTCTGGGAAAATAATGAGGAAGTCTCGGCCGGCCTCGATAAGTGCTACACCACCGACTTGTGGACGGCCAAAGCCAAGCAACTGATCATCAGCGAGACCAAGGAGAATCCCGGGCGTCCGTTCTTCATGTTCCTGTCCTACGATACGCCGCATGCCGCGCTGCAGCTGCCCACGGTGGCCTATCCCGTCGGAAAGGGCGTCAAGGGTGGGATCCAGTGGCTGGGAAAGCCGGGAAAAATGATCAATACCGCAGAGGGAACCATCGATGACTATCGGGATCCTCATTACACGGGAAAGGGCCTGACGGATCTGGCGGAGCGCTTTGCGACCTCGATCACCCGGATCGATCATTGTGTGGGTGATCTCCTACAGACCCTGAGGGATCTCAAGATCGACCGGAAGACGATCGTGGTTTTCTCCTCGGACAATGGACCGCATCGCGAGTCCTACCTGAAGGGCAAACGGTGGAGCCCCACGGTCTTTGAATCGGCGGGCAACTTCAAGGGATCCAAGGGGTCCTCTCATGAAGGAGGCCTGCGGGTGCCCACCTTCGCATGGGGGCCCTCAATCATCAAGGGGGGGCAGAAGTCAGACCGCCCCTCCCAGTTTCACGATTGGATGGCCACCTTCTGCGACTATGCCGGAGTAGAGACGCCGGCCAGGATCGATGGGGTGTCCCTTCGTCCAACCCTCAGCAAGGAGGGCCGGCAAAGGGATGGGGTTGTCTACGTGGAGTTCAACAACCAGCAGGGGCTCTACCTCGACGGATACAAGGGCCTGCGGCTCAAGGCCACGGATCACTCGGTTGACTTTGAGATTTACGACACCATCAAGGATGAGCCGGAGGCCCGGAACCTCGCGGGTAGCAGCGACGAATTCAAGCGCCTGCAACAACGCATGAAGGATGAGGTGCTCCGGCTCCGGATGCCGAACAGGCATGCCAAGAAGGTCTATGACGGCGAATTCGTTCCCGGACTGGATCTCGATGCGGGAACCCTGCGCAAGGGGGTTCGCGTCCAGTCGTATCTGGGAAAATGGAACTGGGTACCCGACTTCGCCGGAATGACCGCCAAGGCTTCTTCTTTGACGGAGACCATCAACCTCGGTCCCCTTCCCGCGCAGGATGATGCGGGGCTGTTATTCTCCGGCTACCTGCGGATCCCGGAAGCGGGAGACTGGACCTTTGAGGGGGAGGCCACGGGCGGGCTCATCTTCAAGATCCACAACAAGCTGGTGATCGATGGGGACTATCAATATGAGGGGGGGTTAATCAGTGGAACGGTGAGACTGGCCAAGGGTCTTCATCCCTATCGTCTGTACTACCGAACTTCGTCTGGCGAGCCGGAGCTTAATTTCAGTTGGCAGGGACCGAATACCGAGTTGGAGGCTCTTCCCGCTACCGCTTTGCTCGTAGAAGATTTCCAATAGAGTCCTTAAGGACCGGGTGATCCGGCGTGGGTTGTCTCTCGGTCTACTGAACTCGAAAAGGGTGGGGTCGCCTGATCCGGTTGATCTTGTGGCTTGCAGAATTTTGGAATCCCCGGTCGAATAGCGCGATGAGTCATTCCTGCAGCTTTTCCTTTCCGGTCTCTACCGGAAGGAGCCCGGCCGGGCGGTTGCAGAAACGTCATTTCCGGTCAGCAACTTGGGCCATCTTAGTGCTCTCTTTAGCCATCGCGTCTCCGGTAAGGGCCCTGGAAACCTCAGCCAGCGTGGCACATTTTTCTCAGGGCGTGGGGTCCTTGCTCGAGCAACATTGCCATAGTTGTCACGGGCGGGAAAAAACCAAGGGTAAGGTGGACCTAACAACCTACAGGTCATGGGAAGATCTGGAGAAGAACCCGGAGCTCATCGAAAATTTAATCGAGGTGGTCGGGAAAAATGAAATGCCTCCTGAGGACTCGAAGCAGCCCACTGCGACCCAGCGTGAAGCGATGTTACTGGGTTTGGAAAAGGCTTTCAAAAGCGCCATGGCCCATCGCCAATCGGTCACACCGGTGCGTCTTCGGAGAATGAACCGTTACGAATATGGCAATGCGGTCAGGGACCTCTTTGATCTCAAGTCATGGGTCTACTCGATCAATGACCGTATCATTCGAGATCACAATAATTACTTCAGGCCTGAGACCGGGAAGATGCCGAAGGTTGCGAGAGTGGGTAATCGGATCATGGGGTTACAGCAGTTGTTGGAGAATCGGTTGCTGGGGGTAATGGCTTTTCCCAAGGATCCGCCTGCGGAGAACGGATTCAATAACAGGGGGGATCATCTCAGCATGACACCCGTGCTGATGCAGGCCTTTCTCGAGCTTAGCCGCTCGGTAGTGAATGCTGATAATTTTGATAAAAACTGCCAAACTTGGAATGACCTGTTTCAAGATCCCTCCAAGGATCCCCTGCCCATGGGGTTTGGCTCCATCATGGTCGATAAGTCTGTGGTGACCAGCAGTACCGGGTTGACACTCAGTGCGTGGATCCGGCCTTCGAAGACGACCGAGAAGTGGCAGACCATTGTGCGACGCGAGGATTCGTGGAAACGCCAGTTGCTGGCCATGGGTGGCACAGATGGAACGTGGGGCATCTGGATGGGAGCAGGTATCGGGGGGAGCTATGTCGAATTTGGTGCTTCGGTGGAGCCAAAGGTTCTTCGTGACGGAAAATGGCACCACGTTGCTGGTAGCTTCAATGGCAGTCAGATGACAATCTACCTCGACGGCAAGCAGGTTGGGGCCAAGAAGGTTACGGGAAGTCTTTATACGAAGAGCCTGAAGCCGATGGATATCGGCTCCTCCGGGGACGAGCCTTTTCATGGAGATCTCAATGACGTGCGGGTCTTCCGCTCGGGCTTGGGGAAGCCCGAGATCGAGAAGATCGCGGCAGGTGACCAGAATGTAGCCCTCAAGGAGTTGGTTGGCAGCTGGAAGCGCACCGAGGAGGTCAGGATCGAAAGGAAGCAACCCGTCGAAAAAATCGCCCATGAACGCATCCGAAAGTTTCTTCTCAGAGCCTTCAGGTCTCCCCCGGATGCGGCCACTCTGCGACTTTACACGAGGTATTTTGACAGAAAATACGAGGCAACCGGCGACTTCACCATGAGTATGAAGGATGTCGTTTCGGGAGCTCTGGCATCTCCCCGCTTCATCATGGTGCATGATGAGGCAAATCGCTCCTCGCCCAATTACGATGCGTATAATCTGGCGACCCGTCTGTCCTTTTTTCTTTGGAGTTCGATCCCTGATGACGAGTTGCTGGCACTGGCAGGGGAGGGCAAGCTGGAAGACCCGGAGATCCTCGCGGGTCAAGTTGACCGCATGCTAAACGATCGCCGGGTGAAAAACTTCTGCGATAGCTTTGCCCCTCAATGGCTCAAGATTAACAATCTGGTTTCGGCCTCTCCTGACTTCACAGCCCATCGGGAGTACTATTTCGGAGGCGACGATAAGATTTCCTACAAGAGGGGAATGCATATGATGCTGGAACCACTTCTGAATTTTGAAACCGTCTTTGTAGAAAACAGGCCCATCATGGAGCTGATCGACTCGGATTTTACCTATCGTAGTCACCTGTTGAGCGAATGGTATGAGGGCAGGGCGGCCACTTACCCGATCAACGTGAACCTCCGTGATATTGAATTCACTCGCACGCCGGTCAGCGATCGAAGATATGGTGGAGTGATTACTACCGGGGCGGTGATGGTAATGACTTCGGGGCCATTCCGATCTTTGCCCATCACGCGGGGCTCCTGGGTCTCCTCGGTCATCTTTAATGACCCACCCGAGCCCCCACCAGATGATATTCCGGACTTGGAAGCGGATGATTCCACTTTGGAAAAAGAAGGGCTGACCGTGAGGCAGAAGTTAAAGCAGCACAGCGAAGACTCCCAGTGTGCAGGCTGTCACAACAAGATTGATCCTCTCGGGTTTGCCCTCGAAAACTACGATTTGCTGGGTCGTTGGCGAGATAACTACCGAACTGGCTTGAAAGTGGACGCCAGTGGCACATTATTCGGCAAACATGATTTCAAGGATGTGGTCGGCTTTAAGGATGCGGTGCTCGCTGAGAGGGACCGGTTCGCCAAGGCCTTTGTCAAACACCTGCTTTCCTTTGGTCTTGGGCGTGAGATGACGTTGGCAGACCGGATGGCCGTGGATGAAATTGCCAGAGCCGGCAGCGAGGATGACTACCGATTAAGAAACCTTATCAAGCACACGGTGCTTCACCCAATATTCAGCCAAAGGAGACAACGATGAAACAGATGGATCGACGGAAGTTCTTATTCGGAGCAGGCGGGAGCATGATGGCTCTGCCGTGGCTGGAATTGCATGCAGAGGAGCCTTCAACCCGGAAGCTGAAAGAGCCTTCTCTCCGGTTTGCCTCCTTTTATTCGCCCATGGGCTTTGTGAGAGATCATTTCTTTCCGGGCGAAGATAGTGACGATTTCCTTTCGATGCCCACCCTGAGGCCGCTCCAGAGCGTCGCGGACAAAGTGACGTTGATCACGGGACTCTATCGGGTGAATGTGAGAGGGATTGACGTGCATAATCAATGTAGTTCCTGCTACCTGTCCTCGGCCAACCCCTATGGTGAACTCAAATCGCCCTATCCGATGGACCGGACCCTCGATCACCTGATTGCGGACAAGGTCAGTCATCGCACGCCCATCCGTTCCCTCGAATTGAACTGTAACACCTTCAAGGATCTCAGAGAGTCGATCTATCTGGATAACATTTCATGGTATGGTCCAGAGCATGTGGCAACTTCCATGAAGGATCCACGGAAGGTCTATCGACGGTTGTTCAGGACAGGAAAATCGGAAAAGGATATCACCGATTTAATTCTTGAGGATGCTGCGAATTTTGAAAGAGGGTTGGGACGTGAGGATAAGGATAAAATGGATGAGTACTTCACATCCGTCAGGGAGGTAGAAAAGCAGATTGAAAAGCTCACCAAGCACTACGAGATGTACGAGCGTGTCGATATGAAGGAACCCGATGAAGTGCCGATGACGCGGGGAGAGTATATTCGGATGATGGGTAAGTTACTTGTTCTCGCATTCCAGGGAGATCTCACTCATGTCGCTACTTTCATGCTTGCTCCGGAACGGTGGGGGACGCCGCAACGGTTCCATGAACTGAATTTTACAAAGTCGCATCATGGGCTCACGCACTCTCAGGGGAGGGATGACGTGAAGAGAGCTCTCGTGCAGGTAGACCGGTTCTATGTTGAGCTTTTCGCTGAAGTTCTGGAGCAGCTGGACGCTATTCAGGAGGGCGAGGGAACTCTGCTCGATCATTCCATGATCACTCTCGGCTCAGGACTTGGAGACGGAAAGGACCACACCATGGATGAGCTGCCCATAATCGTGGCAGGTTCCGCGAACGGAAAAATTAAAACAGGTCGCGTTCTCAATTGCGCAGAGAAAACTCCGCTCGCTAATTTATGGCTTTCTCAGGCGCAGCTCATGGGAACGGGCATGCAGCAATTTGCTGACAGCACTGGGCCGCTGAAGGGTCTCCTTGCCTGATTGGCAGGCGGTCCACGGACTTGGTCTGAACAAAGAGTCTTTCTCTAACTCTCGCCCGCTTCAAGAGCCTTGCGCTCAGCCTCGAGCTCAGCCTCGAATTCGGCTTCTTCCTTGGCCTTGCGTTCCTCCTCGGCGGCCTTCTCGGCAGCTTCCTTTTCAGCCTTTTCAGCAGCTGCTTCAGCGGCCTCCTGAGCTTCTATCTCCGCGTTCCGCTTCTCGGCTTTGGCTGCCTCGCGGGCCATACGCTTGTCAAATTTCTTCTGCTCGCGCTCTCGGCGCCGGTGGTCTTTGCTCGGAGTGAAGGCCATGGTAAGATCCCTGTTAGTAGTTTAGCTCGGCTTAGGGAAACTCTACGAAGGATTTGGCCCCTAAGCCGATCACAAATCCTTTTTATTGTGAATGAGTATCCGCGGCCTCCTGCCCGGATTCCCATGTCGATTCTGAGGGAAAAGCGACAAGACGTCCGCAAATAGAGGTGTAACTTGCTTATTATCAACGCTAAAAGGATTTTCTGATCTTGGGGCTTTTCGTGTGCGCCCTGGTTGTATCCTTTTATGAACGTAAACTGCGCAGGCATGTGAGCCCATCATGATGAATCGACAGACAATTGCTTGTTGGATCGTGGCCCTCGTGGCTTGGCATCCGGCCGGCATTCGCGCCGCGGATGATGGGGTTTTTGCCGAAGTAGTGGGGCCAGTTTTCCAGCAAAGCTGTGTCAAGTGCCACGGCGAGGATGGGAAGGTGAAGGGTGAGTTCGATTTGCGCACGATCGAGGGAGGCTCGGACTTGGTTTCTGATCTTGAACGTCTTGAGACGATCATTGACGTCCTAGATGCAAATGAGATGCCGCCGGAGAAGGAACCGGAAATCGACCCCGGAGTGCGTGAACAGCTCATATTGGAACTACGCAAGCTGCTTCATGCAGGGGCNAGGGCGGAGANGGGNTNTGCNCCAACGCCNATTCGCAGGATGAATCGTTTNCAATATAACAATGCAGTTGTNGACCTGCTGCAGCTGAAGGTTGTTGTCTTTCCTCTCCCGGAGAAAATGATGAGGGACCGNTCCGGGTATTTCCGGCCGGAANCGGGCAAGATGCCTGATAAGCTNGTAGTAAGCAGCCGTCAGCTTGGNAAATCCGCCCTGATTGAGCCCCGGCTGGCGGGGGTGGGCCCCTTTCCGCANGACCTGCGNGCGGAGCANGGNTTTGATAACCGTGGTGACCACCTGACGCTTTCCCCCATGCTGATGGAGGCCTTTTTCAAACTGAGCCGTCGCATCGTGCAGAGCTCGAACTTTGATAAGCGGACGGTNGGNATCTGGCAGGANTTCTTTGTTCCGCCGGANGAGAAAAAGGNACTGGAGAGCGAGTTGCGCCAGCGATTGCAGGTNTTCNTGGGAAGGGCCTTTCGCCGACCCGTCGAAAAGGATCTTCTNGANAGCTACGTCGGGCACGTNNTGGGGCAGCTCAAGTCCGGCAAGGAATTTTCCGGAGTGATGAAAGAAGCNGTCTCGGCNGTGCTGGCTTCACCACAGTTTCTCTANCTCTACGACAAGCCTTCCGGGAGTGGTGAAACTGAGTTGCTGGACGGCTATGAACTGGCCTCCCGACTTTCGTTCTTTCTGTGGGGAAGTATNCCGGATGANGAGCTTCTGGAACTGGCNNGCAGTGGCAAGCTTGTCGANCCAGAGGTGCTGATNGGGGAGGTCAGGCGNATGCTGCTCGACCGGAAACTCAAGCGCTTCTGCGACAGTTTNCCGGCCCAGTGGCTNCAGCTTGAACGAATCATTTCTTCGCTTCCTGACGAAACGATCTACCGGGANTTCTATTANGCTCCTCCCAATTACCGGACCAGTATGGACATGATGATGGAACCTCTNCTGTTGTTTGAGACGGTNCTGNTTGAGAATCGNTCGATTCTTGAGTTCATCGATTCNGATTATACCTANCGAACGCCCCGCCTTCGCAAGTGGTANGGGGAACCAACCAAGGAGAGGCTGGGAGGACCGATTACCCTGAATTTCAAACGTCAACCGGTCTCCGATAAGCGGCAAGGGGGGGTGATCACCAACGCGGCGGTAATGACGATGACCTCCGGTCCGGAAGAGACCAAGCCCATCACGCGCGGGGCCTGGATTGCCGGGGTGATCTTTAACGATCCACCTGAGCCTCCGCCCGCGGATGTGCCGGCGCTGGAAGAGCGTGACAATGCAGAGGATCTTACCGTGCGGGAGCGCTTTGCAGCTCATCGGGAGCGTGCTGATTGCGCAGGCTGCCACGCACAGCTGGATCCCCTTGGTTTCGCTTTTGAGAATTTTGATCCGGTCGGGCGCTGGCGTGAGAAATACCAGAACGAACGGGAGATAGATGCCTCGGGGACACTTTTCCGAAAGCACAGATTCAGTAACGTGGTGGAGTTCAAGCAGGCGCTCCTCAAGGAAAAGGACAGATTTATCCGGGGTTTTGCCGAACACCTTCTTTCCTTTGCCCTCGGGCGTGAGATTACTCCCGCGGATTCGCCGTCTCTCGATGAGTTGGTCGCGCGGACGATTGCGGATGATTACCGGATCAGGACCCTGATCGAGGGAGTGGTGCAAAGTGCCCCGTTCGTGAGCAGGTCGAAGGAGATTTCGCGAAAAACGTCCTCATCGTTGGAATCAAAACCTGCTATCGTGGATAAACAGTGAGACCTGCTTCAAGACGATCCTTCCTGCGCAGTGTGAGCGGAGCCACCCTGGCCCTGCCTTGGATGGAGAGCTTTGGGAGAGAGGCCGCTGTTCTGGAGCCTTCCCGGCGTATCGCATGGTTCTATGTGCCGATCGGGGTCGTCCGCCGCGGTTTCTTCCCCGGGGAAGCAGAAGCCGTTATCCCGAAGTTTACCGGTAGCCGCAAGGAGATGGCGGAGGGCGTCAGGCAGATCCCCGTCGGATCCCGTCCTCTTGAGTTGACGCCCACCATGAAGCCGCTTGAGCCGATGAGGGAGAAAGTCACCCTGATCACCGGGATGGATCGGACTTTTCAGCCGGGTACGGACGTGCACGCGCAGTGTGCCTCCTGCTTTCTCACCAGTGCCAGTGCGTTCGAGGTGACCCAGTCTCCCTATCCGCTCGACCGGAGTCTTGACCACATCATTGCCGATTCAGTCGGGGAGAATACTCCGTTCCGGACCCTCGAGTTCAGCTGCAACAGTCATAAGGACAACAAGGAGTCGATGTATTTCGACAATATTTCGTGGTACGGGACTGGGCATGTTGCGCCCTCCCTGCGTGATCCTCGAGAGGCCTACCGACGCCTGTTCGGGACCAAGGAGATCGCGGCCTACCGCAATATCACTGACCTGGTACTCGAGAACGCCCGTTCCCTGAGGCGTCAACTGGGCTACAGTGACCAGCAGAAGTTCAATGAGTATTTCGATTCGATCCGTACGATCGAGGAGCAGACAGAAAAACTCGAGAAGATGCGGGGAGAGTTGGCCAAGGCCGGAATTGAGGAACCCCCAGAGGCCCATTTACCGCGGGGGGAATACATCCGCCTGATGGGGGACCTGATGGTCGTGGCCTTGCAGACGGGTCTGACGAATGTGGCCACCTTCATGGTTGGCCCCGAGCGCTGGGACACCCCGTATCTGTTTGAGAGCCTCTTCGAAAAACCGCGTAGTCACCACGGAATGTCCCATAACCAGGGCAAATATATCGATGATCTGCTCAAAGTTGACCACTTTCACATGGAGCAGTTCGCCTATCTTCTGGAGAAGATGGATGCCATCAGAGAGGCCGATGGGACCTCCCTCCTCGACAACACGATTTTCACTTACGGTTCCGGCCTGGGGGATGGTGCCACACACCAGTATAGTGCTTTACCGATTATCGTGGCCGGCTCTGGCGGAGGCCGACTCACCACCGGCAAGCATATCAATCTCTCCGCAAACTCCGGGCACGTTCCGAAGAAGGCTGGTAAGTATCAAAAGGTGGAAGGCGGAACGCCTTTGGCCAATCTCTGGCTGACTCAGGCAAAAGCCATGGGCTTGAAGACGGAACGCTATGCCGACAGCACGGGCGCTCTGACCCAATTAATGACCTGAGGTTCTTTTTACGGAAACGACTTCCTGAAAATGCCGTGTCTCCAATTCCTCGGAATCACTGAAATTCCGCCGCACTTATGGTGCATGTTCGACCCTGAGGAAGAGGGTGGGCCGTGCCGCGGTCTGCAGGGTGAGAGATGCGGTGCCAAGCGCGTTAGTGCTGACGATGGCAGGACTGGTTTCCTCCGTTGTGAGAAATGCTGAATCACTCAAATCAGTTGTGCTTTTTATCACGAAGTTGGTGTTGGGTGCTCCAGTGAAAGCCACGGTCAGGACGCCGCCATCAAGAGTAAGGGAGTTGATGACAGGAGGAACCGGTTCAGTGACGGGCGGCTCGATAATCACTTTGCCGATCATCCCCCGGTGACCAGAGATTTCGCAGTAGTAGAAGACTTCTTTTCCTTCCATGCTGGCCGGAAAAGTGAATTGGCTAGAGTCATTCGGATTGACCCGGAAAAGCCAACCGGGGCTCCCGTTGCGCAGGACGCTGGACTGTCGGAAGGCGGTCCCCGCCTCTAGATTCCCCGAATAGGTTACCGCATTCGGAAAGGCGGTGTCGTTGTAGGCGAAAACAAGAGGGTGTCCGCCAGTGGTTCGATTGACGGTGTAAGTTACCCCCGATTCAAGAGCGATAACCGGATCGTTGAAGCCGTTGATTCGATAATGGGAAGCCCCCGAATTACCCATGTTGATGATCGAATCCCCGCCCACGAAAGAAATGGTCTCCGCGTGGCAGGGGATCAAGGGAGCCGTCAGAAGTAGGAGGAATAAATAGCGCACCCCCCATGATAAGGTGCGCAGGGCTCCNCGCAAGNAGTAGAGTGGGTCTTNTGGNCNTCACCCNNGNCCCGCAGGCTTTTTTCNACGGATNCCNGGTNCCGNAGCGGTCTGTGGGGANGATCCCTGAAAGATTCGACGAAAGGCCCATCNTAGGGTAAANCNGAANGANNCCNCTGGGAAATNATGCTCAATCGCAGATCACTACTNANGGGAATGGCCGCGGCAGCCGCTGGAGCCCCGCTTTTNCCCAGCCTCGCNCAGGCTGNTNGAGGNCCGGGAAACCCCAAAAGAGTGATCTTTTTCCTTCAAAACCAAGGCTTCGATCCGATGACCTGTATTCCATCNGGAATGAANAACAGTGGTTCCNTGGCCANNGCGAAATTGCCTGAGCCCATCGAGGNACTGGANCCNTACAAGGAGCGTCTGCATATCATCAACGGGCTCCATGGATTGCATACGAGCCCTTCGCACAGCGCCTTTTTTGGTGCGCTTGGAGGATACCGGGGGAGTGACGGAGTGCCGCCAAGTGGCCCGACGATCGACCACACTCTCAGTGCAACGCTGCCCGAAACCCTTTTGCCCCATTTATGCATCGGGATGGATTCTCTCGGGAACATGAGATCGAAGCCCACCGTAGCGAATCTTTCTGCCAGCGGAGCAGGTCAGCCCATCTTCATGCACTCCAACCCTAACCACCTCTATGAGATGCTGTATGGCGGGATTTCTGAAGGTGAAATCCGCAAACAGCACGAGGCCCGTTCCGGTATGTTCAACCGGGTTGAACGACTCGCGGAGGCCGAGGTTATTGGCCTGCAAGACGTCAGCAAAGAGCGCTTCAAGCAGTATGTCGACGGATTTAGCGAGATCAATGGGCTGCGGGAACGTCTCGGGGAGGTGTCTTCGCGACTCAGGGATTTTGCTCCCGAAGTGGATGAGCGCTACACCAATCCGGAGTTCGAAACCGACTGGCATGATGTGCTTCTGGACCTGGGTATTTCAGCACTGAAGTCAGGCCTGACGAGTGTTCTTACCATTGGATCCGGGCGTGGTGAAATCTTTGGAGCTTGGAAGGGTCTCGGGGTGGAGCAGCAGGGGCACAACCTTGGGCACATGAAGCAGCCGAACAACCCAATCTGGGTCAAGATCCGCCAGTACAACAGCCGGATGCTGGTTCGANTGATGGAAGAGCTCGAGAGTGTTCCCGAGGGAAGTGGCACCATGATGGACAACACCTTGATCGTCTACACCAGCAACAACGCGGACTCTCAGCATACTTCCGGGAAGAACTGGCCCGTGATGTTGCTCGGCAACTATGATGGGGCCTTCAAGACAGGATGTTTTACCCAGCTCGATGGGAAGCGGCCGATCAACGCTCTCTACAATTCGATTCTGAGAGCCTCCGGAGTCTCTGGAGACCGCTACAACATGTCCGAGAAAATGGCGGCCAAGTTTGATTCCGGCACAGGTCCTCTCAAGGAAATCCTCGTGTGAGAAGGCTGGTTCTATTGCTTGGGGCGCTTTTTCACGCTTCCGTCGTGGTGGCGACTCCTCTCGAGAAGCCACCCTACATTCCGGGGTCGCCTGTCGGAGACGATTTTGAAGGGTTCGCGCAGATCTTTCTAGAGAATCACTGCATCGATTGCCATGGCGACACCACGATCGAGGGTGATCTTTCCCTCATTGAAATCGGGCCGGTGGATGAATCAAATGCCTCGGTATGGAAGTCGGTATGGACCCAAGTCTCTCTGCAGGAAATGCCTCCTCGGAAGAAGACTCAGCCCGGGGTGGTGGAGCGCCTGCGCTTTTCCGACTGGATTATCGGTGAGCTGCAGCGTGTGATGAAGGACAAAGGAGGGTTCCGCGCCCACCTTGATCCGGACAAGGGGAACTTTCTGAGCCATGATCTTCTCTTCGGGCCCTTGCCCTCAGGCGTCCAGCTCACGCCGACGGCGTCGCCAGCACGGCTCTGGCGGGTTACGCCACAGGAGCATATCACCCGTCTGAATGAGTTGATCAATACCGAGCCGGAATATGATCCGGAGAAGCCCGGCAAGCGGACGCGCGGTGACGCGGTTCCCACCAATCACGGAGGAGAGCTGAAGCTTTATTTCGGGACAGATCGCATCACCAAGTGGCTGGGAGGAACCGTGGCTTATGCCACTGCGGTGAAGAGTGTGCCTGCGGTGCTTTCCTCGTCCCGTAAGCACGGGTTAGAGAACTATCCCGGATTCGCCACGGTCAATAGTGCGGAGGCGACCCAGATCTTAGCCAAGGCTGAAGATATTCTGCGCTACATGGCCTACGGTCCGCTCAGTATTGCCCAACCGGCGCAGATCACCGACAACCCGAACTCCTACGAGATGAAAGGAGATATACGGGGTCAGCCGACCTCGATCGTCTATAACACGAAGGTGGTTCGCCCCATGACTCCGGTTCACGAACTGATGGAGGAGCCCGGTGTAACAGATGAGCGTTTGGAGGAGACGGTTGAGTTTCTCTTTGAGGCGGTGACCTTCCGTCCACCCACCCCGGATGAAACCGAATCGTACTTCCAGATCGTGCGGAACGCGATCGACAAGGTGGGAAAGGAAAATGGGGTTTTCATGGGTTTATCCGCGATCTTTCTTGATAGAGATGCCCTCTTCCGCCCTGAACTTGCCGAACTGGGCACGATCGACAGCTATGGCCGGGCGCCGTTGCAGGACTGGGAACTGGCTCTCGCGGTTAACCATGCTCTTCGTTACATCAGGCCTGATGAGGTACTCCGGGCCTCTGCAGCGGAGGGCCGCATGCGCAGCCGGGATGACGTGAAACGAGAGGTCGAGCGCATGCTGGCTGATGACAGCATTCGCAAACCGCGAATCCTGCGCTTCTTCCGGGACTTTTTTGACCATGATCTCGGGGGTTATATCTGCAAGGACTCCAGAGCCCTCGCAGAGACAGGGGCAAGTAACCGGGGAACGGCACATTATAGAGCAATGTTTGAAGCGACGGCTAGTACGGATCGGTTGATCGAGTTGATTCTTGAGGAGGACAAGGAGGTCCTCCGCAATCTGCTTACGACCGACAAGGTGGTGGCCACTCGCAAAGATGAAATCTATTTTGGCAAGAGAAGGAGCCAGTCCGAGAGAAGGGTAGCAGCCGAAAAGGAGAAGAAGGATTTTGAGGAGAGCCGGAAGAAATCACAAGCGGTGGTGAAAGATCTGGAGAAGAGGGTTTCCATACTCGAGGGAAAGTCAAAAGCCGACCCGACCGATAGAAGATTAGCGCAAATCCTCGTCCAAGAACGAAAGAAACTCACGGCTGCGAAGAAGCAGGCGGATCCCAAGAGGAAGCCTCCGAAAAGTCCCAACATTGGGGTCCAACCCACGAAACTTGCAGGAGCGAAGATCTTTGCGCGGGTGAGCAGGCGTAGTTTTGGAAGCGGTTCGATGAAACCCGAACGTATTCTGGCTACGGTCCCGATGAACCAGCGTCGGGGAATCCTGACTCATCCCAGCTGGCTGGTTTCACACTCGGACGCCATGGACAATCACGCCATCCTGCGGGGGCGTTGGATCCGTGAGCGACTGCTGGGCGGTGGTGTTCCTGATGTACCGGTTACGGTGGACGCGCAGCTTCCGGACGAGCCTAATAGCACCCTCAGGGCACGGATGCGTGTCACGAGGAAGGATTACTGCTGGACCTGTCATGAGAAGATGGACCCCCTCGGCTTGCCCTTCGAGATGTACAATCATGCCGGTCTCTTTCGAACGAGCGAGCTTGGCAAGCCTGTAGATACTTCAGGTGAAATCATTGATAGCGGGGACCCCGCTCTCGACGGCCCGGTGAAAAACGCCCTGGAGCTAATCGACAAGCTGGCTGCCAGCGAACGTGTTGAGCAGGTCTTCGTGCGCCACGCCTTTCGTTTTTGGATGGGCCGTAACGAGACGATCAATGATGGGCCCTTGTTGCAGGCAGCTCATAAGGCCTACCGTGACAGCGGGGGGAGCATGAAGGCTCTTCTGATTTCCCTGCTTACCTCCGACGCCTTTCTTTACCGCAAGGTTGAACAGGGAGGATAGGTCGGGACCGTGTTGTCACTTCCCCGTCTCTGGCTTCCACGCTTCAGCGAGCTTGGCGGCTTCAGCGAGTTCCCCGGGGGCGGCTTGCGTCTTGAGGACAGAAAGAGCCTCAGCTGCTGCTGAGCCATAGCCTGCATCAATTGCGAGCGTCAGCCACTTAAGGGCCTGGGTCACGTTACGGTCGACTCCTGAGCCGGTGGCGCAGGCCTGCCCGTAGGCAAACTGGGCTCCGGGGTGTCCCTGGTCGGCGGCTTGCAGATGCCAGCTTGCGGCCTGCTCCGGGTTCTTTGTGACACCTGAGCCTTTTTTATACATGTCACCGAGGGCGGCTTGGCCCTCCAAGTCTCCCTGTTCTGCGGCCCGGCGCATCCAGAGGAACGCGAGCGACTTGTCAGAGGAGACGCCCTCGCCGGCGAGATACATCTGCCCGAGGGCCCGGGCGGCCTTGCCGTCCCCCTGACCGGCCGCCTTGCGGCGCCACTTGGCGGATTCCTTGAGATCGATGGGAGCGCCCACGCCGTAGGCGTAAAGGTTGCCGAGAATACGCTGGGCCTCGGCCCCGCCTTTTTCCGCTGCTCCCCGGATGAGCTTGAAGCCTTGGTCGCGGTCCTGTTCTACACCGCGGCCGAGGAGGTAGTCAGTNCCCAGCTTAGTCTGGGCTCTNGCATCCTCCTGCGCACCACCTACCTCGAGCGAGAGGACGAGAACTGAAAAAAGAGTCACAAGTCTCATTGCCNCGATTCCAGCACATCGGTGCGCTGGGGCCAAGCATCCACCGTCTGGAATCGGGCTGGGAAGGGTGGAGGAGCGCAACAACTGAAGTGTTGTCTTTTCGGAATCGGTCCCCTGGCTCAGCATGTTGAAATGAATCTTAAATTCCAGAAGGCCTTCCTGTCGATGATGGCGGCTTTAATCGTCTGTCTCCTGCCGGGGTGCAGGGAAAGTCCTCAACGGGTGGCGGCCAGCAAGGGAGAGGGANCGAATCCCGAGGTGGAGGAGCCCGGGGAGGTCACGGGCCTGCAAACCTTCCTGCCGGGGAAGATCGTGGACCTGTTATTTGAGGAAGAAGGGGTATTTAAAGGCAAGGTGCGACTGGTGTTCCGGGCAGATGGGACCTTGAGCGTGGATCAGGAGGAGAGGGTTTCTGTCGGGGAAGACGGTGCAGTGACGATCTATGACGACAATCCTCTGAAGAATGGAATATACCGGGTGGGGGGATCGCTGGTGATTCTCAAGTTTGCCAGGCATGAGGTTCTCGGGGTCCTGGAATTTTCCGGGGGACTGCCGAAGGAGAGTGGAGAGGCCACGCTCGACGTGGGTGGAGAGGAGGTCTTGAAGGGAAAGATAGCGAGAGTCTTCTCGTCCTACGGAGAGGTGCCGCGGACCCTGGCAGATTTCAAGGGTCTGTTGGGTAAACCCCTCAATGATCGTGAGAAGCAGTTGGTCGGGCGCTGGGAACACGTGAACGAGGAAGCGCAGCACAGGTCGTGGCACATTAACCGTGAAGACCACACCGCCTCTTCATTCATCATCAGCCCGAAATATGATGACGAGGGAGAAGTTGTGCCCGGGGAACAGGTCAGAACCATGAGGCATCATATCTGGTGCGTGGCCGATGAGGTGGTCTATTTCGTTGATCTGGTGATAGATCAAACGGTTAACCCGATTGCGGATGACTCCCGGCTACTGCGGGCTCCCACAGAAATTGGAACCTTGTATCTCGTTTCGGTGGACGGGGAGAAGAGAACCTTTCGCTGGAAGTTGCCAGAGGAATACGGTGGTGATGCCATTGAACCGTTCCATGACCACCGGATCGAGGCTTTCGGTGAGNCGGAGATGGAGCCCTTCAATGAGCCGGGAGCATTGCGGGGTTTTGATATCCTCAAGGTTCACGAAGAAGCCCGGGGCCGCGAAGAAGCCCCGGAACTCGAAGGGGAGAGAGAAGATCTTTCCGGAGAGTAGAGTCATCGACTACGGCGAGGAACCGATAAGCACCTCTCGAGAATCGGGATAGCGTGTTGATCAGGGCGTGATTACGACCCGGAGGAAGGCCCGCTCGACGGACGGGTATTACCCTGATACATCGGCTGACGTGAATCCTTCCCGGTTCCTGCCACGGTTGACNTTTCTCCTGGTAATTCTGAGCGGCTGTNCCGTTCCGGNGGCCGCGGAGAAACCTAATGTCCTCTTCATTGCCATTGATGACCTGAACGACTGGGTAGGTTGTCTGGCAGGTCATCCCCAGGCTCGGACCCCGAACCTGGACCGCCTGGCATCTTCGGGTCTTCTGTTTACGAATGCCCACTGCCCTGCCCCGGCCTGCAACCCTTCCCGCACGGCCGTCTTTACCGGGATCTCACCGCACCGCTCAGGGCTCTATCGGAATGGACAGAAAATGCGGGAAGTGCTTCCTGCTGCCGAACTCCTTCCACNGACCTTTTCCCGGGGAGGATACTGGTCGGCGGGATCGGGCAAGATGCTGCACTATGTCATTGATGCCCGCTCGTGGGACGACTACTTCCCGGCGGCCGAGACAGAGAGCCCCTTTCCCCGGACGCTCTATCCGGACAAGCGGCCCTTGAGTCTGCCGCGGGGTGGGCCGTGGCAGTATATCGAGACGGACTGGGGCCCACTCGAAGCCACTGATGAGGAATTTGGGGGAGACTATCTCGTCGCCGACTGGGTGGGACGTCAGCTGGGAAAAGAGCACAACAAGCCCTTCTTCCTCGCCTGTGGGATTTATCGCCCTCATGAGCCCTGGTTTGTGCCACGGTCCTATTTTGAGGCCTTCCCTCTCGAGAAGATTCAACTGCCACCGGGCTACCGGAAGGACGATCTTGAGGATCTTCCGGAGGAGGGCCAAAGGATGGGCCCCAACCGTTACTTTGCCCATATTCAGTCGCAGGGTCAGTGGAAGCAGGCNATNCAGGGATACCTCGCCTCCATTTATTTCGCGGACACNATGCTGGGGCGAGTGATGGANGCCCTTGAGAATGGACCCAATGCGGACAATACCATCGTGGTGCTGTGGTCCGATCANGGCTGGCACCTCGGGGAAAAGCAGCACTGGCAGAAGTTTACGGCTTGGCGGGCCTGCACCCGGGTACCCCTCATTATACGGGTGCCCAAGGGAAGTCCGGGTCTTCCNGGNGGCACGCNCCCGGCGACCTGCACGAGGCCGGTGAGTTTAGTCAGTCTCGCGCCTACATTGCTCGAACTTGTCGGTCTGCCTCCTGTGAAGGTTCATGATGGCCAGAGCCTGTGCCCGCTCCTGCAGAATCCCGCCCGGGAGTGGNCGCATTCGGCCCTCACCTTCCTCGATNTACCCGGCAGCTATGGCCTGAGCACGGAGCANTGGCGCTATATCCGNTATGCNGGCGGTGGAGAAGAACTCTACGATATNCAAACGGATCCCTACGAGTGGCATAACCTTGCNACCAAGAAGGCCCATCGCGNNACCTTGGAGCAGATGCGTGCAATGGGNCCGAAGGAGTTTGCCCCNTTGAAGCAACCCGCAGTGAGGAATCTACCGGCNCTCGAGTGGAGAAAATTGAAGGCAGGCGAGGCTGCTCCCCCTTCCAGACCGGATGGNAATCCNTTCAATGTGGTCTTCGTGAATTCGAGTGATCNGGAGGTGAANNTNTTCTGGNTCGATCGCGATGGAGGTCGCAAGCTCTACGGGTCTATTGCCCCGGGAGGGANNCAGCGTCAGCAAACCCGTCCGGGTGCGATCTGGATGATCACGGATGTGAAAGAGGGCAGGAATCAGCCNCTGGGATATTTCCGGGTGGAGGATCGCGCGGCNCGGGCAGTGGTGCCCGGGNATTGAGNAGACTTGTTCGAAGGTTGGCCTGCAGGGATNAGCTCAGCTTCTCCAGTTCCTCNGAGAGTTCGGCAACCTTCGTGCGCAAGCTGGCGATNCGNGCCTCNCGCTNNATNTGGTCGNCTCCTTCGCTTCCCTGGCTCAANAGTTCGTGNAANCGGCGATCGGCAATCTCCTTNTGNGCCTCGTCCATNCCGTTGATGATCACCCCNATGACGAGNTTGAGCATGATCATGGTCCCNACGAGNACAAAGGAGACGAAATAGAAAGCCCCGAGGACGGGCTGGGCCTTGGGGANGACNGTTTGTCCNTCAATCGACTGGTTGTATCCCTCGTAGACGTCGGAGCCGAACATNTGAAGATACATNACGTCNGTCCAGTCCTCNAGGGTNACGACCCGGAAGAGNGAGAGCATNGAGGTCCACAACCCTCCGAAATGCACCGGGTCGTTGGCNCCGAAGAGCATGGTNCCNGCCACCGCNTAGATGTAAAANACGAGAAAGAGCAGGATGCTGACATANAACATCGAGGGCAGGCAGCGCAGAAGNGCAGAAACGATGAGCTGCAGGCGGGGAATCACGGAGACNAGGCGCAGCGTCCGAAAGAGTCGGAACAGGCGCAGCACGGGGGCGAATCCNCCCCCNAAGGGCACGAAGCAGACNGCCACGATGAAAAAATCAAAGACGTTCCAGCCGTCGNAGAAAAAGCGCCATGGTCTCGGAGNCGCNGCGNTCATTTTGAGGANNATCTCAGCCACGAAAATATAGAGAANGATGTTGTTGAGGACCTCNATTGTCGATCCGAGCTCGGCCATCAGAGAGGCACTTGTTTCCANTCCGACAAGGATGCCTGCGAAAACGATNACNGTGATAATGAATCCGGTGAACCANGGAGCCTCGACGGTNCGGCGGCAGAAATCAGGAATNTTCACGATGCTGGAGAGAGGTGNGGAANNNTTCTANGATGAATTNNCTTCNGNGTCGAGACACTGGCNTGNGCGCAATNCCTACGGCTTCTGGTAGACCCGGACCCANTCAACCTGCATGGACTGGGGNAACAGAGTAAAGTCGTAAAGTTCGTTAGGNCGCTTNNTGTCGGGTCCGGGGTCCTTCGGNCCCCANACCCCGAAATAGTTGCCCCCGATCGCAAGATTCAGGATGAGGTAGAAGGGATAGCCCTGGTAGATTTTCNTTCCTCCGAACCGGGNGGGGTCACCNAGTTNCAACCCGGGTCCCCATTCNTTGCCATCGAGCATGAAGATNAGNTGGTCNGCTGTCCATTTGCATCCGTAGGTATGATAGTCTGAGACATAGGACTTCTGGCCGGNCCGGGGCTGCAGGGAACCATCCAGCTTCTGGTNCGCNATCCACTGTTTCGGATTGATTGCGCCATCGTAACGTCGGTAGTGGGANTACCANCCNATNTGGCCGACCGTCCACCTTTTGGCACTNNTATGATACACNGCCCCNGCGTGATAGAGGCGGGTGGCCCGNCCGGACATTTCCATGATATCAANCTCGCCGCTGTAGGGCCANGTNCTGCGAGCCCATTCGCGTTTCGNNTCNAGGGCGGACTTGTCCCAATATCCGTCGTAAGGGGCAGTAGAGGTCTCGGGNAGCATCCAGAAAGCGGGCCATNCCGGNATNGCGGTTTTCCCGCCNCTNTCCGCGAGCGGATTCCTGATCCGGGCCTCGANNATGCCGNAGGTGAAGGAGTGAAGCTTTTCGGTGGTNAATTTGGCGGANGCAAAGTCCTGCCCNTCCGTCNNTNNGGTNANTGGTCCTCCCGGNTTATCGCGGAGGGGGTAAACGGCNTTGGGATCATGGTGNGCAGTNATGNTCAAGCGNCCCCCCTTCACCCGGAAGGTTCGTCCTTCGGCATCGAGATAGGCNTGAGCTTCTCCATTCCCGTGTCCGTAGGTGCCGCGGGTNGGATCATCCANCGCACGCCACTTGCTTCGATCGAGTTTGTTCCCGGAAAATTCATCTTGCCANACCAGCTCATAGTCCGGATGGGACGGGTGTGGGGATCCAGTNGTGGGCTCCTCTGCACCCGGGGAGGNAAGAGCGNGNGCCATNATGAGAAGGAGANGNNTNGANNGTGAAGGCATCNNGGGAGANTAGCAGTCNGCAGACGTNGCAACAAGAATCTGAACCCCCCTAATCTTCNCTTTTAGCGCAGCACCCTGCTTGCACTCTGCCACGAGAGGGGTATTTCTCNGGGGTCGGATCNGCCGNCACCAGCAACCTCCCTNTGCAGAAATTCATGCGTATCCTGCTCTGTCTTCTCGCCCTTCCCTTCNTCTGTCACGCAGCTCCGGAGGCTGCTGCCANAGACAGNCCCAATGTCCTTCTCATCGTCTGTGACGANCTGAACGATTACATCGAAACNCTGGGGGGACANCCACAGGCCCGGACGCCCAATATTCGCCGCCTNATCGNATCNGGNGTGTCTTTCACTCAGGCCCATTGTAATNTCCCGATCTGCAATCCATCTCGGGCCAGTTTCCTCACCGGGCTCTACCCGCACACTTCGGGTTGCTACGGCTTCGATCGCTGGGATGGTTACGAAGTTCTCAAGAACTCGCGGACGGTGATGGCTCACTTCCGTTATCACGGCTACCACGCCCTCGGCACCGGCAAGGTCATGCACAACCGGGGACGGGACCAGTGGTCGGAGTTTGGTTATCTCTCAGACTATGGGCCCTTTGCCAATGATGGGCAGAAGACAGATGTTGCTCACCCGGATGTCCCGAGTCCCTTCCGGGACGACTTCGGGGCGGTAGACGGTTCCTTTGGGCCGCTGCGCGATCTGGACGGAACCGGCTTTACCTGGCGGACTGGGAACTGGGCGGGCAGGCGCGAGCTGAAATATCGGTCGGAGACCAATCGAGATCCGACCGGGGACGAGCTTAATGCGGATTGGGCCGTCAAGAAACTCGGGGAGCTGGCAGATGCCGGAAAACCTTTCCTGATGGGTCTTGGGTTTATCCGCCCCCATACTCCTCTGATCGTTCCGCAGAAGTATTTCGATCTCTTTCCCCTCAATTCCATCAAATTGCCTGAGACCCTCCCCGGGGACGTAGAGGATACCTTCAAGCACACCCTCGCCCCAGGCAGTGACGACCGCTCTGATGACCGCGGGCACAAGATGTATTCCTCCCTTATCAAGTCCTTCAAGGGGGACCGGGATCTCGCCCTGCGCAAGTTCATTCAGGCCTATCTGGCCTCGGTGGCAAGCGTCGATGATCTCGTGGGTCAGGTTCTCAAAGTCGTGGATTCTTCTTCGCTGAAAGACAATACGATCATCGTCTTCACCTCCGACCATGGATGGGGCATGGGGGAGAAGGATTACCTCTACAAGAATTCCCTCTGGCAGGAATCCACCCGGGTGCCCTTGGTGATTCGTGCTCCCGGGGTGAGCAAAGAGGGTGGGTCCTGCCCTCTGCCGGTCTCCCTCGTGGACCTCTACCCGACGCTTCTCGACCTGTGTGGGTTGCCGGCCGATACCCGGATCAACCCGAAGGGACGTTCCCTTGATGGACACTCCCTCAAGCCGCTCCTCATAGATCCGAAGGATGGTGAGTGGAACGGACCGGAAGCGGCCCTGACGGCGCTCTACAAGTGGGCGGATTACTACGACCCGGCTGGGCAGTCCTACTCCCAGCGCTACAAAGAATGGCGCTACGTGCGCTACGCCAACGGAAAGGAAGAACTCTATAACACTGCAGAGGACCCTCACGAGTGGCACAACCTTGCCGGCAAGCCTGAGCAGGCCGGGAGGTTACAACGCTACCGTAAGGACCTCCTCGGGATTATCCCCTCAAGACCCCTCTCCGAAGAGCAGAAGGCCACACGATGGAAGAATCAGTATTTCAAGAAGAACCCGTCCGCTGACACCAACAAGGATGGCAAGCTTTCGTGGCCCGAGCTGAACGCCCACCGCGGTATGAAGGATCCTGGCGGAGCCCAGAAGAAGGCGAAATGAGAAGACAAAATCGGAGAAAAGGCTTCGACAGGGATGCAGTCTAAGTCGTGCCCTGAAGATAGTTTTGGAGACGGTCGAGCGTTTGGTGGCTCGACTACTGAGCTGGAATACGGGAAGTTCGGGGCAATGATGAGGAGGGCGCTTCTTGGGCTGTTCGCTACTGCGGTGGTGGCGGTGGCCTGTCAGGTCCCGGTCTTTCGTTTCGCACTGGAGCGCTGGCCGGCAGACCACTTTGCGCTGGTGGTGACCTCGGAAGGGAAGCTGACGGGCGCAATCGAGGAGGCCTTGGACGTTCTTGAGGAGGAGCTGAAGGGGGACAGTCAGGCAATCAATCTCAAGGTGCAGCGGGTGAATCTTGAGACCCTGACAGAGGCCGAGCTGGTGTCCCTGCCGGCGCTCGAGCATGCAGGGGAGGGGCCCACCCTGATCCTGATGCCACCAGCAAGCTGGAAGAGCAAGACGCCAGTCTGGACCGGGGACGCTACAGTGGAGAATCTGTCCAGTCTGTTAGACTCCCCGCTGAGGCAGCGTTGTGGCGCCCATCTCCTGAAAGGGGCATCGGCGGTCTGGATTCTGGTGGAGTCCGGAGATCCGACGAAGGATGCCGCAGCCCGGGCTGTGATGGAGGCCGGGGTGAAGGAGGCAGAGGCGACCTTGGAGATTCCGGAGGGCGTGATCCGGCGGGAGGATTTCAACAAGGAGTTCGAGAATATCGACCCGGACAATATTCTGCGCTCGGGGATTCCCCTTAAGATTGACTTCGCGACCGAGGTGGTTTCCGCGGATGACCCAGCGGAGTCCCTCTTTCTCTCGATGCTGATGCGGTCAGGAAATCGGATCCCCGGAGAGCCCCTGCTGGTGCCACTGTTCGGAAGGGGGCGGACCTTCGGAGGCCTCACCGCGTCCCAGATGACACCGGAGCGCATCGTGGCGGCCAGTGAGTATTTGTGTGGGGCCTGTTCCTGCCAGGTCAAGGAAGGCAACCCGGGCTACGACTTGCTCTTTCGCCGGAACTGGGATCGCCTACTGGAGGTGGAGGAGATCACCGCGGACAGTGCCATCATCCAGCGCAACCTCGATCGAGTACTCTTTGGCGCAGAGGAGCCCAAGAAGGCGGATCTCGGCGAAGAGGAGCGGGATCACAAGCCACTCCTGATCGGGTTGGTGGTCTTCAACTTGGTAGCCTTCGGGGCTCTGAGTTATCTACGACGCCGTCACCGGATGCGCGAGTCTTCCTGAGGAACAGGGAACCCTATTTCTTCTCTCCGGATTTGTCGGTCTTCTTCGGTTCCTCCTCGGGAGAGGTGAGGGATTGCTTGAGGCGCTCCTGAAGGGCCTTGAAGTCCCCAGAGAGACTCTTGAGTTGTTTTTCGAGGTCCTGAACCTGACCCCGCAGTTTGCTGACCTCCGTCGGGGCCTGTCCGGGCGCCTCATTCTTGCGGATCTGATCGATGGCTGACTGGGCGGCCTTGCCCTCGGGGGAATCAGAGTCAGCGGCCACGAAGGTGGTGAGGACGGGGATTGCCCGGGGATCACGTAGCTCTCCGAGAGCTCCCATCGCGGCCGTGGCCACGGAATTCTTGAGGTGGTCGACCTGGCTGAGAAGGAAGTCGCGGACGGCGTCCTTATTGTCTTCGTTCCGGGCTAGGTATGCGAGGGTGCGCAGGGCCTGGGCGAAGCTGCGGCTGGGAAAGGAGGCTTCCTCTTTCTGGAGGTGGCGGAGGAGGGGCTCGACGTAGAAGGCATCGTCCTGCTTTCGCATGCCGGAGATGGCCTCGTTGGCGATGGCATTCTGGTAGGAGCGCGTAGCGAGCAGGCCGACAAGGTAGGGGCGCAGGCTGGCCTTGGCATAGGCGGCTACTCCGCCAATGGCCACGGTACGGACTCCGGGGTTGGCCTCGCGGTCGGCGATGGCTTTGAGAGCATTGTAGGCGTCGTCACTGTAGAACTTGGTGAGGCCGCGGACGACCGCCTGCCTCACCCTGGCGTCTGGCTGGTCGAGGGAGCTTTCGAGGGCGGTAAAGGATTCCGGGGTGCGCATGGCGGCAAGACCATCGGCAGCGGCCTTTCGGACTGCAAAGAAAGGATCTTCCTTGAGAGTCTTGCTGAGGTGCTCAAGGGCGACTTTGTTTTTCTTTTTGCCGAGTTGCTGGACGGCGAGGAGGCGGCCGATGACGTCGGTCTCGTCAGCGAGCTGGGCGAGGAGCATCTTCTCATTGGGATCAAAGTTGATTTTGGCGAGAACAGTCACTTCCGGGTCAAAGCGGACGATTTGCGGAGCAGAACCGAGGGGCAGGTAGAAGTCCTCACGCTCCTTGGAAATCTCGATGGTGCGCATCTCGGTCTTATCTCCAACGAGAAATTTGACCGGTAGCTTGAAACGAAAGAAGGGGCGCTTCTCGTTGGTCATCTGGACCTGGTTGATGGAGAGCTTGACCTGTTTGGTGAGTTCGTCCCACATGTAGTTGATCTTTAGTTCCGGGTAGCCGGAAAGATAGACCCACTGGTCGAAGAACTGGGAGAGGGAGCGTCCGCTGAGTTCCTCGAAAATCTCCACAAGATCCTGGGTGACCACAGTTTTGTACTGGTGTCGCTCGAGGTAGGTCTTCACGCATTTTCGGAAGAGGTCTTCCCCGAGTTCAGAGCGTAGCATGTGGAGAACCCAGCCCCCCTTGGGGTAGGCCCGGAAGCTGAACTGCTGTGAGGGGTTGCTATAGCCCTGGTGGACAATGGGAATGATATCCTTGTCGTTGCCAAAGATCCCGCGGGCGTTGCCGTGCAGGCCGTGCTTGAAGTAGTCGTCACCAAGAAGTTCCCGGTCGTAGAGGAGGGAGTAGTAGGTAGCGAAGCCCTCGTTGAGCCAGAGATGGCTCCAGTCGCGGCAGGTGACAAGGTCGCCGAACCACTGGTGGGCGATTTCATGGGCATCGAGGCCACGGCTGCTCCGGAGGTTCTCGGTAGCGTCGGTAAAAAGGGTGCGGGTGGTCAGGGTCGTCAGACTGGTGTTTTCCATGCCCCCCCACATGTAGTCGATGGCACAGGCGTTGTAATACTTGTCCCAAGGGTAGGGAACCCCGATCTCCCGTTCAAAGTAATCGAGGATCTTAATGGTGTCGCGGAAGGTGTTGGCGAGCTGGTCCTTCTCGGAGGGTGGTACGTAAAGGGCCACGGGCAGCTTCCCGTGTGTGTCCTCCATCTTGACGAAGTATCCGGCAAGAAGGGTTACGAGGTAGTTGACGTGGACCTTGTCCTGAAACCAGTGGAACGCAACGAGGCCCGTTTCCTCGTCCTTCTTCTGGGAGAGCAGGCGTCCATTGGAGAGGGCCTCCATGCCCTCAGGAACCCGGCAGATCATCTCGGTGGTGAACTTCTCGTTGGGGTAGTCGTGGCTCGGAAACCAGTGCTGGTGGTCCTCAGGTTCGCCTTGGGTCCAGAGCTGGGTATCGCCGGCCGGGTATCCCATCTCGGCGGTGCGGAAATAGAGGCCCTTTTTCGGAGTAGCGGTGTAGGTCACGGTGACCCGGGCGTCTTCCCAGGCAGGGATAGGTTCCCGGAAGGTGATCTCAAGGTGGGTGTCGGTGGACTGGGTGGCCTGGATGGCGTGGGAGGAGGTGACTTCCCTGACATCCAGACCGGTAGCGTTGAGGTGCCATTGCTTGAGAGGCTTGGCGATGGGAGCGAAGTCGAGAACTGCGGTAGATGTAAGGGAGCGCTCCTCGAAGTTGGGTGTGACGTCGATCTTGAGGTGTGCGATATCTACAAAGCGATCCGGGGCGTAGCTGTTCTGGGGTGCCTTGCCCTGTTCCGCGGCGGCGAGTTGACGGGCATGAAGCCGGGCCATCATGGCGCAGTGACCACACTGGAGAAGGTGTGCTTCGTTAGCGCGCAGGGATAAGGCGCCAAAGATCTGGCTGCCAAGAATGGCAAGAGTGACGAGCAGTTGTCGATTCATGATGAAAGGAGGCGGGAAGATGCCCTCTTTGAGAGAAATTTCAACTAGAAGCCATAGGGCCCGAAACGATGAAGGAAACCGACTCCCCTGCTGGGCTCTCCGGATCTCTACTCCGGGTTCTGAAGGTAGGCGACAGCGTGATCTATAGATTCCTGAAGCAGGGGAGCCAGTTCCGGAAGGCGCTGTGGATGCAGGTTGGTGCCGAGCTGCTCTTCACACTCCTGGCACATATTTGCAAATTGAGCCATTCCCATAGTGGCTGCCGAGCCCTTGAGTTGATGGAGGATCCCGCGGCTTTCCTCGATTTGGTTATCGGCGAGAGTGGCTTCGAGGGTCTTCAGTTGGTTCCGTCCCTGCAAGGCAAAGTCATGCACAATAGGAAGCAAAAGACCGGGCTGGCCGGCCGCCATGGCATCGAGTTGGGCGTGATCAAGAAGCGACACGGCAGAAAGTATACGCTCCTNGAGGCGCCGGGAAAAGAGCAAGGGGGAGGCCAGCTGGACGCATGTTCCCCGGNGCCTCGGTATCTTTGCAGGAAGGGTTGGTGGTGAGGGTTCTTTCGTCCGGGAGTTTGTGGTGGGAATTTGCCGCCAAAATAGTTAAGATATCCTAAGTGTCTGGAGAGACCTCCAACCTCGTCCTTGCAGACGATGACCAAACCGTCCGGAACTTGCTTACGATGCATGCCGAGCGGGCAGGTTTTACGGTGCTTTCCGGGGAGAATGGAGCAGAAGCCTTGGACTTGGTAACTGAGGAGACCGACGTGGTCTTGCTCGACCTTCAAATGCCCGTGCTCGATGGCTTCGGGGCGCTTGAACGGCTTGGGCGCGAATATCCCGGGGTGCCTGCTGTGGTCCTGACGTCGGTGGACGAAGCCGCGGAAGCGGTGAAGGCGATGAAGCTGGGTGCTCTCGATTACCTCACTAAACCTTTTGATCCGGACGAATTGCTTGCGGTGCTCCGCAACGCAAAGCGTTTGCGTCGAGCAGAGTTGGAGAACGAGCAGCTGCGGGAAGCCCTCGGGGGGCGCGGACCTGTAGTTCAGATCGTAGCAGAGTCAGAAGCCATGAAGGAGGTGGTGAGACAGGCCGAGAAGGTCGCCTCCCTCGACTCGACGATTCTGTTGACGGGGGAAAGCGGGGTTGGCAAGGGGATGCTGTCCCGTCATGTGCATGCCAGGAGTAAGCGCGGAGAAGAGCCCTTCGTTACGGTAAGCTGCCCAGCACTTCCCCGGGAACTTCTGGAGAGTGAGCTGTTTGGTCACGAGAAGGGAGCCTTNACCGGTGCAGTACGCCGGCGCCGTGGAAAGATCGAGATGGCCAAAGGAGGTACGCTTTTCCTCGATGAAATCGGGGACCTGCCNATCGATCTGCAGCCCAAGCTTNTGAACGTGCTGCAGGAACGGCAATTCCAGCGGTTGGGTGGAGAGGAGACCTTGCAGGCCGACGTGAGAATTATTGCGGCTACCAATCTCGATCTCGAGCAGCGGATGAAGGAGGGGCAATTCCGGGAGGACCTCTTTTACCGGTTGAGTGTCATTCCCATCGAGGTGCCNCCGCTGCGAGAGCGCCTNGAAGAACTCCGGGATTTGAGTGAATCGATGCTGNGGCGCATTGCGCCGCAGGGAAGGAACCGTAGCACAAAGCTTTCAAAAGAGGCTCTTTCCGCGATGCAGTCGTACGATTGGCCGGGAAACGTGCGGCAGCTCGAGAATGTACTCGAGCGGGCGGCGGCCTTTTGTGAGGACGGGGTCATAACGGTGGAGGATCTGCCGGGCCCGGTCCGGGGGAGCGAGCCCTCGGGGCGGGTGCCTGACGGNATCGGTGGTATCGCGCTGTCTGATCTTGAGAGGGAGGCTCTGGTTCAGACGCTGAAGCTCTGNAATGGAAACAAGGCTGAGACCGCNCGGCGGCTCGNGGTGACGGAGAAGTCAATTTACAACAAGCTGAAGCGGCACGGATTGATGTGAGTGAGGCCCAACGCGAGCTCAAGGACGAGGCTGCCCAGTGGCGCCGCCAGCTGGAGGTTGAGCAGGCGGCTCATCGGGAGGCCCTGCAACGCCTCGAGGATGCGACCGGAGAACTGAACTACCTCAAGGAGCATCTCGACCAGAGAGCCCGGGAGCAGGGGTGGAATCTGCGGGACCGTGATGACGAAAAGTTCAAGGTATTCTTCAATGCCTCGATGGATGGCATCATTCTTCTCGANGGCTTCGGGGCGTTCGTGGAGGTCAATGACACCGCGATCCGAATGTCTGGTTTTTCACGCGAGCAGTTACGGGNGATGTACGTTTCGCACCTGATGAACTTTGAGGTGGCCGGCCAGGCCTTGAACGAGGTTCAGCGAACGGGTCGAAGCCGGAGTGAGGCCCAGCTGCGGCGGGCCGACGGCTCTTTTCTTCCGGTTGAGGTAGTGTGGGGCCGGGTGAAATACGAGGGTCGAACCCTGGTGCACGGTATCGTGCGTGACGTGACGGAAAGGGTGAAGGCTGTCGGGGAAATCAATCTCGCGAGGGAGGAAGCAGAACGGGCGGAGAAGGCTAAGTCGATGTTTCTCGCAATGATGAGTCATGAGATCCGTACTCCACTAAACGGCATCATCGGATACACGGAATTACTGCTCGACTCGCAACTGACAGAAGAACAGAGGGAGAACCTTGGATTGATCCATAAAAGCGGGGATTTGCTCCTGAACATCATCAACGACCTTCTCGACTTTTCCCGGATTGAAAGCGGGCGCCTCGAGCTTGAGCGGGTTGACTTCGAGCTCAGTGANTGTGTTGAGGAGGTTCTCGGCCTTCATGCCGCAAAGGCGTCTGAAAAAGGGGTGGAGCTGACTTATGATCTGCACGAGGAGATCCCTGCGGTCGTGTCCGGGGACGTAGCTCGCGTGAAGCAGATTCTCCTGAACCTCGTATCGAACGCCCTGAAATTCACATCCCGGGGTATGGTAGCAATCCACGGCAGGGTGGTTCCTGGTCCATTCCTCGAGCTCGCAGTAAGAGACACGGGGGTGGGTTTTGAGCCCTCCAAGGTGGAAAGTCTTTTTGAGCCGTTCCAGCAGGAGGATGTTTCCACAACGAGAAAATTCGGCGGTTCGGGACTGGGGCTGGCAATCTGTAAGCGCCTTGTGAAACGAATGGGGGGTGAGATCTCGGCAAGTTCCCGTCTTGGTGAGGGAGCCGAGTTCCGGTTNACNATGCCGCTGCAGACCGGTCAGNCGAGTGCGTTCGCGGTAATTGAAGACAAAGGTCAGTTCCATGGCAGGAGGGCGCTTGTAATTGACGATAATGAGATCAATCAACGGTTCCTGCAGAGGCGACTTTTCACGTGGGGGATGGAAAGCGATGTAGTGGCTAGTGGGCAGCAGGGACTGCGGCATCTCGGTAGCGCCCACTATGATGTGATCTTCTGTGACATGATGATGCCGACCATGGATGGNCTGGAGTTTGCCCGTCTGGCGGCGGAAGCTGCCGGGTCTCTCCTTCCCCCGATGATCCTGGTCACCTCCGCGCGTCTGAGTGGAGAGAAAGAGCATGCGCTGGCAGCGGGATTTCGTCAGGTCCTTTTCAAACCGGTGCGACAGCGCGATATGTTCCGGGCCCTTACTTCAGTTCTGGATCTGGGCGTGCCGGCCCGTTCCTCTTCGTCCTCAGGAGCTACGATAAAGGAAGATCCGGAGGGGACTCGACTGGTTTTATTGGCCGAGGANAATCCGATTAACGCGCGGCTAGCCGGGCTGATCCTGAAGAGGTTTGGATTTGAGGTTCACACGGCTGAAAATGGTCGGGAGGTGATTAGGAAACTGCAGGAGGGGCACGACTACGCGGCGATCCTCATGGATATGAACATGCCCGAGCTGGACGGGGTTGGGGCGACCCGACTGGTCCGGGCAGGAGAGGGTGGTGGAGAGACCTCGACAATCCCGATCATTGCGATGACGGCCAACGTGTTTGAGGCTGATCGGGAGACTTGTCTCAGCGCAGGGATGAACGGATACCTTCCCAAGCCACTTCGGCCCGCCGACGTAGAATACGCGTTGCAGGAAATGGGACTGGTTCCGTAGCTGGCCTCAAGTCTCCTGTAAAATCTACAAGTCGGTTAAGAAGATCTGGTAAAAGTTTCCGGGATCAGGGTGAGGAAAATTATATTAACTTTTCTTTAGTAAATTTATAGATTGTTAATAATGAATGCCTTAAGATAAGGATTTATAAAATTGGCACAGGTCGTGCAGGGAGGCTCATGAGATCCCTCTCCTTTTATGCTGAATCTGGTGTTCAAATCGACTTCCAAGCTCCTTGGATACGGAGCCGTGGGGTGCGGTGAAACGCGGCGGGACCCGATCGTGCTGGAGCGAGGGAAGGGGCCGGGGGGAAGCGACAAACAATTTTCGGTAGCAGGACACTGTGTAGGTCTCCGCAGCAAACTGGAACTCTTCAGCGGCTCCCTGATCCGGGTGTGCCGCGGACTTCCAGTGCGTGGTCGGCCTGAGTCCTTCCTACGGAACCCAGCTGGGAAGAATGACTTTCTTCCCGGTAATCATAGCAGAACGTGCCCGGGTGGTAGCGGGCACTTATTCGACTGACAAGGCAAGGTAAGGGAGGCGCCGGGTTTCCGATTCGAAGCCGTGGCGCCTCTCTTATTGCTGGCTCCTCGAGGAACCCAGAGCCTGAGGTCCCGGAGTTTGCATTGAGTTGCAGCTGCGCGTAGAGGTAAGGCGTGTCCTTTCAACTGGTCAGCGAGTATGGCGCCAAGGGCGATCAGGAGCAGGCCATTGGAAAACTGGTCCGTTCTCTGGAGGCGGGNAACGGTCACCAGACCCTGCTCGGGGTTACTGGATCGGGCAAGACTTTCAGCATGGCGAATATCATTGAGCGGATGGGGANACCCACGCTGGTAATGAGCCATAACAAGACCTTGGCCGCCCAGCTCTACTCGGAGTTCAAGAACTTCTTCCCGAACAATGCGGTTGAGTATTTCGTCAGCTATTTCGATTACTATCAACCGGAAGCCTACATTCCCAGNAGTGATACCTACATTGAAAAAGACTCCTCCGTAAATGAGGAGATCGAGCGGTTACGTCTTAGTACGATGGGATCGCTTCTAACCCGGGAGGACGTCCTGGTGGTTGCGTCGGTCAGTTGTATCTATGGATTGGGATCTCCCGATGACTACGAGGGTATGATGGTTCCGGTCTGGCAGGGGCAGCAGCTGGGCCGTGATGAGTTTCTTGGACTATTGGTGAGCATCCTCTTCGAGCGCAACGACATTGCCTTTGGCAGAGGGAAATTTCGGGTGAGGGGAGATGTGGTGGAAATCCATCCTGCCTATCTCGAGGATACCGCTATCAGGGTTGAATTCTTCGGGGACGAAGTGGACCGGATTTCGACTATTGATGTCATGAGCGGGGCGGTCATGGAGCGCATCGACAAGCACACTTTCTTTCCCGCCAAGCAGTTCGTCAGTTCAGCGGATAAGATGAAAAAAGCCATGGTTGCCATCCGGTCCGAGATGAACGAGCAGATCGCGTTTTTCGAAAAGAAGGGAAAGCTCATCGAGGCCCAANGACTGAAGATGAGAACCGAGTATGATCTCGAGATGATGCAGGAGATGGGGTTTTGCCAGGGGATTGAAAACTACTCACGACATATCACGGGTCGCGCACCCGGGGAGCGCCCCTATACCTTGCTCGACTTCTTTCCCGATGATTTTCTGGTCCTCATGGANGAGAGTCACGTCAGTCTCCCCCAGATCCGTGGTATGTATGAGGGCGATCTGAGTCGAAAGAGTTCCCTGGTGGATCATGGTTTCAGGCTGCCGAGTGCGCTCGATAATCGTCCGCTCCGTTTTCAGGAGTTCATGGAAATGACTACCCGCAGGGTCTATGTGAGTGCAACCCCGGGCCCTTTTGAGGTGGTCAATTCNCGTGCGGATAACAAGGGATCCATTTCNGTCCACGGGAACAAGGAGATAGGCATCGATCCTATTCGTCTCCGGCAGCTTCGGATCGTTCCGAGTCCTACAGACCAGCCTGTGGAAGACTTCGATGTGACGCGCAAGGGCAACTCGCTGATTGTGGAACAGATCGTGAGACCCACAGGTCTGCTGGACCCCGTCCTGACCCTCAGGCCCCTGAAGNGACAGATCGATGAGACGATTGAACTGTGCCAGCAGAGAAGTGAAAGAGGAGAGCGGGTGCTGGTAACGACCCTGACCAAGAGGACGGCAGAGGACCTCAGTGAATACCTGCAGGGTGCNCGCTTGAAGGTGCGTTACATCCATGCGGATATCGATGCCATTGAGCGGGTGGAAATCCTCAGGCAGCTGAGGGCAGCCGAATTCGATATTCTAGTGGGTATCAATCTGTTGCGGGAGGGNCTCGATTTGCCAGAGGTGTCGCTCGTCTGTATTCTGGATGCGGACAAGGAGGGCTTTCTGCGAAATGAGACAAGCTTGATTCAGACAGCGGGAAGAGCCGCCCGCCACGTGAAGGGTGAATGTGTCCTTTTTTGTGATCAAGTGACGGATTCGATCCAGCGACTGATTGATGTAACGGAGGATCGCCGAAGCAGGCAGCAGGCCTACAACGAGGAACACAATATTACTCCCCAGAGTGTGGTCCGAGCGGTGCAGCAAAGTCTGCAGCAGTATCAGGATGACAGAAGTCGGGCTGAAAAGCTAAATCGTTCGCTGGTAGCGGAAGAAGCTTCCGTCTACGANGCAGTGAATGTCCTNAGCGAGCTCGAGGGGGAGATGCAGGAGGCAGCGAGCAAATTAGAATTTGAGCGGGCGGCACATCTTCGTGACCAGATCAAGCAACTCAAGAAGCGTGCAGGCCTTGAGGAAAAGGAGAAAAAGTGAGGGGCTTTTCCCAGTTCTTCAGGAGCCCNCTTCTTTCNTGGCGTCTCCAAGTCCAAACCTGCGTCCCTGCCACCAGAGCGCTGCTATTCCGGCAAGGGCGATGAGCGCGCCAAAGAACTCGCGCGATAGCTCAACCCGGGGATCGGCTGAGGACATGCTGACCTGCATCATGGTAAATGCATCCTGACCGAAAATATTTATCCAGAGGCCCCAGCCAGTTTGTCCCATTTTGACAAGGCAAGCGACGGCCCCAAACAGAAGAAGCCATTGCGGGGCGGAACGCTTCATGAAAGTCAGGGCAAAAAGAGTGGAGACGAGAGCGTAAAAGCCCAGCCAGAGGGCGGCATCGAAACTGGAGGCGCGATGATAAACCTCCGGGTCGATGTCGTTGTATTGAAATACTGCGAAGGCGCCAAAGAGAGCCACCGCGAAGCCATTCAAGATTCGGAGGGAGACGGGTAGTTTCATGGGGTGAAGCCAGAAGCCGAGGGCCCCGGGAGGCGAGCGGATACGCCATTATAAACCCTCACGGGAGGGTGGCAGCCCAATAATAGGAGGTCAATCCGGGAGGATAATCCCGGGAGGATAATCCCGGCAGAGGTGGCGAGCGAAATTCTAGCCAATGTGCGGCCCCACCCTATTTTTTACGGNAGAACCAGAAGAGAGGACTTTAGAGACCTGATTTCTCCCCCAATCCGGGTAGGAGGAGTGCCCGATTAAGGGCTTCGCGTGCTTGAACCCCCNTTTTTCCTAGTATATTGACTTTAAGACTCGAAGAACGTTCANTGCCGCTGCGCGGTGCCTCCTCAAGGAGGACTAACCTATCGACCGTATGCACACTCTCATTACCTCTACTTTTCGTTTCCTGGCGGCAGGTTTCGTTATCGGGCTCGCTGTCCCGGCGCTTGCGCAACAGACAGNACCGAAGGGCCCTGACATGGCCCTGCTCCAGAAAGCAGCCTTCAATATCGATAGGCACGTCGCTAACCTCTACAAGAGGAAAAAGTTGAAGGTCCCTGAGGTGGTTGACGACGCGACTTTTCTCCGGCGGAGTTTTTTGGTGGCAGCGGGTAGAATTCCCACTCTCGCGGAAGCTCGGATGTTTCTGGAGATCGAGGACGAAGATAAGCGGAGGATGCTCGCCAATTACCTGATGAGCGACAAGAATGACGGTTATCGGAGCTCGATGGTAAACTGGGTCAGTGACCTCCTCCGCCTCACGGACGAGTTCAACGAAGGGCAGGCAGCTCCTTATGTGGAATTTGTTCACGAGGCCATGCGCAACAACATGCCGTGGAATGACTTTGCCCGTCAGTTGCTNAGTGCGAAGGGGAGTGGATGGAGCGAGGGTAATGGAGCGGTAGGATATTTCGTCCGNGATAAGGGCATGCCCCTCGATAACCTNTCCAACACCATGCGNATCTTTACTGGCGAGCGCATGGAATGTGCCCAGTGTCATGACGCGCCGTTCAATAAGTGGGAACGTATTCAGTTTTATGAGTTAGCGGCGTTTACCAACGGCCAGCAGGAAATCAATCGGGGTCCATGGAACACGGTGTGGCGTGAGGTAAGGGACGCGAAGGAGGAGCGATCAGAGTTTGGACGGCTCGTGGAATGGATCGGGGACAACGTCAATTACTTCACCCTTGGAGGTGGAGGGAAGGGACGTATCAAGCTTCCCAGTGATTACCAGTATCGTGANGGNGATCCCGGGGAGATGATCGGGGGAAAGACGCATTTNGGAAAGAGAATCCGTTCTTCCGAGCGCCGGGATGACGANAGCGCTCGTGATGACTTCGCCAATTGGATGGTGTCTGCCAATGATAACTTTACCTCGGTTATCGTGAATAGGATGTGGCAGCGGATCATGGGGAAGGGAATCTATGAGCCTGTAGACGAATACAAAGAGTCGGAGAAAACCGTTACCCCGGAACTCATGGATTATCTCATCACCCTGATGAAGGATGACCTGAACTATGATCTGCGGGCGTTTCAGCATGTGCTCCTGCTGACCAAGAATTTTCAGTTTGCTGCTAATCCNCAGGCGTTNGAGGCCGGGATGCCACAGGCATTCAATGGTCGCCAGATTGAGCGTATGAGTGCGGAGCAGGTCTGGGACTCACTGGTCACCTTGACTGCTGGAAATCCGGATCAACTCCCCAAGAGACGGTTCAGCGACACGGTTTATTATCGGGGCAAACCTGTGCTGGTAGGGCAGAAAACCATGGGCCAGCTCAGCAAGGAGCTTCTCGCAATNCAGAAGGTTGACGAATACAAGTCCTACGTCTCGCAGTTACTGTCCTCGATCAAGGCGGGTAACTCAGGAGCAAGCAGNGAGGCCATGATGGCNATGCAACGCGCTGGCCGTCCCGGTCCTGCAAGNGGTATGGCAAGAGCTTCCGAACTTCCGGCTCCGGCGCCGAATGGCCACCTCCTCCGGATGTTTGGTTCTTCGGACCGTGANCTGATCGATTCGGCGACACGGGAACCCAATATGGCACAGGTGCTCTCTGTCATGAACGGCTACGTGGAAAAGATGGTGGTNAGCAACCGGAGTTCAGCCGTTTACAAGGCACTAGAAGCGGGGACCTCCGATCGTGATAAGGTTCGCTTTCTCTACTATTCAATCCTGAGTCGGTCTCCTACGCAGGAGGAGATGGCCCTCTTGATGCGCGACGTTATTGACGGCAGCACAGAGAGTTATGAAAACCTGACTTCAGCCCTGATTTCCACCCACGAGTTTATATTCGTCCAGTAAGGNCCTCAACCCATCACNACGTCAGATGAACACACAAGATTTCAAGAAGCAGGATGAGCTGACCCGCCGCCAGATCATGGCGAATGCAGCCCGCTCATACCTCGGAGTGACAGTCGCGCCGATGCTCGGGGGAACCCTCGCTACCGGTGCGCTGGGAGCTACCAAGAAGGGAGTTGGACCAAGCAAGGTGGCGGAGCANGTCATTTTCCTGAANATGCAGGGCGGCATGAGCCATCTCGATACCTTCGANCCNAAGCCGAGGAACAAAGAGGTGCAGGGCCCTGTGGAGGCGATCCCCACCAGNGGCGACTACGAAGTTTCGCAATACCTCCCGGAGTTCGCCAAGATTGCGGACAAGGCCTGTGTGATCCGATCCATGAGTTCCACNCAGGGGGCGCATGAGCAGGGTCAATATATGCTCCACCGCAGCTACCAGCCGCGTGGAACGATNGTNCATCCCGCCATTGGGTCATGGATCGTCCGGCACAANGGGCGTAAGAATGCGACCCTTCCCGGATTTGTTACGGTTGGCACCAACCCCAAGAATGCCTCCGCTGGTTTCTTCGGCGCCGAGTTCCAAGGAGTCCCGCTGGGGCGGCCTGATGAGGGCCTCAAGGACTCGAAGCGCCCAAATTCGGTGAGTGAAGAAGACTTCACNAAGCGTCTCGCTATCGCCGANGTTCTGAATAAGAAGTTCCATGAGACGTATAAGTCTCCGGATGTGAAGTCCTACGACAGTCTGTATGACGAGGCCGTCAATCTCATGAAGAGTGACGATTTGAAGGCGTTTGACATCAAGCGNGAACCAAGTGCCACGCGTTCAAANTATGGGAACGACCGTTTTGCTCAGGGCTGCCTTCTCGCGCGCCGGTTGGTAGAGGTAGGAGTGCGGTTNGTGGAAGTTGGTCTTGGGGGATGGGATACCCACTATGATAATTTCAATTCCGTGGAGGCCCGCGCGGCAGTTCTCGACAAGGGTTTCTCGACTCTCATTGCGGACTTGGAGGACAAGGGACTTCTCGAGACCACCCTCGTGGTGATCGGAACGGAATTTGGCCGGACGCCACACATCGTAACAGAGCATAATAATGGACGTGANCATCATCCAGCGTGCTTCTCAGCTGTGATGGCCGGAGCGGGAGTCAACGGTGGAACGACCNANGGTAAATCCGACAAGGAAGCCCGTCGCCCCGATTCAGAGCCCGTCACCGTGCAGGACTTCAATGCTACCATCGGGTATGCANTGGGGATTGATTCTCACAAGATTCTCCATTCTCCAAGTGGGCGTCCGTTCCGAATGGCTGGCGCGGANAAGGGNCTTGGAACTCCNGTTAAAAGTATCTTCTCTTAGGGCTCCAGCGCGAAGTGTAGCGAATTCGATGAGGGGGTGCCGCCGGAAGGCGGCGGANACTCCATTTTGTGCTCTCGTGTTGGCCACTGTGTGAGCCTCTTCCTTCAGCGAAGNATGCGATGCCAGGGGTTCGTCCGGCCGNGGTTAAGATAAAAAAATACCCAGTTTTTGCTTGCGGGAGCGTGCCGTTGAGGAGANTATTTAAGNTAGCNTAANTATTTAGGAGGCAGATCAGAAAAAGCCTCAGGGTCGAACAGGACCTACAGAATTTAAGGCGAGTGCGTTGTGCGATAAAAAGAGGGTGGTCTTCGGACTGCCCTCTTTTTCGTGTCGAGCGATCGCGGCCAGTAGATCGAACCTTGGAATTCTTTCTTCGCGTCGGGTAGGAGTTCGACGCGAAAGCACTTTCCTGAAATTTCCCTGATAGTTCTATCGCCTTGCCCTTCTTCAAACCCTTACCTAGGTTCCCCCTCCGCGCATGTCTGCCAGCTCGCCTATTTTTCCCGATCTCCGGATGCTTTCGACCATCGATCAGGTCGGAGTGGAGGAGCGTGCGCAGCGTTTCCAGGCGCGAAGTATCAANAGCGAGAGTAAACTCTCTGCCCTGAAACTTGCCGTTACGATGTTGGATGTCACGACCCTGGAGGGAAAGGACAGCCCGGGAAAGGTCAAGCAGCTGTGTGCCAAGGCCAAGCGNCCCTTGCCGGAAGATCCATCCATCGGGCCGGCAGCCGCAATATGTGTCTATCCACGGCTGGTAAGGGTGGCAAAGGAGGCCGTGGGGCAGAGTGGTGTCAAGGTCGCCAGCGTTGCCACGGGTTTCCCGAGCGGTCAGAGCCGCCTGAAGGAACGTCTTTCGGAGATACGCTATGCGGTGGGAGCGGGCGCTGATGAAATCGATATGGTGATTTCTAGAGGAAGGCTCCTGCATGGGGCCTTCCGCAGTATCTTCGACGAAATCGTCCGGTGCAAGGAGGCTTGTGGCGGAGCTCATCTGAAGGTGATACTTGAGACCGGAGAGTTGCAGACCTACGATACTGTCCGGATTGCGAGTGAGATTGCGATGGCNGCGGGAGCGGATTTCATCAAGACCTCAACCGGGAAGATTCAGCCTGCGGCAACCTTGCCCGTTACTCTCGTGATGCTGGAAGCGATTCAGGACTTCCATGACCGGACGGGTCGAATGGTGGGAATGAAGCCCGCTGGCGGAATCAGCGANGCCAAGACCGCGATTCACTATCTNGTCATGCTTAAGGAGACTCTGGGGAAGGAGTGGCTCACGAGTCGGTGGTTCCGCTTTGGTGCCAGTTCCCTGACCAACGACCTTCTCATGCAGATCCGTAAACAGCAAACGGGCCGTTACCAGTCGGCAGATTACTTCACAAAGGACTGAACAGAATGCCAGAAGCACACGATAAAGGGGCTGCAGGATCGAAGACTAAGAGCGCGAGCCCGGGTAAAAAAAAGAGCCGCCACGATTTCGTGGAGGGAGATCGTTANGCGCCGGCTCTNGAGAGCAGCGAACACGTCATACTGAAAGACAGCTACGACTTTTANATTGGGGGGGAGTGGTTGCGAGCACCCAAGAGAACGGAAACCCGGAATCCTGCTACAGGCGAAGTCCTCGCCGAGGTAGGTGAAGCCGGCCCGGGAATGGTCAAGAAGGCGGTCGCGGCCGCGAGAAAAGCCTACGAGGAGACATGGTCCACAATGCCNGGGCGCGAACGNGGTAAATACCTCTANCGTCTGGCTCGCCTTATTCAGGAGCGGTCCCGCGAGTTCGCGGTTGTCGAGTCCATGGATGGAGGTAAGCCGATCCGGGAGAGTCGTGATATCGACCTGCCTCTGGTTGCTGCGCATTTCTTTTACTACGCGGGATGGGCAGACAAGCTTGACTACGCGTTCCCTGGACGGACCGCTCACTCTATTGGTGTCATCGGACAGGTGATNCCNTGGAATTTCCCTCTCCTCATGGCAGCATGGAAGCTGGCGCCAGCACTCGCGTGCGGAAATACGGTAGTCCTCAAGCCGGCGGAGACGACTCCCTTGACGGCCNTGAAACTTGCTGAGCTGATTGAGGAGGCAGGATTTCCCCCGGGAGTTGTGAACGTCATCACTGGAGGAGGAAAGACCGGGCGCCATCTGGTTCGCGATCCTGATGTGGACAAGGTAGCGTTTACGGGTTCGACCGAAGTGGGGAAAATGATCCAGAGGGATCTCGCGGGAACCGGTCGACGCTACACCCTTGAGCTGGGAGGAAAGGCCGCAAACATTATCTTTGATGATGCAGCGGTGAATCAGGCCGTGGAGGGTATCGTGAACGGGATTTTCTTCAACCAGGGTCACGTCTGNTGTGCGGGTTCCCGTCTGTTCGTCCAGGAAGGAATCGCGGACACNGTGGTTCGAAAGCTCAAGCGCAGGATGGACAATCTGGTGCTGGGTGATCCCCTCGACAAGAATACGGATGTTGGTGCGATNAACTCGCAGGAACAATTAGAGCGGATCAAGCTTCTGGTGGATTGCGGTACTGAGGAGGGAGCNAAGTGCTGGCAGAGTGGCCAGAAGCTGCCGCGCAAGGGATTCTGGTTTAAGCCGACAATCTTTACGGAATGTGCCCAGAGTCACCAGATCGTCCAAAAGGAAATTTTTGGTCCTGTTCTGGCGATACAGACCTTCCGNACGCCGGAGGAAGCGGTCGAAAAGGCCAACAACACACCATATGGCCTCAGTGGTGGAGTTTGGACCGACAAGGGTTCNAAGGTTTTCAAGATTACGAATCAGATTAGGGCCGGAGTTCTCTGGGCTAACACCTTTAACAAGTTCGATCCGGCTTCGCCNTTCGGGGGATACAAGGAAAGTGGGCTGGGCCGGGAGGGAGGCCTTCAAGGTCTGGCGCCGTATCTGGATCTTCACTAGGGCTCACAAAAGGAATTCATNATCCAAGACTTCGAATCATGGCCGCCAAGAATCGATTAGCAGTAAACAAGACCTATAAGCTCTATCTCGGAGGAAAGTTTTCGCGGAGTGANTCCGGACGCTATTATGAAGTCAAGGGGCGCAAAGGTGCTCTTCTTGCGAATGCCTCAAGAGCCAGTCGTAAGGATTTTCGCAATGGAGTAGTGGCAGCCCGCAAGGCATGGCCCGGGTGGAACGATACCTCCGCCTATCTTCGAGGNCAGATTTTGTATCGTATTGCAGAAATGCTGGAGGGGCGATCCGAGCAATTTGAGGAGNAGTTGCGGCTCCAAGGGGCCACTCCGTNAGCTGCGAGAAAGGAAGTCACCAAAGCNGTAGATCTTCTGGTTCATTACGCAGGATGGAGCGACAAGTATCAGTCNCTTTTTTCCAGTGTAAATCCGGTATCAACCCCGCATTTCAACTTTTCAGTGCCAGAGCCTACTGGGATTGTTGCGGTGGTGGCTCCCGAGGCGCGTAGNCTGCTGGGACTATGCTCCGCCATTGCGCCTATCCTGACTGGAGGTAATACCAGCGTCCTACTGGCATCACACTCAAAGCCCCTTTGTGCGATCACACTCGCAGAGGTGCTCAACAGTTCGGACGTTCCGGCTGGGGTCGTGAATATTTTAACCGGATACCGTGATGAGCTACTACCCNATTTCGCAGAGCACATGGACGTAAACGCTCTCCTTCTCTGCTCTGATGAAGAAGAGNAAGCCAAGATGGCTGGGAAAAAAGCGGCNGAGAATCTCAAGAGGGTGGTTTCGCATCCGGACAGTCCGCTGGAAGAGGATCCCTATNACATTCTGGATTTCCAAGAGATTAAGACGACATGGCATCCGGTGGGGGTGTGAGGCTCGCAAGGCAGGCGCGGTTTTCCGCAACGGGAGAGTGGTAACGCGTTGGCGGCATACATCAGGTAATTCCCAGACCAACTCGAGGTGCTCTTGTGGCATTTCTCTGGAAAATACTTCGACCAAGTGAATCAATCTTGTCCGNANGCTGATTCTTNCTTCGGTCAGGTAAATTAAAAATAGTTCCGAATATGGATGATTCATGAGGATTGCGTTTGGAGAGGTGCGGATATGAAGATTCAACTTGAGAAAAAGCCGTTTGAGAGGCCGTATACAGCACCATGAGCATGGATGAAAAAGAGGCCGTCGAGAAGCTCCACAAGGTTTACGGCCAGATGAAGGAGGAACTGGCGCAGGTTATCGTGGGGCAAGAGCAGGTCGTTGAGCAGGTACTGATGGCCATTTTTTGTCGTGGTCATGCTCTTCTCGTTGGGGTTCCGGGACTGGCCAAGACCCTTCTTGTTTCAACGGTAGCCAAGGCGTTGGACCTTAGCTTCAAGAGAATTCAATTCACTCCGGACCTGATGCCGGCCGACATTACGGGAACGGATGTGCTTGAGGTGGATCAGGAGACCGGAAGACGAAGTTTCCGCTTTTTGGAGGGCCCGATCTTCGCGAACATGATTCTGGCCGATGAAATCAACCGGACGCCACCGAAGACCCAGGCTGCTCTCCTTGAAGCCATGCAGGAACATCACGTGACCGTGGGAGAAAAGACCTGTGACCTCCCCGATCCATTCTTCGTGCTAGCAACCCAGAACCCAATCGAGCAGGAAGGAACGTATCCTCTCCCCGAGGCACAACTGGATCGTTTCCTGTTTAATATCGTTGTGGACTATCCTGACGATAAGGAGGAACGGGAAATTATAAGGAGGGTGACCAGTCCAGGTGAGGGTGAAGTCAACCCTCTTATGACGGCAGAGGAAATTCTCAAGCTTCAGGATATCGTGAGGCAAGTACCAGTTGGGGATCATGTAATTGATTTTGCAGCTGATATCGCGAGAGCGACGCGGCCAAACTCCGGGGAGGCCCCAGAGTTCGTTAAAGACATGGTGGGCTGGGGGGCTGGACCTCGAGCTGGAATCGCTCTGATCGCGGCGGCGAAGGCTCATGCAGTCCTCCGCGGTCGGTTTCACGCCACCACCGGAGATGTCGCTGCGGTAGCTCCCCCGGTTTTGAGGCATCGTGTCCTGACTACGTTCAATGCCGAGGCCTCAGGTGTCACCAGTGACAGCATCGTGGAAATGCTCCTGGAGCACCTCAAGCCCAAGGAAGAGATCAAGATCTAGTCGACCACTCGTGTTCACAGTAATGTGATCGAAATGGCTTAGAGGCGTCCAGACTGCTGCTCATGTCTTCAATCGAAGTTCCTGATTCCATGAAACTCCTTCCTGAGGAGACGATGGGGATTATGCGGAGGCTGGAATGGCTGGCGCGCAAACGCATGCAGGGAACCCTGACGGGTAAGCACACCAGTCCGGATAAGGGTTTTTCAGTCGAGTTTGCCGAACACCGGGAGTATACCCCGGGAGACGACCCGAGGAACCTGGATTGGCGAGTGATGGCGAAAAGTGATCGCAATGTCATCAAGCAGTATATCGAAGAAACCAATCTGCGCGTTACAATCGCCGTAGATACCTCCGGGTCGATGGCCTTTGAGGGCGACGAAGCCGCAGAGGTGGATGGGAAGGCCATGTCCAAGTTCGCCTGCGCGCGTTATCTTGCTGCAGCACTCAGCTACCTTTTCATCAAGCAGGGAGATGCTGCGGGGCTTGTTACCTTTGATTCCCAGGTGCGTTCCTATCTGCGCGCGGGTAGCCGGCCCAGTCACCTGCGCCGTATTGTGGAAACGCTGCATGAAGCAGAGCCCGGGGAAGATACCAAGGTGGGTAATGTCCTTCATGAGGTGGCAGAGCGGATCCACAAACGTGGATTGGTTATTCTGATCAGTGATTTCTTTGACGATCCACAGGCGATCATAGAATCTCTTCACCATTTTGATTTCAGGCAGCACGAGCTCGTGCTTTTGCATGTGCTGGCCGATGAGGAGCTGACTTTTCCCTTCAAGAGCTTCCAGAGGTTCCGCGATCTCGAAGGGGTGGAATCGATGCTCCGAATCGATCCGCAGGCCGTTCGGGCCGCCTATCTCGAGAAAGTGCGGACCTTTATAAAGTCAATGGAAACTGCCAGTGGCAAGTTGCAGGCGGACTATGTGCCGGTAAACACCAAGACGCCCTTGCGGGACAGTCTGCTACGCTACCTTGGTCGGAGAATGCACGCGCGGCGGTAGATTACGGAATATAATATATCTCACAGCGTCCGATGAATCCGGCGGAACAGTCAAAATCAACATCTGACCATTAGTCCAGAATGCTCTTTCTCAATCCTTGGCTGCTGATCGGACTCGCAGGAGTTCTGGTGCCCATCATTCTGCATATGATGCGGCGGCAGTCGGCCAAGCCCTTGGATTGGGGAGCGATGCGCTTTCTCTTTGATACCGTAGCAATGCGGCGCCGTCGAATGGAGTGGGAAGATATGCTGCTGATGGCAGCTCGCTGCCTCCTGATTGCGCTGCTGGCGCTGGCGCTCGCCCGTCCCTTCGTTCCGCCTGATTCGACGGTCCCATGGATTTTTGTGTTACCGTTGGCTCTTCTCGGGGTAGGCGCTCTTGGAGCCTCCTTCGTGCTTGGGAAGGTCTCAAGTCGCTGGCTCGTCAGGGGGATTGCCATGCTGCTCCTTTTCGCAGGAGTCGCACTGGTTCTGTTCGAGCGACAACTCAATCTGGCCCGCTTTCAGAATACAGGGAGCCGGGATATCGCCCTTGTGATCGACGCCTCGAGCTCGATGGAGATTCCCGGGCCGGCAGGAAAAAAGTCTTTTGACCGCGCTATCGAGGAAGCGATTACCCTGGTGAAGGAAGCACCAAGAGGTTCCGCGTTCTCGGTCATTCTGGGAGGTCCCGCTCCAGATGCAGTGACTGGTGCGCCCCTGACTCACCGGGCGGATGTCATCAAGGTGCTTGAAGAGCTACTCCCGGTGGGAGGCCCTTTTCGTGCGCATGATGCCCTGGGGGTCAGTCTGCTTAACCTTGAGAAAGGGTATCATCGGGCCAAGGAGATTGTGGTCTTCACGGACAGCCAGCGACTGGGTTGGCGCTTGGACAGCCCCTCTGCGTGGACCAATTTCGGGGATGCCGTGAAAGGACTGCCCAGTCCGCCCAAGCTCATGGTGCGTAGTTTTCCTCCACCCGAGGCTCTACGGAACGTGGCGATATCCGGCATTGAACTTTCGAGAGATGTCGTGGGCACGGACCGGGAAGCTACAATACGGATAACAGTCGAGAATACAGGGACAGAAGCGGTTACCCCCGAACCTCTTGAGGTAACGGTAGGGGAGCAAGTTCTTGAATCGGCGGCGATTGGACAGTTGGCGCCCGGGCAGGAAGAAACCATTGAGATACGACATCTTTTCAAGGAATCAGGGCCAACGGTAGTGAAGGCTGTGCTTGATGCCGGAGATGACCTTCCGTTGGATGACGTCAGGGAGCGGGTCGTCACGGTGAAGCGCCGTTTGCCGATTCTTCTTGTGGATGGAAATCCCAGTGGCGGTTTTTTTGAACGGGCCGCCGGTTTCACTGCGCTCGCACTCGCCCCATCGCCCGAGTTGGTGGAGGGGAATCAGGCCTCTGATAATTATCTGATGGAGCCAATGGTTCTTCCGGCCCCAGAAATCACAACTCTGAAGGACCTTGAGAGACACAAGGTTGTCGTGCTTGCGGATGTCGCCCGCCTCCCCCGAGCGGTTGCGGATCGAGTCGCTGCTTACGTAGCCAACGGCGGAGGTCTGCTCATTCTCGCTGGACCTCGGATCGATGAAGTCTTCTACAATAGCTGGGATGGTCCCGGGGGGGCAGTGAGTCCGGTGACTCTCGGCAGTCTGCGGACTGACACCGAGGGAATTCAGCCGGCTCCTTCAACTTTTGATCATGAAACCCTCGTGCTTTTCAAGGATGAGCGAAAAAGTGATCTGGGCAAAGCGAGTCTCTCCGGATTTCGGGCAGTGACCGAGCGCCGGGATGGAGGCTCGATAGCGGCTTCCTATTCTAACGGTGAGCCATTCCTCGCAGGACGTAATTATGGTAAAGGTCGAGTCCTTCTTGCGACCTCCGGATTCGATGTCCGGACAGGAAACCTCACGACCAGACAGTCTTTTGTACCGCTGGTTCATGAGCTTGTGACATGGCTGGCTGGAGCTGGTGGTGTGGAATTGAATATCGATGCAAACTGGCAGCCGGCTCTGGCGTTGCCGGGAGGTGGAGGCCTGAAGGGCACATACTTCCGAGCGATGGATGAGAGTCGTGGAATTGCCATCGAGAGGGTGGATCCGACCATTCAATTCGATTGGAAAGACCAGCAGCCGTATAAAGGAATGAATCGTGACCGATTCCAGATTCTCTGGGAAGGGCACCTCGTTCCTCCAGTCAGCGGGAATTATCGTTTCCGCATGGAGGTTGATGACAAGGCTACCCTGAAGATTGACGGTCGGACGGTAATGCGAATGGTTTCTCAGGGACAGCGGGAAAGCGGTGAGGTCAAGCTTGAGGCAGGAACACCTGTTCCGATTTCACTCACTTATCAGGAGGAATATTCATACGCGGTTATGAAGCTGTTCTGGCAGATCCCAGGCGGGGAAATGAAGATCATCCCTTCGCAAGCTCTTCTGCCGCTGACGGGTAACCGCGAGAAGGAGATTGTAGCCAGAGGCACGGCGGTCGATCCGCGGGGGCAAGAACGAAAGGTGAATGTGTCGGTAGGGCGTCGGGGACGGCTTCTCGAGCTCGAAGGGGCTGCCATTCCGGGGCTCTACGAGGTGAACATTCCGGACCAGCTGGGCGAGGAGCTTGAGGAACTCGAGGGATCCAAGGTGCCATTGGTTGTGCGCCGCGATGTGAGGGAGAGCCGACTCCTGCCTCTGGGGGAGGATGACAAGGCGTTAATTCGGAAGAGTATAGATCTGGTCGAAGCACGGAATGTGACGGACCTGTTGGCAATACTCAGTGGCAAGGGGTTTGGAAAAGAGCTCTGGAAATTTCTCGCGGTAGCAGCGTTCTTCCTTCTCCTCCTGGAGGTGGCGCTTGCGCGGTGGATCTCAAAATCGCGTCGAAGCGCAGAGGACGTGAAGGTGGAATTCGAGGAGAAATCAGGGCCTGATCCCGAAATACTGGAAAGAATGAAAGGAGTCAGGAAGGCGGAATGAGCAGAGTAGTGAGATGGATTCGAGGGCCGCTCATATTCGGGGTGGCGTGGATGCTGATCCTCCTGCTGGGCAAGGTGCTACATCTCGGCACGGAATGGCCTCTTTGGACGGTTGCGTTCATTGCGGCAGTAGCAGTTGAAATTATCGTCCGTCTCTACAGTTATGAGCAGGGGGCGGTTGGTCGCAGGAAGGGGGGATGGCTCACGGCCCTGCGTCTTCTGGCGCTCGTCTCCCTGTTGTGGATTCTTCTTCAACCTGTTTTCAGCCGAAAGGTGAACCGGGAACTGGAGCAGGAGGTTGTGGTGGTTCTTGATGAATCGGCCTCGATGAATCTTATCGATCCGGGGGAAACTTCCACTCGCTACGATATTGCAGCAGAAGCGATCAATGCCAGTGGTCTTTTTGAAGAACTCGAGGGTAAGGTCGGAGTTCGTATGATGAGGGCTGCNCGTAAGGCCCTTGGAGAGGATGAGGAGGCTGCGGAGGGCTGGGACCAGGCTACAGATCTGGCAAACGCCATGACGACGGTTCTGGAACAAGTGCCTCCGGATAATCTTGCGGGTCTCGTAATGATGACGGATGGGAGACACAATCGACCGGAACGGGTTGAAGACGTCGCGCGTCGCTTTGGAATTCTTGATGCTCCTATCGGGGTTGTGGGAATCGGTAGTGAAGATGCTCCACGGGATGCTGCCATCCTCGANGTTCGTTCGCCGGATGCGATTTATCTCGGAGATCGTCTACGGGTGGCCGCAGTTGTAAAATTCGATGGATATCGTGGTCGCCGAGCGAGGGTTCTGCTCAAAAAAGGTGAGGAGATTGTAGAGGAGAAGGTCATNCGCATTCCGCAGGACCATCATCAGGAAGAGGTTCGTTTCAACGATGTTCCCGANGCAGATGGGATCAACGCTTATACNGTAGAGNTGGTGAANCTCGGGGAAGAATTTTTCGACCAGAACAACAGCTGGCAGTTTGAGACCGCGATTACGGATGCCCGTACCAANGTCCTGATCGTAGATTCTCACCCTCGATGGGAATTTCGTTACCTGCGGAATCTCTTTTATGGCAGAGATAAGTCGATTCATCTGCAATACGTTCTGTTGGAACCCGATACTATTCTGGGACAGAGCCTGAGCCCGGTTCCCGCCTCAGCGGCGCGAAAGTTCGGGGACGCACAGGCGACTGAACTGCCAACCAGCGAGGAGGAATGGCGTAAATTTGACGTAATCATCATCGGGGACGTGCCGGCTGATTCGATTGATGAGAGCACATGGGATATTATCCGCAGTTGTGTCACAGAACGGGCGGCTTTCCTGGTGGCCATCGCCGGGCCCCGCCACATGCCACATGGACTTGAGTCTGAAATCGCCCGTGATCTTCTCCCGGTGAAGTATACCCCGGGCAGTCGGACATTCTTTGGGAGTAAGGATCCTCCCTTCCGTCTTCTTCTTACCTCGCAGGGTCGTAATCATCCCGTAACCGCGCAGTCAGATAGCCGCCTTGAGAATGAGCGGCTCTGGGGAGAATTTCCCGACTTCCGCTGGCGGCTTCCTGTTGATGGGGTAAAGGAGGGAGCGGACGTTCTTGTGGTAGCCTCCAGTGGAAACGGCGATGATGCCTCTCTGAGTAACGTTGATGATCTGAGCAGCGCGCTTTCACGGTTGGCGCNGCGTAAAGAGCGGGAGGCGAAAAATGCTATCCTTGTGGCTCAGCAGGTGGGCAATGGCAAAGTAGCGATGATGTTGACCGATCGGACGTGGCGATTACGTGAGGGGGTAGGTGACGTCTACCATCATCGGTTGTGGGGTCAGCTTGTGCGGTGGGGGGCTGGTCCGAACCTGCGCTCNGGAACGTCCTCAGTACGTCTCGGAACTGATAATCTCAGCTACACCGGTGATGACCGGATCCAGATTACCGCCCGGCTTCTCGATAAGGAAAAGAATCCGGTGAAGGATGAGTCCCTCAAGGCTGAGGTCTGGCGGGATGGAGAGAAACTGGCNACGGTCCAGATGAGTTATCTAGATGGCTCCCCGGGTNTGCACAGTGCGCAGGCAGGACCGTTTTCAGNATCTGGAGATTATCAGATCAAGCTCACAGGAAAAAAAGCGACCGACTTATTAGAGACGGACGGAGAGGGAGGNGTCTCCACTTCCTTCCGCGTGGTAGGAGCCATGAGCCCTGTTGAACTTTCAGAAACTACCTTGAACCGGCCTTTGCTCAATACCCTGGCGGAGCTCTCAGGTGGCCGGGTAGTGGCCCCGGATGAGGCAGGACAGCTGGCAGGACTTTTTCTCACGGGTGAAGAGACCCGGGAAGAGCTGCGAGAGACGCGGTTATGGGATCATTGGATCCTCCTGGTAATGTTTTGCGCGCTATTAACCTCAGAATGGGCTATCAGAAGGGGTAGTGGACTTCCCTGATGGAGAAACAGCCAGCCAGACTTTGATATAGCACACGACCGCGAATTGACACCATCCGATGAGTACGAATCTACCCCGGGAAATTACCAGACCACTCCAAGCGCTTCTGCGCAGAGTCCGCAGAATGCAGATCCTCCGAGGGATTGCTGCGATGGCGACNGTGGTGCTTGGAGGGCTTTTGATCTCGATGGCGGCACATCTTTTCTTTGCGCCTCTCCCGGTGGAGGTCAGTTGGACGCTCCTAGGGCTGATCGGCGCAGGATTGCTCTTGTCTGCTTTCAAATGGTTCGTCAAGCCTCTGCGGGGAAGGATCACCCTGGTCCAGATAGCTCGTTGGCTAGAGACCCGNCACCCTGAAATCCAGGAGCGGGTTAGTACGGCTCTTGAGCTTTCCGAACATTCTGAGGGCGGGGTCTCCGAGGGCCTTTTACGTCAGTTGGTCGAGGANGCTGAGGGAGATGTCAAGGGGGTCAATCCAACGAAGGAGGTGCGGGCTCGCCGGGCGAAGCGCTGGCTCTGGCCGGCTACCGCCCTCGCAGCAGTTTTTGTCGCGGCCTTCATCATATATCCGGGAGAAGCCCAGCGTCTTCTTGTCCGGGCGGTAGCTCCCTTCAGCGATCTGGGNAATGCCGGCGCGGTGAGGTTTACGATCGAACCAGAAAATCTTAATGTGCTCGAAGGCGATGAGGTCAGGATAGTCATCAAATACTCTGACGATAANGTGAAGGAGCTTGCTCTCGTCATGGAGCGTGAAGGACAGGATTCGCTGACGGAAATGCTTAAGCTTGCAGGCGTGGAGGATGGTATCAGCCGGTTTGAGTATCGCCTTCCCTCGGCGAAGGAGAGTTTCCACTACTTCGCAAAGGCCGGAAAGGCCCAGAGCGACGGGTTTGATGTGAGGGTCTCGAAGTTGCCTCGGATAGAGGCAGTGAAGATCGGAGTCGAATACCCGGAATACACAGGGTTANTCAAGCAACAGCGCTCTCTCGAGGATGGAGTCTCTGCGCTTGGTGGATCTGCAATTTCTCTGGGAGGAGACACCACTCCTGAAGTGGAGCGGGGTCGCTTTCTGCTCGACGGCGAAGAGGTCGGCACAGTCCGGATTGAGCAAGCTCCGGAAAGATCCAAGGTTGTCGTTAACTGGACTCTCGAGCCAGACAAGGGGGGGCTTGGTCAGGTCATGCTNTATCATGAGCTTGGACGAGAGATCGAAGGTNTACGTTTCCCGGTCAAAGTCGAGAAGGATGCGGTTCCTCAGGTGGCGCTGCTGGCCCCGACTCAACCTGAGCTTCGCCTACGACCAGACGAGCAGGTTCGCCTCGAATACGANATTCTGGAGGATTTTGGGGTTAAGGCTGTTGCGGTAGATCTCGTTATTAATGGAAGTGAAGTAGCCCCCTTGTCTGCGGGTGCCGCGAAAAGGGATCCCCTCAGTATGAACCCTTCATGGATAGGGGAGGAGACGGTCTCGCTCGGGGAACTGTCTGAAAAATATGACAATCTCGAAGAGGTCCGAATGGCGGTGCTGGTAACTGATAACCTGCCGGAGTCCTTGGGAGGACCCAACGTCGGCCGGTCGGAGTGGCTTGTCGTTAAGATTGACCGGAATGCGGAATCGCTGGCCCGGCAGGAGATCAGAGCGCAACAGAGCGATGTGCGTGAGACCATTAACGAAGCNATCCGGGAGACCAGAGAGGCAAAAGATCGCATGGAGTGGCACAAGGAGAATGTNAAGAAAGAGGAGCTTCCGGAACAGGCGGAGAANCAACTCGCTGAGGCAAGGGACAAACTCTCTAACACTCAGGAGCAGTTGGAAGAGCTCGCTGAACGAATGGAGAATGGAGTTCAGGCTGCTCGTGCGGAAGATGTGCGGGANGCTGCCNAGGAAGTCGCGGAATCCCGTGAGCGTCTCGAGGAGACTCCCTTNCAGGACACTCCGGNAGCTCGTGGAGAAGAGTTGGCAGAAGCCCAGCAAGCTGCACAGGATGCTATCGAGAAGCTGCAGGAGATTCGTGAAGAGGTTCAGAAAGACGAGGGACGCCTTGAGCAGTTGGCGCGATTGAATGAACTCGCTCAGCGTGAAAACGAAATTGCGCGTCAGGCTGAAAATAATGAGCAGCAGCAAGGGGCTGAAGCCGAAGCTAATCCGGAGCTCCAGCGAGCGCAGGAACAGCTGGAGGCTGAGTTGAAGCAACAAATTAAGCAGAATCCTGAGGCCCGGGCGGAAGTTCTCGAAAATCAAGCGGATGCTGCAGCACAGCTGGCGGAGCAAGCGGCAGATCTGTCCGAGAGGCAGGAGAGCCTTGCGGATGCCGCCGAGGCGCAACTAGCGGCTCAGGAGNCTCAACCGGCGGAGGATCAACTGGAAGAAGGTCAACCGGAGGAGGGTCAGCCGCAAAGTGAAGCGGAGCGGGAGCTNNCTGAACAAATTCGTGAGCAATTACGAGCTGAGCAGGCCTCAATCGTAGAGGACGTTCAGGAGCAATTGGCCGAGGCTCGTGCGAACTTGGAAGACCGGGCCAATCTCCTCCCGGAGGCGGTCGAGCAGGCGGAGGACACGCTGGAATCTCTCGAGGAGAACTTTGGGGAGGCTGCTGCAGAGTCAGCCAATGAAGCGGCCGAATCGCTTTCTGAACTTGCTCTTCCTAGTGAGGAACGGGGCCAGCAGCCCGGTGAGGGAGAGCAGCCNGGTGAGGGAGAGCAGCCCGGTGANGGAGAGCAGCCCGGTGAGGGAGAGCAGCCCGGTGAGGGAGAGCAGCCCGGTGAGGGAGAGCAGCCCGGTGAGGGAGAGCAGCCCGGNGAGGGNNAGCAGCCNGGTGAGGGAGANCANNCNGGTGAGGGNNAGCAGCCCGGTGAGGGAGAGCAATCTGGTGAGGGCCAGCAGCCTGGTGATGGAGAGCAATCCGGTGAGGGCCAGCAGCCTGGTGAGGGAGGCGATCAGGCCGATCCGGAGCTTGCCGAACTCGCGGAGCGGCAAGCTGAAATTGCAGAGGCTCTGGAATCTCTTCAGGCCGGTGATATTGATCAGGCGTTGCAAGCAGTTCAGGAGCTGCAGGCAGAGGAGGCTGCAGCTCTGGCAGAGGCCATTGAGGACCTTCCTCTATTGAACGGACAGTCCGGTCAGATGGCACGCGCAAATCAGCAGGCTCAGCAGGGAAGCGAGCAGGCTTCGCAGGCTGCCCAATCGACGGAGGAGGGTCAGTCTTCGCAGGCTGTTCAGCAGCATGAACAGGCTTCAGAAAACTTTGGGAATGCGGCTGAAGCTCTTGAGCAGGCTGCTCAGCAGTTTGCCCAGCAGGCCCAGCAGGCTGCTGAGCAGCAGCCTAGACCCAATCAATTACCCGGAAGCCCGGAAGCGCTCGCGGAAGCAATGGAAGCAGCAGCGGAAGCGTCTCAGGCACAAACCGCGGGGGAACAATCGGAAGCCTCACAGCAGGCGGCAGAAGCGCTTTCGCAAGCAGCCCAGGAGGCGATGCAAGCAATGCAAAGTGGTCAGCAGCCGGGCCAGCAGCCGGGCCAGCAGCCGGGCCAGCCTCCCGGGCAGGAAGGACAGCCATCTCAGGAATCTGGACAGAAGCCCGAGGAGGGCATTCGGCAGGCTCAGGGAGACCCCGGGGTGCCACCCGAGTTGGCCAAACTGGGTGTCAGTGCCAAGGATTGGGAAAAGCTTAAGGAGATTCTGCGTTCTGATGTAGGTGGTGCCGGTGTTGGAGGTGTTCCTGAGGATTACCGTGGACTCGTGAAGCGCTATTTTCAGGAGGTCGCCCGGGGTGGAAAGTAGACTCTTAGATCAAAACGAAACATGGTGAATGGAATGCGAATAAGGGGAATGTTTTTTACTGCGGGATGTATTCTGCTGCTGGCGGTCGGAAGTTCTTACGCCCAGCAGATCCCCAAGACGGTTTTCTCGGAGTGGAAAAGCAAGGTGGATCCTGCGGTAGAACGAGGATTGCAGTTTCTCGCCCAGTCCCAGGAGCGAAACGGCAGTTTTCCAGAGAACTACGGAACCTCCACAGGAATCCCGTCTCTCGTCGGGATGGCCTTCCTCTCCAAGGGGCACATGCCCACCGAAGGACCCTATGCGGCCAATATCAACCGGTGCATCGACTATGTCCTTCAGCATCAGCAACGCACGGGCCTTTTCGTTGCCGGGCATGCTGGAAGCGGTCCGATGTATGCTCACAATATCACTACCCTGTTTCTCTCAGAGGTCTCAGGTATGGTGGACCCAGAGCGGCAGAAGCGCATTAAGGATTCCCTTGCGCTGGCCCTTCAACTGATCCTTCGTGCGCAGCGTGTTCCTAAGTCGGAGAAGAATCAGGGAGGCTGGAGATACCATCCCGGGTCACGGGATAGTGATACCTCCTGTAGTGGATGGGCTCTCATGGCATTGCGCTCGGCGAAGCTGAATGGAGCCGCCGTCCCTGACAGTGCGATTGAAGATGCCGTTGCCTACCTTTACCGCCATTATGATGATCGACTGGGTAGTTTTGGGTATTCGGACCGCACGAGCCACAAGGAATCTCTTACGGGTATGGGTCTGCTCTGCCTCGAGCTTTGCGGTGAGCATGGGAAGCCGGCGACTATCAAAGCTGGGGAGTTCGTCTTGAGAAACCATCAACGACTAAGGAACTACCAGTTCGAGTATTATGGTAACTATTACTCTGCGCAGGGTATGTTTCAGCTTGGAGGTAAATACTGGGAAACGTATGCGAACTGGATGTATGAGTCCTATCTTCCCAAGCAGCAAAAGGATGGTTCGTGGTATAGCCGTGAAGCCGGCCGGATTTACGGAACTGCGACCATGGTTCTCGCCTTTACTGTGCCTTACCGACAGCTTCCAATTTATCAGAGGGATGAGACGGTTGACGAGGAGTGAACATGCACGGATCAGTCGCGCCTGAGATTCTGTCGGGCTCAGGGAACGGGCGATGAATCCACCGGTTTTCCGCCTTGGGTGCGATTCAACTCTTCGATTACCCGTGCGGTCAGATCGGTGGCATCGCGGATGTAGAGGAGGGAGGGAAGCTGAGAGCTGGTCTTCCCACCGATCTCGAATACATGGTCGAATCCTTCCTCTCGCGCGATCTTGCGAACCACTATTCTGATGTCGTTGAGAAGCTTACGGGTGACCACCACCATGCTTTCGTTGAGGATCTTGAGTTTGGCGGAATGATCTCTCTCATGTTCGCTTTTGAGCGTGGAATACTCATGATGTTTGACAAGAAAGCGCTGGTAATCTTGCTGGCGCCGCTTCTCCTCGCTGGCGGGATCCTGTATTTTACCCCTGAGGTCGCCGAGCTCCACCTCCAGAAGCTTAAGGGTTTCAGGACGTGGATCCCGGAGTAGTGCCTTGCGTGCTTCTCGCACTCGATTCCTCTCCTCGTGAGTAAGATGGTAAGATTCGAAGGCTTTCGCCATATCTATGGTCGCAAGGTGAGGCCTGCCAGCCTTGAGGGATGGGCTCAACGCCGATCCGAGGGTCACGAGCAGGAGAAGATTCCGTAGGAACATCACGATATTGAGTCAGACCTATATATTAAAGGTATCATAAACGATGTAAAGACCGCGGGCGAAGTTGGCTGCGTGGGTATCGGAGCCCTTGGCTTTTCCGGGGGTGAGGCGCTACAGTGGCGTCGTGAAGGAGAGGGTAATCGTCGTCGGAGGTGGGGTGGTCGGGTTGTGTTGTGCCTATTACCTATCAAAGGAAGGAAGAGAGGTCCTCGTTCTCGAGCGTGAGCAGGAGCAAGGGAACAATTGTTCAAGAGAAAATGCAGGGATGATCGTGCCCAGTCACTTTACACCGTTGGCTGCTCCCGGTGTGGTTACGCAGGGACTGAAATGGTTGCTGGATGCGGAGAGCCCGTTCTATGTCCGCCCGCGGTTGAGTCTTGATCTGGCTCGTTGGGGATTATCATTCATCTCTTGTGCCAACGCCAGGCACGTGGAAGCCAGCGCTGGTCTCCTGCGTGACCTGCAGTTGGCCAGCCGTGAATTGTTCAAGGATTTGTCCAATCATATGGACTTTGGGTTGCAGCGTCGAGGCCTCCTCATGCTTTGTGAATCATCCGATTTCCTGAAAGAGGAGGAGGATCTCGCACGAAAGGCTCAGGAGCTAGAACTTCGGGTGGAAGTTTGCGATCCAGATCGACTGCGAGAGCTTGATCCCGGCGTCGAGATGAACGCCAAGGGAGGAATCTGGTATGAACAGGACTGTCATCTCAACCCGGGGAATTTTCTTAATGGCCTGAAGGAGAAGCTAGTCGCGGCAGGTGGGGAGTTACGATATGGATGTGAGGTGAGCGGTATCGGAGACGGAATTGTCGAGCTTGATGGCGGAGAGAGGATCGAGGGAGCGGAGATTGTAGTGGCTGGGGGAGCGTGGACCAGCGGCCTTGCGAGGTCTCTTGGAACACGGGTGCCCCTGCAAGGAGGCAAGGGCTACTCCATGACCCTTCAGAATCCAGAAGTTCTGCCGCAATTGTGTTCTCTCCTCGGAGAGGCAAAAGTCGCAATCACTCCGATCGGAAATTCCTTACGAGTGGCAGGCACCATGGAGATCTGTGGAGAAGATCTTTCGATCAACGAGCGCAGGGTGCAGGGTATCATTAAGGCGGCTTGCCGGGTATTTCCTGATTTACGGCCCGAGGAATTCGAGGGAGTTCGGCGCTGGTCGGGCCTGCGGCCCTGCTCGCCTGATGGCCTTCCCTATCTTGGCCGGGTTGAGGGGAGGGAAAAGGTTCTNGTAGCGAGTGGTCACGCNATGCTGGGCCTTAGTNTGGGCCCTATCACGGGAAAGCTGGTTTGCGANATNATCGCCGGGCGCGCACCGACAATTNCGATTGAGCAACTTGCTGTTGATCGTTTTGCGTAAAATGANAGGGTAAATCAGGGAGCCACANNCTTCGAAAGCGGTNGGTGNATTTGACTCTCCGGTAAAGATCCTTCAAATACTTCTTATGGCCGGTNCAACAAAGCTGCATGTAATAGACTCCCACACGGCGGGAGAGCCCACTCGGGTTGTTGTCAGTGGAGGACCTGACCTGCGAGGGGGAAGTGTAGCGGATCAGCGGATGCGACTNGAAGAGGAGCATGCCTGGTTGCGGACATCCTGTGTCAGTGAGCCGCGTGGTCACGATGCGATGGTGGGAGCATTACTTTGTGAGCCAAGTGAACCCGGATGCGCCACCGGGGTTATCTTTTTTAACAACGTCGGGTTNCTGCAGGGTTGTGTTCACGGAACAATGGGGGTGGCCGTCACTCTTGCGCATCTTGGACGGATCTCTGATGGTAATCACCGGATTGAAACACCGGTCGGTGTGGTNGAAGTGAGNCTTGCGCAAGACGGTCTAGTCTCGGTNGAGAATGTGCCCAGTTTTCGCTATGGTGAAGNGGTAACTGTGAACGTACCAGAATGGGGTGCGGTATCCGGTGAGGTCGCCTGGGGGGGCAACTGGTTTTTTCTCGTTGAGAGTCAGGGTCCGCCTGTNGATGCCGGAAATATTGAGGCGTTGACGGATTTCACCTGGAAGATCAGACAGTCTCTNAAGCGTGATGGAATTACAGGCCGGNATGGAGGAGAGATCGACCACATCGAGGTGTTTGGACCTCCCTCTGATTCGAAGATTGCGGATAGCCGCAACTTTGTCCTGTGNCCCGGGAAAGAGTATGACCGTTCGCCTTGTGGAACGGGGACCAGTGCCAAGTTGGCCTGCCTGCACGCTGCTGGGAAACTTGCGGAAGGACAGATGTGGCGACAGGCCAGTATCCTCGATACCGTTTTTGAAGGCTCTGTGAGGACGGAAGGCGANGAAAGCGTGATTCCGCTGATTCGTGGAAGGGCATGGGTAAACGGCGAGGCAACTCTTATTCTCGATCCAACCGATCCCTTTCGTTTTGGCATTCAGGACTGCGGGGATTCCTCATCCTTCAAAGCCGGAACTTGACGCGAGGGGGAGGGACCGGTTCTATCCACTCTTATGCCACTGAAAGTAGATTGGACCGGCGTTTTTCCGGCGGTTCCCACCCAGTTTCATGACGATTTTTCGTTAAACCTAACGGCAACTCAGGAGCATGTAGATGCCTTGATCAAGGAGGGCGTTCACGGAGTGATCATGCTTGGAACGATCGGGGAAAATTGCTCCCTGTCTCTGGAGGAAAAAGTGAAAGTCCTTGAGGCAGCTGTGGAGGTCGTGGATGGCCGGGTCCCTGTGCTGAACGGAGTGGCAGAATTTACGACGCAGAATGCCTGCGACACCTCCAAGGCNGCGGAAGTAGCAGGAGTGGATGGGCTCATGGTCATGCCCGGAATGGTNTACAACTCAGATGGCCGGGAAACCGTTCATCATTTTCGGTCCGTGGCCGCATCAACCAGTCTTCCAATCATGTGCTATAACAATCCTCCGGTTTACAGGGTGGATATTACCCCGGAGATGTTCAAGCAGATGGAGGATGTCGATAACATCGTTTGTATNAAGGAGGCCTCGGGAGATGTNAGAAGAATTACAGACCTCTTCAACGCTCTGGGAGACCGCTATCTAGTTTTNGCTGGTCTGGATGANGTGGCGCTTGAGAGTTTCATGCTGGGNTGCACTGGGTGGATTTCTGGACTGGTAGATGCCTTTCCCCGGGAGAATCGCCTGTTATGGGATGCCTTCAAGGAGGGAGATTATGCGAGAGCGCTGGAGGTNTACCGGTGGTACATGCCGATGCTGCACTTCGATAGCCATCCGAAGTTAGTGCAGTATATCAAGCTGACGTGTGCGACTCTTGGCTATGGNACGGAAACTGTCCGNGCGCCCCGCCTGCCACTGATTGGCGAGGAAAGGGAGAGGATCCTNTCTATCGTCGAAGAATGTGTGGCTACCCGTCCTTAGAAGGTAAATCCCCGAAGAGGAGGCCTTGTCAGCAGGGGTTGACCGGATGAATCAGTCCTGAGAGTCGGTGGATACCTTGTAAGCCAGCCCCGCACCGACGAGGTCGCTGATTCCCATGCCGATGGACTTGAAGAGAGTGATATCATCATCATTCTGNCGAAGAGGAGCAGATCCGTTACACATTTCGGAAAGGTCGGCTACCACGTCATCCTTCTGGAAGACTCCTTCCGAGATGGGAACAAGGATTTCTCCTGCTTCCTTGAAGCAGTTCGCATAGCTGTCGGCATAGACCCGGGACTTGAGAATAAGTGAAGTATCACATTCNCGTTTGTCGGCATGGTGATTACCGATAAAGTCNGTGTGAGTTCCCTCAGTGACCCAGTCNCCCAAGACCAGAGGCTCATGGGAAGCGGTTGCGCTGACAATGATATCAGCCTGTCTACAGGACTTCTCGAGATCCGTAGCGACCGTCACTTCTACGCCCTCCAGTTCGCAGTTCATCTCATCCACGATCTTTGCGGCATNAGATGGCGTGCGGCCCCATACCGAAACGCGTTTCAAAGGTCGGACACTGGCATTCGCCCGGATAATGTATTTTGCGAGATTGCCAGTCCCGAGCAGGANAAGATTCTCCGCATCCTTACGGGCGAGGAGACGAGTTGCCAGTCCCGAGATCCCTGCTGTTCTCCAGAAGGTAACGGTGGTGCCATCCACAAGAGCAAGAGGTTCGCCATGAGCCCGGTCAAAAAGAAGAATTTTCGAGTAGAGTGATTTGTAAGGCTCCGAGTTGCTGGGGAAGTAGGTAAAGGCTTTCACTCCGATCAGGTCAGTATTCCAAGAGGGAAGGACAGCAAAGGCATCGTGTGATCCCGACTGTTCATCTAGAAGGAATACGTTGCGTGGGGGCATGTTGAATTCCCCTGAGAAGGTTTCCTGCAGGGCGTCAACGAGGGCTGGGTAGCTGAGGGCGGCGTGGACTTCTTCTGGACCGATTGTTTTCATGGAAAGCTTTGACGGTTATCTTCCTTAGGTGTGGACGGTATAATTGAACCGGATAGGCGGGTCAATCCAGTGTCGGATTCTCCACGATTTGCTTTGGCTGCCGCAAGCGCCCCGGATACAACTTTTCACCATGGACTTGCAAGGAACATCATTTATCGGAGGGGGCCGGGGATCGGGGGGCGCCGGGGAGTCTCGAGCAGTAAACCCAGTGTCCGGAGAGGAGATGGAGCCCGCTTATCTTTCTGAGGGTGAGGAAAGCGTTGATACTGTCTGCAGCCTGGCGGCAGCCGCCTTTGTCGATTTTCGTGAGAGAAGTGGAGTAGAGAAGGCGGGGTTCCTCCAAGCTATTGCTGATGAGATAGATGAGGTAGAGGAAGAAATCGTTGGCAGGATGACAAGGGAGACCGGCCTCCCTGAGGGGCGTTGTCGCATGGAGAAGGGGAGAACCTGCGGGCAGTTACGCCTTTTTGCGAGCCTTCTTGAAGAGGGGTCATGGGTGGATGCCCGTATTGATCATGCTGATCCTGATCGGACCCCGGTTGCAAAACCGGATTGCCGGTCGATGTGGAGACCGATGGGACCGGTGGTAGTATTTTGCGCCAGCAATTTCCCTCTGGCCTATTCGGTGGCGGGTGGAGACACCGCCAGTGCTCTGGCATCCGGTTGCCCGGTCATCGTCAAAGCTCACGGATCGCATCCCGGGACGGCAGAAATTGTTGCAACGGCAGTGCGGATCGCAGTGGAAAAATGCGGAATGCACGAAGGGGTCTTTTCCATGCTTTATGGCAGCGGAAGAACCATCGGGCAGGCGTTGGTGAGACATTCGGTGGTCAGAGCGGTGGGATTCACAGGATCCAGAACCGGGGGAAGGGCACTGATGGACGCCGCGGCCGCAAGGCCAGAGCCGATCCCGGTGTGGGCCGAGATGAGCGCGGTTAATCCTGTATTTGTCCTGCCGGGTGCGCTCCGCGAGCGCGGCGATGAGATTGCAGAGGGGTTCGTCGGGTCGCTCACGCTTGGGGTAGGTCAGTTCTGCACCAATCCTGGACTATTGATTACGGGCGGAGAGGGTCGCAGCCAATTCGCAGAGCGAATTGCATCCCTCGCAGGTGAAGCTGCGCCCGCTGCCATGTTGCACAAGGGAATCGCTGAGGCCTATCGAAGTGCATCAGAAGAAATGATGGCCAAGGACGGGGTGAAGACCCTTGCGCAGGTGGCGGCAGAGGAGGGTAGCAGTCAGGGTGGAGCTGTGGTGCTGGGAGCAGATGCTGCTGAATTTCTCTCTGATCCGTCCATGGGGGAGGAAATGTTCGGTCCAGCGACTCTGATGGTATCAGCAGATGATGAAGCAACCATGCTGAAGGTGGCCGAAAGTCTGGAGGGGCAACTGACCGCCACGGTCCATGCGACAGAAGAGGACCTTGAGATGTTTGGGAAGTTGATTGCGGTGTTGGAACGGAAGGCAGGGAGGCTGGTTTACAATGGCTTTCCCACTGGAGTAGAAGTTTGCCACGGAATGGTGCACGGTGGCCCTGCGCCAGCGACCTCTGATGGGCGGTCGACCTCGGTGGGACCGCGCGCCATTACTCGTTTTGCCAGGCTTGTGTGCTGGCAGGATTTTCCAGATAGTCTTCTCCCGTCGGAACTGCAGGAAGAGAATCCTCTGAAGATCTCACGAATTGTCGATGGTCAGCGGACTTGATGTGTGCCTGTAAAACAGGTGAGCGCTACTCGCCTTGAGGGGTGGCCTCGAGATTAAAATCGAGAATCACTTCTTCGTTGAGGAGGTTTTCTCCTACTCCCTTGAAGTTGATCCCCCACTGATAGCGCTTGAGATCGAACTTGGCCCTGATTGCAGCAGTTGTTTCGGATCGGACCACGGTGGAGGTAAAGGTCACACTGTGAGTCTTCCCTCTCATTGTCAGATTGCCGGTGATTTCATACTGGCCATCTGCAATTTTCGAAATTGATGTTACATCGTAGTTGGAGATCGGGTGGGAGGGAACGTCGAAGAAGTCTTCGTTCTTGAGGTGGGAAGTAAGCTTTTCCTTCTCAGTTGTAATTGAGTTCATGTCGATTGCGACCTTGTGGTCGTTTCCGACGGGCTCTCCATCCTTGATTGTGAAATAGCCTGAGATGTCAGTGAAGCGGCCAACCTGTGTTCCTCCACTGACCTTAGATCCGGTAAACTCGATATATGAATTCTCCGTAAAAGTCCACTTGGAGGCCCCGTCGGGTCCGGAATCGACTGTTTTGTTGAGAGCTGGTCCTACTTCTGCGTCGGCAGTCTCATCAGCAGGATTTTCGCAGGATACGAATATGAGGGAGAGAAGAGAAACGATGGAGAGTGAGAATTGAGCTTTCATGGTGTTTGGGAGGATCAACCCAAAACCTAAGGAGAGGAGGGCAGAAGGCGAGTCCTGAGCGCATATTTATCAGAGCATGAGAAGTTGACCTGGTAACTCGATGGTTTGATCTTTGCGGCAGATGGCAATCCGTACGAGATATCATAAGAACAGGGTCACCATCGAGGAGAACGGATGCGTCTTGTCTGAGTTACCCCGCTCTCCGGGACCGACTCATAGCGTGTGGGACGTGATGGCTGTTGCGGTAGCGCTTTTTGCTGCGGGACCTCGAATGGCAATGCTTGGATTCTCTGGAGGGGGAATGGTAGGGGCCTTGAGGGGACTTGATTGCGACCAGCAAATCGCAGGGGTTGATCTGTGGAGTAAGGGTTTTGACGTGTTCGCAGGTGTAGCCAAGAAGTGGTGCGGCCCTGTTCGATTTTATTCGGAGGATGCCGTGACTTGGTTGAGACGGCAGCGAAGTCCCTATGATGTCATTGTTGAGGATCTCTCTGTAGCCGAGAATGGCGACATCGTAAAACCGGAGATCTCATTGTCCGTTCTGCCAGAACTTATGCCTACGCGAATCACGGGGAGAGGGGTCATTATCAGCAACCTCCTGCCGACCCCTGGGTTCACATGGCAGAGGCTCATTGCGTCTGCCTGCGTTGGCCCGGGAATTCTTGTTGAGTTTGAGAGTTATCACAATCGGGTCCTCCTTCAGGGACGTGGGATTGGGAAAGCTCGTCAGAGCGGGCGGGCTCTCCGGCAAAAATTACGTCTGTTTGGAAGCGGGTTGGCTGAGGAAATCAGGGTAAGCACGCTTTAATCCGAACATTGGGCCAGATACACCGTACTTCTCGATTCAATCCCCTGCAGAGGGTTTGGAAATGTGACAATCCGGCTCTCGGTAAAAGGGAAGACGTCTCGCAGTAGATTTTCGAAATTTCCATCAGGTGGGTCATCGGACCACATCGCAAAGATTCCTCCGGGATGGAGAAAGGATTGCAGACGCCGGAGACCGGACAACGAGTAGAAACCCTGATGACGCTCGTGGATCAGATTTCGAGGGGAGTGGTCGATATCGAGGAGGATGGCATCAAAGCAGCGCCCGGGCTCCTTGGGATCGAATCCCTGGCCTGCAGCGAGAGAGAAAAAGTCACCCTCGATAAGACGACATCGCGGATCGGTATGTATTTCCTGCCCCAATGGTACGACCTCCTGCTGATGCCATCCGATCACTGCAGGCAGTGCTTCTACCACAACGAGTTCTGAGACTCGTGAATCCTTGAGAGCGGCCTGAGCGGTATATCCGAGACCCAATCCTCCGACGGCTACCGAGATTTCGCTTTTTTCTGATGACAGGAGAGCGAGTGCAATATTCGCGAGTGCAATTTCTACTGTCGTGAAGAGGCTCGACATCAGATAGCCCGTGCCGAGGATAATTTCATAGACCTCGAGGTCGTCGAGCGAACGTAGTCGGCGTCGGCGGAGAATGAGAGTTCCAAGGGGAGTCTCCTGATAGTCCAGTTCTTCAAAATCCGGAGGCATTTTCGCGGCCAGAGTGCGCCTTGAAGATCTTTCCTACCAGCAGGATCTTATCGATCAACGACATTGCGCGACATCGGATGCTTTTTAAGAATGGATTCATGATCGAAATCCCGTTGTGGCGTCTTGGACTCTCGCTGGTCCCAATTCTTCTCGTCGGTTGGATATCCTTCAGGTGGGGAGCGGGAGCAGGCAGTCTTTCGGTAGCAACAGGAAGGATGGTTCTTCAGTTGTTTGTCATCGGGTATGCTCTCAGCTTCCTTTTTGTCATCCAGAACCCGGGGGTGACTCTTGGGGTTGTAACCTTTATGATCCTGATTTCAGCGTGGATCTCGATTCGTACGATCAAGCAACAGCGATGGGCCTCCTATCGAGATGCTCTTCTTGCCATCGGGGTTGGAGGTGGACTGGTGTACCTGCTCGTTATATTTGGAGTTGTCGCCGTCGATCCGTGGTATGACCCCAAATATGCGATCAGCCTTTCCGGGATGGTGTTTGCTAACGCGATGACCGCGGTCACTCTCAGTGCCGAGCGCTTTGATGCGGAGATCAGAAGCGGTAAAGATTCAGTTCATGCACGCAATACGGCCTGGAATGCGGCGCTAATCCCTCAGATTAACTCTTTTCTTGCGGTCGGGCTCGTTTCGCTGCCAGGTATCATGACGGGGCAGGTCATTGCGGGAGCCGACCCCATGGAAGCAGTCCGTTACCAGATCATGGTCATGTCCATGGTCATGGGGTCTGCTGGATTTGCTGTCGCTATTTTTCTGAAGCGCAGGACCCGGCGTGCAACAGGCACCTCCCTTTGAAATCGGGAGCTGCGGAGTCTTTCCCTACCGTTTTGTGGGAGTCGTCTTGGATTTGTTGCAATCTGATGGGAGACAAGCGTATTTGGGCTTTTTGCAGTCCGGACATTTTCCCAGATCCAGATTGAGTCGGATGATAACAGGTTTTTTACCGGAGCCCTTTCCTATTTGAACTACGGTAGGAATTTTGCTCCCAAACGGTAAGAGCTGCTTAGACAAAAAGGCGCTGCCCTTACGGATGAATTGCATCCGGGTCGGACGTGTTCTTTTACCACAGACCGCCTTTACGGTGTGCTGTCCCGGTGAGACCGCCTTACCGGTTTCGCTAAGGAAGGTGATCTGCAATTTACGGTCCTTTGTTACGAAAAGCTCTGCGTGAGGGTGAACTTCATGAAGTACCTTGCCTCCATTGGGGCCGGCCATCGACGCGTGGCTGTGGTGCTTATGGTGTTCGTGATGCTTGTGATCATCAGGTGCTGCCTGAGTGAGCTGGAGCAGGGCGGTAAGGCACACCATGGTCAAGCACCAGACGCGCGAGTGATTTTGTAAATTCTGTAAGGCCTTCATGAAAATGTTCCAACGAGGGGAAAGATGAACAGAAACTACGGTTACATAAAAGGTCGGTCAAATCGAACCAGATTTTGATTCATCTATTTTCTGGGATTCTTGTTCTGGCTGCCGCCTCCAAGTGCCCGGATCAGAGTGAGGTGGTCTCTTAAGAGCGCATGCCGAATCGCGAGCTCCTGGCGCTTACCCTCCAGGCTGCGACGCTCACTTTCCAGAAGCTCAATCTGGGAGACGAGTCCATTTTCGAAGGTGGCCAATGTATTCCGGCGGGCCTTTTCCAAGGCTACAACTTCGCGCTTCGCAGCTTGGAGCTGATTGTGGCGGTTACCTAGATTGAGATAAGAGGATTCAACTTCCTTGAAGGCGGTGATGGCTCGTTTCCGATAGAGTGCCGCAGCTTCATTAGTTGCTGCCCGGCCCGCAGCGACACTTGCGATGCGAGAGGGTGAATAGATGGGAATTTCCAAGCTTGGTCCGACCTGAGCCATCCACTGGCGGAAGTCCGAAAGTAGTGAGGGGCCTCGAGCCCGCGCACTTCCACCAAGTGCAAGAGAAGGAAGGAGGTTGAGGCGCTTTGACTCTTCGAGCTCAAAGGCCGATCTCAGGCGTGCTTCTGACGCCAGCATGTCGGGGCGTTGTGCGAGAACTGCTGCGCTGGTCCGCCCGGGAAGGGGAGGGGTCCGGCAGGTGGAAAGATGACCGGCCGGGAGGGGGATCGACTCTCCTCCGCAGAGGTTTTCTAGCTGCAGGAGAGCGAGTCCGCGCAGGCGTTCGAGATCAAGAAGTGATCTGGTAAGTCTTTCATGCTCGGCCTCCTGCCTGAGAATTACGGTCTCCGAGACAAGACCTGCCTCTTTTCTTGCCCGGAGAAAGGTGAGGATCTTCTGGTTCGCCGAGACAGAACTTGCCACCAAGGCGTGTTCCTCATTGAGACGGAGAATGCGGAAATGAGCTCCGGCAACCGCAGTGGCAGTAAGGAGCCGGCCAGCATGGAGATCCCATAACGCGGCCTGTTCTGCTTCCCGGGCGGCCCGTGTGCCTGCTGCAATTCGGCCAAAGAGATCTATTTCCCAAGAGACGGAACCGTCGTTCGCCCACGGTTTGAGATCGATTGGAGACCATCCTGTTGCAGAGCTCTGTTCGCGGCCGGGAAGAAACCTGCTGTTCAGGTTAATAGCAGGCCAGGCGGCGGCTCGAGCCTGTTGGGTCTGAGCGCGGGAGCGCTCCAATCGTTTGCTGAGAATTCCAAGGTCGGGATTACGGGAAAGGGCGGTGTCGATGAGTGAATCCAGACGAGAATCTGCGAAGTCTTTCCACCAGTTCTGCTGAAGGGCTTTATGTGCCCAGGATGGTGCGTGCCTCCACCCAGACCGCTGTGGTAGCGACTCCTGAGGCTTCTTCCTCGGAAGGAATTGCGAGCAGGAAGTCAGGAGCGTCGAGAGCAGAACTATGATGAGAGGAAGACGGATCACGGCTTTGTTGTATTACTTCCAGCCGCTTTTGAGGCAATGACGTGAATCCCCGTCGCATTAACGAGAAAGTTTTCTGCGTTGGATTCCTTCGCTACTTCGCCGACCACAATCAGATTACTGAGCTCCTGCAGACCACCTAATCCCCGTAGTCCCGATTTGACCGGTTTGCCGTTTTCATCAATGACCTGAATTGTCGCGATACTGGCTCGCACGACATCCGGATCGGAACAGCAAACATCCCAGGGAGTGGGACAATCATCGCCAGGTATGAGGTCGCAGGAGTCAAGTCTGTCAGGATCTCCAAGAGTCAGGAGGGCGCGAGATTGAATGATTGGATTTCTGTTACCCATCACCTTGCCGGAGACAATGATCTTTGTTCCCGGGGTGGGCTTCTTACGTGCTTCTGTAATAGTGAGGGGACCCTCCGGGGCTTTGGGCAGAAGTAAGGCCTGAAGGGCGTCAAAAGCGGACGAAGCGGTATTCTCGTTATTCGAGGCTTCATCATCTCCGCCTCCGCATGAGGTGACTGCGAGACAGAGAGTAATGGTGAACAGGAGTCTGAAGTAATTTTTCATAATGTGTTACGATGGATTTTTGAAGTGCTAGCAGTGAAGCGGCTGGTTGAGAATCAGGGCGACAATCAGGATCTGGGGAGAGGCGAGCAAAGGAAGTGCAAAAGCAAGTTTCCAGGACTTGGTGGTTTCTCGAAGAGCGAGTATCTCGGTATAGTCCGTTGCCGCTCCTGCCATGAGAAAAGCAAATCCGTTACCGGGAGCTCCTGCTCGGGTAAGGAGGTCGGAGGCGAGCGGGCTGGATCCTTCGGAGCAGACTTCGATGAAGGTGGCAGCAAGGAAAGTCAGGGCCAGCCCGGCAACTGTCGGTCCGAACCACTGGCTGAAGGTGGCGGGATCAAAGAGCGCCCGAAGAGTCGCAACGATGACAATGCCAAGAAGGATCCAGCGCAGGATCATACGGGATTCGCTGACTGCACGCTTGGAATGCTTGAGAAAAAAGGCCCTGTTGAAGACCGCTTTTGCGTAATGCTCCTTTGCGGCGGACCAGAACCGAAATCCCGAGGGGAGATCTTTCTGGTTCGGGTTAGGACCAAGGATGCCGGTTCTGACAAGAGATTCTGTGATAAGGCCCGTGGTCACGCCGATGACAGCGGAGAGGCCGATAATGGCGAGGGTCCACTTGACACCAATAAGGCTTATAAGAATGAGGGTGGTCGACAGGGAGTTCCATGGACTGGCGATCAAAAAGGCAAAAATCTGCCCGAGGGAGGCGCCTCGCTCATAGAGCTTCATTCCTACGAGGAGAATGCCGTGGTTGCAGAGGTCGAGAAGGAGACCGGCTCCACAGGCGCGGAGGATACCGCTGAAACGCCCTCCTGGCCCGAGGATTGCAGTAATGAATTGTCTCGGAATCATGCCGATGAATCCAACCGCTACGATACCCAGAAGAATTCCCCACCACATCCTGGCCAGCATTTCGTAGGCTCCATGAGCAAATGCACCGAGTCTGCTTTCGGAGAGAGATTCAGGGAGGATGAGGTGCAGGATGCAGGCTGCTACAACCGCACCAAGGCAGAACCAGAAGAGCCAGTCGATCCTGCGCTGTGAGGAACAGCAGGAGGATGACTCTGGTGGTTCGGCAGGAGGTTTAGAGCAGCAGGATGGCATCGCGGGAAGAGGTCAGGAGGAGCGAAGAGCAACGGGGAGAGCAGGCTGGAGGCAGCGAAGAGCAGGAGGTAGTGTGCCCAGAGTGCCCAAGGAAATACCTGTTACCAGCCCGATCAGAATAATTGAAGGAGTGAGCTCCACGGTGAAAGTGCCCAGCGAGAATGGAATGTCGACCCCATCGAGAAGCACGAGGGCCATCGTAAAGGCAACAAGAGATCCACTGAGAGTTGCAAGGAGGGATTCCTGAATAAGAGAGAGAAGAAGAGCTCTGCGCGTGTAGCCGATGCACTGAAGGCTGGCCATCTCGCGGATACGTGAAGCGAATGCTGCATAAAGGGTATTTAGCCCTCCAAAGAGGGCGCCTGCTGCCACGAGGGCAGCAGTTATCCAGATCATGACCCGGATAGGGGCATAGAATGTGCTGAGTTTATCATAATACTGGTCTTCCCCGATCGCGGAGAGTTCAAGGTCATTGCGCTGAAGGGTGAAGACGTGGGCATCATCAAACTCGGCTTCATCGAGACGAAGATAGACTGCAGAGAGCGAATCCCTCTGAGTGATGGTGGCAAGATCGTTACGATCGAACCATGCTTCGGATTCGAGCACGGTTCCGGAGGCTTCGAAGACTCCGGAAATACGGAATTCATCTCTCCCGAAGAGGAGGGTCCTGCCGGGGAAGAAATCTTCAGCGGGTACGCCAAATCGACGGTGCATGAGGCGCCCGACCATTACCTCACCAGAGCTTGGAAATGAGCCTTCAAGGATTCGAACGCGATGATGGACCAGAAGAGCTTTTTCGGTAACTCCCCGGAGCAGAGAGGGCTTTTCCTGTCCTCCGGGGATGGCAAGGGGAGCCATGTAGATGATCTCACCGGAGGCGGCTGTGTTGCCAAGGGGGTCGGCGAGCCCGGCAACCGCAGTGGCGGCAGCCGCCTCAGCCTCTAAACGCACCTCGGAGCGCTCTACGCTTTCTTCGCTGCCTGTTCCAACGAGGATTACATTCTTGCTTGATCCGGAAGCTTGCAGCAATTCCTCCATACCGTGATTAAGAGACGCTGCCGCTATCACAAGAAGGACGACCAAGGCGCTACCTCCCACCGTCTGGAGAAGACGGACAGGATCACGGAACAGGTTCCTGATTGCGTAGGTTATTGGGAGCATTGAGAATGAAGACTAGAGATTCAACCTGTATTCAGTGATTCCACCAGAGGCTGACGGGACGCTCGCCAGGCGGGGTAGAGGGAGGCAGTGAAGCCGAGAACAAGGGCAACGAGGAGACCATTGAAAAGGACTGTGATACTCGGAGTAATCGCCAGAGTCAGACCCTCATTACCCAGAGTAAAGGACTGCCAGTGCAGGAAAAGAATCGCAGAAACGACTCCGACAGCCCCTCCAAGAAGTCCGAGAAGCAGACCTTCGCAGGTAATCAGGCAGGCGATCCGAAGGCGGGAAAAGCCAAGAGTTTGCAGGACTGCAGTTTCCTTGATACGCCCGCGGACAATAAGGAGGACAGCGTTCGCTACCAACCCGAGCACAGCAGCTACTGCACCGAGGCCGAGCCAGCGGGTAAACCCAATGAGTTCTATCATCTGCTTGGCAGTTTCTGCAAAGAAGGCTTTCTCCGGGCGGGTGACCGTCGGCTGGGAGTCGGAACGGAAGGTAGTATCAATTTTTGTAGCAACGGCATCGAGGAGCTCTGCGGACTCGACCTTTACGTTGAACTGGGTCACCGTTCCGAGACCAACCTTGGATGCTTGCTGGAGGAAGGGAAGATGAACGTAGGCTACATTATTGTCCTGAGCCTCGTTGGATTTGATGATGCCTGCAACGTAAACATTGACGCCTACTGCTTCAAACTGGTCGCCAGTTTGGAGATTCCGGCGTTGCGCGAAGGTTTGTCCTACAAGGGCGGCGTCGGATCGGCTGGTCCAATTCTTGAATGAGCCATCGACCACCTCGAGGTCAGGATTATACTTGAGCAGGTTCTCTGGAGGGACGCCGCGGAAGGTGATCACATCGAGGCTGGCGCCGCAGTTATTAACCGCGATCTGGATTGGAATAACCCTGCGCACACCTTCGATCTTCTCAATTGAAGAGAGGTAATATTCCGGGAGTCGGGAGGTTGAAGGACAGAACCTGTTTTCACGGTAAACAATAAGGGTAGTGTCATCAGCTTCGGATCTGGTAACCCGGGCGAGAGACTGCTGCATGGTTTCCACCGTGGTAAAAAGGAACATGCCAGTGGCCACCCCTGCCATGGTGAGGGAAGAGCGTAGACGGTAGCGGAAGATATTTTTGAGGGCGAGGGAGAGCATGGCAATTAATAGCTAAATGTCATATTATCCTGCGGTATTGACTAACTGACCCTTTTCGAGATGGAGAGAGCGATCTGCAACTGCAGCTGCCCTAGGGTCATGAGTGACCATCACGATGGTTTTTTGGTGGTCGCGGGACAGGGAGCGGAGGAGTTCGAGGATGGAGCTCGCTGATTCTCCGTCGAGGTCACCAGTGGGCTCATCTGCGACAAGCAGCTTTGGGTCGTGGACGATGGCACGAGCGATAGCAACCCGTTGTTCTTGTCCTCCCGAAAGCTCGGCCGGGCGATGGTGGATGCGGTCTGAGAGCCCGACAAGGTCGAGTGCTGCTTCGACCCGGGCCCTGCGTTCAGACCGGGTGAGAGGTTGCAGCAGAAGCGGTAGTTCCACATTTTCAAACGCGGAAAGGATAGGGACGAGGTGGTAGAGCTGGAAGATATACCCTACGTTCAGAGAGCGCCACTTGGTCAGCCGGGCCCGGGACAAGGACCCCAGATCCTGAGAGTCGACAAGGAGTTCGCCACTACTGGCAGTATCGATTCCCGCAATCAGGTTGAGCAGGGTCGTTTTTCCGGATCCGGATGGTCCCATCAGGGCCAGAAACTCACCTCTTGAGACTTCGAGGCTCAGACTATCCAAGGGAGTTATGACGCTCTGGCCCTTGGTGAAAGACTTGGTCAGATTACGAATCTGAATCAGGCTGTCCGACATGGAATCGGCTGGTTGAGACTTGTTAGTTCCACTCATCTACTTGGAGAAGATTTGATCCGTTGATTTTCTTTGAGCCCGTCAAAGGGGGGCAGGACTACCTGGTCTCCGGGTTTAAGCCCTTCGATCACCTGAATGTATCCTTCGCGTTTCTCGGGCCCGAGAATAAGGGTCCGCAGGCGCGCGCGACCCCGGTCAGCTGACCAGACCCGGGCCGACTCCTGAGACCGCTCAAAGAGAGAGTTGGCTGGCACGAAGAGGGTTAATCTCTGAGCCGTTCCTCCCTTTTGTGCCGCTGTGTTACCACTACCGCCACTCGGGTGAAAAGCAGCTCTGACCAGCATCTCGGGGCGCAGGCGGGTATCCGGTTCGTGCAGACGAACCTTGGCTTGGAGGGTATTGCGCTGCAGGTCAGCTTCACCCATGATGCGGGTTACTTCTCCTGCAAAACGAGTGTCTGGGAGTAAGTCAGTAGTGATGGACACCGCCTGACCGATCTGAAGTGATGCGGCTTCGGAAAGGGGGACGTCAATACGAGCCTGTAACTTTTCCGGATCGTAAAGTTCGACAATATTGGCGCTCTTCGGATCATCGCTGGTGAGCATCCTCTTTTTCCCCGGCTCAGCGTGAAGATGGAGAACAATTCCGTTGATGGGAGACCTGATAATCGTTCTTTCCAGCGCAAGGTTCTTTCGGGCGAGTTCAGTTTGGGCCGCGCTGATCTCCGCGTTCACGGAAATTTTCTCAAGGTTAACCTTGTTGATTTTAGCGATCACACCCGCAAGGTTGGCCGTCGCCTCATCGATCACAGCCTTCTGAGCGTCAACCTTGAGTTGTGCCTGCCTAACCGCGAGGGCAGAGACCGATCCCGATGGGACTGAGGCCAGCCGGGTGGCCGCGTCAAGGAGCTCGGCGTGCAAGGCTCTTGCTGCTTCAATTTGTTTTTGGACACCCTGCATCTCAGCATTCAGGACCGGAAGCTGTGCGCAGTGGGCGATCTTCATGGCATCAAGCGTGGCAATCGCCTTCGTTGCATGCTCTACGTCCAGCAGAGCATCATCATCAATGAGGGTAGCCAGAGTATCGCCTTTTTCCACGTGTTGCCCCTCGAGGGTGAAGACCTCATCAACAACGCCGTTGATAAGAGCCGGCACGTTGATGATATATGGATCTGGTTCTATCCATCCCGAGGATTGAAAGAGGACCGTAGTTCGGTCGCTCTCCACCTTGTTGCCCGGCTTCTGGTTAGTGCTCTGATCTGGATTGAGACGGAGAGCAATAACGGAAGCAGTAGTTACTTCTGTGGCGGGCAGCAGGCGGGAGCCGAACATCAGTCCAAATACGGCAACAAACGCGATAAGCAGACCGACAGGCAGAAGCACAGCAGGCAGACGCCTGCTTCTAGAGGAGTTGGAATTCTGGGTGGATTCCTTCAGGGAGGTAATTTTCTCGAGATTCATTGGGAGTAACGGGAGTGGAGCCCGAAAGTTTACCGGGACAATAGTTCCCGGATGAGATAAAGAGGTCGCTGACATCAGCGACGAGTCGGCGTGTTTGCAACGGCAAGGATTTTGCCGGCAGCCTTGACCGTCAAAGTCTCAGGATTCCCGTCTTCATGAGAACCACAGTTTGTCCTGGGGGCTCAGTTTTGCGGGTTGGACTGTTGAGAGACAGGGGAGCTCTCTCAGGCTTATAGCCATTCTGTCTCCCTGCCGGCAGAGCCGTGGGAGCGGTCTTGAGGTCCAAGAATTGAGCTCGGGGCCCAGACCAGTTGAAATCACCGGGGTCGAAAGACAGGACAATCAAACAATCCTGACATGACTTTTCTTCTTCGGAGGATTCGCTCGAGCAGCAGTTGGAGCCGAAACCGCACAATGTAGCGTGATCTTCGCAGCAGAATCCGCCGCTAAAGGTCAGATCCTGCTCGCAAGGGCAGAAGCCCAAGGCAGGGATACGCAGGACGATGAGCGCTATCATCGCCAGAGTCAGGCCAGATCCTGTTAGTCTCCGTATCACGCCGTTATCTTACCACTGGGAAAAAAGAGGTCAATCGGGCAAATATTGGAGTCTTAAAGGTCGTATTTCACTTCAACTGCGGGCACGGGTTGACTCGGGCCTATTAATTTGATATTTCTATAATTATGAAAATAAAGGCCGCGGTGCAGGCACTGACATCTCTTGCGCATCCTTCCCGACTAGAGGTTTTTCGGTTGCTGGTCCGGTCGGAAAGACTCCGTGCCGGGGAATTGGCCGAAGCCATGGAAGTTCCGAAACCTACTTTATCTTTTCACCTCAAAGAATTGAGCCGGGCCGGCTTGATTGAATCCGAACGGTCCGGGCGGACCATCTCGTATGGAGTTTGCGCAGAGGGTTTCCGGCAATTGATAGATTTTCTCTCTCAGGATTGTTGCCAAGGTCGACCAGAACTCTGTCTTCCGACTTTGGATCAGAGAGATGAGACGAAGTCTTGTTGTTGAGAATCATTCAAAGCACCGAAAACAAATGAGTATACGAGTAGGAATCAATGGTTTTGGAAGGGTTGGACGCCTTGGATTCAGGGCGGGGTGGGATGATGAGGGGATTGAGATTGTTCACGTTAACGAGTTCAAGGGTGGATGCGAAATGGCGGCACACCTGCTGGAGTATGATACAGTTCACGGCCGCTGGGATCGTGATATTGAAGGTGGAAAAGACCGGTTTCTGGTTGGGGGCAGGGAAGTCACTTTTAGCGATAANGCCACNCCNGGCGAGGTAGACTGGGCNGGNATGGGGATCGATCTGGTNGTNGANAGCACNGGGGCCTTTCGAACCGCGGATTTGCTCCAACCCTACTTCGATGGTGGTGTNCGAAAGGTCGTGGTGGCAGCTCCNGTCGGAGAAGCGCTAAATATTGTGATGGGATGTAATGATCACCTGTACGATCCCGCTGTGCACGACCTGATCACCGCCGCTTCCTGCACGACCAATTGCATTGCNCCGGTCGTAAAGGTGATTCAGGAGGAGCTGGGAATCGTCCACGGGCTNATCACGACCCTGCACGATGTCACCAATACACAAGTGGTGGTGGATGCCCCTCACAAGGACTTCCGAAGAGCGCGTTCGGCACTGAANTCACTGATACCTACCACNACGGGTTCGGCTACCGCCATAACGATGATTTACCCTGAGCTGAAGGGTAAATTGAATGGTCTGGCGGTTCGCTTGCCCCTGCTCAATGCCAGTCTCACGGACTGTGTGTTTGAACTGACACGGNATACNACAGCTGAGGAGGTCAACCAGTATCTGAGAGAAGCCGCAAATGGAGAGCTAAGAGGGATACTCGGCTTTGAAGAGAAGCCTCTGGTATCCACGGATTTTGTGAATGANCCGAGATCAGGCATTGTGGATGGCCCCTCAACGATGGTGAACGACGGCACTCAATTAAAGCTTCTTGTATGGTACGATAATGAAGTTGGATACGCCTGCCGCATGATGGAACTTGTTGCCAAGGTCGCGGGCTTGATGGGTTGACGCCCCGTTCTTGTGCAGAGCTGGGAGTATGGAGAGGCGAAGCTACACTATTGTCACCGCGTCCTACTGGGGGTTCACTCTCACGGATGGAGCGTTGCGCATGCTTGTCCTGCTCCACTTCCACGCCCTCGGGTATTCCTCGGTNCAACTGGCATTTCTTTTTCTGCTCTATGAGGCCTGTGGGGTGGTGACGAACCTGCTAGGGGGGTGGACAGGGTCTCGATTTGGTCTGAAACTCACGCTCTTTTCAGGATTGGCGACTCAGGTGGTTGCTCTCCTCGCGCTTTCGCTCGTCCAGCCGGGATGGCTGGAGATTCTCTCAGTTGCCTATGTGATGGCCGCTCAGGCGCTCTCGGGGGTCGCGAAGGATCTCACCAAGATGAGTTCCAAAAGTGCAGTCAAGTTGCTGGTTCGAGATCTCGGCANCCAAGAAGCGGAGAACCGGTCTCTCTTCAAGTGGGTTGCAGTTCTCACCGGTTCGAAGAATGCGCTCAAAGGAGTAGGCTTTTTGCTTGGAGGCGTTCTTCTTGATTGGGTGGGATTCCAGTGGACGCTCTGGATCATGGCTGGCGCACTCNTTGTTGTCCTGATGAGTGGCATGCTGACCATGCAACAGGATCTTGGCAGATCGAAAANNAGGGTGAAATTCAAGCAGCTCTTTTCAAAGAGCAGGGCGGTGAATTATTTGTCGTTCGCCCGGTTTTTCCTCTTTGGCTCTCGAGACATTTGGTTCGTGGTAGGGCTACCAGTGTTTCTCAAGGAAACTCTGAACTGGAGCTTTGCAGCAGTGGGGTCTTTCATGGCNGCTTGGGTGATTGGCTACGGTCTGATCCAGGCAGGGGCGCCCGCANTCTTGCGGCATGGGGGGGCTCGTTCTGCGCTCAGGTGGGCAGGAATCCTTGCTACTGTGACAGGATTGCTGGCTTTAGCGGTGGAGCTTGAATTCCATCTGGGAATCGTGGTCTTAGCNGGTCTGGCCCTCTTCGGGATGGTCTTTGCGGTGAATTCAGCAATCCACTCCTATTTGATTCTGGCCTACACCGACTCGGACGACGTTGCCCTGAATGTTGGCTTCTATTACATGGCAAATGCAGGAGGTCGCCTGATTGGAACCCTTCTCTCTGGGGTGGTNTACCTNTTCCATGGTCTTTCGGGCTGCCTGTGGGTCAGCACTGCATTCGTGGCGGTGGCGACGGCCCTGACCGCTTTTCTCCCAAGNCAGGCCAAGTTCAGTCCTGTACTCGAGGGCGTTGAGAAATGAAAAGGGCGGTGAAGCTGCGAGACTCCACCGCCCTGAAAGATNTTTGGCCTAGTTAGCGCTGATGCTGACGTTGTCGATCGAGATACCACTAAATGCATCCGGGCTGCTGTCGCTCTGAAAGTTGAATTCGATCAGAATAGTTTCCCCAAGTGCTGCGCCATCAACCGGAATCTCAATCGAGGTCCATTCGGTATCGAAGANCGTCATGTCNATAGTAGCCGGATCTCCNAGCAGNGTTCCGTCTTCAGCCCTGAGAAATCTGACGGTAGCGATATCCCCAAACCCGTCTGCATCGCGGAAGACNTCAAGGTTCAATTGCGCTCCCGGTAAATCTGCGAGATCAATGGCGGGAGACCGCAGAGAGATATTAGAATCAGGGCCATAGTCTCCGAGGTTTGTGCTCCAGGCATTCGCGGAGTCATCGGCACCCGCGCTGGGTCCGGTAGAGCCCTCCGGTCTGCCCAGTTCCCACTGGGTAGCTCCATTCTCGTCATTCACGACGGTCGTCCAGCCTTCAGCTCCCGATTCGAAATCATCTGAGAACAGGGAGGGCGCTGGTGATGCCAGAAGANGGTAGAAACGAGATGCATCATCCGGTCTGGCAATGCTGTGTTGATTGAGAGGTNAAGTGGCAGCNAGGCCCTGCAGTCCCTCCACGGGCTCCCAGCTCGTCGGAGGNCCATCATTTTCAGGGTCTGCCGAACTCACCACGGTATACACCTCTGATGCGAAACTATTCCATGTGAAGTCAATGGTCTCGTCGTCATCACCGTTGGCGACCGAGAAATTGTGTATGTCCTCTGTTTCGATGAGAGCCCCGATCGGGTTAACTGGAGGACTCCCATTCTCTGTATCCCCNAGGGCTACAATTCCTTCGATGCCAGGGCCACTGATGCCAACGTCATACCAGTCGAGACCGGTCTGCTCGCCGAACACGTTGTCGAATGGGAAGACGCCGGGAACGGTAATCGTGAAGGCGGTCACCTGATTCAGCGGGCAGCAGCTGTGCTGCGCAAGCACCTGCCCGTCCGCGGTGTCCATGATGAAGTAGTTGGTATCGTCTCCACNATGGTGGATGTTGTAGGTGCCNGGGGAAAAGCTCGACATGTCGAGGTANCCGTTGATCCGGACCGTGAAGTTCTCACCACCACCGTCCAGAAAGGCGTCATTCCGGGTAGAGATGGTGCTTCCGTCAGGCCCGTGACTTGCCCACGGGACGATAGCGTCAAACGAACTCAGTGGAGCGGGTTCGCCAGAGACGTGGGCNTTGTAGTTGCCCTCCGGCTGGCCGTTGAGGATAACTCCAGCAGGATAGTGGTTCTCCTGATAGTTGAGCCCCGGTTGAGTCCGGTCGGGTGCGTATGATCCGGGAACGAACTCGTTGATCGGAATGAAGGAGGGTTGTANAACTGGCGTCTCGGGGAGGCTGTTCGCATCACTCGGATCGGTGTTCTGGGCGACTTCAAAGGCATCACCGGCACCGTCACCATCGGTATCGGCAAGGGTTGGGTCAGTTCCCGTGTCATTTGCATCTANNAGAATACCGGTTCCCGTTTCGACTCCGTCCAGCAGTCCATCACCGTCGGTGTCATCCGAGAGCGGGTTGGTGCCTGCGGTGAGCTCTGCTCCGTCGAGGAGTCCGTCATCGTCGGAGTCATCGTCCTGAGGATTTGTCCCTGCCGCAAACTCCTCGCTGAGNGAGGCTCCGTCGTCATCAAAGTCCGATTCAGAATCATCGACGTTGGGGTCCAGAGTCAGGGTAATGGCGCCGCTGACGTTGAAGGTGAACCATAAGAATTCTTCNCCTCCCCCCGTGGCAGTAGCCTCGATCGGTGCAGAGGCATCGAAAGCACCTTGCCTGATATTGACCGTAAGACCCTGTGGCGGAATTGCGGCTCCGCCCTCTACNGAGAATNCGTCCGCAAAGGAAGTATTCTCAGCTCCGCCNGCAAGGTAGTAGACGCCCTCTGCGAGNTCACTGGAAATCACGCTCTGGAGGCCGAGAGCACTNTCGTCGTTACTGGCCAACAAANTCCCNTCTGCATTCCAGAGTCCGAGATTGGTATCTNCAAGTNCTGATCCCTCAGTGTCCAGACTAAGGACACCCGTCGAGAAGGATCCCAGCGGAATGGCTGTTTCTGGGCTTTCACCTGATGGTCTGGGACTAGGCTCAGCGAGAGTGAAAGTGAACCAGATGAATCCTCTCTGAATGCTCCCGGTGGTGGTCGCTTCCACACGCGTGGCCAGATCGAATGGTCCTCGTCTCACGTTAATGGTGAAGGGGTCTGGGTTGGAGGGACCCCCAGATATGTTGAAATCGGGAGCAAAGATGGAGTTGTAGGCTCCACCCGCTACATAATAAGTACCCACTGGAAGTTCGTTTGAGATCACACTCCGGAGGCCAAGGGCGCTGTCGTCATTCTCTGCAATGAGAGTCCCGTTGGCATCCCAGAGCCCCAGCTCGGTGTCGTTAACGATCGATCCATCGGTGTCGAGGCTGATCGTTCCGGGACGGAATTGTCCCAGCCGGATTGCGAGCTCCGGACTTTCGCCGGTGCGCTCGTTCTCAAAGACGCCGTTAAGGACCAGTTCTTCGGCGTCTGCCAGAGTGTCTCCGTCGGTGTCACTGGCATGGGGGCTGGTGCCCGTGTTGCCAAGATTCACAAATTCCCCGGTTGCGGTTTCGACCGCGTCCAGCAGACGATCACCGTCAGTGTCTGGATTGAAAGGGTCTGTGCCTGTGTCAGAGGCACTGACAAAGATGCCAGTATTGGTCTCTACGCCATCCGGTAAGCCGTCGTCGTCAGTATCCGGGTTGGTGGGGTCAGTCCCGATGCTGAATTCTTCCAAATCGGTTGATCCATCGTCATCGAAATCGGATGAACCGCTCAGCTGATCGAGGTCGGTAACCGAGGGCCAAGACAATTCCCATGGATCGAGCAGACCATCCTGATCACTATCGTTAGCATTCTGCGCGATGGGATACACGGCAGGGCTTCCATTTTCGGTATCACCCAGAGCCACGATCCCGTCAATCCCGGGACCGCTGATGCCAATTTGATACCACACAGAACCATCGTCGTTTTCAGAACTGCCGAAGACATTATCAAACGGAAAGATGCCCGGAGAGGTAATGGTGAACTCAGTAGTTTGATTGGCAGTCGTACAGCAGCCGTGCTGAGCCGTCACCTGACCATCTCCAGTGTCCATGATGAAATAGTTGCGTCCACCAGCTCCGAGGTGAATGCTGTAGGTTCCGAGAGGAACCAGTGACATATCAAGATAGCCGTTGACGCGGACGGTGAAGGGTTGATCACCACCGTCAACCCAGGGGCGAGTGCTCTCGGAAATCACAGTGCCGCCCTCTCCGTGACTGGCAAGGGGCTCCACCGCCTGCGTGGAGCTCTGCGGAATGAGCTCTCCCGTGACATGGATATCGTAAAAGTTCTGGGAAAGACCGGAAAGCTCGCCGGGGAGGTATTGGTTCTCCTCGTAGTTCAGCCCGGGCTGATCAAGATCTGGACCATAAGCGTTGGGAGCGATTTCATTGATTGGGATGAAGGACGGCTGAATCAACGGGGTGTCCGGTGTGCTCGTCGGATCATTGGGGTCTGTATTCTCGGTTATCTCGAGGCCGTCAGAAGCTCCGTCGCCGTCTGTATCGATCAGAAGTGGATCGGTGCCTGGGTTGTCAGCACTCACAAAGACCCCTGACGCGTTCTCCTGCGCATCCTGAAGTCCGTCTCCATCGGTATCAGGGTTAAGGGGGTCAGTGCCTGCGCTGACCTCAGGGCCGTCAAGGAGCCGATCATCATCAGAATCGTTGTCGGTATAATCGGTGCCGGCAGAGATCTCCGCACTGAGAGACAAGCCGTCGAAATCGAAGTCGCTGGCGGAGTCGTCGAGGTTTGGGTCGTAGGGTGCTGGCCCACTCGGACTGCGCTCGAAGGTGAACCAGACAACTCCTCCGGCAGCAATTCCTGTCGATGACGTAAGGACAGGATTGTCCGCCAGGAACTCACCTATGGGACCAGACTGTCGTACATTCACGGTGATCTCTCCAGCGGAGGGACCGGTAACAGTAAAGCTCTCTCCAAATGTCATGTTGTAGGCTCCACCCGCGATGTAGTAGGTGCCAGGTGCCAGATCCCCACCAATGACGCTCAGGAGACCGAGGTCGCTATCGTCGTTGCTTTCCAGAAGAGCTCCATCGAAAGCATAGAGACCGAGTTCAGTATCTGAGATCTCAGATCCCTCGCTGTCGAAGGTGATGCCNCTTCTCTCGAAGACGCCGAGAGGAATNGCNAGNGCTGGNCTTTCNCCACTGAATTCGGGNGTTGGGGGCTCTGGAGCTGGNACTTCAAGTTTGAACCAGACTGCGCCGNTTGCGTTCTCNCCNTTAAAGGANGAGANGANAGGGGCATCAGCATCGAANGNTCCCGATCTNACATTNACCGTAATNGAAGCTGCTCCTGNCGGGGCGNTGACNNTNAANTCTGTCGNAAAGAGTCGTGTTGTAGGATCCTGCNGCAAGGAAGTAGGTTCCTGGNTCCAGATCCCATGTGACCACGCTGAGAAGGCCAATGGCATCATCGTTATTTGCCAGAAGATTTCCCGCGGCGTCATAGATGCCGAGCTCGGTGTCGCCCACGTCAGAACCGGTAGTATCAAAACTGGTTGTTCCTGGTTCGAAGGTTCCGACGAGGGGGAAAGCAAGCTCCGGGCTTTCTCCGGTGGGGACTGGCGGGGTAATGACGATTAATCCCCTGAGAAGTAGTTCGGTGTAGTCGCTCAGGCCGTCTCCGTCAGTATCCGCTGAGACAGGGCTCGTCCCGGCATCGGTGAGTTCCTCCCCCTCGCCGACTGGAAGCACAAGGATTCCGGTCCCAGTTTCGATTCCATCCAGCAGGCCGTCTCCGTCACTGTCTGGGTTGGAGGGGTCGCTGCCAAGGGCCCTTTCCTGGCCATCATTGGCACCGTCATTGTCCGCATCAGGATCGGTGGGATCTGAAGCATCCGTAAATTCATCGGAATCACTGACGCCGTCGGCATCAAAATCTCCAGCTCCGAGCTGAGTGAGGTCTGTGATCAGAGGCCAGGAGAGCTCCCACTCATCGGGGATTCCATCGGTGTCGATATCCGGGGCAGGAAAGTCCAAAACGTTATTGGGATCAGTGTTTCCTTCAACTTCAGCTCCGTCTGCACTTCCATCCCCATCGGTATCAGCGATCAGGGGATCGGTTCCGGTGTTGGTGGCGTCGACGAAGGTGCCCGAGCCACTCTCCACACCGTCACTCAGTCCATCACCATCGGTGTCGCTGTTAGCCGGATCGGTTCCGGCGGAGACTTCCTCTCCATCGTTAAGGCCATCGCTATCGGTGTCGGCCTTGGTCGGATCACTAGTAGCAGAGGGACTCATGGAGGTAAGTTCGACCTGTTGGCCGGTCGAGGCGACCTGAAGCAGCCGGACGTTTACGCCGGTAAATCCGTCCACAAAAATGTTAAAATCGTTGATCTGGCCAACGAGCTCTGTGTTGAAATCAATTTCCTCGCCAGCAACAGAGGTGTTGAAAACGATTTGAGGATCGACGAAAGAGAACTCATCGCCACCAACTTGTAAAACGAGATTGGATCCTGCGACGATCTGTTGAAAGCCGACCGCGGGNGGGTTGGAGAGGCTCTCGGCAGGAAAGGAAATGGTGCCTGTTACAGCGTTGGACCAGTTGAGATCAAAGACGCGGGTCGACTCCGCGCCGTCGGAGAGACCGTCGCCGTCGGTATCCGGGTTTCTAGGGTCCGTTCCGGCGGCTATTTCTGCGAGATCGGAGAGGCCGTCGCCGTCAGTATCCAACTCGTCNTGAGCCAAGGCGTCCGGGGAGAGAGCGAGGAGACAGAATAGTAAGGTTGCAAGCAAGGAAGAGGGGATCGAAGTGGCTTTTTGCTTCTTGGTTTTCATGAGAGGTTGGTCGGTGCTCGATCTGGTCGGGATCAGTCTGTCCACAGTTGGAACGGCTGGTCGGGAGGGAGGTTAACCGAAATCGCGGACGCTTGAACAGCACCATTCGAGACGCTTCCTTCGGGAAGTCTTTGCCGAACCGTTAACCAGATGAGACTGTTGAATTTAAATGAATTTACGCAGTAATGAAAAAAGGCGGTGAGGTCGAAAACCTCACCGCCTTTGATAAAAGAAGTACTGCTAGTTGGCACTCACACTGACATCGTCAATCGAGAGTCCACTGAAGGCGTCTGGCGAACTATCACTACTGAAGTTGAATTCGATGAGGATCACTTCACCGACGGCTGCGGGGTCGACAGGAACCTCGATAGTGGTCCAGTCTGTATCGAAAATAGTCATGTCCAGATCAACTGCCGCTCCCAGTTGGACCTGATCTGCCGCACGAAGGAAACGAACCGAGGCAGCGTCTGCGAATCCATCCGCATCGCGGAAGACCTCGAAACTCAACTCAGCTCCAGGGATTCCTGTGAGATCAATGGATGGAGACCGGAGTGAAATATCGGAATCCGTGCCGTAATCGCCAAGGTTGGTGCTCCATGCGTTCAGAGAACCGTCAGCCCCTTCAAGCGGACCGGTCGAGCCAACAGGGCTCCCCAGTTCCCAGGCAGTATTGCCAGACGGATCGTTCACCAGAGTAGTCCATCCCTCAGCGCCGCTTTCGAAGTCGTCTTCGAAGAGGGCGGGGACTGGTCCTGCGAGCAGATGGAAGATTCTCAGGGGATCGCCCGGGCTGGGAATACTGTGACTGTTCAGCGGCACGGTGGCGGTCAGATTCTCGAGCCCGGGAACCGGAGTCCACGTTTCAGGGAGTCCGTCACCTTCCGGATCCGTAGAGCTGACCACGGTGTAAACCTCGGAAGCATAGCTGTTCCACTCGAAGTCAAGGGTATCCCCTCCATCTTCAGACGAGACCGAGAAATTATGAATATCGGGAGAAGTCGTCGTGATGGACAGGTTGTCGATCAGGACGGTCTCGGTTGCTCCCCCGGTCCTTGCGGAGAAGGCCCAGATGTAGGAATCGTCAGCTGTAAAATTGGGGATCTCCAGATCCACAATTTCGATCGGATTGGCCAATCCTGTGAAATAGGCACTAAGAGTTCCGGCATCGCCATCCCAGGAGATGGCCGCCGTTCCGCTCAGACTTCCACCGTTCGGTACCGGTCGGCCCTGAAGGAAGAAAAGGTCGGGGTGAGTAGTGTTGTTGGTTGCCACATTCAATCCTCCCTCGCCGGCTCCGTTATCGTAGGTATCAAATTCAACGGAAACCCATGGGATGTCGGTGCCCCACGCTTCTTCTCCAAGTCCGTTGGCATCATTGGTGTTAGTGCCAGTAGGATTCGTGNGAGGAGGGATTGCTCCGTATGATACTGCAAATCCGTCAGCCGGGTTACCGCCGGCAGTGACGGTATAGTCGAAGGTCATGGTCCAGGAAGCAGCTGATCCACCAAGTGCTGGGGTTCGGAAGGAGGCGTGAGTGCTTCCCTGCCCACTCTCGGTCAGTCGGAGCTGTCCATTCTGAACAGAGGCTGGGCCGTTATTGCTGCCAATCTGGCTGCCATCGCAGAGATCGGTGGTCCCATTCGGGAATCCATCAAAATTCTGAAGGTAGGCACCCGAACTTGATCCAAGGCCGCTCGCTTCGTTGGGATCGGATCCTCGGATAATCTCAACTCCGTCGGGGCAGAGGTCGCCATCACTATCGACAGAGAAGGGACTAGTCCCGGTATCGGTAGCGTCGACGAAGACCCCGCTGTTTGTTTCTGCGCCATCGCTGAGCCCATCGCCATCAGTGTCGGCGTTGAGTGCATCAGTGCCCGTGTCGGTAGCCCCGACGAAGGTTCCGGTGCCAGTTTCCACTCCGTCGGAGAGACCGTCATCATCAGTATCNGGATTGGTAGGATCGGTGCGGGCTAAGAGCTCTGCTCCATCGGTCGATCCATCATTATCAAAGTCACNATCTCCTGACAGCTGGGTCAGGTCATNGACAGAAGGCCATGAAGTTTCCCAGGCGTCTGGTAGATTGTCGTCATCGCTGTCTTCTGCGTCTGCCGCAATTGGATACACTTTNGGGCTTCCATTTGCGGTATCTCCCAGTGCNACAATGCCAGGAATACCTGGTCCGCTGATGGCGATATCGGTCCATTCCCCCCCNNCTTGCTCTCCAAACACGTTATCGAANGGGAAAATCCCGGGAGTTGTGATGGTGAAAGGCTGAGTGCGTTCGGCGCANCAGTTCACATCATCCGCGATAACCGTTCCGTCTGCGGTGTTCATGATGAAGTAATTGGTGTCATCAGAGACGATGTGGATGGTATAATCACCAGCGGCATATTCGGTCATATCGAGATACCCGTTATAGCGTACTGTAAAGTTGTCGCCGCCACCATCAACGAAGGGGCTGTTCCGGGTAGAAAAGTTTCCTCCATTTCCATGGCTTGTCCATGGAGCGATCGCATCAACAGACCGGTTTGGCGCAGGGTTTCCTGAGACGTGAATATTATAATTATTCAAGCTTTGTCCGTTCAGGATCGTGCCAGCGTCATACTTGTTTTCCTGATAGTCGATTCCCTCTCGAGTGAAGTCCGGACCATAAGATCCTGGTGCCAGCTCGTTGATTGGAACAAAAGACGGTTGGACGATGACGATACCGGGAGCACTCGCGGGATTAGTAGGATCAAAGTTCTCATCGATTTCAAACCCATCTCGGGCGCCGTCTCCATCAGTATCGGCATTGAGCGGATCAGTGCCGGTGTCGCTGGCGCTTACAAAGGTTCCNGTGTTAGTTTCCACNCNNTCAAGCAGNCCGTCATTGTCACTATCACTGTTGNTTGGGTCTGTTCCGGCAGTGGCCTCGTCTCCATCAGTGAGGCCATCGTCATCAGTGTCATCGTCAGTCGGGTCCGTGCCTGCGGTGAATTCAGCCACATCGCTAAATCCATCTTGATCGAANTCACCGGTAGCAGTGAGCTGATTCAGGTCATCAATACCACNCCACGAAGTTTCCCATCCGTCCGGTAATTCATCGCCGTCNGAATCCGTNGTGTCTTCGATGATGGGATAGACTGGCGGGCTTCCATTCTCGGTATCACCAAGGGCCACGATTCCGGGAATACCGGGACCACTGATCGCGATATCGGTCCATTCTCCACCGCCCTGTTCGCCAAAGACGTTGTCGAAGGGGAAAATCCCGGGGACTGAGATGGGCAATGCCTGTGTTCGTTCGGCGCAGCAATTCAGATCATCAGCAATGACTGTTCCGCCCGGTGTATCGATGATGAAGTAGTTGGTGTCATCAGAAACAAGATGGATTGTATATTGACCTGGCGAGTAGCCGCGCATGTCGAGNTATCCGTTGTAGCGAACCGTGAAGTTNTCACCACCACCGTCAACGAAGGGGCTATTGCGGAAGGAGAAGTTCCCACCCGGACCATGGCTCGNCCAGGGGACGATTGCGTCGACTGAGCTGTTAGGCGCGGGATTTCCAGANACGTGAATGTTGTAATTATTCAGGCTTTGTCCGTTTAAAATCGTATTCGGGTTATATTTGTTCTCCTGGTAGTTTAGCCCCGTTTGGGCGAAGTTCGGCTCGTAGATTCCACTCGGAGACTCATTAATCGGAACAAATGAAGGTTGCACCGTGACGGCCCCCGGTGTGCTGTTGGGGTCATTAGGGTCGGTATTTTCCGTAATCTCGAAACTGTCGGTGGCTCCGTCGCCATCACTGTCGATCGCCAGAGGATCTGTGCCGGTGTCATTGGCATCCACAAATGTTCCGGTGCCGGTCTCAACGCCGTCCAGAAGGCCATCGCCATCGGTGTCCGGGTTAGCGGGATCGGTTCCAGCAGCCTTCTCTTCGCCATCGTTGAATCCATCTTCATCGGCATCCGGGGCAGTTGGGTCAGTCCCGTCAACATACTCCTCGGGATCGGTTACGCCGTCCTGGTCAAAGTCGCCGGGACCGAGCTGGGTCAGATCACCCGGAAAGAACTGCTCTTCGTAGCCGTCGGGAATATTGTCTCCGTCAGNGTCGAGGCTTAGGTCAAAGCTGTCGAGATAGGCCCCCCAGCTCTGGCCAGCATCATCAANGTCAAAAGCCGCGGGAACGCCGCTGCTGATTCCGAAGACGCTGGTGTATCCGATTCCGCCAAAGTCTGCGGTGTTGGTGGAGAAGTCATTGTAGTAGCCAAATCCGATGTCTGCCGCTGATTGGGCACCACCGCCGTCCTCGGTCAGCCAGATGTCCACGTTGAACCAGCCTCCAGCACCAAAGTCGAAGTTGGCGTAGGTTCTCACGTTCCATCCGACGTCAGTATGCTGCTGCTCGTTCCCCTGAGAGTCCAAGTCGGTCGCGCTCGCAATGGGAGTTGCAACAATTTTGACACGGTCATCATAGTTTTCGGTAAAGGCGAAGATCCCATCTTCATCATAAAACTGGAACACGTAGGCGATATCGTGGTTGTCGCCCGTCAGATCAGTGCCCANTCCACCNGGNTCCCGGTCGANGTCGATTCCCTCGATGAGAAAAGACTCTGGGTCATCAGGATCTCCAAACGGAGGAAGTTGATCAACGTTTTCGGGGAGAGCCCCGGTAAAGTCTGCGGCCGGGAGGTTGTTTGTTTTACGGTAGAGTACTCGCTCCGGGTTGTGGTCGGCGACGACGACATTGCTTCCGAAGAGAGCCATGGCGGCAAGGAGTGCTGCCTGTTTAAACGCTTTGGCTTGGAGCTTCATTCTTGTAGCGGGGGTTTTCGAGATTTTTTGGGATTCTCCCAGGNGATTCAGCTTTGTAATCAGAAAAAGGTCTCAATTAAGTCAGAGGGGTTCAATGCAATTGTAGGTCGGATGATTGTCTTTTACGGATAGGTGAACATCACGGAGAAGATAATTACCGCGTTAAGAGAGCATGGTAGCCGTGCGAAAGAGAAAGGCGGCGGAGCCTCAAGGACTCCGCCGCCTGATGATTCGAAAGAATCGAGCCTTTCAGAGGCTTACTCGATCGGTCCCTTGNAGACCNTNACGAGGAGGAATGGCTGCTCCGCCGTTGTGAACGGAAGNACCAGAGGTCCGACCGTGANATNGGCGTCAGGAGTCACGAACTCGGATCCTGCNAGTGCNANGAAGTTCACTCCNTCGAAGCTTCCCTGGACGTGGTAGGTCTCNCCNGGGGTCAGNTTNTCNAGNNTGANGTTNCCACCGCCGTTCTCGTCGAAGAAGACATTCACGAGGCGCTCTTCTGGAGCCTCCNCACCGGAGCCGATGATGTAGACTGGTGGACTGCCGTTCTCGGTGTCTCCGAGAGCCACAATTCCAGGAATCCCCGGGCCACTGATCGCCACGTCGGTCCACTCACCGCCGCCCTGCTCGCCAAACACGTTGTCGAACGGGAAGAGGCCACCAGTCGTGATTGTGAAGGCCTGACTACGCTCGGCGCAGCAGTTCGGATCATCCGCAATCACGGTCCCGTCCGCTGTGTCCATCACGAAGTAGTTTGTATCGTCAGACTGGATATGGATGGTGTATTCGCCTGCGTCGTAGCCCCTCATGTCGAGGTAGCCGTTGTAACGCACGGTGAAGTTGTCACCACCACCGTCAACAAACGGGCTGTTACGGGTGGAGAAGTTTCCGCCATTACCGTGACTTGTCCATGGCTGGACTGCAGTCACTGAGGAGTTCGGTGCCGGGCTGCCCGAGACGTGAACGTTGTAGTTGTTCAGGCTCTGACCGTTGGCAATCACACCGCCGTTGTACTTGTTCTCCTGNTAATCAACACCAGGAGTAGTGAAGTCAGGTCCATAGACTCCGGAATCCTGCGCGTTGATCGGCACGAAGGAAGGCTGCACCACTGGAAGCGGAGGCGTGCTATTCGCATCGTTCGGGTCAAAGCCCTGATCAACCTCNTAGGAGTCGCCAGACCCGTCNCCATCGGTATCGANGAGCGTTGGGTCGGTGCCAGTGTCAGTCGCATCTACGAAGGTTCCGGTTCCGGTCTCTACGGCGTCTCCCAGTCCGTCACCGTCGGTGTCATCCGAGAGTGGGTTGGTGCCAGCNGTGGCCTCTGCTCCGTCGAGGAGTCCGTCGTTATCGGAGTCGGAGTTTCCTGGGTCGGTTCCAGCGGCCAGCTCTGCGCTGAGGCTGGATCCGTCAGCATCAAAGTCCGAATCAGAATCGTCGACGTTTGGATCGTAGCTCACACCTACCTCAGCGGTGAACCAGACAGCGCCAGCTTCATTCAAGCCGGTGGCGGTTGCCACGATCTCGCTGGCGGCGTTGAACGCTCCCCGTCTCACGTTGACGGTGAGGGANNCANCACCGGAAGGTGCAGTGACATCGAAGCCACTCAACCCGAACCCGGTGTTGTAGGCTCCAGCAGCGAGATAGTAGGTCCCTGCGGGGAGGTCCCCTGTAATGACGCTCTGGAGGCCGAGGGGTGAGTCGTCGTTATTCCCGAGAAGATCTCCGTTAGCTGCAAAGAGACCGAGCTCGGTGTCACCTACGGCAGAGCCAGCGGTGTCCACACTGAGGAGCCCAGGAGCAATTCTCCCGAGGGAGATCGCCTGCTCAGGACTTTCNCCAGTGCCTCCGGGGCCTACTGCTGCAAGCACCAGCTCGTTCCCGTCTGAGAGACCGTCACCATCGGAGTCAGCCACAAGAGGGTNGGTTCCGGTGTCATCGGAGCTCACAAGAGTTCCCGTTCCAGTCTCCACACCATCAAGCAGGCCGTCACCATCGGTGTCGGGGTTAGCNGGATCAGTGCCAGCGGCTTTNTCGGCGCCATCGTTGGAGCCGTCNTCGTCCGCATCGGGATCAGTAGGATCNGTCCCGTCGACGTATTCGTCGNCATCGCTNACTCCNTCCTGATCAAGGTCGCCTTCGCCNAGCTGGGTCAGGTCNCCAGGGAAGAAGATTTCCTCGTAGCCGTCNGGTAGTCCGTCTGCGTCAGTGTCGCGGCTTGGATTGTAGGTAACAATATAAGCACCCCAGCTCTCACCGTTGGCGTCGGTATCAAAGGCTGCGGGGGCTCCGCTGCTCACACCGAAGGTTCCGGCGTATCCGATACCGCCGAAGTCAGCAGTGTTGGTTGAAGTT
>PBAI01000012.1 GCA_002715825.1 Roseibacillus sp. | reverse complement strand
CGGCGTGGAAACCGGCACCGGGACTTTTGTCAACGCCAGCGATACCGGCACCGATCCGCTCAGCATTGATACCGATGGAGACGGAGCTACCGACAGTCTTGAAATCAATGAAAACACCGACCCAAATGATCCTGACAGCACTCCGGGCATCGTCACGATGCAACCATCCTTTGTTCCGATCAATGAGGTCGCCAGTGGAATCTACAGTCCGGACCTGACTCAGACCGGCCTGAACTACCAGGAAAACAAATACAACGGCGGCACCATTTTGAACGGGCAAAGTCAGAACAACTATAACATCCACGTATCCGGAGACCCTGCTCCGAATTCATCGGTCGACGCGATTGTTCCCTGGGCGAGCCACGGCGGAGGCGGCAACTTCTCTACCCGGAACAGTCCTTTTGTTGATGGTGGCGGAGACAACTTCACGGTCCGCTATAACGGCTATCTCGACATGAGTGGATATTCGCCCGGGCAGTATACCATCCATATCGTCTCGGATGACACGAACTATTTCGTCATGGACACCGCAGATGGAATCGTCATTGCGGACGATCCAAACTGTTGCGCTGAACGCCAGCAACCCTTCAACATTTCGATTCCTGGCATCTTCCCGTTCGATAACGTGTTTGGTGAACAGGGCGGCGGTGAGTGGACCGACATAGCCATCAGCGGCCCTGGCATTCCCGGGATCGTAGCTCTTGGTGATACCGAGAATGGAAGCCCCCCTGTGTATCCAATCGTGGGAGACACTACGGACTCTGACGGAGACGAATTGCCCGACGGATGGGAAACCTCGTGGGCGGGTATTGACAACCTCGATCAACTCACCGCTGACGGGGATTTTGACCAGGACGGATCCAGTGACGTAGCGGAATTTACTGCGGGCACGAACCCCACTAATAATGACACTGACTCCGATGGATTGCTTGATGGCACTGAGGCCACCGCCGGAACTGACCCCACAGACAGCGACAGCGACAACGACGGCCTGCTTGATGGTGTGGAAACCGGCACCGGCATTTTCGTGAGCGCGGATGATACCGGTTCAGACCCCCTGAATGCTGATACCGATGGCGACAATATTCCAGACGGCTTCGAGGTCTCTGAGAACACTGATCCTAACGATCCCGATAGCGGTCCGGATATTCCGGTCATCCAGCCCACCTTCATTCCGATCAATGAACTGGCACCTGGATCCTACGGACCAGACTTTGCGAATCCTGGCGTTGACTATCAGGAACGGCACTACCCGGGTGGCGTGATTTTCAATAATCAGGCTGAGAGCAACTACAATGTGCACACCTCCGGAGACCCGGTTCCCGACCGCTCGCTTGAGGCGGTGGAACCCCTTACCAGTCACGGTAACGGCGGTAACGCTATCTCCGGAATCAATCGCCCCTGGCTCGACGGTGGTGGGGAGAACTTTACCGTTCGCTATAACGGCTACCTCGATATGTCAGGCTATGAAGCCGGCACTTATAACATTCATATTGGTGCCGATGACACGAACTTCTTCATCATGGACACCCTCGACGGACAAGTTACTGCGCAGCACAACTGCTGCCCGCAGAACCAAGCCACTCCGTTTACGATCACAACGCCCGGAATCTTCCCGTTTGACAATGTCTTCGGGGAGCAAGGCGGTGGCGATTGGACGGATGTCGGCATCAGCGGCCCTGGAATCAACGGCATCGTGGCCATTGGCGATATTGCTGGGGGAAGCCCTCCTGTCTACTCCATCGGAGCTGACGCCACGGACGACGATGGCGACGANCTTCCCGACACTTGGGAANTNTCNTGGGATGGNATCGACNNNCTTGNNNAACTCTCCANNNCNGGAGACTTNGATANCGACGGNCTNACGGANCTCNANGAANTGAATGCNGGGTTGAANCCNACCANNGNCGACACTGATGATGACGGCGCNAGCGANGGTGACGAAATCGCCAACGAAACTAANCCNCGGAATCNNGACAGNGACCGTGATGGNCTAAGTGANGGNGCNGANACNAANACNGGAGTCTTCGTNGACGCCAATGANACCGGAACNGATCCCCTCAACAACGANTCAGANGGNGACCTCNTCAGCGANTTTGTCGAAGTNAACGANCCGGGNNGNGACCCAAATGTGGCGGANGCGCCAACNGCTGGNGACCTNGTTGCNGACCTCACNGTNTATTATAACTTCGACGAAAACCTGCTCGACCAGGCTCATATTATTCCTGGTACGGCGAGCAGCACTGCCGACGACCTTGAGTTCATAGCCCCTCACCCCGGCACCTATGACGCAGGCCTCTTTGGAGGAGCCGGCTATCTGGGTAATGGGCAGGGAGGCGGCCATGCNGAGACCGCCTACAGTCCGGATATTGATGGAAACATCACTGAACCGAGTCAGGAAATCACGGTCCAGTGGTGGGGTCGCGTTGACCAATTTACCACAAACTGGCAAATCGGAGTAGGTCGTGGTGAGGGTGCTAACTGGCGCTTCCACCGCTGGGGCGGAAATCCCACCGTAGCTTGGCAAGGTGGCTCCAACGATATCCACGGTGATGCAACCGAGTTCAATATTGACGACGGTGAATGGCATCACTTTGTTGGCACATCGAACGGTGTTGCCAACGTCCGCGCCCTTTATATCGACGGAAGGGAAGCTGTTTCCACAACGCTTTCCGGCCCTCTCAACTCTGATCCGAATCTTCCTCTGATGATCGGAGAGAACCCCGGAGCGAGGAATCGTCAATGGGATGGGGGAATCGACGATGTTGCCATCTGGAGACGAGCCCTGACTGCCGAGCAGATCCAGGCAATTTATCTTGCTGGCACAAACGGACAGAGCCTTGGAGATCTTATTGGGGGATCAGGCATTGATCCTCTGGGACTTGCGGTAAGCCTTGCGGGAGATGATCCGCTTACCATCAGAGCTGAATTCAACACCCAGCCCGCACGGCAATACGACATCCTTGTAAGCCCGGACCTCGACTCACCGCGTGACACATGGACTGAGCTTGAGGGATATCAGGATATTCCTGCTGATGAATCCGGTCGGGCCAGTGTGGAATTCGCTGCTCCCTTTGACGGAGTCGGTTTCGTTGCAGTGCGCGAGGAAGGCCTACCGGCTTTCTTCGAGGAAGACTTTGAAACTGGTGACGGAGGGTGGACCACCGTCGTGAATGACGCCAGCGCCAATACCCAGTGGGAGCTCGGAGCTCCATCGGGAACAACAGGTCCTCTCACTGGAGCCGGGCAATCCCTGAATGCATGGTCTACGAACCTCGGTGACTATGGCACTGACTCAGATGTCTCACTCTTCTCGCCGCCACTGGACTTCAGTGGGATCCCGGGAGCCGAGCTGACGTTTGACGCTTTCCGTGATGCTGACGGATTCGGAGACACTGCTACAATTCGGTTCGTCCGGGTTGGGGATGACTCCCTTCTGGGAGCCGAAATTCCAATCGATATGACGATCTTCGATACCGACTACACGAACCTTTCCATTCCGGTCCCTGCTGAAGCCATTGGCGAGAGTGCCCGGATCGAATTCAACTTCGTAAGTGATGGCACCCTTGATGCATTCAGCGGACTTTCCATCGACAACGTAATAATCGAAGTAGCCGCCCCTTAGAAAAACACTCTCTTGTTTCAAGGCGGTGAGACCCCCGGGTTTCACCGCCTTTTTCTTGCCCCGGGCCCACGAACTTTCGATGCCTTGCTCTCCTGTTCCAATTTTCCTGCCATCAGTTCTGCCAGCAAATCCGGAGGGAGGTCTCATCTTCGAAATCCCGGAGATGATGTTGCTCGCGGACCGCAAGAGCCCTTTTATCTTTAACTGAGGTCCTTTGGATCTCAAAATGACCGCCGTTCCCTCATCAGACCCATTCCACGATGCGCTTCGCTTGCCTTTTCTTTCTCAGCCATGCAGTGGCTGAGTTTGTCCTGCCGGCGTCCGCCGGGACCGGCAACCGGCTCACGCACCTTGATGAACCAAATAATCCGTGGCAGTTTGACCAGAAATCTCCGAAGCTCACCACCCCACAGTGGATCGGAGAGGAAGGTGTTGAGGCTGTAATCGTTCTTGCCATCGATGACATGTCCGGCGACGGCCAGCGTTTTCGCGATTACCTGACACCCATCATTGAGAGGCTCAAGGTCATCGATGGCCGCGGAGCAGTCAGCATTACCTGCAATCGCCCTGATCCGGCACACCCCAACATGCAGTGGCTTCTCGGAGAGGGTGTTTCTCTCGAAACCCACACCCTGAGCCATCCCTGCCCTCTTCTCCAGCACCTTGATTTCAATCGCGCGAGTCGAGACTACCATGGGTGCGTCGATCTCCTTGCCCGAATCCCAAACAACGATTCCGTAGGATTTCGTTTCGGATGCATGGACGGACAGAATACTCCGAGCCCCCGTGCGTATTCAGAAATACTTGGATCCACCAGTCCGGAAGGGAATTTCATATCCATGTCAACTAGTGTCGGCGTGGTATTTTCTCCCGGCGACCCTGAGATCCCAGCTACTGTCTTCAAGCAGAGTTCTGGAGGTTCTGATCGCTTCGCACGGTATCTTACCAAGGGCTTTGTCAATTATATCGAGAACTACCCGTATCCCTTTATGGTAGGAGGGAAAATCTGGGAGCTCCCATTCGTCTATCCAAACGACTACACTGGTCAGGCCCTACACGGTGCGCAAAACCCGGAAACCATCGCTGATTACAAGGCTGCTGTTGACGCAACAGTAGCCAAGCAGGGCGCCGTCTCTCTTTGTTTCCACGCTGGCAACTGGATGCGTAATACCCAGATGGTAGAGATCGTTGACCACGCCAACCGGATCCATGGGAAAAAGGTCAAATTTCTCAACATGCGCGAGATGCATACGCTCATGACAGAACACCTTCTTGCGGGAAACCCTATTCGCAAACCTGATGGCAGTGACAACGGCATACGACTTCTCGATNTTAATAATGACGGTTTCATGGACGTCATTATCGGCAATTCCAAAGCAAGAATCTGCCGGGTCTGGAAGCCTGGAGAACAACAATGGCGCGAGACTCCCTTCCCTGTTGAGATCACGCCCGCCACCCGCTTTGGAGTGGTCAGCAGCAGTGGGGAACCGGCACTTCTTGTTACCGAAAAGGATGGGCGCAACAAATTCTGGATCTACCATGAGGATCGGTGGGAATTGAGAGATCACTTCCTGAGGGGCCTGCAAAATGTCGCGACCCACCAGAAAGGCCGTGATGGAGGAGTCCGTCTGCGAGATCTCGACGGCGATGGCATCTGTGAGATAATCGTGGGTCGTCCCCACTTCTCTGCAGTATATCAGCGACAAGACTCTGAATGGAAAAAGCTTCCATTCTCTCTACCAGAGCCCTTCTCCATCGTCACAAAAACGGGAGAGGATGCCGGGTTACGCTTTGCGGACCTCAACGGCGACGGGCGGGAGGATGTCATTTTTTCCAATGGTAGACATTACGGAACTCGGCTACTGGAATCTTTGACGAAGGGATGGAGCCTGGTGGGGCTTGAAGGAGTCCGGGAAGGTGACGGCGTGGGGGAACAGCACTCACGAAACCAGAATGTCCTCCCTCCGATTGTCCGGGCAGATGGCACCAACAATGGAGCTTGGCTCAAGCGCAATCACCTTTACTGGCAAAACGAGGACACGGGGGCGATTTTTCCTCACCATATAGACCTCCGATCCTTCAATGACCTCCTCGGAAAACAGGCGGCCCAACCGCGCAGCCCTGCCACATCGCTCCGCGCCATGGAAGTGCATGAGGGACTTAAGGTCGAACTGGTGGCAGCGGAACCGCTGGTCATGGACCCCGTTGATCTGGCGTGGGGGCCGGACGGAAGACTGTGGGTTGCTGAAATGGCTGATTACCCGCTCGGAATCGACAATAATGGGAAGCCTGGGTCCCGAATCGTATTTCTTACCGACACCAGTGGAGACGGCTCCTACGATCAGCGAACTCTCTTCTGCGAGGGGCTGGAAACTGCCAACACGGTCCTGCCGTGGCGCGAGGGAGTCCTCGTTGTTGCTCCTCCTAACATCTGGTTTCTTCAGGATACTACGGGGGACGGACAGGCTGACTCAAAGGTGATCCTTTATGAGGGTTTTGGAAGGGGTAACGAACAACATCGAGGTAATGGACTGAGTTGGGGTCTTGACGGATGGATTTATGTCGCGAACGGTGACAGTGGAGGATTCATAAAGTCCACAAAAACAGGAAAAGAGCTCAGCCTTGGGGGGTTCGATCTCCGGATAAGGCCCGATAGCGGCGAAATGGAATACGCTACCGGGGTCACTCAGCACGGACGTAACAGGGATGACTGGGGAAACTGGGTAGCAGGTAACAACTCGAATGGGTGGCAAGTGGCATTGGAGGATCATCACCTCCGAATGAATCCAGCAGTAACGCAACCATCCGCTCGACACCCCCTTTTCGGCGTTATCGACCTCTACCCCTCGAGTCGAGTTTTGAGCCATTACCGGGGGTATCAACGCCCGCCTCCGGGATCTCCCGGGAGGCTGACGTCCGCCTGTGGATTCAACTTCTACCGTGGCTCTCTTTTCCGCGATATCCTGACCCCCTCAATCTATTTTTCCTGCCCCGTTCACAACTGTGTCAGCAGACGCGAGATATCGTGGAATGGGGTTCTCATGCAGGCAACAAGGGCGGAGGCTGAGGTTCAAAGCGAATTTCTGCGAAGCGAGGACTCGTGGTTCCGCCCGACTTCCCTCCGAACTGGTCCAGATGGCGGTCTCTATATTGCCGACCTTTATCGCCTTGTCATCGAGCATCCCGAGTGGATCGAGCCTGACCTTACCCGAGAAATGATAGCCGACGGAAGGCTCCGGGCAGGTCATGACCGGGGGCGAATCTATCGCATTATTCCTTCTGACGGCAAACGCCACGAGCCTCTTCACCTTCACAACTTATCTCCAGAGAAATTGGCTTCCGCGCTCAATTCTCCCAATGGATGGCAGCGCGATACCAGCCACATGATGCTTACCTGGCTGGAGTCGTCAGAGAGGAAAGCGGCAGTTCCCGCACTCCGAAACATCTTGAGAAAAAGCAGTATACCGGAAGCCCGGGTGCAGGCATCGAGCGCGCTTTCTGACCTCAAGATGCTTTCCCGCGAAGATCTCGCTGTGGCACTCGATGATCCTCATCCTGAGTTACGCCGTAACGGTCTACGGATCGGAACGCTCGACTCAGAAGAGCTTCTGGAAAAAGCAATCGGACTCCTGAGAGACGAGAACCCTCACGTTCAGATGCAAGCCGCCTATGCGCTTGCGGACACTGGTTACCGACCGGCTGGCGTTGCCCTTGGGAGATTCTTGTTGGCGCATGATGACCAGATCTACCTTCGCGCTTCCGGACTCACTGCTGCGCGGAACCATATCAGCACAGCGCTCGCAACCATTTTGCCCGAAAGACTGAACGCTAATTCAGGAGCTCTTATTGAAGCGCTCCTCAGGCAACTCTCTCCCGGAGACACAAACCGGATACTTCCGGATCTGGTGAAAAAGCTCATGGGCGAACCAGACGAACCACAAATCGACCCCGAATTGATGTTCTCTAGTGCCGCAATTCTCCTGCGTGTCAGCTCAAAGTCTCCTGAAATTTCTCGCTGGCGCACGGCTCTTTCTCCTTTATTCGAGAATGCACGAAAAACTCTCAAAGGTCCTCGAGCACGCCTCCCGGAACGTCTTGCAGCACTGAAATTGCTTGCGGAAGGCGATAGTCCCACCTCTGACACCCCCCTCCTGCTCTCGCTCCTTCATCCAAAAATAGCCATCGAACTACAAGTGGCCGCCGTTCCGATTCTTCTTCGTGGAAACAACCCGAAGATCGTTCATGCTTTACTCAGGCAGTGGGGAGAACACGGACCAACCCTTCGTAGCACAATTCTTGATTGCTTGATGAGCAGGGTGGAACTCACCTCCCTTTTCCTCTCTTCCATCCAGAGCTCAATGACGGAGCTCCGGGCCTCTATTGATATTGGACGCCGTCAACTGCTGCTGAAGCACGAGAACCAGACGGTTCGCGCCCAGGCGGAATCCCTTTTTGGCAAAGCTACCACTCCCGATCGCCAGACCGTCATCACCCAATATCTTCCTGCCCTTGACGGCGTGGGAGACCGCGGCCGCGGCAAGGAAATATTCTCTACCCACTGCGCAGCCTGCCACCGGCTTGACGGCGTGGGATTCACTGTCGGCCCAGACCTCTCTTCTCTCTCTGACCGCAGTGCCAGAGCGTATCTCACAGCAATTCTCGATCCTAACCGAGCCGTCTCGCAGAACTGGATGATGTTTACAGCTTCCCTGCGGGACGGAACAACCCGTGCCGGTGCAATCGCGCAGGAAACAAGTTCTGCTGTAACAATGGTCAGTATCGGTGGAAACCGCTCAACAGTTCCGCGCAGTGAGATCAAATCCCTTGCCTCTACAGGACTCTCACTGATGCCAGAGGGGCTGGAGGCATCCCTCGACCTTTCGCAAATGCGTGATTTGCTGGCTTTCCTGCAAGTGTCGGGAACTCCACGTAAGACCTTCATCAATAACACTCCGAGGTTGATCGCTCAGGAATCCAACGACTTCATTACGCTACCTGCATCGGCCGCGGAAGTATACGGCCCCAGCCTTGTCTTCGAGCAGCGCTATCGCAATCTCGGCCACTGGGGTAGCGAGAAAGACCGGGCAGAATGGCGTTTTCAGATCCCAGAGGGCGGTAGATTTGATCTCTGGATCAATTGGGCTCTTCACCGCAACGCCATCGGAAGTTCGATCAGCCTCAAGTTGGGNACGACCGAAATCACGGGNGTAGTTCCTGATACCGGAGATTGGGATACCTACAACTGGGCCAAACTCACGACCTTATCTCTACCAAGTGGCATCCACCGTTTGACAGCTCAGAGCATGAGAGCCCTCCGCAGTAACTTTCTCATCGACCTGCGTGGATTAGTCCTGACTCCAGTCGATAAGGGTAAATTCCATCCGACAGCCTCATGGCAGGACGTGGAGGTCCGACCGAACTAAGCGCTTTCTTCGAATAGCTTCTCCCATCCAGAAAGATTGGATTCGAAACCGCAATCTCATAACCCACTTGTGGGGGCCGGCGAGAGACCATACGCCCCACGTAAAAGCTCATCCGGAATTCACGAATACCGCGCCCATTGAGCTTGATCTGCCAGTATGATATTTTGGGTGCTCTCAACTCTCATCACAGGTAGGATCCACAAAATCCCATGAACGTGTATACAAAATCAGCGTGGCTCTCGCACTCCTGCTCCATGGGGACTTTCCTCTGCATCCTCGCTGCGACCTTCTTGGCATGCGCCGTGGCAAGAGCCGATCTTTACATCAGTGAGTTTCTTGCAGAAAACACCGGTGGGCTGACTGACAGCGATGGCGAGTTCTCCGACTGGATAGAGCTCTTCAACTCTGGCCCTCAATCCATCAACCTTGGAGGATATTTCCTCACAGATGATGAAGCCGCCCTGAGTAAATGGACGTTTCCGGCTACCGAACTCGAGCCGGGGCAATTTCTTCTGGCATTCGCTTCCGGAAAGGACCGTCGAGTAGCAGGAGAAGAGCTACACACCAACTTCAAGATTGATAAGGAAGGCGAATATCTCGCCCTAGTTGCACCCGATGGTATCACCGTTATCTCCGAGTTCGGGGCAACTGGCTCTCCCCTCCCTCGCCAACGGCCTGATATCTCATACGGCCTGAGCCAGACAGGCAGCCAAACCATGGCCATGCTACTGACTCGGGACGCCGCAGCAAAGGTACTCATCCCTACCGCAGCTGACGCTGCTATGGGCAGCAGCTGGACTGATCTTGAATTCGATGATTCCAGCTGGCGTGATGCCCTGACTGGAGTCGGCTATGACGAAGACAGCACCTATGTTGCAGAATTTGGAGCAGGGGGAAATCTCGGCGAACTTCTCAACGGTATAAACACGAGCTTTTACCTGCGTGTACCTTTTAATCTGAATGATCCCTCTGCTCTTGCCGAACTATCGCTCGGAATGAAATACGATGATGGGTTTGCTGCCTATCTCAATGGAACATGGATACTCTCTGCGAACAGTCCTGCTACAGCGAACCTCTCCTACAACTCAGAAGCAACNTCCAGCCACTCCGACAATGAGGCGCTCGAATATGAAGTTTTCGATCTCTCCGATCATACAAGCCTCCTTCTGAATGGTCGCAACGTTCTGTCCGTTCACGGCTTGAACAGCGACTTGGATAGCTCGGATATGCTCATATCACCCCAGCTTATTGGCCTGCAGGTCACCAACCCATCGATCGGAGATAGTGGGTTCCTCGAAACTCCTACTCCNGCAGCCAATAACGGAGAAACGACAGGAGGNTTCGTCGCAGACACCAAATTCAATATCAACCGGGGATTCTTCACGGAACCATTCCAGCTTGAACTTTCCAGCGAGACTGAGGGAGCTGAAATTCGCTACACGATCGACGGATCTACACCGGGGCCCCTATCTGGAAGAGTATATCGGACACCTTTGAGCATTAATCGCACAGTTGTTGTCCGCGCCATTGCCTACAAGGACGGGCTCCAACCAACCAACGTAGACACCCATACCTATATCTTCCCATCTGACGTGGTGGAACAAAGCGCGATGCGAACTAGCATTACGCAAAGCGCAACTTACGGACCACGGATGCTGAACTCTCTGAAGGCCGTCCCATCTATATCCCTCATCACTCAAAATGCCGGATTTCTCAATGAGGGCGGGAATAACATCCGAGAGGAATATCCAGCGTCAATTGAAATGATCTACCCCGATGGCCGGGAGGGCTTTCAGGAAGATGCTGGACTAAGCAACTACGGTGGCCGCTTTACCAACTTCCGTAAGAAAAGCTTCCGCATAGCCTTCCGCGAGCGCTTCGGCCCGACCAAAGTCCGCTTCCCGATTTTTGAGGGCTTTCAATACAAGCATCATCCTCCTGCAGAGGAGTTCGACATCATCAATCTTCGCAGCGGATCACACGATATGAATTCCAGAGGAGCCTACATGTCTAATCGCTTTACGGACGACACCATGCTGGACATGGGCAACATCGCTCCTCATGGAAGATTTGTCCATGTCTACCTGAACGGCACCTACTGGGGCCAGTATCATATGCGGGAGCGGTGGAGCGCAGACATGGCCTCCAGCTATTTCGGAGGGAGCAAGAACGAATACGAGGCCGTTAATGCCAATGACAATTTCCGCAATGATGAAGAGGTATACGATGGTTCCGGAAGATTTTGGAACGCGACCAAGTCTCTTGTCCTCGGTCAGGACCCCTTCAATGACGCCTCGGATCATATCGACATCGCCAACATCATAGACTTCATGCTCGTCTGGGTCAGCGGAGACTCGGAAAGTGAATTTCGATCGTTCGGGTCTTCCGTAAAAGGGGTTCCCTTCAAGTTTATGATTAAAGACGCTGACGGCTATCTTCGACCGGCGAGCTCCGGGAAAGCAGGACATCCGGGACCACTCAACGTCATGTCCGAAATGCGAGGAGGACCAGGAGGAGAAGATTTTCGAATGCTGGTCGCTGACCGTATTCATAAGCACTTCTTCAACGATGGTGCTTTTACTCCTTTTCAAAATATCAGACGTCTCCGGGTCCGGACCGCGGAGGCTCGTCTGGGCTTCATTTCTGAATCCGCCCGCTGGGGTTTTCGCTCGCCCAACTCTTGGGAGTCTTATCAAGCCAACCTGATGAACAACCACTTTCGCGGACTCACAGACACAATGGTAAGCCGGTTCAAATCGAACGGGATGTATCCCGATATCATCGCCCCGGTCTTCAGCCAGCATGGAGGTTCTGTTATGCCTACTACCCCCATATCAATGTCAACTGATGCCCGTACTATCTACTACACCCTTGATGGAAGTGACCCCCGCCTCCCTGGAGGAGTTCCGAACCCGGTTGCTACTGTTAGCTCGCTCCGGNCTGGCGCCGGAGGCAATAACGTTTCGAATCCTCTCTTCTTCCAGTATCCTGCCCGGTTGCGGGCCCGCGCATACAACACTCGCACGGGAGAGTGGAGCGCGCTGAATGAGGCACTCTTCACTATCGATAGCGAACCTGCGAGTCGCAGAAATCTTGTTGTTTCGGAAATTCACTATCATCCCGCCGAGCCTTCTTCCCCGGACGAATTACGTATAAGCAGGGACCGGGATGACTATGAGTTTATCGAACTGCTCAACACCGGATCCAGGAATATTGACCTCACAGGAGTCAGATTTGAATCCGGAATAAACTTCAACTTTCCGGAAAACACCGTCCTTGGATCAGGCGATCGCCTCTTACTCTTACGAAACCGCCTTGCTTTCGAAGCGCGCTATGGAACCGTTCCCGACGTTCAATGGTTCGAATATACCGGGCGNCTCAGCAATGATGGAGAGCAGCTCCTCCTGACCGGACCGTCCTCTCAGCCTGTCATTGACCTTACCTATAACGATCAACTCCCTTGGCCGACCTCTGCAGACGGGGAAGGCTCTAGCCTCGTTCTGCTCAGCCCGGATTCCGAGGTGAGCATGGATAACCCGTCTCAATGGACCAGCAGCGGTAATCCCGGAGGCACGCCCGGTGAGGATAACCTGCCTCGGATGAGCTATCTCACATGGGCCGCGGAAAACAATCTTCAGGGAGGCCCTCAAGATGATGATGATCACGACACGATCAGCAATTTCATGGAATTTCTCCACGGCACGGATCCTGCGTTAAATGACACAGAACCTCCAATGACCGTCCGTTTGCAAACCTTTCAGGTCAACGGAGCATCTGACGATTATCTGGTCATCAGCTTTCAGGAGAACCTCAGAGCTCTCGGCTCTCTTTCCATCGAATTTTCAAACGATCTTATTACATGGGGATCTGCTTCGAACCTGATTCAGCAGATATCTCAAACCAACAGTGGGAGTGGCAGGACTACTACTACGGTCCGGATGACGGAGCCTGCGCAAAATCGCAATACTCCCTTTTTTGTAAGACTCAAGGGCGAGTGATTAACCGATACCTTGAAATCCCCAGGCCTTCAGAGGGCTCGCGCAAGGCGATCCAGTCGATAAATTGAGGGTTCTGTGCCTAAATGGATGAGCGTGGCAAGACTGCGTGGTTGTAAGAGGACCATGTTTCATTCGAAACTCCGTGGAGCAAATGAGAATCCAATCTTTCTGCGTCATTGTCACACTCGCCCTGAGTCTTCTGCCGGTCACATATGCAAATGTCTACAAAGCCCGTATCACCCCTAACTGGAGCCCTGACGGTTCTTCCATGTGGTATTGCAACAATCTCCCAAAGGGCGAACGCGAGTTCATTTTGATCGATCTGCAGGAGGGTCTGCGCAAGAGGGCCTTTGACCACGACAAGCTGGCTGCCTCTCTCCAGAAGGAGAACGTTGGTAGATACTCCGGAACCAAGCTGCCCTTGGAGAATCTTTCTTTTGATCTCAAGACCCGGACAGCAACCTTCCNGGTGAATGGCAAATGGTTCAGATGTGACCTNAAGACCTGTCAGCTTAACGAAATCGAGCAGCCTTTAAACGCTCCTGCGAAGAAGAAGGACTCCAATCAGAAACTCTCAAAAGAGACAACTTACCGAGCAAACAGAGATATCTCGCCTGACGAAAAATGGACGGCATATNTCAAGAACCATAACCTCTGGGTTCGCTCCAATACCGAAAACCGCATGGAAATTCAGCTCTCCTCCGATGGCGAAGAGAGGAAGAGCTACCAACAGCCTTTTTGGAGCCCCAATTCAAACAACCTTATCGCTTTCCGTGTGCAACCGGGAGATGCCGGTGAAGTTCACTTGATCCAGTCCTCTCCCAACGGCGGAGGACGAGCCAAACTTCAAACCCGCCGCTATCCCCTCCCGGGAGATAAATTCACAACACATGAGCTCAACTGGTTTGATCTTGATAAGCGTTTGCAGACGAAACCTAAGGTTGGGATCATTGATTTCCGAGGGCCTCGTCTGCGATGGAGTCCTGATGGCAGAATGATCAGTTACGAGAAAATCGACAGAGGGCACCAACGGTTTCGCGTCATTGAGATAGATACATTTACTGGTCGTCATCGGAATATCATTGATGAAAAGACAGATACCTTCATCTGGACAGAGCACGCCCTCCGACTGGGAATGCCAAAGGTCAACTGGCTCAATCACAGCGAAATTCTTTTTCTTTCAGAGAAGGATGGCTACCGCCATATCTACCTCGTTGACGTTGCCTCGGGAAATATGAATCCGGTAACCCGAGGCAACTTTGTTGTGCGTAAAATTGACCTGATTGATGAAAAAAAACGGCAGATCTGGTTTCGCGGCAGTGGGAAAAACCCCGATCAGGATCCCTATCTCGTTCATTTNTATCGGGTCAATTTTGATGGAACCGGCTTAACCGCCCTCACCGAAGGAAATGGAGACCATGAAATCCAATACTCTCCCGACCGTCGATTCATCATTGATACATATTCACGCGTAGACTGCCCTCCCATCCACGAACTCAGAAGGGTCTCCAGTGGAGAATTAGTATGCGAGCTCGAAGAGGCCGACATCAGTGAACTCGTCGCCTCGGGATGGACATCTCCAGAGGTGTTCTCTGCCAAGGGTCGGGACGGCAATACCGGAATATGGGGAATTGTATGCAGGCCTGCCAATTTTGATCCAAGCAAGAAATATCCCGTTCTGGAGGATATGTATGCAGGCCCCCACGATTCCTATGTTCCAAAGCGATGGAGTTCAGGTCGTCGCTACTCCTCATGGACCGAAATGGGCTTCGTCGTTATCAAGGTAGATGGAATGGGAACGGCCAACAGATCCAAGAAATTTCATGATGTCTGCTGGAAAAACTTGAAGGATGCAGGATTCCCCGACCGGATTCTGTGGCACAAGGCCTACGCTGAGGAGAATCCCTGGTATGACATATCAAGGGTTGGCATTTACGGAGGATCAGCCGGTGGGCAGAGTTCAACCGGCGCCCTTCTGTTTCATCCTGAATTCTACAAGGTGGCGGTCTCCTCATGTGGGTGCCACGATAACAGAATGGATAAGTCTTCCTGGAACGAGCAGTGGATGGGATACCCCGTGGGTCCGCAATACTCTGCCTCTTCCAATATTGACAACGCACACAGATTGCAGGGACGGCTCCTACTGATCGTTGGGGAGCTTGATAACAATGTGCCCCCGGAGTCCACTCTGCGACTGGCTGATGCACTCATCCGCGCCAATAAGGACTTTGACATGATCGTAGTTCCTAATGGGGGGCACGGTGGCGGCGGACGGCATGGAGATCGCCGTAGAAAAGATTTTTTCCGCAAACACCTGCTTGGGATCGAACCACCCAACTATAACATTTCACAGTAGTCCACCGCCCTTCAATCATGAGCTTGCGACCAGCACTTTTCGTCACTGTAATTCTGAACCTAGCCGGAGCCCATTTTCTTACTGCTCAGGTCTCTACTACCGGACCGCGCTACGCNGCTCCAACCGGTAGTGAAATTGTTAAATCGCACGCGAATGATTTCCGNGATCTCCTCGACCGCTTCTCAAGAGACAGGGAGACCCTCGAACGGCAGTTTCCCTCCAGAATGGAACCGAAAAGAATATCTGGAATGAAGAAATTCTTTGAAGAATGGCACGGCCTTCTTCTTGAAATGGATTTCGACCAGATGAATCGATCGGGTAAGGTCGATTACATCCTTTTCCGCCAGAAACTTGAGCGTGACCAGCAGCAGTTCACCGACGATGCCGACCACCTTGAAAAAGCTGGCAGGCTTCTTCCCTTTGTTGAGAAAATCACGGCACTGGAATACGAAAAAAGAGCACAAGGAAAATACGATCCCCAGAAACTCGCGCCCCGGCTGGAAAAGCTCGCTCAGGAAATTGACCGCGAGGGCCAGCGTATCCGGGAGCAGGTAACGGAAAGCAGAAGACAGCAGAAGAAACACGGTTCCGATGAAAGCGCCGAGAGACTGTTCAAGTCTGCAGAAGAGGGTTGTCGTGAGCTCCAAAGGGTTGTGGACAACTGGTTCAATTACTATCGCGGGTATGACCCGCTGCTGACATGGTGGATTACCGCTCCAAGCAAAAAGCTAAGTTCTTCTCTTGGATCCTATGCTGATACCTTCAAGCCTGATCCGAAGAACTCATCCAATTCTGCGGAGAAGACGCCTCCAAAAGATTTCAATGCAGAAAATCATGCTTCGCCGGTTGGAGCCAAGCATCTCGCATCTCTTCTCGCGCGGGAAATGATACCCTACGCTGCCGGAGAACTGGTCGAGATAGGCAAGAAGGAGCTCGCATGGTGNGTGGAGCAGCAAAAAAAGGCCTCGAATGAATTAGGGTTCGGAGATGACGTCCATGCCGCATTGGAACATGTGAAAGCAAAGCATGTCCCACCGGGCGAGCAATCCGCCGTCATCCGCCAGCTAGCCTTGGAAGCGATTGATTACCTTGAGGAAAATGCGTTGGTTTCCATTCCTCAGTTGGCCAAGGATAGTTGGAGAGTGGGCATGATGTCACCGGGGCGGCAACGCTACAATCCGTTCTTCACGGGAGGATCTACGATCAGCGTTTCCTACCCCCATCTCGATATGAATCATGCCGACAAACTGATGAGTATGCGTGGGAATAATCCTCATTTTTCAGCAGCAACAGTTCACCATGAGCTCATTCCAGGGCACCATCTGCAGGATTTCATGACGTCTCGTTATAACACCCATAGGGGTATTTACCGTACGGTCTTCTGGACCGAGGGCTGGGCCCTTTACTGGGAAATGCTTCTGTGGGATCGAGGATTCCCAAAAACCGCAGAGGACCGAATGGGATTTCTCTTCTGGCGTATGCACCGGTGCGTTCGGATCATCTTCTCCCTTGGCTACCACCTCGATCAGTTCACTCCTCAAGAATGCGTTGATATGCTGGTCGACATCGTGGGACATGAGCGAACTCACGCTGAAGGAGAAGTGCGGCGCTCTCTCGCTCCAGGCACGCCCGTCCTTTACCAGTGTGCCTACATGCTCGGCGGCATGCAATTTCACGTTCTTCACCAGGAACTCGTTGTCTCAGGAAAAATGACCCCTCGTGATTTTCACGATCAGATTCTTAAGGGGAATCGAATTCCTGTAGAAATGGTGCGGGCCGAGATCTCGGATATTCCACTGTCCAGAGATTACAGGAGCAATTGGCGTTTCGCGGAGCATTTCAAAAAGAATTAATCTTTCCTCAACGATTGCTGGATTGGCATTTCCCAATCCGGCGTCCTGACCCGGTCGTAGGTCAGAGTGGTGGTTACTCCACGAAGCTGAGAGCAAGCGGGTAGACCCAGATAAATNGTCCTTTCCATCCTGACGTCGACCGATCCCAGAGCCTGCCANTGACTCCCATCGGGAGACATGGACCCTGTAAAAGTGTCGCCAATTCGCTCCAGCCGGATCCAATAAGGTGCACTGAGCCGGTTCTTTTTGATCACGTATTGCTCTCCCAAGGGCTCAAGCCTTCCAGTCAAGGACTGTCCACCTTCCTCTTTCCGTGAAACCAGTCCTCCACTCCAATGAGGATGCAGAAGAACTGAAACATGTCGCGAACCAGGCAGAAGTTTTTCTCTCATCATCACTCCAGGAGTACTCCATTGTGAGCTCATCGGACGCCTGACACGCGCGATAATCACACCGTCTCCTTTCATACTTGCATGAAGAAAGTGAAAGGCATCTGCCGTTCCCCCGATTTCGTTCCCTTCCCCCTCCATGGAAAATACCTTCCCATTATATTCCACGAAGCCTGGGACAGTAGTTGCGCCAACGTCCGTGGAGCGCCACGATCCCGGCAATCCTGCGCAAGCAGCAATCATTGCAGAGGGCGCACTCACCCCTGCTTTGTTACGCGCAGTAGCCTTATAGTAATAAAGTTCGCCCGACGTCAGAGGCGAATCGAGGTATGCAGACGTCCTCAGCGATGAGCCAACTACCTCAAAGGGTCCATCGAGATTAGCCGACCTCATTAAATCATAAGTGTCTGCATTACTGCATCCAACTGGATCAACAGATCGGACCCAGGAAATCTTAATCCCTCGATCAGAGCTCCGCGTCACAAATCCCGAGGGCACCCCCGGAACTGCGCCTGCGCCCGGCGTGGATGTCCTTTCCCGCCGGTGAGCAAGAGTCCCGAGCCCAACATGGTCCCTGTTGAATCCCTCCGGCTCCTTAAGGGCAATGATACGGGCAGAATAGGGAGCTGGGACACTCCGGCGTTTTGAGTAATGATTAAAGATTCTCTCATAGATGGGCCAGAAACTTCCCCTGCTTACAGGTGAGATCTTGTCGTAATCGTTGTTTCGTCCTCCCCGCCCATATTTGCCTGTCCGGTCGAGATAATGCTGAAAAGGAACATCCTCTCCGAGACCATATCGGGCTGTATATTCGAACCCTTTGAGTATCCTGTTTTCACCCCAACCGTAAAGGTCCACACCCTGATTCCACGCCACTTCTGCGACACAACCCAGCAGTCCCAGCCCAAGTTGGGCATAGTGCTGAGCACGGGTTGTCTCCTGACACTGTCCACTGGGAAATACAACCATGTGAGGAATGCTGCCATTGCCTGCCCCGGCAACAGCATATCGAACCGTCTCTTCAAACATTTTCCTGTCGCTGCAGTATACTGCGATTGCCATTCGGGTTTGAAGCGCTGCCGTCTCCCAATTGCCATTCGCAAAATAAGCGTAATGCTCAAGAGGAGGATCCCACACTTCCCGGAACCATCTTTCACACAGAAGGGCCTCTTCCTTTGTCCACCCGGAATCGGTATGACGGAGAATCTCAGCCGCATTCACGAACATGAATCCCTGAAGACCCGCTGCAAGCACTCCATCGATCCCTCCGACTTTCTTCAGAGTCATCCTCCAGGCGTTTAGAATCTGTATTGCCTTGTCCGCATGCTCTTTCCGACCTGTCACCGCCCACATCAGAGCATTCTGGTATACCGCCAGAGCATCATTCTCCGCCTCACCCTTACGAATGTTGGGAGCTCTTCCCCACTCTGGAAAAGGCCCCTTCAGTGCGTAATTGGACTTGGAGTATGAGCTACTTTCCAGAATTTTGAATCCCTCATAAATCGGTCCTTTTGCCGCGGACACCGCCAATCTCATGCGCTCCAAGTCCGAGGTAGTGTGGAGCAATCCTGGATGGACAAAGGCCGCCCCATTTCCGAGAGCACTGATCAGCCCACCTGCAAATACCATTAAAAAGATGAAAGCTTTCATTATTTCAGGACGATCACACTGAGCGTTAGACGATTCTGAAATCGCAGTCTGATCCCAAGAACCTCAGCACCTCGCAACCTTGATTGGAATATCCAGATGACGGAATGTTTTTTATTTCCAAGGCAAGCGTGTCAGCCTTCAGCCGTCGATCACACCTGTTATGAAATTAGGCTTTTTTCTGGCGTGTCCCATAGCTCCTCTTTTTGCGCTTTCCTGTCTCACCAACAGCTGGGCTGATCCATCTCCCAAATCACCCTCGCTTTCTCTGGAAAGAATTCACGATAAGGAGGATCTAAAGGAGAAGCGCTTTACACTAAAGTGGCTCGATGATGGAGATCGATATACGTTCCTGAAAAAATCGACTCAGGAAAAATACAAGGACAGCAAGGAGATATGGCTCGCCACTGCCACTGATCCAGATGATTGCAAGATTCTTGTTTCCGCTGCGGATCTTGTAGCGAAGGGAGCGGAGACTCCGCTCGAAATAGACGGATACGATTTTTTCCCAGATCATTCTCTTCTTCTCATTTTTACAAATTCAGAGCGTGTCTGGCGCAGCAATTCTCGAGGCGATTACTGGGTCTATAACCTTCAAGACAAAACTCTCAAGAAGCTTGGAGGACCAGGCGCTGAGCCATCCTCGCTTCTGTTCGCAAAACCAAGTCCCAGAGGAACTCATGTTGCCTATGTTCGTGAGAACCACATTCACATGGAATCGCTCAAGGATCATTCCATCCGCACCCTGACGACTAGCACGAATAATCAGACCTTCAATGGTCGTTTCGACTGGGTCTACGAGGAAGAACTTGGCATCCGGGATGGATTTCGCTGGAGCCCGGACGGAAGCGCAATTGCTTATTGGCAGTTTGATGAAACCGGTGTGCGCAAGCAGACAATGCTGGATCACACTTCTAACCTTTACCCAAAGGCTATACGGTTCGGTTACCCGAAAGCCGGTCAAAAGAATGCCGCCTGCCGGGTAGGAGTAGTAGAAGTCGAAACGTCAGAAACTACTTGGATGCAGATTCCGGGAGACCCCCGTGAACACTATCTCGCGAGGATGGATTGGGCCGGGCTCAATAATTCTGACGAGCTCATCATTCAGCAATTGAACCGGGCACAAGACACCAAGGTGGTAATGATTGCCCAAAGACGAGGGGGCAAGGTGAGAACTGTTCTAACCGAGAAGGACCCAGCATGGGTCATCATAAACGATGACCTCCATTGGACTCCGGACGGCAAGGCTTTCACCTGGACGAGCGAGCGTGATGGGTGGGAGCAACTTTACATGGTCTCGAGGGATGGAATGACGACAACCAAGATCACCACCGATGATTTTGATACCAACCTCCTCCAGATCGACAAATCCGGCCTCTGGGCTTACTTTCTTGCGAGTCCCGAGAATCCTTCCCAACGCTATCTTTACCGCATTGGGCTCGACGGGCGAGGATTGAGCCGTCTAACACCTCAAAGTGAGCACCGTGGCACACACTCCTACCGAATCTCCCCGTCAGGTAAGTTCGCGGTCTGGACGCGGTCCGACGCTGACACACCCTCTGTCACCAGCCTCGTTAGTCTCCCGGAACATAACGTCATCAAAACTCTGGAAGACAACGCAGAGCTTCATGCAAAGATCGACGCTCTCGAACTCGCTCCCGTCGAATTCTTTGATGTTGAAATTGAGGAAGGTGTCCGTTTGCCAGCTCGTTGTATCTGCCCTCCGAATCTTGANCGAAACCGGAAATATCCCTTANTGGTCTACGTCTATGGAGAACCCGCCGGACAGGTCGTTCGAGACAGCTGGGGAGGACTGTGGCATCACATGCTCGCCCAGCAGGGCTATGTGATAATGAGCTTCGACAACAGGGGCAGCCGGTCTCCTCTGGGGCGCGTCTGGCGCCGGGAAGCCCACCGGAAAATTGGGATTCTCCCACCAATGGATCAAGCCGCCGCAGTAAAAGCGATTCTGTCCGAACGGTCTTGGATTGATGAAAAAAGGATTGGGTCCTGGGGATGGAGCGGGGGCGGTTCGATGAGCTTAAATGCGATTTTTAAATATCCTGACCTTTATCACACTGCCATTGCCGTTGCCTCAGTTCCTGATCAGAGACATTACGACACGATCTATCAGGAGCGCTACATGGGCCTTCCAAGAGAGAACCGGAAAGCCTTTCACGAAGGATCACCCATCAACTTTGCCCAGAATCTCAAGGGCAACCTTCTGCTCATCCATGGCGCCTCCGACGATAACTGCCACTATCAAACCTATCTGCGACTGGTTGACAGGCTTATCGAGCATAATAAGGAATTTTCGATGATGACCTATCCCCAAGGAACTCATTCAATTCGAGAGGGAAAAAACGCACGGCGTCACTTGTATGAAACAATGACTCGCTTCCTGCATGAAAAGATGCCTCCAGGTCCTCGCTAGGCCTCTCTTAGGGGGGAACCTTTACGATAAGCTCATCTCAACCCTGCCAGAAGCCTCGCTTGCAACATTCCTCCGGGTATGTAGTTTCAGGGCATGCCCCGTGTGCGTGATCCCAAGCGGACCCGACGGAAAATCTTGGAAGCCAGCTATCGCGAATTTTATCGCCATGGATTCCAAGGAGGAAGCATCAATCGCATCGTAGAGGCTGCAGGTATCACCAAGGGCGCGCTCTTCCACCACTTTGCCGGGAAGCATGAGCTGGGATATGCCGTGCTGGATGAACTTATGATGCCTGCCATCAAGAACTGGTGGGTTGAACCTCTTGAAAAAGGGGATGACCCCCTGAGCACCTTGAGGGACATTCTTCAGCGCTTTATTAAACGCGTCGAAGGGGAAGTGCCGGAGACTGGATTCCTCTTCAACGGCAGTCCGATTTGCAACTTCGCAGTAGAAATGTCCCCTCTCGACGAGGGATTTAGAACGCGTCTCTGCAATATCTATGAAATCTGGCGCGATTCTATCTGTAACGCTTTGAAGCGCGGGCAGGAAAAATTAATCGTTCGCTCCGATATCGAACCAGCCGACGAAGCGTCATTCCTGGTGGCAATCATGGAGGGAGGAGCCAGCGTCGGGAAAGTCGACCAGAACATCACCTTTTTACGGGCGTGCATTCACACCGGACAGAATCACCTTGATTCTCTCAGCGCGTCGCAAACTCGGTGAGAAATATTTCGGGGAAACCAAAGCCAGGCTTTCACCACTGGCGCCTGAATCCAACCTGCCGGAACAGGCTCAACACTCTCTCCGCTACCCTGTCTGAAGTTCAGGAAGGCTTCCACCCCCCCAGCTTACAAACCCTCCGGAAGTGCTTTCCCTCCACGGGCGTTATAGAGAGACGATTCCCTTTTCTCAGACATAACATTCCAGCTAATCTCGGGTCCTCCTTCATTGAGGAAAGACTCACTTCCTCGGATAACTCTGCCACAAACTCAAAGTCTACCAAGATCCATCGAGGATCCTCCTTCTTTGATTTTGCGTCATAATACTTTGAACGCTTTTGGAACTGAGTCGGATCCGGGTAGGGCTCACTGGCAACTCGAGCTATACCAACAACTCCGGGCGAGGCGCAGTTCGAGTGGTAATAGAGAGCCAGATCTCCAATTTTCATATCGTCCCGCATCATGTTACGCGCCTGATAATTTCGCACCCCATCCCACTCAGCACGCTTCTCCGTTTTGAGCTGCTTGATTCCGTAAACATGGGGCTCCGACTTGATGAGCCAGTATTTCATGCACCACCTCTACTCCGGTTATGAGAACCGCACAATAACTTCAGCTCGCCCACTCTGGCAGCCATCTACCACCGGATCCGCTCGAAAATCGATCCCGCGTCCCGTCCCCTCACCCTACCACTTCCGATACCGCTTCCGCACTTCGGCGCCCATCGAGGGCCGCTGACACGATGCCACCCGCATATCCTGCGCCTTCTCCGCAGGGAAACAGCCCCCCTACTTCGGGATGCTGCAGACTTTCCTTGTCGCGTGGTATTCGAACGGGAGAACTACTCCGGCTCTCAAACCCCACCAGTAGAGCCTCCTCACTGAGATATCCCTTCATCGATTTGCTGAACCGCCCAAGCCCCTTTCGCAGGGAATCTGCGATAAATTCTGGCAGGAGCTTGTCCAGACGGGCAGCCTTCACACCGGGAAAGTAGCTGGTTCCGGGGAGATCCTGTGAATCGCGCCGCGCCAGAAAATCCACCATTCTCTGCGCGGGGGCGACCTGCCCCCCTCCACCTGCCCTCTTCGCAGCACGTTCCACCTCCAATTGAAGTCCTACTCCCGCAAGAACCCCATACTCTTTCTGCCAAGGCGCAGTATCATCAGGGTCAATNCCCACCACGATGCCACTGTTCGCATAGGGAGAATCCCTTCGCGAAAGCGACATCCCGTTGACGACTATCTCATCATCGTCAGTCGCGCAGGGNACAATAAATCCTCCCGGACACATGCAGAATGAGTGCACGCTGCGCCCTCTGATGGTGGTTGCCAGCCTGTAGCGCGCGGCCGGGAGAGGATCTGGTCGTCTCTNATCTCCACGGAGATGATACTGAATTCCATCAATCAAGGGTTGGGGGTGCTCGATACGCACTCCCATCGCGAAAGGCTTCTGCTCAAGAGTGACGCCATGCTGCAGCAANGTGCCATAGACGTCTCTCGCAGAATGTCCGGTGGCAAGAATGACACCCTTTCCACGAAACTCATCGCCATCAGATGTAANCACTCCTTCCAGACGCATCGAAGATTGTTCGATGAGAAGTTCCGTCACCTTACTTCCAAAATGAACCTCTCCACCTGCAGCAAGAATCGTTTCCCGTAATGACTTAACAACATTCGGAAGAAGATTGGAACCTATATGGGGGTGTGCCTCAGTGAGAATATCCGGAGGGGCTCCATGTGCTACCAGAGTTTCATAGATCTCGCGCACAGGACCTCTCTTGGTTGCGCGGGTATACAGTTTTCCATCAGAAAACGTCCCGGCTCCGCCCTCTCCAAAACAATAGTTTGAATCTTCAATTACACGGCCTTGCCGAAGGAGTGGGGCAAGATCAAACCGGCGAGCAGATGCGTCTTTCCCCCGTTCGAGAATAATTGGGCGGAGCCCAAGCTGCAGACAGCGAAGCGCCGCAAACATTCCTGCCGGACCACAACCGATAATCAGAATTCGAGATGCACCTTCAGAAGATGNGGGAAAGGATGGCATTGTCACCNCATCAGCAGGGNCTTCNTCGTCAATNCCGACAAGCAGTCGCAATTTGAATCGCACAGGAAACTTCCGCGCATCAACCGACTTCTTGAGCAGCTCCACACTCGCCACCCTGTCAGGCTTAATGCCGATCTTCCGCGATACCGCCCGTCTCCAAGCGCTCTGATCTTCCAGCTTTTCTAAGGCCAGAGTGATGTCAACCTCTTGAGAACTCGCCATCTTTCACACCCNGATAGGTCGCTTGGACCCATTTTCGTCNACATTTACGAANGTGACACAGGTTGTAAAAATTGGATCTCCATCCCCCATCTTCCCCACACANACNGTCACTTTGTAGGTGGTTGAGGTCTCCCCCACCTTCTGCTGCTCCGACCGGATTGAGATAATTGTACCCTCCCGGACACTGTGACGAAAGACCACTTCATCCATCCCTATGGTCACAAATCGACAGGATGGAAAATCGAGGCTGGCCGCTATCCAGCTTGCCTCATCTACCCACCNGAGAAGCCGTCCTCCAAACAAGAATCCGTAGTGGTTAAGATCTTCCGGCAGGACGAGGCGATGCGTTTCCATTTTTCGTCTTGATAGTGATCCTTGGAGTTCGCCCACCCTGCTTCCCGGAGACCATCCCCCTCAGGAGACTGGCTGGATAACGATCCGCTTGAGTCGCTCGTCACTTCGCGGGGAANTGGTCTCGATCTCATTATCGTCAACCAGCGCATTGTGAACGATACGCCGATGATATGCGTTTAGCGGTCTCATTTTCATGGACTTCCCGCTCTCCTTCGCCTTTTCGGCCAAGTCCCTGGCGGTCGCGATGAGCTTCTCTTCCTGCCTCACCCGGAAGTGATCACAGTCAATACGAATGCGGGGAGGATCCTGAACTTTTTTCTGGAGGATCCGATTCACGAGATANTGCAGGTCGTCCAACCGGTCTCCGTGCTTCCCGATCAGCAGTCCACTTTCCTCTGTGAGGATCTGAAGGCATCCTCCCTCNTCACTCTNTTCCTGCTCGATNGTTACATCAAACCCGAGCTGGGTCACCATGGATTCAAGGATTTGACGAGCTTCANNNAGCGCTTCCATGCCGCCACCTTAGGAACCGGGGCCGTTCGGTCAAGCTAGGTGTGAAACTCGTGAGTTCCCNCTGTGAATTCGCGGGAGAGCAAAGGCTTTCTACCCCCCCGTTCGAGGACTTCTTTTCTTCGGTTTTTTGGGCCCTTGTCCTCCCATNTGTCTGGCCCTTAGAGCCTTTTGCGTCTTCTGGGCCTCCTCAGCTCGTTCCTGGAGTTTCTGGAAAAAACCCTTTTTTGCGGCACCTTTCTTTTTCTTGAGNTCAGGGTCAGGCAGTCGACGCGTGATCAGCATCTGCACGATCGCGAAGATATTTGAGGTGGTCCAATACAGTGCGAGGGCAGAGGCAAAAGTGTAACAGAAGAAAAAGAAGATGACAGGCATCATCATGAAGAGGTTGCGCTGCATCTTATCTCCCGTCTTTGGCGTGAGAGCCATCTGAAGAACCATGGTGACTGCCATGACGATCGGAAGGAGGTTCACTCCATTTCCGAGTAACGGAAGATCGATGGGCAAAGTTGCCACCGTATCCGGAAGAGCCAGATCCTCCACCCAGAGGAAAGGCTGCTGCCGAAGCTCAACGGCATACTGGAGCATGATGTAGAATCCAAAGAAAATGGGGATTTGTACCAGCAAGGGAAGACATCCGCCCAGAGGATTAATCCCATAATCCCGATACATTTTCATCATCTCCTGATTCATCCGGTTAGGATCATCTGCATGCTTTTCGCGAAGTTCCTTGATCTGGGGCTGCAATTTCGACATCCGCTTCATGGCACGGGTCGACTTATTCTGCAGAGGCCACATCGCGCCTCGGATAAGGATTGTCAGCACCACGATGGAATAACCCCAGCCCCACGAATCTGACACTTTAGAGAAGATCTTCAAAAACAACTCGTTAAGGAGCCAATTCAGAAACCTGCTGATCAGGCCGAGAAACCCGTAATTCATGACCTTCCCGTAATCTCGATCATGTGCCTCACCACTACGGCCAAGGAGACGATTCTCTTTAGGTCCGATATAGAGATTGAAGGAAAGAGTCTCCTTGTTGTCTCCCTTTGGTGTCAGTTTTTTGTCGGGCAAACTCATCCCCAGACGAATCGATTCCCCCGATCCGCCACCAGCGACGTCAGGCAGTTGAACCGACCTTCGGTCTCCCCAGACCCACGCATCGTATGGATTCTCCGGGGAGATGATCGTGGCGAAAAACTGATTGCTCACTCCAGCGTATCCAAGCACCCCGGCATCTTCCTGAAAGTGTGGCTTCTTTCCCTTTTTGAACTTGGTAACTCGCCGCTTCTTGTAGTCGCCATCTTTCTGGTAGAAGAGCATGATATGGCGATCCCACTCTCCTTTCCAGAGAGGAGCAGCTGAACCCGCAAAGAGACCATAGTCTTCAAGGTTCAATGAGCTCCCACCAGTATTCTCAAATTCGAGATCAAGCGTCAGAAGGAATGCCCCGCCGTCGTCTTCTGACGCAGCCCCTCCGCCTTCCTGCTTCCCAACCGTCCACGTCTTGGTGATTTGCAGGCCGTCCCGTGTTTTTCCAACAAAGGTGATACTGTTGTCGGTGTCCCGGTCGGCATCATGGGCGTAAACGAGATCGAGGTATTGGTCGACTCCGGTCGTCAGGCGACCAATTGGCTCAGCTTCACTTTCATTCAGAACGACAAGATTCTCCTTATCCTGCACCGCAAACTGACCATTCATTTCAGCACCTTTGATTCCTCCCCCGAAATTTGTGAAGGTGAATACAGCGCCCCGACTGGAAAGTGTGAAGGTCTGCTCTTGAACGACTGGAGCGGTCTCAGGCGCCTCCGTGGCCCCCGCTGAGCTCTCGGCGCCAGCGGACTCTTCGCCACTTGCGGCGGGAACGGTAGCTGCGGCCTGCTCTCCCTCTTTTACCCCGGCAGCCTCTTCCTCAACCAGCGCCTCGCGTTCCTTCTCCCTGAGGGCCTCCGCGTTCTTGCGACTAATATTGAAATTGAGCACCAGCCCGAGGCAGCACAGCGCGATTACGATCCAAGCCTTACGATCCAAAACGAAACTCCTTTGTTACTTTTAACGGGATTTTTAGTCGATGGCAGAAGACTGGTCCGTAATTGAAGACTGATCCCTTCTTTCCTCCATTACGTTTTCCGTCATCGGTGGAACGGGGTCATACCCACAGCCTCCCCACGGATGACAGCGTAAAATCCGACGAATTCCCAACCAGCTCCCTTTTAACGGCCCATGTAGCTCTGTGGCCTCGAGAAAGTAATTCGAACAGCTTGGCTGATACCGACAATTCCCCCCTCCCGATATCGCTCTCAAAAATGGGCGCAGAAGCTTCTGGTAGCTCCTGATCACCGTGTGAATTGCCCATTTCATGATATTCTGATTCTATAATGGATCAGAACTCGCCTCGAGCACCTCATTCCTGAAAACTTCCAATTGATGACCCAGCCGCAGAAAATCGGACTCCAGTTCGCTGAAACTTGCTTTCGACGCCTTGTTCCTCGCAACGATCACGAGGTAACGGCTCTGATCGATCATATCTCCATGCTTGACGAGGATCGCCCTGAGGCGGCGCCTGATCAGGTTTCTGATCACTGCTTTGCGGGACGATCTTCTCGAGGTAATCAATCCGATTTTCAGATGCCCTAATGACGCACTCGGAAGGGTCGCCATTACGAAGTTGTGCGTTGCCATCGAGCGGCCACGTTTTCTCACGGCGGCGAATTCCTCCCTCCGCGTCATACTGAGCCGGCGCGGAACACGCATAATGCAAGGGAGTTTTCCCCGCGGGAAGCTGAAGCCAGTCCGCGTTACTTCCCGTGCTGCACGGTATGCCGCTTATAGGGAATCTCAGCGCCTTTGGGCAGGAGCCGCTTTCTACCCTTCTGACGCCGGCGCTTGAGAATACCACGGCCTGCCTTGGTGGCCATCCGCGCCCGAAAACCGTGCTGACGCTTCCTGACACGTTTGGAGGGCTGGTATGTGCGCTTACTCATGGTATTGGGGCGTTTTCTGGGGCAGCTAACGCTGGCGGGACGCGGAGCCTAACTGGAGTCCTCCATTTGTCAATGCGCCAGAGGACTTTCCTGCCTTACCCCCACACAAACCGGGCGACACCCCCAACATGCACTCCAAACCCCCATAATTTCTGCACAAACTCTACACTTCACGAAATTCTCCTCAGCTCGCAAATATCGCGGTTGCTCCTTTGAAATCGTTGCGCGTATAGTTCTCCAGCCGATGAATTCCATGGTAATTGTGGGCCTTGCCCCGGGAGATATGCTCGCGATCTCCATGACTGCACTTCTCAGTTTCGCTCTGGGAATGATCGCTACCATTCTTTTCGTGATGGCTCGAAGCAGCTCTTCCCCCGGAGACGTCGAGAGCGAATTGCTGGAAGAAGATGAGCAGGAGGCCATCGATCAGCCTCATGAAACTGCCGGGGAGTTGCCAGAATCCCCGAGAAACGAAGCTTGGGAAAAAGATTCAAACTGGTGGAAAGACCAGTGAGCAACGGCGTCGTCTATTCTTGCAAGAGGCGACACGCTTGATCCATGTCCTTATCGCCTCTTCCTGAGAGGTTCACAATAATGATATCCTCTGTAGGGAGCTTTGGAGCAACCTCTGCAACGTAAGCTACCGCGTGTGCACTTTCCAACGCTGGTATGATCCCCTCGATCTGCGAGAGCTGCTGAAAAGCCGTGAGTGCCGCAGAATCGGTGGCGTAGGTGTACTCCACCCTCCCAAGCTCCTGAAGGAAGGCATGTTCGGGCCCCACGGCGGCATAATCCAGACCGGCACTGACAGAATGCGTGAGGTCTATCTGCCCGTCATCATCTGCAAGCAACCATGTCTTGGTCCCTTGCAGAACCCCAAGTTTGCCTCCCTGGAACCGAGCAGCATGCCTTTTAGGCGTTATTCCATCCCCACCAGCTTCCACTCCAACCATACGCACATCTGAATCTTCAAGAAAGGGATGGAAGAGACCGATCGCGTTCGAGCCACCGCCAACACAGGCCACCAAGAGGCTAGGGAGACGTCCTTCCTGCCTCAACACCTGCTCGCGGGCCTCCACCCCTATTACCTTGTGAAAGTCTCTTACCATCATGGGAAACGGATGAGACCCTAACGCTGACCCAATGATGTAGTGAGTAGTCTCCACCGAGGCAGTCCAATCACGCATCGCCTCACTGACCGCTTCCTTCAGGGTTGCTTGTCCAGCGGTCACCGGAACCACCCTCGCCCCGAGCAGCTCCATCCTCCTCACGTTTGGGGCTTGGCGCTCCATATCGACCTTCCCCATGTAGACGGTGCAATCGAGCCCGAAACGGGCACAGACAGTTGCGGTAGCCACACCGTGCTGGCCGGCTCCGGTCTCAGCAATGATTCTTCGTTTTCCCAGACGACGCGCCAACAGGGCCTGCCCGATGGCGTTGTTGATCTTGTGGGCTCCGGTATGGAGCAGGTCCTCCCGCTTCAGATACACCTTAGCTCCACCCATTAACTTACTCCACCTTTCCGCGTGATAGAGAGGCGTCGGCCTTCCACAGTAATCGCTCAAAAGGCCATCCAACTCACGTTGGAATTCTCCGTCACCACGAGCCCTCTCATACTCGTCGGAGAGCTCGTTCAGGGGAGCCATCAGCGTTTCCGGCACGAACATACCCCCAAACCGTCCAAAATGGCCGGTGGAATCCGGGGCGGAAGGAGGTGCCTTCATCTGCATAAGGGTGCCGAGGGCGGCCAAAAAGTCAAAGGCGGAAACAAGCACCTAAACCTAAAAAACATTTCAACCCTAGAATCCTCCGCTCCGAAAGGCCCTTAATAGCTCCTGCAAGAGCCCTCCTCCAGCCAGCCTATCACCATTTTCAAGACATGAAACAGGAACGGCAAGGAGATCTTCGAGGACGACGCGGTTGGTCGTCATGGCAATGTCATGATCCTCAGTGAGATGATTGATGACTACACCGGCAAGATGCAATCCACGATCCCGAATCGCATTTTCTGTAAGTAGCGTGTGGTTCAGCGCACCGAGGCGATTCGCCACCACCAACACGACGGGCCAACCGAGACCTTCTGCCATATCGGCGAAGGTTTCACTTCCACTCATGGGGACTTCCCAACCTCCCACGCCCTCCATTACGAGTACTTCATGGCGGTCTGCCATTGATTCCGCATGGGAGCGTATATCCGCAAGAGGGACAGGCTTACTTTCCAGCTCCGCTGCAACCGAGGGTGTTACCGGGGCCTGATACCACACTGGGTTTATTGCTTCAATGGGCTCTGCATTGTCAGAAGCCTCAAGCAAAAGATCTGCGTCCTCCCGGTCGCCGCAGCACACGGGTTTGTAGCCCACCGCGTCGATGCCCTCTTCGCGAAGTGAACGCACGAGCTCGCAGGTAATATAAGTTTTACCAACTCCGGTATCGGTTCCGGTAACTAACAATGGAAATGACATCTTTTAAGGGAGTAACAAGCGATCCGCATAAACCAAAAGGACGAGTAACCACGGGGGCTAACGACTCCCTGGCACTGTGTCGCCCATGACGGGGTTATCTTCCTGATATCCGCTAATCAGAAACCAAAGAGCGATCGCCAGCAGTAGCGACGCTATCTTGGGAATCCAATTGTTCACGAATAACTGCTTCATCAAGTCCTTCTTCATTATCTTTGACCTCACTATCGGTGAGGAAAATTTCTTCCAAGCGTGATCTGAATGCGTCCTCTTCCAGATTTCTTTCAATCTTGCCATCCACACACAAGGAAACCTGCCCGTTCTCCTCGCTGACAACGATGGTCACTGCGTCACTCTCCTCGGTAAGGCCGATAGCAGCCCGGTGCCGCAATCCCATTGACCGGTCTACAAGCTCGGACTGGCTTACCGAGAAAACACAGGCAGCGGCAACAATTCTCTCTCCAGACAAAACGACTCCCCCATCGTGTAGAGCAGTTTTAGGATGAAAAATGGTAAGCGCCAGCTCGGGACTGAGCGTCCCTTTGATTTCCACGCCAGTCTCGATATGATCCTTCAAGCCCATCGTTCGCTCGATTGCAAAAAGAGCCCCATATCTTTTGTGAGAAAGCTGCCATACCGCGTCCGATAGACTACCCAGAAACTCCTGCTGCTGAGTCGAATTAAAAGACCACAGGCGAAAACTTCCAAGGCGCGCAAGAGCCATCCTTAATTCAGGCTGAAAAATAATCAGGAGGGCCAGAGCCGCCACAACGGCTACCCGGGTGATGATAAATTCCACAACCTCAAGCTGCAGAAGCTGGGACGCGAGAGTTAACACCACGAAAATCATCGCCAGTCCCACCAGAATTCTGGCACCTCGAGTCGCCCTGAAAGTGCGGTAGAGCTGATAAATGAACACCCACAGAATCAGGATCTCCACTGCACTGCGCCAGTGCTCTTGTAAGAAATATACCACCTTCCCGGAGAAACATTAACCTTAAGCCCGGCTCAGGCAACGGTAATCGTCATCCGAGAAAACAGGTATGATTGAAACAGGTTCAACGTGCTTCCGCGCAGGAGATAAAAAAGCAATAGCTTTCCGTTTCCCTCCCGAGCATTTAGAGTCTCCCCTGACCCTGAACTGACTCGTCTGCTAATGAAACTTCTGCCGCTCCCCATTTCTCTTACTCTCGGATTTTGCACAGGCTCCATGCTCTCCGCTGAAGCCCCATTCAAAGCTCAGACGATTGATCCACAAATCGCCATTGGTTATGGTCTCGCGGTTGGAGACGTTGATGGTGATGGAGACCAGGATATTCTCCTGGCCGACAAGCGCGATTTCATCTGGTATGAAAATCCTTCATGGAAAAAGCATTTGTTCCATACCTTTCATCGGGGGGATAAGCGCAATCAACTGCGAGACAATGTCTGCATTGCAGCCCGTGATATTAATGGAGACGGAAAGGTAGAAGTAGCCGTTGGTGGAAACTGGAATCCCGGGAACACCGACAGTGAGGAGCAATCAGGTTCAATTCATTACCTCGGATCTCTCGGCAATGTAAAACCAGTTCAGTTACCTCACGACCCAACTACCCATCGAATGCGGTGGGTTCATATCGGCAAAAAAGAGTATGCTCTCGTAGTCCTTCCTCTTCACGGACGAGGAAATCGTGGGGGTGAGGGGATACCCGTTAATGTGACAGCCTACTTTCCTCCCAGTAATCCGTCCGAAGGTGGCAGCTGGAAAACCGCTATTATTAACAACGAACTCCACAAGACTCATAACTTTGACTCTTTTGACATAAATCGAGATGGCTCCATTGACACCGTGATCATCGGGGGAGCAGAAGGTGCTCGATCGGTCAGACTCACGGGGGGAAAGTGGCAGTCCCAGGATCTTGCCTTGCCCGACATGAACGGAGGCGCAGGCGAGATCCGTATAGGTAAATTTGGTAAAAGTGAGCCTCCACGACAGCGCAACACCTTTGCCTGCATCGAACCTATCCACGGCAATACGGTCGCCGTTTACGAAGCGACCGGAAGCAAGGGTGAAGGAAAGGGAGGTTGGAAGAGGACGGTCCTTGATGACAGCCTCAACCAGGGACACGCATTGGAATACGCTGACATTCTAGGCACTGGAGGCCTTCAGGTTGTGGCAGGTTGGCGCAATCCCAACAAGGAGGGAAAGGTAGGCATCAAGCTCTACAGTCAGGATGAGAGACAAGGCGTGTGGACCACCCATGTTATTGACGACAAAATCGCCTGCGAGGATCTGAAGGTTGTCGATCTCAACAAGGATGGAAAGCCGGATATTATAGCGTGCGGACGTTCCAGCCGAAATGTAGTAATCTACTGGAACAACAGATAGACATATCCCTCAATACTCAACGTCAGAGAAAATCTTGAGCTTCATCGTCTGACGTCAGAACAGCTTCGACGACTCTGAGAGCATCACAATTTTCTCTTACCGAATGAACCCGGTGCAGGAGGACACCCTGCATCCGGCTTGCAGCTGTCAAGGCCACCGTGGGCCACTCCCGGAGATCAGGCGAGTCATCTTCAAGAACCTTTCCGAGAAAGCTCTTTCTGGAGATACCGATAAGAAGCGGGCGCCCCTGCACAACCAGCTTCTCCAACCTTCGGAGTAGGGACAGGTTATGATTCAAGTTCTTGCCAAACCCGATTCCCGGATCAAAAACCAGCCTTTCGGCCTCCACGCCTGAAGCCGTCAGGCTCAGGTAGCGCTCCTCGAAGAACTCCCTGACTTCAACACCCACATCTCCGTAGCTCGGATCAGTCTGCATTGTTCTTGGCTGACCCTGCATGTGCATGACGACTATTCCGCAATCCGACTTTATACAAACTCCCAGCATTTCCTCGTCTGCCCTCAGCCCTGATACATCATTCACTATGTTTGCCCCAGCTGCCAGCGCCTGCTCCGCAACAGCAGCCTTACTCGTATCGATGGAAATGGGGCCATCCCACTCGGAGCGCAGACCCTCTACCACTGGAATCGTTCGAGCCAATTCTTCAGATACGGTAACAGGAGATGCACCCGGTCGCGTTGATTCACCACCAACGTCGATTATTCCAGCTCCCTCGGAAATCATGGTCCGCGCCCTGCACAGCGCCTGATCAACAGCAAGGTAACGGCCGCCATCCGAGAAGGAATCGGGAGTCACATTAAGAATCCCCATGACGACCCCCTGATCTAACTGGAGAATATTTCTTCCTGCTTTCCAAGTCACCGCTCTGAGTAGAAAAAAGCCTAATTTCTTATCGACCGCATTAAAAAAGCTGAGAGGAAGCTCTCGCCCACCCTGAAATGAGATGCTTGGGAATTCTCATTAGCCGTTGCTATCCTGCAAACTCAAAGCTACCTCTTGTGCCTATGCTTTCTCACTCTGCGCTTAGACTGGCGGTTTTTTCTGCCATCTCAATGC
>PBAI01000011.1 GCA_002715825.1 Roseibacillus sp. | reverse complement strand
ACGTCGTAATTCGCATAGGTGATGTTCAGGATATCTACCGTAGCAAAGCCCCCGGGCCCCACATTATCCAAGTAGCCGTTCATCAGCTTGTTATCAGCGGGTTCGCTCCCGTTCTCCGTGTTATAGGTGCTGTTCGCATCCCAGATTGCGATGATACGACTGTCCTCCCCTTCGCTGTCAACCAGTGTAATTTCATCTCCGAGGAGGTTGATATTATTCCCGCTAGGGGCTCCCCTGGTGTTGTTCCAGTTCGTTTGAGCGACTTCCGGAAATCCCGCCTCCTCCGCCGGGAGAATGGTAGCAGCAGGATCACGGTTGCTGACAAAATTAATTCCGATGCTTCCGCCAGTCTCGAAGGGTCGATCACCCGCATTGTTGGGATCGGTTCCAAGCTCCAACTCCACGGAATCGGTGATTCCATCTGAATCGGTGTCAACCGTATCCAGGGAGGTGATCTCAAAGCTGAACCACTGCACGCCATCTGCCGGAAGCGCGCCTTGGATCGACGTAAGAGGAGCCCCTACCCGGTTCTCCGCCCAATTCAAAACGAAATTGGCTGCTGCTGCTGAGGACGCCCGAGTGTAAAACCCTTCCCCGAAGATTGTGTCATATTGCCCAACCGCGATGTAGTAGGTTCCCTCTTCGAGATTTGCTGTGGTGATGGCACTTTGTCTTGTTTCATTGAAATCATTATTTTCACGGAGAAGCTCACCCTCCGGACCGTAAAGCGCCATTTCAGTGTCAATCGTGGAACCCGTGGTGTTGATCTGCATTGGCAGCGCCCCATCAAAGGATCCAAGGCTTACCGGTGCCTCTGGAGGCAGCCCGGACGGGTTACCAGAAGGGATCAAGTCCCACCAGGTCATTACCGCTCCATGAGTAACCAGGTCCAGCCTGCCATCTCCATTGACGTCCGCAGTAAATAAACCTGTACCACTGGTCCGTTGCGGCTCGCCCATTCGAGACAGCGACAGGGGACGTGACCGGGAGAGCTGTCCTCCTTCCCTCTCGTGGTAGAGAACATTGTTGGTAGAAGGCCTCCCAATGAACCAATCCAGATCACCGTCCCCATCGTAGTCCACGACATGGAATCCTTGCAGCCGACCGGGGGTAGAGAATCTAAACAAAGTGGGAGGCGATACAAACGCACCAGCGAAATTTCCCGTACCGTCACCTCGATGATAACCATAACGCGGGCTGGATGAGGACGAAACCCCAGCTATATCAAGGTTCGAGTCATTATTCATGTCGGCCAGAAAGATGTCCTTTCCCGGGGTAAGCCAGCCACTTTCTGGGACCACTGTCCTCTGCCATTGACCGCCCCCCCCGCCCGGATTCCTCATACAGATTATTTCTCCTACACCGTCGAGCCTCTCGGGGGTAGTACTGACGACAATATCAATATCCCCGTCTCCGTCCACATCTCCGGTATCGACTCCTCTGGACCCTAGGCCGTCCTCCTGCCAGATGACCCGGGCTCCTCCGTAAGTCCCGTTCCCGTTGTTGGGGATCCACGCAATGCGGCTCACTGAACTCCCTTGAAGAACGATGATATCCAGGTCACGGTCACGATCGAGATCTGCCGTAGCAACGCCAACGATATACTTTGCCCCGGTGAAAAACTGATTGAAAAAGTTCGTCTCGAGAATCGTCGTGCGTGTGAAGGAGCCCTCGCCGTTATTGGTGTAGACTCGCAGCGCAGCGTACTGTCCCGAAAAGGTACCTAGAGTATTTGTGCTGCCATAAGACCCGGTAACCACATCGAGGTCCCCATCATTGTCCATATCTGCCACGTCGAAGGGTAAATCTGAGCCTCCGAATTCGGAATTTGATAGCGGAAGAACCGCCCAGTTATCGTCCCCATCATTCCGAACCCACGCGATCCTGTGGGTGTAAGCCGCCCCCGGAATCCCGTTGAAGTCTTTGATGACGAAATCTATATCCCCGTCCCCATCAATATCAGCGGGCTTGGCATCCCCGGCATCCACGTCCTCAGGCAGGGAGATATCGTTCCGGATGACGTCAAGGAACTGGGCGGAGGCAAGGTCTGCACCAAAAAGCAAGGCAGCCAAAATGACCGCAGTTGAGCGAAGAGAATGTGACGAGAGAAACATAGGACGAGGAGGAACCGGTTTTGGTCTCTGCTCAGGACTCTGTGCAGAGCTTCTCTCACGCGCAATTCTTAAACCTCATATTCCATGACAGCGGCAGACCACTGTGCAGATCATGTGCAATTCCCTCTTCGAATTTTTCCTGAGAAAAGAAGTGGTGCGACCAAATCCCCTCCTGGGGCCGGTGTTTATGCACTGTTGCAATTTCGTCCTACACATAGAGAGCTTCAGGGAATCACTACCCTGAAGAACGTTCTCTCAGTGTTTACACTATCAGAGTGTTGCAGAGGAGCCCCAGTTCCCGCTCTCACTCTGCCCACATTCTGCCAGGTTTGAAGGTCCGAAGAACGCTGGACACGATAGCTCATGCCGGAGTCGGTCTGCCAGCTCATATTAATGCGGCCACCGCTCAACCACATGTCGGCGAGAGCTACCTCGGGCACCACTTGTGGTAAAACTTCAAAGCTGAACCACCGCACTCCATCTGCGGGGAGTGCCCCTTGGACCGATTGATTCTCCCCGTACCTCAAAACAAACGATCCTGCCTGCGGAGGAGCTTGGACAGAAAATCCATCTCTGAAGATCGTCTGATAGAGGCTGACCGCCACGTGATAGGTGCCCTCCGTCAGGTCTGAAGCACTGAATCCGCTTTGTCTGGTCCCACTGAAATCATCATTTTCGATAAGGAGATTACCCTCAGGCCCGTAGAGCGCCATTTGTGTGTCGAGAGTAGACCCCAGCGTATTGAACTGGAGTGGGAGACTCCCGTCGCCCAGCGGACCAAGCGCCACGGGGCGTTCTGGAGGGAGCCCGAGCGGGTTCGGACGAATTTCGAATGAAAACCAAACCACGCCTGTCTCCTGAATACGGGCTCTGGTAGTTTCATTCGAATTCACCGCCAGCACGATAGTACTTCCGGCTGGGCCTCCAGTAGCGGAAAACCCATCGGCGAAAGTAGTGTCATATTGAGCGACTGCGATATACCACGTTGCTGGCGAAAGACCACTAAACGCAAGTCCACTTTGCAGCGTTCCATCTAGGTCATCATTCTCGAGCGCAAATCTTCCGTCAGGATAAAAGAGAGCGATCTCGGTATCTATGGAGGATTGCAGGGTATCAAAAGCGAGCTCCGTTTCTTGATCCCCCAAGACGCCAAGAGCAATCGCGTCCTCTGCAGTGGACCCCACGTTATCAATCACCTCTCCGCCGCCGCCGTTCCCGTTTCCTCCACCACCGTTCCCGTTTCCTCCGCCACCGGGGCGCGTGACGGTCACCTCATACCACGTGATCTCCGCGCCGAATGTGACAATATCTAACTGGCCGTCTCCATTCACGTCTGCGGTGAAGACGCCAGAGCCACCGCCTCTGGGCTCTGCGAGCCGAGGCGCTGACAAGGTCTGTACCTGTGCAACGGCACCCCCCTGCCAAATTTCATAAATGAGAGCATTGGCGTTCGGTGAGGTCCGGAACTGGTCCAGATCACCGTCCCCATCAAAGTCCACAACGTGGAGCCCTTCCCAATAAAGTTCGCTACCTGCGCCAATGACGGGTCCGAAATTCCCTGTGCCGTCACCGGGATGGTAACCATAATTACCGTTTCCCCATTCACTGATTCCCACCACGTCGAGGAAAGAATCCTGATTGATGTCTGCGAGATATAAATTCTCTTGCATCAGGAGCAAATCACTCTCCGGAACTACGATTTTCTCCCAAGGTCCCGCTCTACCCCCAGGGTTTTTCAGGCTGATAATCTGACCCCCATCGGCTGCCCCCACAACCAAAGAAGAGCCCGGATAGGCCTTAGCCACGATATCAACATAGCCGTCCCCATCGACGTCGCCGATGTCAAAGGTCCTGGGGAAGAGATCGTCTTCCTGTGTAACCACTCTGACACTATCGTAAGTTCCGTTGCCGTTGTTGGGTATCCACGCGATCCGATTCACCGTCCTGTCTTGCACAAAGACGATGTCGAGATCACGGTCTCGATCGAGATCGGCGACGGCTACCGTTTGGGTGTATTTGGCTCCCGCGGATCCAACGATCGTATTCGATGTGAACGAGCCCTGGCCGTCATTGGAGTACACTCGTATTCCGGCGCCATCACCGTCTTGGGGAACGCCTATGCCCGGAAAGGGAAAGAAAGGATTCCACGGGAAAGTGGGGAAGGTGGGAGCCACACTGATGTGACCGTAACTCCCCGTGATTATGTCCAAATCTCCATCGCCATCCATGTCACCTACGTCAAAGGTCTCCAGCCCTTCCTCAGCATTCGAGACTGGCAACACCGTCCAGTTATCAGTTCCGTCATTTCGAGCCCATGCGATCCGATGGAGATAGGCGCCGGCGGCACCAACAAAGTCATTAATGACAAAGTCGATATCTCCGTCGCCGTCCATATCACCGGGGATAGCGCGCCCCGCGTCCACGTCATCAGGTAGCGAGACGTTGTGCTGGGTGATATCGATGATTTGGGCGGAGGTCAGACCGATGCTCAGAACAAGAGCGGTAATACTCCCCATGATTGTGTGAAGAGACCGTGTCAGCGAGAAAGAAAAAGCTTGGAACATCTTATCTACAGGTGCTGACTCGAGTATCGACAAATGGCGTTCGTCTGCAAATTTTTTCACCGCTCAGTGTGAGAAAACGGGAATCCCTCTCAAAGGTTTTTTGAATACCCCGTTGAATTTTCTGTCACGCAGAATTCTCTTTCCTTACCAAGTGAATCCGAAACCGCATTGCTTCCAAAATCGACTACCGGCCACCATCCGGATGAGAACACATCCCATCCTGCGACCCATGAAGAATGACTGAAGACCCGTCAGAGCCGGAGGAAATGAGCGAAGAGGAAGTGATCGCCTATGCCGCAGAAATCAAGGGAGCAATAGAACACCAGCGTAAAGAGGAGAAACGCTCCCTCTTCGTCGGTAGCATTATAAATAGTGTGCGTCTGGTTCTTTGCTTTTGGGGGGCGTATTTGGCGGCCAAATGGCTTGTGTCCCAAGAGTGGGCTTCGTGGTGGCTCTTTCCGTTTGCCATGGCCGGCGCCTTGTTCGTGCTTCTTACACTGACAATGCTCCTCGCCGAGCTAGCAGGGAGACCAAAAGGGAGACAGAAGAACTCCCGGCCCGACAAGCAGGAGTAGCTGGCATCTCTCTTCAATCAACAGCGGGATTTCGAGNCAAGGAATCCAAGAATGAAACACGCTCCCGATGATCTCGGAGTATTGCAAAGCAGACCTCCCATCAACGCNATCCAGATANCCGCAGTTCATGATCTNAGGAACTTGCTCTTTTCTCTTTCCTCCTTCCCGCTCAGCGCTACACCAACACGATGAAATACGCTCTTTTCAAGCTTAGCTTGGTTGCGCTGACTAGCCTCTTTCCTATTCTCGCCATCGCGCAGACCACCACCTTTCGGGTCGACATGTCAGTTCAAATCGCGATTGGCCGCTACGACCCGAACAACGATCGNCTCCTTGTCCGAGGACCCTTCAACGGATGGTCTGGAACCGACTTAAATCCTGTGGCGGAAAACAGCTCGGTCTATGAAGCCGAGATTGGGATCTTTGACCTCGACGGCGCTCAATTCGATTACAAATTCTACATTGGAAGCGCTACCTCTGGCGACATCTGGGAGGGCAACGTTGGTCCGGGCGAGAACGGCAATCGCAGATTTATCTACCAGAGTGGCGGACAGGTTCTCGATACTGTGTTTTTCGATGATCTCACCATTAATCCTGGTCGAGGGATCGAAGTTACTTTTCAGGTCGACATGTCTCAGCTTCTTCAGAACGGTCTTTTTCTTCCCGAATTCGACTGGTTGGAGGTTCGCGGTGCATTCAACAACTGGGCGCCCGGATTTGAACTTGAGGCCCTGTCCGAGGGATCGCCGATCTACACTGGCACAACGATCATCACCTCAATCGCTCCCGGTGACAGCGTCGAATACAAGTATATTTATAACGGCGGACAATGGGAGAACGGCAGTAATCGCACCTTTATCCTGAGCCGGCAGGAGCCCCAGACGCTTCCTGTCCGCTACTTCAACGATGTTGGACCAGATTCCAATCTCGCCGAGGATACCGAGATCATCATTACCGTNGATATGAACAACGCCATGACCTTGAATGGAACCTCCTTCAATTTGGAAACGGACCGGGTTTACATCAATGGTGAATTTGCAGGATTCACNTGGTGGGAATGGCCATTCCCGTCAGACGATTTCGAACTTCTCGACGACGGAGCGATAGAATCGGGAGATGCCATGGCTGGAGATGGAATCTTCACCATCAGGGTTCAAGCCCTCGCCGGTCAATCGAGGAAGGTCGAATATAAATTCGCCATCAACGGTGAAGACAATGAAGCCGGTTTTCGGGACAATCACATCCGCTACATCCGGGAGACTGGAACCTACCGCCTGCCCCTCGACCAGTTCGGTGACATGGTCCGTGAGCCTGAAATTCTTCCTGCCAATCTCGGAGAACTCACCATTGAAGGTCCCGTTGACGGATTGATCACGATCCGTTGGACAAATACGGACGCGATCCTGCAGCATTCGGTCAACCTGGCTCCCGACTCCTGGCAAAATGTTCCCGATTCTCAGGCAACCCGCCAAATGGTGTTTTCGGTCAATGAGGTTGCAGAGAACTACTTCAGGTTGGCCACTCCCTGATCTCGCAACCTCCACCTGACGGGCTCATCCAACGAATGCTACAGAGCCCCACCGGAAGCGCCTTGTTGCATCGCGCGCAGGCGACGTCCTTGGACCTGCAAAACTCGTGCTCACCATCTACCAACGCGCTCTTTGGTGGGCCTGACATCGGGCAGATCTTCCCAGTGACAAGTCTGTGAATTTATTCTACAGCTCCGGGGTGAAAGACGAGCGTCTTACCCGTGTGTTTATAACACTCTTTCTCTTCACCTGTGCTTTTCTCTCGGGCACACCTTCTCTTCAGGCAGAAGAAACCGCGAAAATACGGTTGGTGGCCTACAACATAAAGCACGGCCGCGGCATGGACAACAAGGTGGACCTCAGGCGAATCGCGTCCGTTCTGCGCACGCTCAAACCAGATCTGGTAGCTCTTCAGGAGATCGACCACACTTGCACTCGCTCCGGGAGCGTCGACCAGGCTGCACTCCTCGGAGATCTTCTGGGGATGCATCATCGTTTCGGAGCATTCATGGACTTTCAGGGCGGCCAGTATGGCATGGCTGTTCTCTCCCGCTTTCCTATCCAGAAATCTATTCGTCACCAACTCGCTCCCGGCGCAGAACCCCGCTGCGCCCTTGAAGTCACTGTCCGACCCGCTGACAAGGGCCCCCTCCTGTCCTTTGTTAGTATTCATAATGACTGGACGAGAGAGGCCTTCCGGGTAGCGCAGGTAAACGATCTCATCGCAGGGCTCAAGGAGCGCGAGCATCCCGTCATTCTGGCAGGTGATTTCAACGCCGAGCCAAAATCAGAATCACTGACAAGGCTCAGGGCCTCAGGCTTTCTCATTCTTCCCAAGAAAAATAATGCCAAGACCTTCCCATCGCCCTCGCCCCGCGTCGAAATTGATTATTTCATGACCCGGGGCTTTTCTTTCGTAAATCAGCCACTCACTGAAGTGCACGATGAGCGCCTTGCCTCCGATCATCGTCCTATCGTTTTCGAGCTTTCCCTTCCCAAGTAAAACCTTGTCCGCCGGCAGCCGCGCTTGCGGGTGATTTCCCGAGGCCCAGAGAGTTAAAGCGGGATACGATTGAGAAACTGCGAGCGTGACGTAGTCCGGGCAGGAGAGGAGACTGCCTCGGTATGGCAGACCTTCCCTCGCAGTCCGAACTCTGGTCCACCGGAGAACAGATCTGCCGCCATTTCGATCTTGGAAAGATCCGGCAGCTCAAGGCTTTGTCTCATCAAGGCTATTCGAACTTCAACGCACGACTCGAAACCGACCTCGGAACTTACGTTCTGCGTCGCTATACCGAACAACCGGATGAGAAGATAACACAAGAGCTTCGCCTGATCGACTGGCTGAACGCCCAGGGCTTTCCGGTCGTCCCACCCCTTCGCGATTCTGAAGGACAGGCCCGATGCAGATCGAATCAGGAAGGCCCTTCCCGATGGATCGTCTTTCCCTTCGTGGAGGGTGAGGAACCGCTGCCTCAACCTGCAATCGCGCACACGATGGGAGGAATAGTAGCTCGGCTCCACCAGCTCCCTGAACACCCTTGGAAAAATCAGGAATATGAGAACCTGCTTTCCCTGCAGAACACTCTCGCCATTGCTGAATCGTTGCGGGAGACCAGAACCAGTTCAGCACGGAATTTCCTGCAACTCATGGAGAAACTGACACCCGAGCTACAGGATTTGAGCCTTCCAGGAGGCCTGGTGCACGGAGACCTCTTTCCCGACAATACCATCTTCCGGCGAAACAACCTGATAGCGGTTCTTGACTGGGAGGAAGCCTGTGTCGACCACTACCTCTTTGACCTCGCCATGACGATACACGGGTTTTGTTACATCAACGAAGAATGGCATCCAAACCTCGCCCGCAGCTTCCTCGCGGGATATGAAACTGAGCGATCTCTCGGGGCGGATGAACGCAACGGCCTGCCGCTTTTCCTTCGATGGACTCCCCTTGCGATGGCTGGCTGGCACCTCCGACGCCACTCGATTGCCCCTAATCTGCGTCAAGCTGAACGTATCGAACAATTGCTACGACGGGCCCAGCAGATCTTCGACCTCGACTGCGAGGAGACAATGTGAATTTGTCGCCGATTCTTCTACCTCTTCCCGCAGCGATCTGGTTTGAATCAGTCTCCCCGCAAACGAGCAAAATAAGGCCCCCCACCAGGACTGACAGGGCTGACAAGACGCAGTCTTACGGTGACCGTGCCATCTCCATTGTCGAATTGGGTGAGCAGTTCGGTCAGGTTTGGATCAGATGACCAAGTCACAAGATCGCTGGAAATCTCAACAGTCAGTGTGCCTGAAGCGTTAAGATTCTGTCGATAAGTGAGAACGAGATAATTTTTGATTACTCCATCTATTTCCAAATTCTCAACATCGATCCGTGGTCCCGGAGCGTCCGAAGCAAGATCCGGGCGCGACCCATAGAGAAACTCCATAAAGTTACTGATGCCATCTGAGTCGTCGTCATTGCCGGGTCCGCCCGCGAGATTGTAGTCAAGGGACCACGCAGCATAGTCGGTTCCGAAAGCTTCGGGGGTTCCCGGTGATCCACCCCTGGCACGGCTGGCAGCCCAACTGACCGCGAGTCCAGGGTCAGGATCGNTGGTAGGGTTGACGAGCGCGAGGCTTGGCCCTTCCCCATCAGCCGCAGCAGGCCAAGGAGGCTGATCGTTATAGCTGAAGCTGTGGACAGCTACAGAATCTGCCGCCAGAAGTATTATTCTCTCTCCGTCGTTACTGAGGCGTCCGGAATATTCAAACCACTGGGTTNCGGGTAGCCCGCCGTAGCGCACCTCATATGCAAGCTGGTTCCGCAAAAGAACGACCCTCTCTCCGGGAGAGAGAACCGTGTTGTCGGGGAAGGCGAAGTTAACGCCCGCACTGAAGCGCACACCCGTAAGATCGATCGCTCTGGACCCGATATTGAGCAGCTCAAGGAACTCATAATCATCCCGATCGTTACTAATCGCTATTTCTTCCGGCGTGGCGGGATCAGCGGGGTGATAATGCATTTCTGCAATAACGAGATTTCCGTTCCCTGCAGGCTCGGTATCAAGGGTGAACAACGCTTCGTTCAGGGCACTCCATTCTCCCGTGTCATTATTGTAGGCACGGGCTCGAAGCCTCGCCGGCTCAGTTAGAAACAGAGGGTCTGAAATATTATCTCCACCTCCCCCACCCCCAGCGGTGGTCTCACCCCGCAAAACAAGGTCCATCCGCATGTCGGAACTGGTTCCACTTGCCTGATGCACCTCAACCGCGATGTTGTTGGATCCTGCCCGAAAAGCCGTTATCGGAATGGTGTAATCTGACCACGCATCCTCGCTGCTTGTGGTGCTGTTGGCGTATTGATCGAAGGTTGCTCCAGAGGGAAGGTTCGGAGTGCGGATGACCTCAGATCCATTAAGATACAAGGCGGCGGCATCGTCATATTTCAAGCGTAGTGTGAATCGAAGAAATTGAGACGGGTCCGGGATATTTATCGCTGTTCGGAAATAGGTGGTTGCATACTTGCTGCTACTGCTGGGGCCAAATGACACCGTTGTTCCGGACCCTTCTCCGTCCGATCCATATCCAAGTTCGGACGGTCCCTCCTCCCATGAGGAATCGTCAAATCCACCGACTCTCCAAGCCGTGCCTTGATTGCTTCCGTTGTCGAGATACTTCCAGCGATGACCAGTGGTGATGAAGGTTTGCGGGGGAGCAACCTGATTACCACCGCCAAAAGTTGCTAGCGTAGCTGTCGGATTTGGGACTCCTCCGGGCAGTCGAGGATCACTTCCATCCAACGTATAATAGATGGTATCTGTATTGGTTGACATTGTGAGAGGGGTAGTCGACAGGACCGATCCACCATGCTGGCTGAAGACGGGCGCGATGGTATCTGGATACATGCCACTCGACCTAAACCGGCCGATCATCGTATTCGTAAGCCCTCTGAAATGATTGTTGACCAGATTCTGCTGATAGTTGAGCCAGTCCTGATACTCGCGAAACTGATCTCCCCAACGCGCGGACTCGGCAATAAACCCCGGCCGGGCTTCATCAACGCGCTTTTGCAGCCGCTCGATATTCTTTGACGGCGTCAGAGCTCCATCATTGAAGAAGTGCATATGAATACGGTCGGCAACCAGCATGGCGAAGTCTGTATTTCCGTTGCGGAATCGTGACATCAAATCCAGAGGACCAGAACTTGTGACTGAGCGATTCGTACTACGCAGGTAACCATCAGCATCCTTCATCTGGAACCGGAAGGGCTGCCCCTGAGTCCTTGACCCTAGCAGTCTTACCTCGCTCTCTGAATCGCCACTAACCCACAGCAGCATGAAGTCGATAAGGTTTGCGACATCAATATTGTTATCATTATTCGCCCATGGGTTGGGTCCAGATGCCAGGGCCTTCGCCTCATTCCAGAAGACTCCATCACCATCGTAAACCTTTTCATCGTTGCGAAATCCATCATTGAGATTAACCGCATCATAATCTGCCTTGGGTCCTCCCAGATAGCTTGAGGCCATGTCAGCATTCCATCGCTCACGTAGATGATATTGCCCCCAGTAACTGCCATTGAGGTAGACATGAACGAAGCGCCCATGCGGAGCGAGATTTCCCATATCCAGCATGGAGTCATCAGTGAACCGGTTCGACATGTAGGCCCCACGAGAGCGCATATCGTGAGAGCCGCTGCGCAGGTCCATGATGTCGAAACGATCGGTCGGCGGGTAATGCTTGTATTCGAAGCCGTCGAAGATTGGATATTCGACCTTAGTTGCGCCGTATTGTGAGCGGAAACCGATGCGGAAACTCTTCTTTCTGAAGTTGGTGTAATAACCTCCAAAATGCTTCAAGCCGGCGTTTTCCTGAAAACCAGCTCTCCCGTCGGGGAAGATCATCTCGACAGATGTCGGGGATTCGCTTCGAATATTGCTGCCCCCTTCATTCTGGAACGGACCAGGATTATCCGTGACTATGGAAATGGTCGGCACGGCCTTGAGAGAAGCAACCATCTGGGGGCCAAGCGTTGCCGATTGAGTGACGGAGTTACGCATACGAGACTGATTGACCACGTCCTCAGGAAATAAGTAGGTCTGGGTGTCAACATTAGTAGGTCTTAATCCGGGCTTATGCGCCATAGCCCGGACCACTGTTGTTCCGGTTATCTGGATAGAGCCGGTATAGACAACCCCTCTTGTTGGGCTCGGCGGGCTTCCATCCAAGGTGTAGCGAATCTCAGCTCCTTCCGTGGAGGAAGTGACTTCTAGGGTGAAGGGATCCTCAAAGAAACCGCGATCGATATTAAACGAAGTATCACCGACAAATCCGTCAAATGTATCTCCATTGAAGGTCCGCGGCGAGGGCGTAGCGAGGTAGCCTGAATCCCCGAGCGAGGGGTCCGTGATTCTGGTGCCTGTCAGCTCTGCAGTGATCAGCATGTCCGAACTGGTGATGCCGTCATTCAGACCGTGAATGGCGAGAATATTCGTGCCTGGTCTCAAATTGTTCACGAACGAAGTGATGTTCCAGTCAAGGAAGGTTACCGCCTCCCCGTCCGAGTGATTGCCGGTTGCCTCGGAATTCCACGATAATCCACCAGGCGCATTTGCATCTGCGACCAGTGTGTCATTGAGATAAGCAACGAACCCATCATCGTATTTCATCCGGAGTGTNAGACTGGTAATGGTTGACGGATCACTAACCTCGAAAGGAATTCGGATGTAAACAGAGGTATTGACTCCATTGAAATCATTNCCGAGGTCGCCATTTGCGCCAAACTCCTGAGCGTAAGTATCGTTCTCGTCGTAGCCGATCCCCATTTGGGCAGATTGCCATCCGGAATCATCAAAATCCGACTCAGTCCAGTCGCCGCCCAGCGAGTCATCTGCCGGAATGATGAGCCTGACCTGTTGCGTCGGACCGACGAACATTGTGGGCGTCAAGCCACCTCCCTGCATCAGACCATATGAAGCATCCTCAAANTGCTCAGGGATCGGGTTTTCCTGTGTNCCGAATTCCGCNACTACTGTAGTGCCNTCCGGGTTGACGAGTGCGAGNTATTCCCCTTCGCTGGATATCTTGAAATTGGTATGAAGCTCTGACTCACGATTACGCCGGTCCTTTCCGGAGGCAAAAACCAGCAGGAATCCGTTTGAGGCAATCTCAACTGAAGGAAAACTCCACTTTGTGAGTGCATCTGCTGCGTCAGTNAGAAAGTAGCCATCAAGATTCACGGAAGTATCACCGGAGTTAAAGATCTCTATCCAATCAGAGGCATCGCCATCCTCATCCTCAATAGTTCTCCTATTGTCCGCCATGAACTCCGTAATATGGAGCCGGGCTNAAGCTGGCGAAGCCATCAGGAGTCCGACGGCGAGCAGGGCTTGNAATACTTTCGAAATCACTACCTNTCATACATACCTCCCTCAGGGTCAGGGGACAAGCATGGGCTCATGCCGGACGGAAAAACTACGACATCCTCTAAAACACTGAAACGGCTATATCCCAGCAANAGGGGTGACCTCTCCGAATACACCCCGGAGAGACGAAAACNGCATTCGTCTNGNANAGACTCACGGCCCCAGAATTACGAGCCGGAAACTCGCCAAAATCACGGCGCTACACCCAAATCGNANNTCGTATCACAGCGAATAGATTGTTTGGGAAAAAGATCGTAAAAGGAGACGAGTGGCCCGAGAAGGTTGAGGAAGACAGACTAGTAAATTCTATTTCTTCTGTTTGGAATTTTAACCAGTCTACCTCATCCCTTTAAGCGTTACGCACTCAAGAAATATGCCTACCCCCGCTCTTGCCGTCGTCTACGANCATCCCACGTGGCAGCAGCCACTTTTCGACGCCCTCGACAAACGCGGCNTCGATTACGTGGCTTACGACGTAAAATCTGCAGCCTTCGATCTGACAGAAGACCTTCAGGCTTCAACAATTTTCAATCAAGTGAGCCCCAGTGCCTATGTTCGCGNCAACGGACATGCCGTACCCTTTGCACTTTCTCTGCTCGACCACCTTGAATCCACGGGAGCAAAAGTGCTTAACGGAGCCTCAACCTTTCGACTGGAACTCGACAAGTCAGCCCAGATCCGCCTGATGCGTGACCTTGGCATGGATTATCCATGGACNATCGCTTTCAACAACGTGCAAGCTNTGCGAAATTACGAAGCGACTCTCGACTTCCCTGCGATTTTAAAACCCAATCAGGGGGGCAGTGGAGCCAGGATGGCAGAAGTTGGCAGCTTGAAAGAGCTTACCCNTCTTCTAGAGAAGGAACCGTCATTCTGGCAGCCGGATCCGGTTCTACTGCTTCAGGAGAAGCTAGACCATGACCCTCGCCAACAAGGCATCGTGCGCCTCGAATTTCTTGGCGGAGAACTTCTCTACGCCATGCGGGTGGTCGGGGTGTCGGGCTTCAACCTTTGTCCGTCCGTAGACTGTAACCCGGAAGGTGATGAGGCAGGGACCTGTGCGGTGCCCGGCACCACGCCAGCAAGCGATCCCCAATTTCTCCCCTATCCTGAAGTCCCGGAGGACGTGGTGGAAGAGGCTAGCCGCCTTTTCAAGGCAACGGGGTTTGATGTTGGAGCCCTCGAATACCTGATCACAAGCAACGGACGACGGGTTTTCTACGATATCAATGCCAACTCAAACTTACGACGTTCGGTGGGGTTAGCCATGGGCTTCGACCCTTTTGACCGGGTCGCCGAATATCTCGAAAGGCAGATACAATCGTAAAACGGATCTGAGNCCTCTGGATGTTTCCCGGCCCGAAACGAAANTTTTNTCTTTCCCCTCAGCCATAGCGCTTCTTCTCNTTCTACCTGGAAAGTGTATTCAGGGCGCNAATGCTTCCGGGGCATGCTGGTGGACGCGTAGCTAATGGTGCAGAGCGTGAGGCTNAGCTCAANCCGTGGCGAACTCTCGGCAACCTCGAAAACGCGGGAGAGGAAAATGCGGACCTTGCTTATGAATTGGAAGTGATNAACTGCTCCAGTTGTTCGCAGTCGGTAACCCTTGCACCNCATCCATACAGCNAACACGTGATGAATGCCCCGATCACGCCAGAGCGNCAGTTACCCGACAACCGTGAACATCACGCGTCCCGGACCCANAAGGGAAGGCCATTATGATGCAAGGACCCGGAAAAACTTTAAGGATTATCGTTCCTTTAGAGTGATTTCGGAAATACCGGCAACCTGTGATTCNAATTAACGAGNATCTTTAATTCCTTCTTTGTNCTTCCGCCTCGCNATCTTTCTTCTCAGGAAGTGGAGTTCATCATAGCCCACAAAGTCAGTGGACACCTTCTCCGGCAATCTNCCTGATTGATCNGTAATACGGAAAGTGATTTCTGCGCCTGAGGGAGGTGATGAGTCTATCGTGATGATGCGCCTTCCCCTCCATTTAGAGCCGTATTGCAGTGGATCATCAACAGGCGGCATGACCCTCAATCGTTGTTCNTGAGGTTCTGCCCCAACCTCTCCGTCTCTCCCCACTCCGTTTATTTTCTCCCTTTGAGTAAGGTTCGGAAGGAGGACTACTCCTGTCAGGGCCATGCCTGACCCCACCGAGAGAAGCGCAAATAGTCTGAGCCGTCTCATAGANACGGATGTGTNACATTTATCCTGCCATCAAGGACTAATAAGATAATCGGCACATTTAGTCGTCTNTGCCCGGCTATCTAGCCCGCACTTTNANTCGGGATCGAATCGTGGTAAGGCCCTCNGGNCCGTAAATCGGAACGAATAACAGGGCCAGATACAAACACAGCAGCTTCATGACGAAAACCGCACCGACAGGGATGTTCTCAATCCTGCTTTTTGCGACGATCGCTGCCCTTTCCCCTTTGCCAGCCCAAGGGGTCATNAGTATCAACCTCAAGGCTGGAGATACCATCAATAACCAGAACACNTTCGCGGGCTTTACGGCCTGGGAGACAGGAACGTGGATCAATACTTCCGCGGTGAGCATAAACAATCTCNNTGATGCCTCAGGGGAAGTTACCACCGCAGATATTTCAGCGCCGGGAAACCGCGCGGGATCCTTCTCGGGAGCNCCGCTCAACTTCAGCCCCATGAAATCCGGCATTCAATTCTTCGCAGAAAACCCCGCTCCAACCGTGATCAGCGAAATCCCTTATTCCAGTTACAAGGTGGTCGTTTACCTGACCGGATTCAACGGAAACAATGCGTCTTACATAACCGATGGAACCAGCACCTACTACTGGGACCCCAAGGCTTTCAGCAAGGATTTGACTCTTACGACCCAATCTACCCATGAGGCTGGGACTACCGCGACCAAAGCCAACATCGCAGTGTTCGGCTCAGAAGAAGCCCCGCTGACAAATCCCTCGATTACCTTCAACTTTGGACTCGCTCCCGGAGCATCCGGCGGAGGAGGNATTGGTGGTTTCCAGATTATCGAGATTGCAACATCTGATGAGCCTCTTGCACTCACCATCGCACGCAGTGGGGACAATTACGATCTCAGCTGGAATAGCAGAATCGGAAAGACCTATGACCTCCTAAGCAGCGCAGAGCTATCGAACCTGCCCTCCTCCGATTGGAATCTCCACCTTGAACCCCTTTCCGTCTATCGGAATATTCCGGCTTCCGGTACAGGAACGAACGTCCTCACCGATGTCCCGCCTGATGGCCCGAGGCGCTTCTTCGTAATCCGGGAGTCTGACGCACCGCAACCTCTGCCACTTGAGGACTTTGACGCGACGCCCCCTTCCCTTCCTCCCGGTTGGACNGTCCGTGATTCCGGCAACGGAACCGCTTGGCAGGTGGGAACACCCACCGGAGATAACAGCCCACCAGCCGCAGCNAGCGGCCAAAACAGTGCCGGCACCAACATCAGCGGAAACTATCTCAACGGCACTGATGCGGCGCTCACCTCCCCGGAAATTATGATTCCACCGGGNCGCGATGCCCTTCTGACCTTCAGACAATTCATTGACACCGACCTCTCCTTGACGGATCCCGATCTAGGATTCGTCCGTNTCCTCGATGCCGATAGCGACATTCTCATCTCGGGCTTGGAAATTTCTTCNATTGAGGGCAGTGCTGACGGATGGAGCGANCAATCTCTGCTACTGCCTGCCGCGCAGGTCGCCGGTAGAAGCATCCAGGTGGAATTTCGCTTCATTAGCAACAGTGACGGTAGCGTCTGGGGCGGATTCTACATCGATGACGTCAGTGTGACCTTGCCCTAGCGCTCTCCGGCGTTCACCGGATANCCGCAAAGGANTGAAGAACCGCCACGGCCTCTTCTTTAAGTGATCCTCCATTGCTACGCCTGACTCAGGGGCTTTCAATCACCATGAAGAAGCGTCGAGGATCCGTCACCTCACAAGGCACTCCGCAGATCACTTCTCTACCGGTTCCAGTAAATGTGCCATCCGGATTGATAACCCCATCAAGAATGCTACAGGAAGTATTTTCCCATCTGATAAGATCGATCGACTCCCGGACACGATAGGTCCGACCTATCCGCGTCGCAATTGTGAGCTGCACGAGAGGTTCTGGCTGGGCGAAGAGCGCGACTCGTCGAATCCCGAAAGGGCTATCTCCTTCTCGGCTGAGACGAACTGCTACGCCCAACAAACGCTCTGTCCTGATCTCCCGATCATCTTCATAAAGACGATGCACCTGAAGANAGGTAAAGTCAGGAGAGTTAGACCCATCATCAAATCGCGTAACAAAGAGCTCAACCGGATAGATCTCGCCCGGATCAAGGGAGACNGAAATACGATAGGCGNTATCAGCGCTGGTATCCGCGANATCCTCTCTGAAGCCAAGGATGCCCGTGGTATCCGAAATCACGAGATCTGCATCGACCGATTGGTCACTTGCATTTTCAATCAGAAGCTCAGTTGTTGTAGTGCTTCCTACGGGAATTGCTATGGGCTCAATCGGGTCACTCCCAATCACAATAGTCCCATCTTCCGGGGCAAAAACCTTGCCTCTGCAGCAAATCGGTCCGGCATCGGGGCTGAATACGGCACAAATCTGGTATGCGGCACAGAATCCAGGCTCCAAAGCCTCACAGGTAATCTGAATAGGAATAGTAGCGCAACCACCGGGAGGAACTGGACCAATAGTACCACTCGCNGGACTGAAGGCGGAGAGAGGTAGTATTACNGGGCAGGACGGATCAGCAATCGATATGGCAGACCAGGTGTAGGTCCGGGGAACACTCGAGTTGTTGCAAATCGTGTAATTTACTGTCGCTGCTGGAGGACCTCCATCCGCATCACTACGACAGGGAACGAGACTATCNAGCTTGCATCCATCGGCCAGAACCGGTTCCCCTGCACAGTCAGGNAGATCGATGCAGATCTCCTGTGAGCAACACTCAATGAGGTCGNAGTCATGGACAGCAAAGTTGACGCATAGAGTCCCTGGCAGCCCGATATAACAAGCCTCTATAGTCCCNATTCCCCCAGGAGGAATGGGGTTGGGAGAAGGCTCGACCGAAGCGTCTACGAATCCGGAGGGAGGCAGAAAAGTCGNGTGAGCAAAGTCGAATCCGGCACTGCCATTGAAATTGGTCAGGTTGAGAACAGAAAGCTCGATNGTGTATTTGATCAGNCCGTTGGGCTGAAGCTCGCAAATCACCGANTGATCGATCACCTCAAGGCAATCACAATTGGGGAGGTCGAAGCAGAATTTCTCTGTGCAACACTCCTCTCCGGTAGAATCAAGCATGGTCAGACGCAGACAGAACTTCTCACCGCTGGTAGAAGTCGGCAGNGTAATGTTCTGGGTGTAGGTGCCTCCGTCTGGGATTCCAGCCCCAGGAATCTCGATGATATCATCCGGGTTTGGTGTGCCGGTGATAGCGCNCCCTGGGAGTTCATCAGCGGGGCAAGGGGTGAACCACAGATATTTAACGACCTGTCCTGACAGATTAGTTAAGGTCACGTCGACACTGAAGGGTGCACCCTCTTCCTCAGGGCATTCGATATCCCTCACTTCAATTTCAACACAACGAACATCCTGAGGATCCTGCATGATGTCGATGTCGCCGCCGACGCCCTTGTAGTCCGGACCGTTCGCCGTGTAATCAGGATCGTAGGGAACTCGATAGCTATAGTCGACAATCGCAGAAACTAACGGAAAGTCGGTCACTCTTACGCCCTGAATCCCGTGTGGCCCCAGGGCGTCTGCGGTGTCAGCACTGGAGCACCAGATGAGCTCCTCTTGAACACCTCCCTCCATCCCGAAGTCCGCGCCGCCATAGGTCTCACCCCGGCCCCAACTGTTGCCAGACTGGAGAGTATTCGTGACACCCCAGTTGCTAACGGAAGTATCCCATTGTGCGAGGAACACCTTGCCGGCGTGATTTGCGCTGGCAATGAAGCCCCCTCCCCAGTCCCTCTGACCTCGTTGAGCGAGGATCATCCTCTGGCCATCGGCTGAGATCTCGATGTCGGCCACCGGAATGTGGACTGCACCCCAGTTATTAGCCCCTGGCGTTTCTCCGGGAACCGTAAGGATCTCAGTGTCCGTACTGGGGATAATCGCACCCGTTGCGTCGAGGTCGACGCGGCGGATCTTCCCCTCGTCACCAGCGTAGCCGGTATTCCAAACGGCGTAATAGACCTGCTTGTTATGGACCGAGATACCCCAAAGGCGGTCATTGACCGGAGGCATGCCGGGGGCACCCGAATCGGGCGTGAGGGGATCGAAGGGTGTGCCAGACGGCGCCCCACCACCAGCAGGAATACGATAAATCATGCCATCCTCCATATTGGTGGCGAAGAACTGATCAAAGTCGGAGTCGTAGGCGATATTGCCAACGCCAGGTCCTGAGATGAATCCACCACCCAGATCCACGGCCTGCTGAGGAAGCACCGAAAACACAGAGGGCACTCCGGTGTTACGATCAATCTTGTAAATAGTACCAGCGGCCGAAAGATCAGTGGCGCCGCCGCCGAGAACGCCGTATTGACGATAGAACTCGTAAGACGGAGCCTGATTAGGATACAGCCCTCCCGCGGACACATACATGTCGCCGTCAGAATCAATCTCAGTACCGAAAAGCATCCCCAGATTTTCGGCGGTCCATGATGGCTCGTGATGACACTCGAGGCTCGGTGTTCCGTTACTGGTCACCGCTGTCCACAGAGGTGCAGAAAAGCCACGCATTCCGTAATTGAGCGGGTCGGGATTGCGGATGTCCATTAAGCCTAAGGAGTAGGCCACGTTCGCAGGGAGCGGGTTGCCAAAAGCATCTTTCTTAGGGCCAATACAGGTAACTATCGCAATACCAGGTTGCATCTGGGGAGTGCCCCAGGGTGGTGCGCCGAAAGCAGCTGTGACCAGAGAGAGTAATACTGCGGCCACGGTCGCGATTATTTTCGGGCAGGTCGACACTGCAGATTGTGAGGCGTTCTTCATGAATTTGTCGGGTTCGTGGAGAGGGAGAATAACTTCCCTCACGGACCAGGGATACCGCCTCATCGTCTCATGGAAAGCCGATTCTTGATACGGGAGAACCCTGCATAAGTCTTATTGTCAGCACCTCCCATAACTACAGGGAAATTTTCCCTTCCTCATTCCCGGCAACTCATGAAGAAATCGACCCTGCGCGAAGAAGGGCGCGATCAAACACGCCTCTAACCTCCCCTCCTCTCTAGAGATCAAACTGAGAGCCAGAGCCCCAGAAATATAATCGTCAACTCTCAGGAACAACTCGCTTTTTTTTGATAAGACGACGAACAAAAAACGTCATCAGAACCAGCACCAGAACCGCTGCTACGACAGGCAAAATCACTGCCAGAAACGAACACGCTACCGCACCTCCAGCCTCCGCAGTACTTACCACCGGGTTCGCTACTCCTCCGGTTGTAGTGGTAGAAGCCGCCCTTGTCAGCGCAGAGCCTATCTGGATTGTACCCGCCACTCCTCCACCACCGATTACTGCCAGCATCCACTGCAGAGCAGGATTAAGATCTTCGATCTGGCCCAGACTGGCAGCAGACACGATCACACCGGCAACGACTGCTGCAGGGGTCGTTACAGTGTCGAGCAGGTTATCAACCCATGGGATGTAGTAGGCGCCAACTTCGAGGAGCGTTGCTACCGCAAATGCGATCAGGACCCATGTTTCGGATATCCAGACCCAGGACTCTCCCAATTCAATCAACCCTGCTCGGGACCCTATACTCATCGCGAGCAGGGGGACAAACACTCTGAACCCACAAGCCGCGGACAATGCCAACCCAAGACTCAGGGCTGTGATGAGATTCCAAAAATCCATAGTGAAGTAGTTTGTTGAATGAGAGGTCCTGTTCCAGCTGGAAGCTCTTGATTGCTTTCTCTTTTATGGAGGGCAACTTCGCTTTCTCACTGAAAAGGTGTCCGCAGGTTGATCCTATGATCAGCTTAGCACACCAAATCCCCGGTCTCAAAGAATCTCCCATTACAAAAATGGCTCTTTTTTGGAGTCGACGTTGGGATCTGCCACGCGAGGGATTACTGAGTCGCCGCCCTGCCCCAATATCATCCGTTCGCCTGACCAGGCTTGCTGTTGCCGAAGAGAGAGCTCACCCCGGTTACCTTCGTGATCACAAGTTGCCCGTTTTTCTCGCCACTGTGGCCCGTTAACTGGATCGGAGTCCCCACATGGTAGGCAAGATTGAAACGATGGAAGTCGCCGAAGCCAACCTCGATCCGAACCGGATCCTTCCCCTCCACATCAATGTAGAAGACCTTGGCCTCATCCAAGTTATCGGACATTCGAAAACGCCCTTGTGCTGTAATCTTACCCTGACCCCGCTTCACCCAGCTCTCAAAGGGACGCTCGCGAAATTCTTCAAAGGGGCTTCCGTCAAGGCCGGGCAACGGAGAGGAAGCCTGTGAGTAGGATTCTGCATTTACCCCAAACTTCTGCATCAGGGCCAGGTGAAGCCGCCCAAGCTCCTGATTCTTGGAGTATCTCAGATAGCGCCCGGTCTTCAGCATTCCACCCCCCTGTCCCGCCAGAACGATCGGGATACGCTGGGCGGTATGATTATCGCTATGCCCCATTCCAGATCCAAAAAGCACCACACACCGATCCAGCAAACGATCTTCACCATCCCGGTAACTTTTCAATCGAGTGAGAAGGGAATCAAATTTTTCCATGTGCCAGAGACTGATCTTTAGAAGAGCATCGATATTTGACCGACTAAAGTTCCGGAAGAAGTGGGACAGGTAATGGTGTTGCCGATTAATTCCAAGAAAGTCAAAGACAAGACGGCTGTTACTGTTTCCAAGCATGTAGCTGATACAACGCGTGGAATCCGTCCACAAAGCCATCGCGATGACATCCAGCATCGACTCTACCTGATCGTCGAGAGAGAAGGGAGTATCCGGACGCTGAAGGCTCGAAAAATCAACACCTTTCGAAGCGGATGACATTTTCTCGATCTTCTGCTCGGTCTCTCTAAGAACCGTGAAATATTCCTCCAGAGTCTCACTGTCTTCTTTTCCGGCTTTCCTCTCCAGCGCTTTCGCATCTGCCCGAACCCGGTCGAGGAGGCTGCCCATCTCCTCGCGGCGATTCGGATCCTGGGAGGGATTTCTGAAGAGTCTGTCAAAAACGAGCTGAGGATCACTCTCCCGGGGCAGAGGTTTTCCCTTATCGTCATAGGATATGTAGCTGCAACCGACCTGATTTACGAAAATTCCCTCGGTGGTGAGCTCCAACGAGCGATGCGTCGTTTCATTTCCAATCTTGTCAGCAATAATCTGGTCCACAGAAGCCGCCTTACGGTTGTTATGATGGCCGGAAAGGAAGCGACGAGTCGAATTACTGTGCGATGAGAACCCGAAGTCTCCCATGTTGTCCAGAATCAGGAGGTCATCCCGATGTCGAGCAAACGGCTTCATCAAAGGAGACATCCGGAAATCATTTTCGGTTCCTCCATTGATATTCCAGGAAGGGGGATGCACTCCATTAGGCTTGAAGAGGGTGACGAAGCGAACAGGAGACGCATTACCTTCCTCCCCACCGACTCCCGGTGCACCGTTAGCCTTCATGAGATTCAGCAACGGTAGCGGAACAAGAGCTCCTGCCGCTCCCCTCAGGAACGTTCGCCTCCCAATCTTCCACTTGCTGCTCATTCCTTTTCCTTCACTACGATAATCGTCTCCCGGAAGGAGGGACTCATTACGATTTCGGTAAAGAGATCTTTCCACGTTCCGTTGCGCTCAACAATCTTTTCCGTGATCTGATCGATCACAGGATAATCGTTTCGTGTCATTTTTCTGCAAAGCGCGTAGGAAAGTGTGCGCTCTACCGCGTTACGGACAATTCGACTCCGCTGGGAGCCCATGAAGATTGCTTTCAGTTCGGCATAATCAGTAAAGGTCTCTCCACTGGGTAACTTTCCGGAGGTGTCGATCAAACTGCTGGAGGCAGTCGCGCTCTTGCCACCCCGCTTTATAAAGCGCCCGTTCGTATCGTAGCCATCAAGAGAAAACCCAATGGGATCGATCTTTTCATGACAACGGGCGCAGCTGACGTCACTGCGATGTCTCTCAAATCGCTCGCGGAAGGTGAGCTTCTCTCCACGTGGGGCAGGCTTGACCGGAGGGATATCGGCAGGAGGCTCTCCCAGTCGTTCGCCCAGGACCGTGCGGAGAAGCCACGTCCCACGCTGGATCGGACCCCTGTTCATCGTAAGAATCCCAGGCATGGTCAGGATCCCGCCTCTCCAGCTGGCTTTTTCCAAAGTGAACCGTTCAAAGGGCGTTGTCTGCCGCTCGATACCTCTTGGGGTTGGATGAAGATTCATCCGGCTACGATCATCCCCATAAAAGCCTGAAACCCCCGTGTTAATGAAGGTGGTTTTTGAGTCAATCAACTCCATCACCGGACGGTCCTCCGTGAAGAGGTAATTAAGAAACAACACGGGCTGGGTCCGGAGAGAATGATGCGAGATAGGGTTGGTAATCAGTGCGTCGAGATTCGCGATACCCAGCCATTGCACCCCGAAACTTTCGGAGAGGTTACGCGCCAAGGGAGACTTCAACATCCTCTCGACCTGTTCCCGGAGAGCTGTTGAACTGGAAAGCTCTCCATTCTGTGCCAGAAGCATGAGCTCGTCGTCCGGCCGATCTTCCCAGAGGAAATAGGAAAGCCGCTCCGCCAGCTCATAGCTGTCGACAGCTTGCCGGCCCCCTGCCTTGACCGGCATCAACAGCCCCCGGTAAAGAAACTCGGGAGATAGCAGGAGCGCCTTAAGCTCAAACTTGAGGATCGTCACAAGATTCCGTCCGGAGTGCCCCCTGATAGTTTCAAGTGCATTCTCAAAACGCGAATCAGGGACATGGCGACGAAAAGCCCGGGGAACAAAATATCTTATAAGGGCTTCTGCCTGCTTCTCGGAAAAATCTTCCAGATCCCATCCGTCCGAAAATTCTCCCCCAATCAGCACCTTCAGCCCCGCCCGTTGATTGGGCGCAAACAACTTCTCCAGAGCGGCTTCTGTGAGAAACGCATACTGCTCCCACAGAGCGGACGAAAGCGGGGCTCCATGGGTATCGTTAACGAACCCGCTGTCCCCGGGCGGATCTTTCGGAAGCAATTTGAGAACAAGCGATTGTTCCCCCGCCACTGTCTGCTGCGCCTCCGCAACCGCGACCTTGAGATCAAAACCGAACAATGATCTTAAGCTGTTACGATACTCAGGACCCGAGAGCCGCCTTGCCTTGAATACCCCCGGAAGAGGTTCCACCGGCGCAGAAAGCCTGAGCTCATACCAAGCAGCGATCGTCTTTTTGTTCTCGAGCGTCAACTGGGGATGATCCTCAGGGGGCATCTCTCCAGCTTCCACGACTTCTACAACTGTTTCCCAGAGCTCAAACTGGGCATCAGCATCGACCTCGGTCCTGATCTTCGCGAAGTCAACACTGCCCTTTACGGTTTCCGCGCCGTGACATTTCACACACGAGATCTCAAGTATCGGACGAATATTCTCTTCGAATGTGATCTCGGCGCTCAGCCATGATGCGCCTAGCAACATGNAACACGCAACNCTGCGCACAAGACGAGATCCCAAGCTGCTGCACATGGANCCACTACGAGGACTTAAGGCCTATGGACAAACTCTCCCGAAATCTGTCCACCTCGTGCGTCCTGTCCCAAAAACACTATTTCGCCTCTAGCAATTTATTTACCACTTCCACCACCTTGGCTTTACCGTAATTGTGGCCTTCAACTGCGACTACGAGCTTCCCGTTCTTATCTCTCGCAACAATACCGTGACTCGCCAACTTAGCGCTCTTGATATCTTCCTTGCTCTTCCCTTCGCCAACCTTGCAGGCGGAAATTTCAAGTCTCTTTCCATGCTGTTTACTCTGGNCATTCACGATGACCGTNATTTTATCACAAAGCACTCATCCGTCGAAATAGTAGTAAATCANGGAAGGCTTTTTCTCTCCGGCTANAGCCGGNGCCATAAGGCCCAGCGCAANAAGAGCAACGAGCAGGGTTGGTTTGAAAAACTTCATCGTGGCCAGTGTAGCGGGTGGAGCAGCATGAGCTAGTCCTCTTTTCATAGGGGCTNAACCGCNNCCTCATAGATTTAACGNCTTTTCCTCGATCAGCGCAGAGCCCTTTNCTCTTCTTCTCTTTCCACNCNGGGGCTACCTCGATCTCACAGCAGATCCACTCCTCCNGGCATCGTGAAAACTGATCATAACCCTCTCGCAGTATGCGGCTCCGAGCATGACGTTGCCTGCTGCGCAGCCTCATGTAACCATCACTCGTGCTTCCCGAGATCAACAGTTACCTGCACCAGATTAGAACGATACCCCTCGTTGAGGTCTCTCTCGAAGGCCACAAACCCGGCATCTGGTGCAAACTGGAGTATCTCAATCCCAGTGGTTCNACAAAGGACCGAATTGCTCGTCATATCCTTGAGAAGGCATGGCGAANAGGATTGATCCGATCGGGTGACACNGTGGCAGAGGCTTCAAGTGGATCAACCAGTATTGCATTCGCACTCGCCTGNAGCCAGATGGGACTTCAGTTCGTCGCTTTNATTCCCGATAGCGCGACCTCTGAGCGTGAACTGATCATCAAGGCCTATGGCGGCGAGGTGAAAAGAATTGCCGGCGGGATGCCGGAAGTGCTGCGTATCGCACGGGAGACAAGCGAGAAGAGGGGTTGGTTTCTTGGACGACAGTTCGCTAATGCGGATAACACCGAGGCCCACCGGCTCAACACTGGGCCTGAAATTCTTGAACAGATTCCCGGAGGAACAGTCGACGCGGTTGTATCAGGAGTCGGCACAGGGGGCACTCTTCGTGGTCTCTACGAGGCATTTGTGAACGCGGGATGCGCCATCACGGCCCACGCGGCGATACCGCGTGATGTTGCCCTCTTCGGGTCGAACGTCGAATGCTGCAGCCTCCGGTTCAGTGGTGACGTGCCGGGAGTCGCGGAGGGGTTGAGCGAGATTTATGAGAAATGGCAATGTGACGATTTGCGTGAATGGGAAATATCCGGTCAGGACTGCCTCGAACTGACCCGAAAACTGTGGGCACTCGGTTTTCCTGTCGGTCCGAGCTCCGGATTGAATTTTGCGGCAGCTCTTCAGGTTCGTAATCACCTCGGTCCCGACGCCGTCGTGGCCACGGTCTTCCCGGACCGCATGGAGCGTTATTTCTCTCATAAGGTCTTTGATGAGATCCGTGGCCGCTCCTGATCATGCGGAAGCTCCGCTTGTAACCGCAGAAGATCCAAAGTAGGATTAACGGCAGTCCAATGCGTATCGCGGACCGTTACATCGGCTGGCAGGTTCTCTATGGCACGATCTTCGGGGTCTCCCTGCTTACCGTGGTCCTCGTGCTTGGACAGCTTTTCCGCAAAATTCGCCCTCTTCTCGTGGAGCAGGCCGCTCCTCTCGAATTAATGGGGCAGTTTATCCTCCTGATCATCCCGTTCACCTTGATGTTCACTCTCCCGTGGGGGTTCCTCGCTTCTACCCTCCTGAGCTTCGGGCGTCTCTCCAGCCACAACGAACTCCTCAGCCTCAGAATGGCGGGACTGAGTCTATCTCGACTCGCGTTACCTGTTCTCCTCGTCGCAGCATGCCTTTCAGGATTATGCTGGTGGCTCACCGGAACCGCCGCTCCACAAGCCAAGGATGCTTCCCGCAACCTTCTCTACGAAGCCGTGCGGAAGGATCCTCGCAACTTAATCAAGCCACGAGTGGTAATTTCGCGATTCCCAAGCCAGAGAGTCTATGCTGAGGCCGAGGACGAAACCGGACTTCTCCGCGGGCTTCACATCTACAAGTTCTCAGGGGAAGGACGCGACGCAAATCTTGAAGCCTATATGTTTGCGGAGGAAGTTGATCTCTACGTTAACGAAGAGGAGAAGCAACTTCGACTCAAGCTTTCCAATCCCTTTATCGAAATTTCGATGAACAAGGATACGGTTTCACCGATCCCCATAAGGGCAACAGAAATGGAACCTGTCCTTATTGACTTTTCCGCTACCAGCAAAAAGAGGAGCAAACCGTCAGACATTACCAACGACGATGCTCCCATCCGGATATTGGAATCTAAGGAGCGCGCGGAGCTTTCCCGAAGGGAACTTGAAGGAGAGATCCCTCCCAAATCCGCAGGCCTTCCCGCTGGAACCACTTTCCCTTCAGGTCTCGAGGAAGGAGTGGAACTGCCTCCCGAAACCCTTACTCCCAGAAGAGTTGAGGAGCTTGAGGGCATAATCGTCCGGGAAAAGCGATTCCAGGAAGAGCTCAACGTTGAAATTCACAAACGTCGATCGATTTCAATGGCTTGCCTTTCTTTTGCCATGATCGGCATTCCCCTTGGGATTTCCGCCCGCCGCCGCGAAACATCCAATGGCCTCCTGATAAGCCTCTTTGTAGCTGCGGCCTACTTCGGTCTTTTGATTTTCGCTCAGCAGATTGAAGACGCACCTTTGCCTCTGATTCTTTCCATTCTCTGGCTTCCCAACGTCCTCTGCTTCATCATCGGGATATGGCTCTTCCGGCGAGCCAGCTTCCGCTGATTCTTACTTAACGACATACTGATGCCTAAGCTTTCCCTGCAGAATCTCATCCGGCGTGCCCGTCACGCGCGGAAGAGAAACAGCGAGGAGGCGAGGCGGCTTGATCCTCTGCCGATCCGTGGCCCTTTGCGGCGGTATGACTCAACCAAATTCGGGCAAGACTTTCGCGCTGCCCTCAATGTAGCCCTTCTCGCCCTGCCACAGGGCATGGCCTACGCTGCGATTGCTGAGCTTCCTATTGCATACGGTATCGCATGTTCTGCAGTTGCTGCAATTGTAGCGCCTTTTTTCTCGGGATCACGGCACACGATTCTCGGTCCAACAAACGCGACCGCTTTCATGATCTTCTCCTTCTTTCTCATTCCGGGAATGACTTCCTCGAAAGGAGAAATGATCGCGCTGATGCCCCTGCTCTGTCTCATGGTTGGTGCATTCTGCATCGTAGGCGCAATCCTGAGAGTCGCAGACCTCCTGCAATTTGTCAGTAGAAGCGTTCTGGTCGGATATATCGCGGGGGCAGCTACCCTGATCATTGCCAATCAGTTCAAGCATATCCTCGGGATCACCGACTTGATGGAGGGCGGAGGTACTACTTTTATCACAATTCTTTTGAAGCTCCTGAGCAACCTTTCCTCTCTCCAGTGGCAGCCTCTTGTTCTGGGAGTGGGCACTCTCCTTTTTTATCTGGCGCTTCAATCTCGTTTCAGACGAATCCCCGTTTTTGCCGCAACTCTCGTTCTGTTTTCATTTCTCGCATGGATCCTTGGAGAGAACACCAGCCTTGGCTTTTCAGAGGTATCAAAATTTGAAGCCTTCTCCTTTCAGGATCTAGCTCCGGAGTTTGGTATTTTTGTCCAGCCCGGGCTTCTCGATAAAATCGCTCAGCTCTCCACTATCGCGTTCGCCATCGCCTTCCTTGCCTCTCTGGAGAATACCGTGATGTCAAAATCTCTGGCCTCCCGCACCGGGGACCGCCCCGATATGAATCAGGATATGCTATCCGTGGGTGCAGCAAACATTGCAGCAGGCATCTTTGCCGGCATGCCGGCGTCAGGCTCCCTCACCCGCTCGGCTCTCAACTACGAATCAGGAGCGCGTACTCGACTGGCGTCCCTTTTCTGTGGAATTCTCTGCCTCGCCGGCATTTTCTTGCTCGCCACCTTCCCTCTCGTTCAGCACGTCCCCCGGGCGTGTCTTGCCGGCCTCGTTATTGCTGTTGCTGGATCTCTGATTTCTCCGCGGGTCATTCGCATTTGCCTGAGATCCACGCGCGATGATGCCCTCGTCTTGATTGTCAGCTTTGTCGCGGCCCTGTTCGCTCCACTACACACAGCCATCTTTATTGGAATCACACTTTCCATTTCACTTTTCCTTCGCAAGGCCTCCCGCCCTTACCTCGTGGAATATGAAGTAAACGACGAGGGCGACCTCAGGGAGCTTGGGGAAAAACGAAAACGTCCCAACCCTTCCATTTCAATCGTTCACGTGGAAGGAGACCTGTTTTTTGGTGCTGCGGAACTCTTCCGGAACCAGATTCAGCGCACCTTCGTCGACGAGAATCTGAAAATTATAATACTCCGGTTAAAGAATGCTCGTCATCTGGATGCGACGAGTGTTCTTGCTCTTGAGGACCTGATCCGATCCGCAAGAAAGGACGGCAGGCACATCATCATATCGGGAGCTTCCCGTGAAGTGTATCGTGTTTTGAAATTCTCAGGAGTCCTTGATGTCCTGCAAGAAGGTTGCGACCGTTCCAGAGGAGAGAGTAATCTCTACCTGTTCATGCCAAGCAACCCCAACATTTCCACCCGGGACGCGCTTAGGAGGGCCCAGCAGATTCTCGGCACCGACAAGGCTGACATAAAAATATTCTACGATCCCGAAAAAGGGAGCTGACATACCATTACCGGGATCCTCCAGACGGAGGAGCGTTTCACCCTACGCGGTAAACGATGCGAGCCTTGGTCGTATCATAAGGCGACATCTCCATTTTCACCTTGTCGCCTACCACCAGCCTGATGAAACGCTTGCGCATTTTACCAGATATGTGGGCAAGGACCTCGTGGTCACTCGCCAGCTTGACCTTGAACATCGTGCCTGCAAGAACCGATGAGATTGTTCCCTCCACCTCGACAGCCTTATCCTCTCCATCCGCGCCCTTCTTGGGCCCGCTGTAGTCTGTGCGGCGCCTACGGCGACCGCCCCTGCTTCTCCGTCTTCTTGGTGGTCCTGCGATAACTTAAAATTGGGTTGAGCAAAGCAGCATTCGCTACCTTGCGGACTCATCATTCGCGATATTCTCCTTCCCGCAATCGAAATCTGTGCTCAAAGGCCCTTATTTAAGGTATTGGGACAGCGCTCAATCGTTCCTTGCTACCGAGGATTAGCGTTGACATGAACAGGCCTCGCTCCTAGCTTTCCGCCCCTTTCCTCAACCGGCAAGACCTCTACAACGCCTGAAAATGAAGACCTTTTCTGCAAAAGCCACTGAAGTCGAGCGCAAGTGGTATGTAATCGACGCAGCTGACCAGATCCTTGGTAAAGTCGCTGTTGAAGCTGCCCGTCTTCTAAGAGGGAAGCACAAGCCGATCTTCACGCCCCACGTTGACACGGGAGACCACGTGGTAATTGTCAACGCAGCGAAGGTTCGCTTGAGCGGCAACAAGGAGACCGAGAAAATTTACACCAGTTACTCCGGATACGTTGGTGGGCAAAAAGTGGAAACCCCAAAGAAGGTCCGCGCTCGCAGACCTGAACTTCTTGTCGAGCGCGCCGTCCGGGGAATGATTCCCCACACCCGGCTCGGTCGGGCTCAGTTGCGGAAGTTACGAGTTTACAAAGGGGCTGATCACGACCAGGAAGCGCAGAAGCCTGAGCCTTACACTGTATAACTAATCACAGGAAGCGAACACCTTTCCCAACAATGGCTGCCACTGAAAACACTTACACCGCCACCGGTCGCAGAAAGACTGCTGTCGCCCGGATCTGGATGACAGAAGGCACTGGAAGAATTGTCATCAATAACCGGTCGTTCGAGGAGTATCTCCCAACGATCCCTCTCCAGAACGAAGTTCTTGCCCCCTTTCAGGCCACGAACCTGATGAATAAATACGACCTGAGGGTCGTCGTTCAGGGAAGTGGAATACCCGGTCAGGCCGATGCAATCAAACTTGCAGTAGCAAGAGCTCTGACCGAGATGGATTCTGAGTTGCGCGGAAGCCTCAAGGCTGCTGGTCACCTTCGACGTGATCCACGGGCAAAAGAGCGGAAAAAAGCCGGTCAACCAGGCGCACGAAAGCGCTTCCAGTTCTCAAAGCGATAGGGCCTTTCAGATTCATAGATTTCAAGCCGCTGGTTCCTCGACCCGCGGCTTTTTTCTTTTTTGTTTAGCCTCACATCTCAGTTTGGCGTTCAATCGGGCAGGTGAGATTACTCTCTTGGAACGTTAATGGAATCCGAGCTGCGCTGGGCAAGGGAGCGGCAGAGTCCCTCATTCAAATCAACCCAGATGTGTTCTGCTTGCAGGAAACCAAGGCTCGCCCGGAACAGGTGGAACTTCCCCTCGAGCTGGGTGGGTATCGTAACTACTGGAACTCTGCAGAAAAGAAGGGGTATTCAGGAACCGCGATCTTCTCGAAGGAGGAACCATTGGATGTCATCATGGACATGGGAATTGACGAGCACGACAGTGAGGGTCGCGTGATCTCCGCTGAGTATGCAGACTTCATGCTGGTCAATGTCTATACTCCAAATTCACAGAACGAGCTGCGTCGACTTCCCTACAGAATGGAATGGGATAAGGCCTTCCGTAATTACCTGAAGCATTTGGAAGAGAGCCGTGAAAAACCGGTTATCTTTTGCGGGGACCTCAATGTTGCTCTCCATGAAATCGATATTGCCCGGCCCAGCCAGAACCGTAGGACAGCTGGCTTTTCCGATGAGGAGCGCGAAAGCTTTGGTGAGACTCTGGCCTCAGGCTTTACTGATACCTTTCGATACCTGCACCCTGACACCGAAGAGGCCTACTCCTGGTGGTCATACAGAGCACAGGCACGGCAAAGGAATATTGGTTGGCGCATCGACTATGTGGGCATCTCGAACTCTCTGATTCCCCGTCTTGAATCAGCTGCAATATATCCTGAGATCCATGGTTCGGACCACTGCCCGGTTGGAATTGTCTTAAAATGATCCTGAGCGTGGCCAGAGCAATCCTGACCTGATGGAATTCAGCTCATTCACAAGGAGCCTTACAGGGGGAGATCGTAACTCCGCCCCGAAACGCCATCTCTCCAGTTTACGAATGCCGCATTGACGGTGGCGTAACCGCCAGGCGTAGGATAGTCCCCTGTAAAATACCAGTCACCACATGTTTCCTGCAGAGAGTTGTGAAGGTTTCCAATGGTCTGGAAAATCACCTCTACCTCACCCTGCCACCCGTTTTCGGGGTATACCATCCGGCTGATCTCTCCTGAGATTTCCTCAGCCGTAAATGGTTCATAAATTTTCTTCACGCAGTTCTGCATCTCGGACCACGGCTTCTTCAGCTCTATCAGGCAGTCCTGATGCACTTCTTCGATCAGGTTTTGGCGGCCATTGCGCTCGAGCAACCGGACGGCAGCCTGAAACGCAATAAACTTCCCCAGTTCTGACATGTCGATACCATAGCAATCTGGATAACGAATCTGGGGAGCGGTCGAGCAGATTACAATTTTCCTCGGATTTGTCCGACCAAGAATCTTGAGAATCGAGGTCTTGAGGGTAGTTCCTCTGACAATGGAGTCATCGAGAGCGACGAGAGTATCATCCTCACCCACGACTCCGTAAGTAATATCGTAGACATGCGATACCAGCTGCGCCCTGCCCTTCTCCTGAGAAATGAAAGTTCGCATCTTGATATCCTTATGCGCAATCTTTTCACCTCTTGGCCAGTTGTCCATGATGTGATGATTGAGCAGGTCCTCATCGAGGTCCCCGGAGCGGGCAGCCTCCAGAATATTTGCCCTCACACGGTCCCGCCGAAATTGCCGGAGACCATCCATGAGGCCATACCAGGCTGTTTCCGCCGTATTGGGAATAAAGGTAATTACCGCCGCTCCGAAATCGCCGTCAATGGACTCAACCACCTGTTCGGTCAGGGCCGCTCCCATCGCCTTGCGCTCCTGGTAGATGGCAGGATCATTACCTCGGGAGAAGTAGATACGCTCGAACGAGCAATGCCGCTTCTCTGCCGGAGGAGCAAACCGCGACTCACTCATTGAGCCATCTCTCTTGATGGTTGCGACTACTCCCGGCTCAAGCTCTTCAACTTCCTGCTCAGAAGCCTCAAAGACAGTCATCAAGGGCACACGCTCAGACGCAAAGGCCACCACTTCATCAGTTACCAGGCAGTGACATGGCCGGATTCCATGCGGATCGCGCATCACGAATACATCTCCGTTCCCGATGACTCCGCAAATCGCATAACCTCCATCCCATCCCCCGGCGGACTCAGTCACGATTTTACTGACATCCAACTCATCTGAGATCCGCTGCGGAATCTCCTTACCCGGAACTCCTTCATCACGAAGGCAGCGGTAAATTTCTGAGTGAGCCTCGTCGAGATGGAACCCGACCTCCTCCTGCACGGTCTGTGTGTCGGTACCAAATACAGGATGCTGACCACGCTCGATTAACTGCTCATTGAGTGCACGGGCATTGGTCATGTTGAAATTCCCCATAACCATCAGCGTCCGAGTAGGCCAGTTACTGCGGCGCAGGTAGGGATGACAGGACCCAGAATCAAACTCGCCTGATGTTCCATATCGCAAGTGTCCGATAAGCACTTCCCCTGCAAAATCGAACCTTTGCTTGAGGGAGTCAGGATCGCTCAAGTCCAATACTCCTTTTTGTGCCAACTGATTGACCTGCTGAAGTTCAAGTTGAAACAGGTTTGCGAGTGAATCGCGAGAAGAGTCTCGGCGGCGGAAGATATACGGCTGCCCCTTTGGCATATCCAGCTTGGCACAACCAATTCCCACTCCATCGTGTCCCCGGTTATGCTGCTTCTCCATGAGAAGAAATAACTTACGGAACCCCCAGAGAGCATCTCCGTAACGATCCTGAAAATAGGCCAGAGGCTTCCGCAGGCGCACCACCGCAATCCCGCACTCGTGATTCAGGTGATCGCTCATCAGGGATTTATTGCTGCGAGCTCACCCGAATCCCCGGGTTCCTATCAACCACCCCCAGAACAGTTCCGCCCGGACCTGCTTCCACTGCCATACCCACATCAGACTCCTCTACGATTACCACCCAGCCAAAACCCATGTTGAAAGTGTGCCAGCAGCTTGTCTTATCGACATAAGCGAGAAGCTTCTGCACCGCCGCGTTCTCCCATGCTGGGACCGTAAGGGAGGATCCGTATTCCTGATCTAATAGCAACCGCTCAAGGTTCTCCGGCAGACCTCCTCCCGTTATATGCGCCATCGCTCTGGCCCGGACCCCATTCGCCTTCAGATCATTCACCACATCATGATAGAGTCTCGTAGGGGGGAGAAGAGACTCCACTTCCGCTTGCGAGAAGACTCCACTGTTTTCTGCTAGGACCCGTCGGACCAGACTCCAGCCGTTCGCATGTATTCCATTTGACTCATATCCGACAAGCACGTCGCCGGGGGCGATTTCCCCTGCATCCAGCATCTCGTCTTTTTCCACACAGCCAACACAGAAACCCGAGAGCTCTACAACTCCCTCAGGAACCAGTCCGGGCATTTCGGCAGTTTCCCCACCAGCGAGTATGCATCCACACGCTTCGAGATAATCCGCCATCCCCGCGACTAATCGCGTGATTCGATGTTCGTCGAGCTGCGCTATCCCGATATAGTCCAGAAACATCAGTGGATCTCCTCCTGTAGTGAGGATGTCGTTGACGCTCATCGCAACAAGGTCCTTACCTGCATCTTCAATTCGATCGTGCTCCAGCTGGACCTCCAGCTTCGTGCCAACCCCGTCGCACCCTGTGACAATCACCGGATTACGGTAATCCTCGAGTTCAAGAGCCGCCGCAAAGAGTCCGTAGCCCCCCATCAACTGTCGTCGCTTCTGCGTGCGCTGAACGTGGGTGCGAATGTCACCGACTAGGGCCGCCGCCTTCACCGTATCAACGCCTGCCTCTGTATAGGTCAGCTTGTCGGCCATCCGTTGGTTTTTTAACAGGCCGACGCTTGACCGCAAGCCCAACATCTATAGTCCGCGACCCGGGCGGCCTTACCGCGCTCTCACCCTCTTATCTAGCAAATTTACGCTCGAGCTCCGAAAGGGAGAACTCGACCAGAATAGGCCGCCCTCCAGGAGTGACGTAGGGCTGATCGCATTCGAAAAGCTGTTTCAGCAATGCTTTCCCCTCATTTTCGCTACAACGTCCCCGCTTTGCCCCTGCTCTTGCCAGTTTCGCTGCGAACTTCTCGGCGGTCAGCTCCCTGCTGCTCTTCCCCTCTGCGCTGTGAACAAGTTCGTCAATAACATCGAGAAGAAGCGCCCTTGGCTCCTCCTTATCCAGCACCGAGGGAAGACAGCGAAGCTGAACAGTTCCGGCACCGAAGGGCTCCACCTCCATTCCCGCCGACCTGAAGTTATCCACATTTCTGAGAACCACATCAAGATCGCGGGATTCAAGCTCAATAAGCAATGGCACCAGCAACCCCTGCGATTCGGAGGCACCTTTCTCCATCACCGTCACAATGGTCTCATATAAAATCCGCTCGCGTGCAGCCTCACCTTCAAGGAGAGCCAGTCCGTCGCTTCCCTCCAGAATAAAATAAGAGCCATGAAGCACTCCCATAACCCGAAATGGAGGGTCCCCGGAACCACTGCTAGATGCCACGAGTTCCGGTTGCACCTCCGCTTTCCAGAAACTAGGACCCGTCGGCCCCAAGTCGCTCTCCCTGACAAGACTTTCACCACCGACCGCCGGAAGCTGCTCATTACGTTCACTTGCCACGGATTCCGGCTCTTCTCTACGGTTGTAAGCGAACTCGGAGCTCTCTTTTTCTATGATGCTACCCGTTCCGGCTGAGCTGCCTGTTCCTGAACGAGAATCTGGGCCAGACCCGCTACTTACTTTTCGGCTGACGCTACTTCCAATGGCCTCAAGTAAAAGAGCGCGCAGGTCCCCTGGCTGATGAAACCTTACCTCACGCTTTGAGGGATGAACATTTACATCGACGAGCAAAGGATCCATTTCTAGCCAGAGCCAGGCTGCAGTATGTCGATCTGTTGGAAGGGATCCTCGGCAGGCTTCTGCCAGTGCTCGCCAGACGACCTGGTCCTCAACCGGTCGTCCGTTCAGGAATACATACTGACCTCTTCTGCTTTTTCGAGCAGCGTCCGGGGATCCAAGATATCCACTGACAGCCATACCGGGATACTCAAGGCGCTGCACTTCTCGCAGGTTGGCAAGATTCTGTCGCCCGCCAAGGTCTGCAATACGAACTCTTCTGTCATCTGTCGCAGGAACATCAAAAGCGACTTTTCCGTCCTTTCGATATATGAAACGAGTTCCCGGGCTTGCGAGCGCGTGAAGCCTGACCTGGTGGTCAACATGGGCTGCCTCCGTAGCCTCACTCCTTAAGAACTTTCGGCGGGCCGGAATATTATAAAACAGATCCCGGACTTCGACCGTTGTTCCCGGGGGACACCCTGCTTCACAAACATCCTTGAGCTGCCCGCCCTCCACCATGATTGCTGTTCCAGAAACGGAATCCTTGATCCGGGTCATCAGCCGAAATCTGGAAACACTTGCAATTGACGGGAGTGCCTCTCCTCGAAACCCGAACGTCGTAATCGCATTGAGGTCTTCTTTCTCTAAAAGCTTGCTGGTTGCATGTCGTTCCAAACTCAAGACCGCATCATCCCGACCCATACCACAGCCATCATCGGTTATTTTGATGAGAGCGATTCCCCCGCGCTGGCTTTCTACGCGTAACTCATTCGAACCGGCATCGAGACTGTTTTCCACCAGTTCCTTCACTACACTGGACGGACGCTCCACGACCTCGCCAGCAGCCACTTGGCTTGCAAGGGCATCGGGCATGACTCGGACATCCGGCATGGGATGAGCATAGAAGCTTTCAGGTCGCGCTCCGATCCAAATTACGAACTCAGTGACGGTAGAATCTCCTGCGAGCCATACGCAAAATAAACGTCCCTCGCGGTGAAGATTAGTTGAACATTTTTAAAATTTACTCTTTGGATCCCGAGGTTTAAACCAAAGTTACACATCGGCTCTTGCCAAATATTCCTCCTATCCGTCACCACACAAAACAAGGGCTGGCACATTTCTAAGCTCGCCCTCATTCTTTTCCTGCCTGCTCAATGATTACCCTGACCGACATCGCCGTAGAGGAATTGAAGGCCCTTCTGATCGAAAAAAACGCTTCAGAGGAGTCAGGCCTCAGGCTTGGTGTCCAACGAGGAGGATGTGCTGGCTTACAATACACCATGCAGGTATCAGGAAAGACAGATGGTGATGAAGTGATTGAACAAAGCGGAGTGCGGGTCTTCCTCGCTCAGGATAGCCTCGAGCACCTGAAGGGATGCCAGATCGACTACTCGAGTAATCTTTCCGACGCTGGGTTCAAGATTGTTAATCCGAATGCCGCACGCTCCTGTGGTTGCGGAACCTCGTTCGAGGCGAAAGAGGAAGGAGTTGAGCCCGGTTACGATCCAAGCCTAGACGGAAGCAACTGCTCCTGAATGCCGGAAATAATGATTCTCTTTACTCCGCTTTCAGACTTTTTCCCGGGGCTGATGGGGAAAGCTCTCCGCGCCGCCTTACCCTTTCTGCGGTCGGAAATCTTGTCTGAGCCAACAAGTCATTTGCCATACCCTCCTGTAGCTCGAACTCACAACCGCTGATGCGAAGGTCTCAGGAGTTGACGAAATTCATCAGACGCCGTCCGCCGTGGTTCTGGTGGACACTTGCCCAGCTCCTTGCCGGAGCGTTTGCAGTCGCGAGCTGGAGCTTCTGTCTCTTTCTCTTCAGTGTTCCCGAGCGGCCATGGAATTATGAAACCCTCCGGAAGCTCGGTAGAATTTCTCCAGTGCAATCCTACGACCCCATCGAAGCTCCGGAGGGCACGAGTGCAGATCCGCAGATACTTCTTTCGAAATTTTACTCTCTCTCCAACCAACAGCTGGCCGCTCACAATCTCCGTTTCAAGCGAAACTACATCACGAACTTTGCCAAGCCAGAGGTTGTTCACTACGTCGAGGGAACCTACCAGCTCACCACTATCCGCCAACTCACGGAGACAGACTTTTTCCACCCTGGGCTAGCTTGCCGTTTCGAAGCGATCGTCCAAGCCGACGAGCTTGCCGAACCAAGCCCATATCCGGTGATCCTTGAGCTTCTCCTGCCCTTGGATACACCTGTCCCCGATTCGTTTTACCCCATGGGACACCTGCTCACCCTGAAGTATCTGGAGCACAGGGCTCTGATCCTGCATGCCTCAAGAACCGGCACTGTCAAGGAACCTCAATTGTGCCTGACGGTCGTGCCGTTGGCCTTTCAAAACTATCGGGATCCAGACGGGAATCCCCTCCCTCTCGCGACACCTGATCCGCTCAGAGTCTCGGCAGAATTCCCAGTCCTCACCGAAAACAAACCTGAATAGATGATCCTGCTGAAGCCTCTGAATTCGCTGTTACGATGAGCTTGATGCTTCACCTTCCTCTAAGCCGAATTACCTCGGATCGCCCGACCGTAAAGTTTTCGGTTCCTGCAGGCTCCACTTTTCCACCCTCCTGCACCTGATACTCAAAAACCTTCAACGGCTTAACCCCAGCCACCTGCGACATAAGATACACACGAACCGCCAGTGGCTCTTTCCCCTCTCCGCCTGGCAGATCGCGCGCTGTAAACTGCACTTCATTTAACCCATCTCTCGCGCCGCCGATAACCACCTCGGAAGCCTTGGTATTCTGATACAGATGCCGGCTGATGCCATTCACCATCATCTTCACCTCTCGTCCCGGACAATACACGTAAGTCTTGGCGATATATTTGACGGCCCCGCGAAGCACTACAGCAGGTTGATCGATTGTGCCTTTCGGCGAGAACTCCGGCCCCTCGAGATGGTCAAGCTTTCCCATCTCGAGCTGCTTTCGTACTTCTGGAATACTTGCGAGATTCATGTAATCTGCCGAGTCGTATTTCCAGCGGTTGCCCTCCTTTACAAAAGACAGGACCAGAAGATTGTTAGGTGGAGTTCCCCCTACCTTGAAATCCACGGGACCGAGATAAATCATGTTAGCCGAGATTCCTTCTACTTTTACTGACAGCAATTTAAGCGGCCGATTATCAGGCGGGCTCGCAGGAAGGCTCGAGAGGGCGTAAGATATCGGCCGGCGCTCTGAATGAATCCTGTTGAGAATGGAAACACGGCGATGGGTGGCTGTGTGAATCTGCCATTTCTCCATGTCTCTCCTGATCACAGAGTCTCTCCAATGCTGATACACGGCATCAAGATGCCGGACAAGGGCAGCATCTACCTCCTGCGGAGCCGCCTGCAGCGTCCCCGCAACCACGCTTACAGTCAAACAAGCTAAAACCGTGCGGATCATGACGGAAACTATGGACATCCTTGATCCTGAATGAAAAATAAATCCACCAGCTCATCCCTTTTTCACGTGATCGACCAACTCGTCAAAGCTCCCGCAATCGGTGAGGCACGCGAACGAGAGCTTCTCAAGAAGGCTCATTCCTTCATTTACTTTCATTCGCCGGAAAAGGATTTGGCGGCGCACTTCTTTTTTCCCCCCGGACACGAACCACAGACTGCACGCGTGCCAGTCATCCTTTTCCTCCACGGAGGAATGTGGGATACATCCATGGCAACCCAGTTTGTGCCCCACGCACTGCACTTCGCGGCGCGGGGTGCCGTCTGCATGTGCATTGAATACAGGGTTGCGGGAGAAGAAAACAGCAATAGCCCCGTCGACGCTCTCGAGGATGCTGCCATGGCCATGGTCTTTCTCAGGAAGAACGCGCCCATTCTCGGTATCGACCCGGAAAAGATTGTCGTGGCTGGGTCAGGCTCGGGAGCGCACCTAGCCCTTTGTTGTGCGACCCTTCCAGAAATTGGAAAAGAGCCAGGGGAAAAGTTCCGTCCCTGCGCACTCTTCCTGTTTAGCCCGGTTGTCAACACCACCCGCAAAGGGGTGGGCGGAAAGAGTTTTCTTTCTGAAGAGGAAGCAAAGCTCTTCAGCCCCTCCGAATACCTTCCGCAAGCAGGCCTTCCACCTTGCATGCTCTATCATGGAAAAAATGATCGACTTATTCCGGTTGAGCTGGTGGCAAAATTCGCCAAGCGATACGGCAAGAAGAAGAACCATTGTGAGCTTATCGAATTTGAAGGTGCCGGACACACCTTTTATAATTACAACTCTCATCAGCAGAATTACGAGGTTACCCTGCGCTCGGCAGACGCCTTTCTTGTCAGCCTTGATATTCTTGAACCCGATCCCCTCGCTCACGAACTTTCATGAGCGCGCTTGATGGAGTAACCTGAAGCAAGAATGGTTTATCCATTCTCAGCTAAGGCTCCGGCGGCCTGTGAATTTCAAGGGTATTTCGGAACAATCATCGCTCTTTAGCAGCTCATTTACAGTGCTGTATCTCCACCAAAACCATGAAACTCGTGACCCCAGCCCCAGCGGAATTGTCGATCGATGGCAAGGGACAGGACTTGCACAAAGTCGGGACCGTCTGTAATTTCCCACCCACCGTTACCCGTTATGTTTAAGAAACCACTTCTCATCGCTGTTGCCGTCATTGGATCGTTCCTCACCGCTACCGGTCAGGATGACGCTGCGAAGACACCCAACCCCCTTGAAACGCCCTCTCCGAAGGGAGCCCGTGTTTACATTCAGGGAATTAAGGACGGGAGAACCTTCAAGGGGCCTGTCACGATTCGCTTCGGACTCAAGGGAATGGGCGTGTGCCCTGCGGGAACCTATCTTCCTGATACAGGACATCATCACCTTCTTATCAACATGGATGCCTCAGAACTTGACGAGAAGTTGCCGATTCCTTCTATCGAAGGAAAGTGTCTTCATTATGGAAAGGGGCAAACTCAGGTCACTCTCGACCTGCCAAAAGGCAAGCATACTCTCCAGCTCGCTTTCGCAAATTTCGCCCACATCCTTCATAAGCCGGCGGTGATTTCCAAAAAGATTACCATCACGGTCGAGTAGAAGCAGCCTTGGGCTCCTGAACAGGAGCAGGTAGGCTCCGACCCGGAGAGCGTTTCAAGTGGCAAAGGGATCCCCCTCGGGTGACCCGTGGACACTGCTCACCGATGAACAAACAAGGCGTCTCTTACGGATAGATAGCCGGCAGGTATTTCGTTCCTGCAGTTCAGTTACGAGACTCTCCTACGGAAGTTGTGTGCTACCCATTAGATACCGGTCGCATTCGCGTGCAGCTCCGCGACCCTCGTTGATCGCCCATACAACGAGGCTTTGTCCACGTCGCATGTCTCCAGCAGCGAACACTCCTTCCACGTTAGTAGTGTATTTCTCGTGCTCCGCCTTGACGTTGCTGCGGTCGTCGGTCTCTAGCCCGAACCCTTCCACGATTTTCTGCTCTGGACCTACAAACCCCATTGCGAGAAGCACCAGCTCACAGGGCAGGACCCTTAATGTTCCCTCCGTCTCAACTGGCGTAAATCGCCCGGATTCATCCTTCTTCCAGATAATATCGACCACCTCTATGCCCGACACCTTGCCTTCACCGTCCTTGATGAACTGCTTGGTCATGACGAGATACTTGCGGGGTTCCTCTCCCTGCAGTGCCTGTGCCTCTACCTGCCCATAATCCAGAGTATACACCTTGGGCCACTCCGGCCATGGGTTATCCGGCGCACGTTCCATTGGCGGCATGGGCATGATTTCAAGCTGTATCACACTTTTACATTTCTGGCGGAGACTCGTCCCAACACAGTCTGTTCCGGTATCGCCCCCACCAATAACGATCACATTTTTTCCCGTCGCGTTGAGCTCCTTCGGATTCGTTCCATCAAAATCGTGATCAAGCTGATGACTCGTATTAGCAGTGAGGAAATCCATCGCCATATAGATCCCTTTCGCGTCTCGATTGTCGATTGGCAGGTCCCGACCTTTGGTCGCTCCACAGCAGAGGACTGTGGCGTCGAAATCGTTCACTAATTTTTCCTTCGACCACTCCGGGTCTTTCCCAATATCGACGCCGGTCAAGAACTCTACTCCCTCCTCGCGCATGAGATTAACCCGGCGATCGACAACTTCCTTTTTATCGAGCTTCATGTTGGGAATTCCATACATGAGCAGCCCTCCGATGCGATCAGCTCTCTCAAAAACGGTAACCTGATGACCTGCAAGATTCAGCTGGTCCGCACAAGCAAGGCCTGCCGGACCCGAGCCTACCACGGCAACCTTCTTGCCTGTCCGCTGGGGGGGGATCTGAGGGATAAACCAACCCTCTTCCCAGCCACGGTCAACAATCGAACACTCTACGTCCTTAATGGTTACCGGCGGTTCTATGTAACCGAGCACACAGGACCCTTCGCAGGGAGCCGGGCAAACACGCCCGGTGAATTCCGGGAAATTATTTGTCTTCCGTAGTCGCTCAAGAGCCTCCTGCCAGCGATTACGGTACACCAGATCATTAAACTCCGGAATAAGATTGTTGACCGGGCAGCCGCTCGCCATGCCAGAAATCACAAGACCAGAGTGGCAGTAGGGAGTTCCGCAATCCATGCAACGCGAACCCTGCTCCATCACCTTTTTGTCTGAGCGATGGGCATGAATCTCTTTCCAATCCATGATCCGCTCAAGCGGCGGACGATTCGGAATAGTTTCCCGTTCAGTATCTAAGAATCCTGTTGCTTTTCCCATTACTTTGAATGTTTCCGTGTGGCGGTAGTGCGAATCTTTCCAGCTGGGACATCGATTCTTTAAGCGCACCACGACCGCGCTGTCCTAATATCTACTTCAATTCCCAACCTTGGCGTTTTCTTCGAATGCCGCAAGAATGACAGCGTCTCCTTCGAGACCACTTTCTTCGGCTCTCTTAATGGCGTTAAGAACTCTCTCGTAGTCGGCTGGCAGCACCTTGTAGAACTGCGGCACGATATTGCTCCAGTCAGTCAGAAGCCTTTTCCCCTTCTCACTTCCAGTCACTTCGACGTGCTTTTCAATCCGGCGTTTGACCTCAGAAATCTCGCTATCGCCACACTCGATTAGAGGATAAAGGTTAACCATTGCCCGATTGAGCTTGGACTCAAAGTCCCGGTCTTCATCGTAGACGTAGGCGACTCCACCACTCATACCTGCTGCAAAATTACGCCCGGTTCCGCCAAGGCAGAGTACCGATCCACCCGTCATATATTCGCATGCATGATCACCCACTCCTTCAACTACCGCGTGCACGCCACTGTTGCGGACACAAAAGCGCTCGCCCGCTACTCCTGCAATGTTGGCTTGCCCGCTGGTCGCTCCGTAAAATGCCACATTTCCTATGATAATGTTTTCTTCGGGAACAAAGTCAGGGTGTGAATTTCTTGGGGGGTAGACGATTACCTTGGTCCCGCAAAGACCCTTGCCGATGTAATCGTTAGCATCTCCCTCCAGTTCCAGTGTCATCCCCTGTGGGCAGAATGCGCCGAAGCTCTGGCCTGCGCTTCCAGTAAACTTGAGTTGGATCGTATCCTCGGGAAGGCCTTCGGCACCAAAGCGCCGGCTGATCTCAGCGCCGGTAATTGTGCCCACCACACGGTTGGTATTCAGGATGGGCAGTTCAGCCGAAACTCTGGATCCGGATTCCAAGGCCGGCTTGCAAAGATCCAGAAGAGCAGTGTTATCCAGAGCACGATCGAGGAGATGATCTTGCGTCTGGGTGCAGTAACTACCTACCTCGTCACTGACTTCTGGCTGATAGAGAATATTTGAGTAATCGAGTCCTTTGGCTTTCCAGTGATCAATCGCCTTACGCATCTCCAGTCGGTCGCACTGACCCACCATTTCGTTAATTGTCCGGAAGCCGAGCTTCGCCATCAATTCCCGAATACCCTCAGCCACAAAGTTCATGAAGTTAACCACATTGTCCACTGCTCCATTGAACTTCGCCCTGAGGCGCGGGTCCTGCGTCGCGACTCCGACAGGACAGGTGTTCTTGTGACATACCCGCATCATGAGGCATCCAAGGGTCACCAGCGGCGCGGTCGAAAACCCATACTCTTCCGCACCGAGCAGCGCCGCAATAACTACGTCCCGGGCGGTTTTCAGCTGGCCGTCAGTCTCCAGAACGACTCGACTGCGGAGGTCATTCAGGAGAAGCGTCTGGTGGGTCTCCGCCAGACCAAGTTCCCATGGACATCCGGCATGCTGAATAGAGGACCGAGGACTGGCCCCCGTTCCTCCATCATGCCCGGAGATAAGCACAACATCCGCCTTCGCCTTGACGACACCTGCAGCAACGGTTCCCACCCCGATTTCTGAGACCAGCTTGACATTGACCCGCGCATTAACATTCGCGTTCTTGAGGTCATGAATAAGTTCTGCCATGTCCTCAATTGAATAGATGTCGTGGTGCGGCGGTGGCGAAATCAGTCCCACTCCCGGAGTCGTGCCGCGAACTTTTGCGATCTGGGGAAGCACCTTGTGACCAGGCAGCTCCCCCCCCTCACCGGGCTTGGCTCCCTGCGATATCTTAATCTGCAGTTCTTCCGCATTGACGAGGTAGTGACTGTGGACCCCAAAACGGCCACTCGCGATTTGCTTGATAGCGCTTTTCTTCGAATCTCCGTTGGGTAGAGGTTCGAATCGAATCGGGTCCTCTCCTCCCTCACCCGTATTGGAGCGGCCTCCAACCCGGTTCATCGCTACAGCGAGAGCCTCATGAGCCTCCTTGGAAATAGAACCATAGGACATGGCCCCAGTTTTGAAGCGCTTTGCGATTTCAGAAGCAGGTTCAACCTCCTCCAGAGGAATTGCCACGGCAGGGTCAAACTTGAATTCCATCAACCCCCGTAACGTGTAGAAATCGCGAGACTGATTATCGATCAGCTCGCTGTAGCTTGTGAAAAGGTCATAATCTCCCAAGCGCGTAGCCTGCTGCAGAAGATGGATGCTCTGCGGATTAAAGAGATGGCGCTCACCGTCCGCCCGCCATTGATACAATCCTCCCGCATCTAGGGCCTCATTCTCGACTTCCCGAGGCTTGAATGCATCATCATGTCGAATTTTTACTTCCTGTGAAATTACGTCTAACCCGATTCCCTCTACTCTGGAAGCGGTGCCACAAAAGTATTTTCCGATCACTTCCTCATTTAGTCCCACACACTCAAAAATCTGTGCCCCTCGATAGCTGGCCACCGTAGAGATTCCCATCTTTGACATGGTCTTTACTACGCCTTTGATTGAAGCCTTGAGATACTTGGAGACCGCGGCGTCATAATCATCGGAAAGCTCACCACTATCAATCATGGCAGCGATCGTATCGATCGCGAGGTAGGGATTCACAACGTCCACCCCGTAACCGAGAAGCACTGCAAAGTGATGCACCTCCCGCGGTTCACCAGATTCGAGCACGATGGACACCTTCGTCCGGGTTCCTCTGCTGATCAGATGGTGATGAAGACCTGCCACCGCAAGTAGCGCAGGGATCGGAGCATGTTGCTCATCTACCCCCCGATCCGACAGTATGAGAACATTTACTCCTTCACTGATCGCAGAATCAGCGGCAGCACAGAGCCCAGCCATTGCTTCCTCAAGGTCTCCACCTGAAGCAGCTCTCCCAGCACTCTGCCCCTCTTCATTATCGGCAGAGTCTGAATCCTGCTCCTTGAAAGTGTAAACTATTGGAAGCTTCCTGGGTTCGAAACCCGCAAGGTCCAAATTTTCCAGTGCCGCAAGTGAAGAGCTGCAGATGATCGGATTTTCCAGTCTGATCATTCTGCAGTTTTCAGGTCGCGGATCGAGAATATCCTGCTCTGACCCAACAAAGGTCACGCTCGCGGTGATCAATTCCTCGCGGATGGGGTCGATAGCAGGGTTAGTGACCTGCGCAAACAGCTGCCGGAAATAATTGTAGAGCAATTGAGAGCGATCTGAAAGCACGGCCATCGGAGCATCATTTCCCATGGATCCTAGAGGCTGATTCCCGGTCTCGGCCGAAGGACCAAGAATGAACCTCTTGTCTTCAAAGGTGTATCCAAAGGCCCGATTACGCTGGGTTAGATTGTAGCCTCGGATTCGACTGCTCTGCTCAAATCGAGTGAGGTCATCGAAGTGAATACGGTTGGCGCTCAACCAGTCACCATAGGGATTCTCCCCGGCGATTTCCTCTTTAACCTCTTCATCCCCTACAATACGCCCCTTGTTCGTATCGACGAGAAACATCCGCCCGGGCTCAAGACGACCCTTTTTAATGACCGTCGCGGGATCGACTTTCAGAACCCCTACCTCAGAAGCCATGATCACAAGATCATCCGACGTGACATAGTAGCGGGAAGGGCGGAGGCCATTTCTGTCGAGGACCGCCCCGATGGAAATTCCATCACAGAAGGCAATCGAAGCGGGCCCATCCCAAGGCTCCATCATGCAAGCGTGATACTCGTAAAAATTTTTCTTGGTCTCCGTCATGTGCTCATGCTTTTCCCAGGGCTCAGGAATCATCATCATAACGGCATGCGGCAGTGAGCGTCCGGACAGAACAAGAAATTCGAGGCAGTTGTCGAACATCGCAGAGTCTGATCCGTCATCGCGAATGATGGGCAGCAGCTTCTCGAGGTCCTTACCCAGAACTCCGCTGTCCAGCAGCTGCTGCCTTGCCTGCATCCAATTCGCATTACCGCGCATTGTGTTAATCTCTCCGTTATGCGACATATAACGGAAGGGTTGTGCCCGAGGCCAGCTGGGGAAGGTGTTTGTGCTGAAGCGTGAGTGGACCAGAGCCATCGCCGACTCCATGTCAGGATGATGCAGGTCTGTGAAATATTCACCCAGCTGACCCGTGGTCAGCATACCCTTGTAAACGATCGTCCGAGCCGAAAGAGTTGCGGAGTAAAAGAAGTCTCCTCCGTCCAGACCACTGTAACGAATTTGGTCCGAAGCCCTTCGCCGAATGACGTAAAGCTTTCGTTCAAAATCCTGATCATCGTCAATTTCATCGCTTCGACCGATGAAGATCTGCTTCATGAGAGGCTCACATGACCTCGAATCCGCGCCAAGAATCTCACTTTTCACAGGAACATCGCGCCAGCCAAGAACTGACTGGCCCTCCTCATTCACAACTCCCTCAAAAAGAGACATCGCCTTGGAGCACGCCGCCTCGTCGGGAGAGAGATACAGAAATCCCACCGCGTAACGGCCTTCTTCAGGCAACTCGATCCCAAGTCCTGCTGACACTGTTTCAAAGAACTTGTGCGGTAGCTGAAAGAAGATCCCGGCACCGTCCCCGGTGTTTGCATCGCAGCCGCAACCACCGCGGTGGTCCATGTTTACACACATCTCCAACGCTCCCTCAATAATACTGCGAGATTTCCGCCCCTTGAGGTGACATAGAAATCCCACACCGCAGGAATCTTTCTCATTACTGGGATCGTAGAGCCCCTGCTTAGGCGGTATTCCTGAGGCACGGAGAGAGCTTTGACTCGCTTGCATATTGGTTTCGATAGTCAGCCCCGCATACTGCGGGGCACTCCAAGGACATGTCTGGACCAGACTTTCGGTAATTGATGGTGGAACGTTAATATTTAGCGGCTCGTTGTTCTGGTCAAGCTCCGGGTTGCCTCAGTTTTTCCGCCGGCACGATCAATCGTATCCGCTGCGGTATTGCTGCAGACACTTCGGCAGAAGGGCCGGGAGGTTAATAGTGGTGCAAAATAACCTTTATCTGAAGGCTCAGGCTCATTTGAGCTTTTAAGCGAAAGAAGCCACCAAGCCCGGGCCGACATCACTCAAACTGCCAACCACTTATGAAAAACTTCATGGATGGCGGAGGGGCTGATCAAATTNGACCGCCTNGATGGGCTCAGAGACTAAGGTCAAAACTTATCCACTTGGCAGCGCCTCGCAGCGCTTTATGGTTCTCTATCCNAGGGGCACGGAAATTGCTTCCAGTCCCGCGGGTCACTGAAANTCAGTGANGGAGGATAGCGAANGCTCTGCAAACCCAAGCGCTGGCCCGACTNNAGAAGGCCCTGCCGAGGTTCTGNGCNAGTTGTCCCAGCCTGAAGATATGAGCCTTTACCATCCAGATTTCACTCCAGACACCACCGGATCGCTCCACAGGTGGAGTAACGAGAGCGATAATTGCGGAATGGGCGCCATCGCCTTGCTGAACGGAGACCGAAATTATCAAACTCTGGATCACGCGATCACNTCCGTGTGTAACATGACCCANCGTGGAGCGGTGGACGCAGACATGAAAACCGGAGACGGAGCCGGAATTCTGACCCAGATTCCCTACCCTATTTTCCGGAAAGCTGCGTCTGCANTGGGGCACAAGATAAGTAACGAGACCGATCTCGCCGTAGGGGTATTCTTCCTTCCACGGAATAACGAGGAAGCCCAGGNCGAAGTGAAATCGGCTGCAGAGNCGATCGTTGCACGACGCGGAATNACTCTGGTGGGATGGAGACAGGTGCCCGTATACCCTGACGAACTTGGGGAGATCGCGCGAGNAACTCAACCTGAGATTCTGCACCTGATTCTNGAAAAGCCCNCGCAATGGGAGGGCGATTTCTATGAGCGNCAGCTCTTCCTTGTTCGCCGCGAGTTGGAAAAGCAATTTGCAGATCTCTCGGGGTTCTACATCCCCACACTCTCAAGCCGACTCATCAGCTACAAGGGACTCGCCCAACCGGAAACGTTGCGGGCNTTCTATGCTGATCTGCAGGACAGCGATTACCAGATTGGCGTTTCGTTGTATCACCAAAGATTTTCCACCAACACCTTTCCGGCTTGGCCTCTCGGTCAGCCATTTCGGATGCTNTGCCATAATGGAGAGATCAACACCGTCAGAGGCAACCGGAATTGGATGGCTTCCCGTGAAGAATTCTTTGANTCTGATCTTTGGGGAGATGACATCGANCTACTTAAGAANATTTTNAGCTGTGAGGAATCAGACTCATCNTCTCTGGACCGCGCCTTTGAGTTGCTGGTTCTCTCGGGCAGATCTCTTGAGCACGCAATGTGCATGCTGGTTCCTCCCGCATTCCGGCATGATCCGGAAATTTCTGACCAGGTGAGGGCTTTCTACTCTTATCTAAGCTCCTTCGTCGAACCATGGGACGGGCCGGCGGGCCTAGTCTACACGGATGGCACCAAGGTCTGCGCCTCTCTCGATCGAAACGGTCTGCGTCCGTCGCGTTTCACCCTGACTTCCGATGGTTTGCTTTACATTGGATCGGAGTCCGGAGCTATCCCCATTCCCGCCGAGAAAGTAATTCAGCGAGGTAGGCTCGGACCGGGCCAAATGCTATCGGCCAATACCNTGACCGGGGAGCTCAAGTTCGACCGCGAGATCAAAGAAGAACTGGCCGCCCAGCAGCCNTACGGAAAGTGGGTTGATGAGAATCGGGCGGAATTGAGAAAATTCGTGACCCCGGAGCCGCAAGTCCCGGCAGATGACTTGGACGCCCTGTATCTATCCCGCTGCCAAGTTACCCACGGAATCACTCTCGAGGATCTCGACATGGTATTCCCTCCAATGATCAAGGCTGCACAGGAGGCCGTCCACTCAATGGGAGACGANATTCCACTGGCTCCTCTCTCGAGATACCCCAGACTACTCTTTACATACTTTAAACAGCTCTTTGCTCAGGTAACCAATCCCCCGATNGATCCAATCAGGGAATGGGCCGTCATGACGCTCTCTGCGGGCCTTGGCCCGGAGAGGAATCTTTTAAGGGAGAGCCCGGAACACGGGCGGATTCTCCAGCTCGAATCGGCTATTCTGTTTGAGCAGGAACTCGAGGCTATCCGTAACCGGGAAGAGCATGGGTTCGTTGCGGTTTCTATTGATACCACATGGGACCTTGAAGAGGGTCCGGGTGGGCTCAANACCGCACTTGACCGGGTTTGTCAACTGGCTGAGAGGGCCGTTGATGATGGGGTAGAGATTCTTATTCTTTCAGATCGTGCCTTTTCTGAGACAAGAGTCTGCCTGCCGTCCCTTCTGGTAACTGGCGCTGTCCACCACCACCTGAACGGCGTGCGAAAAAGAATGCGGGCGTCCNTAGTGATCGAAACTGGTGAGGCCAGAGATACCCATCAGATTGCGTGCCTTTTTGGATTCGGGGCCACTGCGGTGTGTCCGTATCTTGGNTANGCTACNGTCCGTCAGGTAGTTGCTACCGACAACCGGAAGAAGCTCGGAGAAGACATGACTCCCCAGATCGCCATGGCCAATTATCGCAAGGCCTTGGAAAAGGGCCTACTGAAAATCATGTCGAAGATGGGNATCAGTGTCCTCAACTCCTANCAGGGTGCTCAGATCTTCGAAGCGATTGGAATAGGNCCAGCAGTGATCGATTATTGNTTTGCAGGCACACACTCCCGAATTGGTGGAGTGGGATTCTCNGANATCGCGGAAGAAAGCATCATCCGCCACCGGGCGGCATGGGAAACGGATATTCCCGAAGGTGAGACCCTCGATCTCGGCGACCCCGGATATAACCGCTACCGGCGAACNGGAGAGCGCCACGCCCTAAGCACGGAAGTTATCAAGAATTTCCATACCTTTGTAAAAACCGGAGACAAGGATACCTACGAAGACTACGTAAAAGCCACTCTCGAGACGACCCCATCGACCATCAAGGACCTCCTTGAGTTCGTCCCCGGCACACACGGTCCCGTGCCTCTGGACGAGGTAGAGCCAATTGATGATATCAGGCGCCGTTTTACTACTGCGGCAATGTCGATGGGAGCGCTCTCGCCAGAGGCCCATGAAACATTAGCCATCGCGATGAACGCCATCGGAGGAAAGTCTGACTCCGGCGAAGGAGGTGAGGACCCTCGTCGATTCGAGCCCTATCCCAACGGAGACTGGGCACGATCCCGCATCAAACAAGTCGCCTCCGGGCGCTTCGGGGTGTCTGCCCACTATCTCGTCAATTGTGACGAAATCGAAATTAAGATGGCTCAGGGNGCCAAGCCCGGCGAGGGNGGGCAGCTCCCAGGGCACAAGGTAAACGGCCTGATTGCGAGACTCCGTCATACCCAGCCCGGGGTGCAGCTTATCTCACCNCCTCCTCATCACGATATTTACTCCATTGAGGATCTCGCCCAGCTCATTCATGACCTNAAAGAAATCAACCCCAGCGCCAAGGTAACCGTAAAACTGGTGGCGGAATCCGGGGTGGGGACAATCGCGGCCGGAGTAGCCAAGGCGGACGCTGACGTAATTCTCGTTTCTGGTCACGACGGAGGCACAGGAGCCTCCCCTCTCTCCTCCATCAAACACGCCGGACTCCCTTGGGAGCTTGGTGTCTCTGAGACCCAGCAGACGCTGGTCCTCAACAACTTGCGAAATAAGGTGACCCTGAGGACGGACGGCGGCATGCGGACCGGGCGCGACATAGTCATTGCTGCCATGCTGGGGGCGGAAGAGTATAATTTCGGTACTATNGCGATGATCGCGATGGGGTGTGTGTATGTACGCAAATGCCACCTCAACAACTGTCCGGTGGGCATNGCAACTACCAGCCCGAAATACCGTGCAAAGTTCAAGGGAACACCCGANATGGTCATCCAGTTTTTTGACTCTGTTGCTCAAGAGGCAAGNGAGATCATGGCTGACATCGGAGTCCGTCGTATGGAAGACCTTATTGGGCACACAAGCTACCTGAGGCAACGAGAAATAGTTGACCACAACAAGGCCAACACGATCGACCTGTCNGCGGTTTTGAAAGATGTCGCNCCCGAAGTGGCTGCGAGAAGCGGCACACCTCTNAAGGANATTGCTCGAACCCGCCAGCTGGAACGCAACGATGGCATNCACAAGCCAGCACTCGACCTCAGNATTATCGAGGACGTGGTGAGCAGGACTNCCNGCGGTNAAGAAGGTTCTACCGCCNCAAGCGAAGCGNAACAGGTCGAGNCAACNTTCCGNCAGCTGATGGATCAGCCTCCCNTATCACTCGACTACGAAGTTGTTAATACNGATCGCAATATCGGCACNAGATTGGCTGGCCGTGTTGCCGAGGTCTACGGGAACAACGGACTACCAGACGGNACGATCAACCTTACNTTCCGGGGATCTGCTGGGCAATCGTTCGGATGCTTCGTCTGTAGCGGNATACGCCTCACACTGATTGGTGAAGGAAATGACTATGTGTGCAAGGGAATGTCCGGTGGCGAAGTAATCATCCGCCCTCCCGACACTATCTCTTCGGNGTTTGAGGCCGCTTCGAACTCAATTGTAGGCAATACCGTTCTTTATGGNGCAACAGCAGGTANACTTTTGGTCAACGGCTGTGCCGGGGAGCGATTTTGCGTTCGAAATTCTGGAGCCACGGCTGTAGTNGAAGGAGTTGGAGATCATGGGTGCGAATACATGACCAATGGCCTCACTGTCATTCTGGGCCTGACNGGTAAAAACTTTGGTGCNGGAATGTCAGGCGGAACCGCCTATGTTTACGACATCGATGGTCTCTTCCAATCCCGGATCAACCCTGAAATGATTGTCGCTCTGCCGGTCAAACGNAGTCANGACATTGCGGAAGCGAGGGCCCTCATAGAGGAGCATCACAGGCAGACAGGATCTCCACGAGCACAACTTCTTCTCAACGATTGGGAANCNGCTCTAAGNAAACTGATACGTGTAATTCCCAAGGAACGGGCNGAATTAGAACGACAGGAGTCGCAGCACGAGCATGCTAGTGAACCCGCCGCCGCTAAGTAAATCATTGCCCCTCCCCTGTGTTATCCAGCATGTTCAGGGCGTGAGTGAAGGAAANGCTGAAGGGAGTNTTAAGAGTGCGATTGCTGANGNGGAGGCCATCGATGGAGAGGANNTGGATCCTAAGAGAAGAAAAGGGTCCCTCTTNCNGAGGATACGGATTCTGATTCTCCTGCTTATTGGAGCCGCCATTTTGGTTGTAGCAACCGCGAANAGACAACCCGTCACCATTGATCTCATCGNAAAGAAAATCGAATTCTCACTCTCAGTGACTCTGATTTTGACCTTTTTCTGCGGGACGATCGNAGGTCTTCTCCTTGCNTATTTCCGCCCATGGCGGAAGCGGAATTAACCACTCACTAACNGTCATGCCTTTCTCTCAATCTGTCAGCCGTTGGTGTTTTGGAGATTACTCCCTGGAGAAACTAGCCGAGCGTGCGGCTAATATCGGACTGCAGGGGATCGACCTGCTACACCCGCAGGAAGTTTCTGCAATACGTCCCTTCGGGCTTTCGTGTCCGGTCACAGCCGCTCCTGAGCACNAGAGTGGAATCGGCTGCATCGAGCGCGCTTTCAATCGCCGTGAACACCATGACACCCTCTACGAAATCTATCAGGAACTGATTCCAGCAGCGGCCGAAGCCGACATCCCCAACGTGATTACCTTCAGCGGAAACCGCGAGGGAATCCCAGACGAACAGGGGTTGGACAACTGTCTCCTTGGACTGGAGAAAATTCTCCCTCTTGCGGAAGAAAACAATGTCGTTCTCGTTATGGAGCTTTTGAACTCCAAGGTTGATCACCCTGATTACCAGTGCGACCGCACGGGCTGGGGGGTGGAGCTCTGCCGCAAGATCGGCAGCCCACGGTTCAAACTCCTCTACGANATTTATCACATGCAGGTAATGGANGGAGATGTAATNNCCACAATCCGTGAAAACGTCGACTATCTGGCCCACTTNCATACTGCTGGAGTCCCTGGCCGGAACGAGTTAGGGCCAGATCAGGAGCTCAATTATCCGGCGATAGCACAGGCCCTTGCCAGCACTGGATATTCAGGCTTTGTGGGGCACGAGTTTATTCCTACTGCACCTGATCCTTTTTCCTCCCTNAGCGAGGCGACTCAGGCGTGGACTCAACAANNCTAATATTCTCAAGCTATCCGAGNTACGAGTCATGANCTTTCACTGTCCCACAGATCGATCCCATATTTCTGAAACATGCATCAGATCACTGGTCGTCATTACTGCCCTGCTTCTGCTGACCGTTTCAGNGTCAGCCATCCCCAACGCGGTGGGAGGCTTTCTGGCTCAGGCTGAAAGCCCCCTCAACGACACCGAAATCGGAGATCAACTGCTCGATCCAAAATTATGGGCCGGTCAGCGGGCGCTCCCTGGCACTTGGCGGAACGAAGCGCCGATCGCAAGCGTCGCAGGGAGCTATCTTGCGGCCCGCCCAAAGGTCATGGGGCTCCCTGCTATCATGGTNCAGGCTCGCCANNGAGAGGGGAAGCTGGACTCACTTTCTNTCACCTTTGCCGATGCCGGATCGTATTTTGGATACCTCGACGAGNAACTCCCCCCCGGCCTGAGCCGCCGACAGCAACAAAAAGAACTGCAACTTCGTCTCGCGGCCAGACAGCAGCAATTTGCCTCGTTCTTTGATAAAACAGAAACTTCGCTCAAGAATACTCTCCAAGGACTCTCCGAAAAACGCCCGCGGGATAATCATATAGGAAAGACCCGCGCCCTTCGAGCAGAGGTCACTGACTACCAGAAGGGCAATCTCACCCTCCGACTTATCGTCGGAAGCCAACGCCTGATCCGCCTCTTGATTCAACCTGCTGATTCTGTCACCCGNCAATGGCTCGACCCAGAACTCAGCATGCTGTCAACCACCGCTCTCACNCGGGTTTATGAGGAACGGGTCANCAAACCCGACAACGGAGATATCCGCATAGGGTCCCTTCCCATTGTNCCGCAGGGCTACAAACCCTACTGCGGCCTCAACACNCTGGTCATGGCGGCACGCTACTTCGGCCTGCATCTTGATGAGGACTGGCTTTCAGTCGCTGGCAAGTTCCAGAACNCCGGGTCGGCAGCAGGATCACAGCTTCCCCGCCTCTACCTCGCAGTCGCGCGNGAAGCGTCGCTGGATCTTCACAAATCCAACGACTTTTCACTCGACGAAACGCGAAAATCAATAGATCNGGGNCTNCCTGTGGTCNTCTGGAGGCGCTTTTCGAGTTCCCGCAACAAGGTTCACTCTGATCAAACGCTCGCGGCGGCCAGAAGTCCGGAATACCGGATTCCAAGACCAGACATCGCAACGCGTGATTCATGGCCAGACAAGGAGAGCCCTCTTCATGCCTCCGTGATCGTCGGCTACAACCCGACCCGNTCAGAGGTTCTTTTTGTTGAAAGCTGGGCGGGGATGAAGATTCCCCGCCGCATGAGAATCGAGGAGATGGCCGCGACGGCTTACCTTACCTTTTATTTCAAGCCTTAGCCTTGGAACTCAAACCTTCGCTTCGGGGGCGAGGTCATACAAAAAACACCCGGAAAAGGCCCGAATTCTCNACCACGAGTAAAACCCCGTTGCGATTANCCGTCCTTTAGGGTAAGTTCCNAAAGTCTACTGTGTGCGTCACATCTTGGCTCGCGCCCGGACCGATGCTTTGACAAAGGGGGCAGCCCCTGAGGAGAGGGACCAAGCCTTCATTGGAAGGTGTCTCTTCGAAGGAAGCCCCCAACCTATTGGGCTACGGGAACGTGGCTTGCGTAGTCAAGGACGGCACGGCGGATGATCGTAAAAGCCCGCTCGTTCAACCGAGCGGGTTTTTCATTTCTGCGCGGCAGCCAAAAAGACCCNACGCGCCCTATTTATCCNTTGAAACCCGCGCCCCAGTCCANGTTCATCCAACGGATACGCTCACTTTCAAAATAAAAATACCCTCTGAACGTTTCGCCCTCAAGCATTCTTGGCANCCAGTGCTCATCATCCTCCCACATCATGTCATAGGGAATTTCAGAAATTCTGGTCCACCTCGGAAGCGCTTCTTCTGTTTCTCCAGCCTTTCCTGAAAAAGCCTTGGCCANGAAAACGTGAACGAAAATGTCGGGCAGGTCACTCATCGCAAAAAAGAGCTCTCCCATTTTTNGAGGCTCAAGGGGGGTCACCAGNAGCTCCTCCTGCGTTTCGCGGATNGCCCCTTCAAGCGGCGTCTCTCCCGGCTCAATTTTTCCACCAGGCGCGTTGATNTTACCCGCGCCGATCCCTCTCAACTTTCGCATAAGAAGCACTTCATTTCCATCCCGGATAAACATCAGTGTTGCCCGCATATCNGGTGTCCACTGTCCCCAGTCAATCGGTGAGGGTACACTGCTAAAGTCCTCCCCCATGCTCATCAATCGTCTAGGTAGGCCTCCATCCCCTCGCAAGTACANACGAGGTTTCGATCTCCATGAACATTATCAATCCTTCCCACCGCGGGCCAAAACTTATGATCTCTTAACCGCGAAACCGGGAAAGCGGCCAATTCTCTCGAATACGGTCGATTCCACTCATCACTCGATACCATCTCTGCAGTGTGAGGAGCCCGCCGGAGGGCGTTATCTTCCGGGTCCCAATCTCCATTGATGACNTTCTGAATCTCTCCATGAATTGAAACCATCGCGTCACAGAAGCGATCCAACTCACCTTTNGACTCCGATTCTGTCGGTTCAATCATGAGAGTTCCTGCAACAGGCCAGCTCATCGTTGGTGCGTGAAACCCGTAGTCGATTAATCGCTTAGCGACGTCTTCCACGGTGATTCCACTCTCTTTCTGAAGAGGGCGCAGGTCGATGATACACTCGTGCGCCACTCTCCCCTTCTTTCCCGTGTAGAGCACCGGAAAANAATCCTTAAGCCTGTAAGCAATATAATTTGCATTGAGAAGAGCTACCTTGGTCGCCGCAACCAATCCAGCGGCCCCCATCATCCGNATATACATCCATGAAATCACATTAATTGAAGCGCTGCCCCANGGCGACGCGCTGACGGCGCCTTCTTNATCGCCCAACAGAGCATGCCCTGGCAGATACTCGACCAGATGGCTGGCCACCCCGATCGGTCCAACACCAGGACCTCCACCTCCATGGGGTATGCAGAATGTCTTGTGGAGATTAAGATGACAGACATCAGCCCCAATGTCACCNGGGCTGCAAAGCCCTACCTGAGCATTCATGTTTGCTCCGTCCATGTAGACCTGACCTCCATGCNAATGTATTATTTCGCAGACCGTCAGTATTGTTTCTTCGAAAACACCATGCGTTGACGGATAAGTCACCATCAAGGCTCCCAGATGATCGCCATGCNCCTCACACTTGGACTGAAGATCTTCCACATCGATGTTGCCTTCCTCGTCACATTCTANCGGAACCACNCGAAATCCNGCCATCACGGCAGAAGCTGGATTCGTCCCGTGCGCCGAGAGGGGGATGAGACACACGTCACGCTCGGGCTCCCCTCTTTCCCGGTGATACCGTCGAATTGCTAGCAACCCTGCATATTCCCCCTGAGAACCCGCATTTGGCTGAAGAGAAACCGCGGCAAACCTNGTGATTTCAGCGAGCCACTTTTCGAGGGTTTTCAACATCNNCCGGTAGCCTTCGGTCTGACNCTCAGGGGCGAAGGGATGAATGGATCCCACCTCTGGCCACGTCACGGGCACCATTTCCGAGGCCGCNTTCAANTTCATGGTGCAGGAACCAAGCGCAATCATGGANTCGTTGAGCGCCAGATCTTTTCCCTCGAGTCGACGCAGATACCGCATCATCTCTGTTTCACTNTGATAAATATTGAAGACTTCGTTATCTAGAAATGATGAGCTCCGGAGCAAANGCTCTGACATCCCTTGTTCTTCCGCGCTTTCCATGCCTACCCCGAGGCAGCCAAGAATCTCTTCAACCTCTTTCTGGGTTACCGTTTCGTCCAGCGTGATCCCCACCTGCCCGTCACCTACGCGCCGGAGATTGTAACCCAAACTAAGGGCAGCTTCAACAAACTCCCCGGCTTGCTCTCCAAGCTGCAGAGTGAGGGTGTCGAANAACCCATGATTAGAAAAACTGAAACCTGACTTCGTCAGGGATCGCGCCATCCGTCCAGTCAGGGAGTGAATCCGCAAGGCTATTTCCTTNAAGCCGTTAGGTCCATGATAGACCGCATACATCGAGGCCATTACGGCAAGCAGGACCTGCGCNGTACAGATATTGGATGTCGCCTTGTCACGCCGGATATGTTGTTCACGAGTTTGGAGAGCAAGGCGATACGCTGGTTTACCAGCGTGGTCTACGGAAACCCCTACCAGGCGCCCTGGCAGTTTTCTCTTCAGCCGATCCGTGCACGCTATGTATGCGGCATGGGGACCACCAAAACCCAGCGGGACTCCGAAACGTTGCGTCGATCCCACGCATAAGTCGGCGCCGAAGGCGCCAGGCTCCTTTAAGATCGTGAGCGCCAGAGGATCTGCTGCCACGACCAGAACTCCACCTGCTGCATGCACCCTNTCAGCTAGTTCTTCNTAATCACAGACAGATCCCAAGGTATCGGGATACTGGACAAGGGCTCCTGAGAAGGAGCCGTCCGCTGGNGGGAACTCCTGCCATTCGCCGATCACAAGCTCAACTCCAAGAGCCTCAGAACGAGTTCTAAGAATATCGAGAGTTTGGGGGTGNCAGTGCCTATCNGCAAAAAAGCTGTTTGATTTGGGGCTCGCTGCCATGGCCATGGACATGGCCTCCGCCGCCGCTGTGGCTTCATCCAGCAGAGAAGCGTTCGCNACATCCATNCCNGTCAGATCCACAACCATACTCTGAAAATTGAGTAATGCCTCCAGCCTTCCCTGTGCGATTTCAGCNTGNTAGGGAGTGTAGGCTGTATACCATCCNGGATTCTCNAGAATGTTACGCTGGATTACCGCTGGAGTTTTTGTTCCGTGGTATCCTTGCCCAATCAGGGAACGTCGAACTTCATTGCGCGACATGACCCCTTTCAACTCATCGAGGGCTTCGCTTTCACCAAGCGGAACTTCAAGATCAAGCTCCTGCTTGAGGCGAATGGGCTGAGGCACAGCCTCATCGATCAATGTTTCCAAGTCATCACATCCCAGTTCACNGAGCATGGCCTCACATTGGTGTTCGGACGGCCCAATATGCCGTTCGGGGAAACCGGGAGGGATGGTCACTCTGGAGCTCTCTGGCGCCGGGGGCCCANTGGAAAGAGCATCACTACTTGCCATACCCTCAACTGATCAGATCTTCGTATGCGGTGGCATCGAGGAGGTCATCNAGATCCCCCGCATCCTCCAGCCGAATCCTGAAAATCCANCCCTCCTCGTAAGGGCTACTGTTGATCACTGAGGGATCGCCCTCTAACTCCGTNTTGATCGCTACGACCTCNCCTCCTAGCGGCGAGTAGATCGGACTCGCTGCCTTGACTGATTCTACGGTGCCGACCTCATCTCCGCTACCCACGGCCTGTCCGACCGATGGCAGCTCNACAAAAACGACATCGCTCAATTCCTCCTGNGCGTGATCCGTGATACCAACCGTAGCGAGGTCACCTTCGATGCTGACCCACTCATGATCTGATGTGTAATGAAGATTGTCGGGAATATTCATTGCGTCTGCTTGTAGTATACCTAGCGCCTTACGCCTTCTTGTAAAAAGGCTTTTTCGATACTTCTGCAGGAATCAGCTTTCCCCGCACCTCAACGGCTACCGCGGTTCCTGCCTGCGCGATGTCAAAGGGGAGATAAGCCATGCCGATCCCGACTCCAAGCGAGGGCGAGAGAGTGCCACTGGTCAATCTCCCCAGCTCCTGGCCGTCTGGGGCAAACACGGCGCAGCCAGGTCGGATTGGCGGTCCCGATTCCAAACATTTCAATGGGGCCAGAACCTCGGATAAACCCTCAGATTTCTGAGCGAGGAGGGCGCNCCGCCCNACGAAATCCTCTTTGTCCATATCCACAAAGAAGCCAAGCCCACTCNCCAGAGGGGTTCGCTCGGGGCTTAAATCCGACCCATTCAGGGGATAACACATCTCAAGACGGAGCGTATCTCTCGCCCCGAGGCCACAGGCTCGCGCCCCTTCTTCAAGGGCCGAGCTAAACCAGTAGCCTCCCGCTCCCGCTTTACAAAAGAGCTCGAATCCGTCCTCGCCGGTATATCCGGTCCGACAAACGGTGAGGCGATGACCCTCNATCTCGAAACTATCTACTTCGTTTCTCTTCGGAAGGGTCCTTCCTCCCATAATCCGGGAATATACNTCTGCCACCAATGGCCCTTGCACGGCCATTCCAGCCATCTCTGCACTTTGGTCCGTAAGTTCAATCTCTTCCCTNACCTTGTTGGTCTTCAACCACGCGAATGCTTCCGCGGTTCGTGCCGCATTCACCACNANCAGAAAACGACTTCTCCTCNAGNCGNTAGAGAATNAGATCNTCNATNANNCCNCCCTCCTCATTCAGCAGAAAGGTATATTGAGCCTCTCCNTCGGAAAGNTTNTCCACNTTNTTNGTGAGCATTCGATTNAGCCATTCAGAAGATCCCGGCCCCTCNACGTGCAGATGCCCCATATGGGATATATCGAAAATCCCNGNAGCCTGNCGCACNGATTGATGCTCTTCNAGAATAGATCCATAGCGGATCGGCATCTCCCAGCCGGCAAAGCCTACCAGCTTGGCTCCNAGCTCAAGATGCACCTCGCGCAGCGGCGNCTCTTTCAGTTCCCGGCTCACCNCCNGGATGCTGTGAGGCNCNATNGGGCTTGTCAATCAGCGCTTCCCGCCCTTTCTTCCTTCTGTGCCNCTCTTCAANTCGCTGGAGCCGAAAATCAGGTGGATGGCCTTTCCCGGGCTCATCAGGGCAATTGGCATTATTCATGTCTTTGTTTTCTTGCTTCTGGTGTTCCTGCCCTCATCTGCCAGCTCCTTCGCCTTTGATTATCAGCGGATTGTATCTGGAGAATACTGGCGTGTGATTTCATTTGCTGCCCTCCCCCCTGTTCCCCCCGGCGGATCGCCCCTTCTGTCCGCCTTGTTTATGTTTTTCGCCATGAGGATCACCTTCATGTTCAACGATGGCCTCGAGGAAGCGTGGGGAGAGTTGAAGGCCTCGATCTACGTCTACTCCGTGCTCGCATGCATGATTTTCGCTCAATTTCTCGGCAAAGGCCCGGGAGGATTCGGGGGAATTACCCTTTACGCGCAACTGTTTTTTGCTTTTGCCACCTTGTTCCCCCGCGTGGAATTCCACTTGTTTCTCATCCTCCCAATCAAGGTTTGGGTTCTTGGATTAATCTCGGGAGGCATATTGCTCATAGGCGTGCTCCAAGCCCCTAGTTACGCTCCCATGGCATTACTGCCCACCCTGCCCTACCTGTTCTGGGCGTTCCCTCGTCTGCTCAAATGGTATGTGACCCGTGGTCAGACCGTGGCACGGAGGGCTAAATTCCAGCAAGGTGTCCTGCCAGAAGGGCAGGCGTTTCACCATTGTGCCCAGTGTGGCGCCACGGATTCCTCTCATCCTGAACGGGAGTTCCGAGTTACCGAAGAAGATCAAGAGCTTTGCAGTAAATGCCTCGACTGATTACCCTCGGCCCCTCTCCCTTTTTGTGACATGCCCGACTTCCGTCAACTGCCCTCCGTAGAGACGCTCTCCAAGCACCTCACGGGAGAGAGCAATCTTCCTCGTCCTCTCGTCACGGGCTTTGTCAAACGCCGTCTAGCGGAATGGCGCACACGGCTCGCCGAAGGAGAAGTTGCCGATAAATCTTCCATCGAGCAGGAAATCCAACGTGGCCTTCAGGATTTTTCTTCTTCGAGGCTCCAGCCTGTCATCAACGCCACAGGAGTGATCATTCATACCAACCTCGGTCGGTCTCCCCTCGGCCAACGTGCATCTGAAACCTTAAGCAAGATCGCCACGGGCTACTCCAACCTCGAATTCAACCTCCTGGACGGGAAACGGGGAAAGCGGGCAGGCTACCTCGAAACCGCACTTGCCGTTCTCTTGGAAACCGAGGCTGCTACCGCGGTCAATAATTGCGCCGCGGCCCTCGTCCTCACGCTGCGCACTCTGATCTCTTCCGAAAAAAACGAGGTGATAGTGAGCCGGGGAGAACTGGTGGAAATTGGGGGCGGTTTCCGTATCCCTGAGGTTCTAGAGACTTCGGGGGCGAAACTGGTTGAGGTGGGAGCCACTAACAAAACCCATCTCAAGGATTATGCCGATGCCATCAGTGACCGCACGGCCCTGATCCTCAAGGTGCACCGGTCCAATTTTTACCTCGAAGGATTCACTGATGAGCCCGACGTCACTGAGATTTCATCCCTCGCCCACCAGCACGGAATTCCGCTCGTGGAGGATCTTGGCTCAGGAGCTGTCATGCACACTGATCAGCTCGCGCCCATCGATCATGAACCCACCCCTCAGGACGCCCTCCGCAACGGCATAGACCTCGTGATATTTTCAGGCGATAAGCTTCTTGGCGGTCCCCAGGCAGGAGTCATTGCTGGAAACGCTGACCTGGTCGGCCGTATCAAGTCGGAACCTTTTTTCCGGGCAGTTCGCTGTGACAAGCTTATCCTCACCGTGCTGCAGGAGTGCATCGACGACTACCTCGCATGCAAGGGAGATGCAAAGCCCCGTCTGCCGGTTCTCGATTTTCTCTCTACGCCCGTGCAAGACCTTCGTATCCGTGCGGAGAACATCTCTTCGCAACTTGAGGCTCTCTCCGCTCGAATCACCATTGAGGAAGCTCTCTCCCGAACCGGAGGAGGCACTATGCCTCGCGCGGAAATTCCATCAGTCGCCCTGCGGGTCGAACCAGACGGAATGTCTCTCAAAAATCTGGCTCAGAGCCTGAGGCGCACCACCCCAGCCGTTGTCGGTTATGTCAGTGATGAAGCCTTTCTCCTCAACCTTCGCACGGTCTTCCCGTCGCAGGATCAGAGCATTGTCAACGCTCTCCTCGAGGTTCTGCAATGAAGACTGTCTGTCTTGTTGGGCTACTCGGACTTATCCTTCTTTGCTCGTGTGAGGATTCCCTGAACAAGCAACGGTCGGAAATCCGCCTGTCCTTCTTTGGGTTCAGTCAGGCTTTCTACGCGAGAAAAGGTGAAGAGGCTCTCCCCTTTGTCAGCAGGAGAACCTTCGATTACTATGACAGACTTCTTCCGGACCTTCTCTTTGCGGATGAAAAACGGCTGAACGAGCTCCCTCCGTTCGCCCTTTTTGCCTGTCTCGCTTTACGTTACGAGTATCGTCTGGAGGAGCTGAAAACGATGACAGGCCGAATGATTGTCCGTGAGGCCTTCAACTCCATGACCTTCCCCGGGGGAGCTCCCCACTTCCTCGATATAGGAGAGATCCTGATCAGGAAATCTGGCGAGGAAGCAACCGCCACTGTCTTTCTCGCTCCAGGCAAGAAACACGACGGGGCTCTCGTCTCTTTTATCCGGGAAGACGGAATGTGGAAAGTTGACCTGACGTCCGTCTTCGAGGGGCTCTCAAGCCAGCTGGAGGCCTATTTGAAGGACCCCACTGCCAGCCGGGCCGAAAGAGCGCTCCACTACCTCCAGGTCCACGAAAACCGCCAGATCGGAGGCGAAATACTCCAACCAATGGGGAGATAAGGGCCCGTCGCGGCTCTTTACTGACCGGTCTTTGCGAGCTGGCGAGTCGCAAACTCTCTAAAATCGGCAAAAAACCGTAAAATCCCTTGAAATCCCACGGTCGGTGGATAGCCTCCGCGCCCCATGGCTCGCGCTGCAGGAAAAGCCAAAACCCGGAAAGCTGTCGCTAAACGTTTTAAAGTGACCGGTTCCGGCAAAATATTGCGGCGGAAACAAGGCAAGCGCCACATTCTTCAAAAGAAGAATCGTAAGCGTAAGCGGAACCTCGGTAAAGCGACCCTTGTCTCCGAAGCAGATCTCAAGAACGTGAAGGCAAACCTGCCTTTCTCCTGAGAAGAACTTCTCTCACGCCGTCATGGGAACATAGACGCCATCCCGGCGTTGCCTCTTACACAGCCTTCCCGTCCACGCGGGATATGAGCGAATGAGACTGTGGGAGGACTACTAAAACAGTTCGCTTCAGATACAAAAAAATGCCACGCGCAACCAATGGTCCAGCCAGTCGTAAAAGGCGCAAAAGAGTTCTGCTTCGTGCAAAGGGATTCCGGGGCTTTCGATCGAAGCTCTATCGTTACGCCAAGGATGCTGTCTACAAGGCTCAGCAACACGAGTATTACGACCGCAAAAAGCGAAAAAGCCAGTTCCGTCGTCTTTGGATTCAGCGCATCAGTGCTGCAGTCCGCGAACGGGGATTAACCTATTCCCGATTTATGGAGGGCCTCAACGCAGCAAGCGTCGAGGTCGATCGGAAGATCCTTGCTGATCTGTCGGTGAATGACCCTGCTGCGTTCGATGCCATTTTTGAAAAGGCCAAAACGGCCCTGGAAGGCAAAGCAGCCTGAGTCTAAATCTGAAAGCTGCAGTTTCCTACAGGGTCGCCACGAGCGGCCCTTTGCTTTGTATGGCGGGAACTTCCATCTTGAACCAAATATCTGGATATTCCCGACCATCAGAACCATGCCTCTCCCGCCCGGTCATCAAGCTACCGCGAGGAGCAGGCGATACCTGACTGAGAAAAACCGTTTCCCGAATTCCTACCGATGAAAGAAGAGATCGCCAATATCCAAACCGATGCCCTCTCCGCTATTGAGACCGCAGCAGGTGAGCAGGAACTCGAGGAAGTCCGCATTGCGTTTTTGGGGAAAAAAGGCCGTTTGACCGCTGCCTCAGCCGGGATGAAGGATCTTTCTAAGGATGAGAAGCCCGTTGTAGGACAATTACTAAACACTACCAGATCTGCCATCACTGACGCCCTTGACGTCAAGAGCAGGGTTATTGAAGAGAGTGCCGATGCGGCCTCCGTGGAAGGCATCGACCTGTCCCTGCCGGGGCTACCTCTCCACGGGGGGAACCTTCACCCTCTTACCCTTGTAAAAGATCGCGCCATCACCATTCTCAGGAGGCTGGGTTTTTCGCTGGCCGAAGGGCCTGAGATTGAGACGGAATTTCACTGCTTCGACGCGCTTAACACTCCACCTGAACATCCAGCCCGGAACGAAAAAGATACCTTCTACTTCGAAAGCGGAAAACTGCTGAGAACGCACACCTCGACAGTTCAGGTTCGCACCATGGAGGATGAGATTCCTCCGGTCCGGGTTATCGCTCCCGGATCTTGCTACCGGCGCGATGAGGTCGATAAGACCCACCTTCCTGCCTTCAATCAGCTGGAAGGGCTTTATGTAGACCAAGACGTCCAGATTGGCGATCTCAAGGGTACGCTCGAATTCTTTTATAAGGCAATGTTTGGCGAGGAAACTAAGGTTCGATTCCGTCCTCATTTCTTCCCGTTTACTGAACCCAGCTTTGAAATTGACGCTCTGCTCAAGCTCAAGGGGGAAGAGCCAAGATGGATCGAAGTTGCTGGTTGCGGAATGGTAGACCCGGCAGTCTTTGAGGAAATATCCAAGGCGCGCGGCGATAATTTCTATGACCCTGAGAAGGTGACTGGCTATGCGTTCGGCATGGGTCTCGACCGCCTTGCCATGATCCAGTGGGGCATCAAGGATATCCGCCTCCTGATCGAGAATGATGCCCGATTCCTCTCTCAATTTGCCTGAGCCCATCCAGCCCGGACAGAACAAAGACCACCCGCTGTGTCGTTAACCCTTCAGACCTTCAAGAAATGCTAATCTCGAAAAAATGGCTCAACTCTCATCTGGATATCACCGATCTCAGCAACAGCGAATTTGATGACATCCTGACCTTTGCCGGTGTAGAGGTGGAGGGAATCATAGAAAAAGGTGTGGCCTCTGATCTGGTTGTTGTCGCCGAGGTAGTCGCGAGCGAACCACACCCTGACGCTGACCGACTCAGCGTGACCAGGGTTGACGCCGGGGAACCTGAGCTCCGGCAGATAGTATGCGGAGCCAAAAACTACAAGGTGGGAGACAAGGTTCCATGTGCACTTCCTGGTGCTGTCCTGCCTGGAGGATTTGAGATCAAAGAGACCGTCATGCGGAAAGTAGAATCCCGAGGGATGCTCTGCTCTGCTACTGAAGTCGGACTGGGATCTGATCACAGCGGCCTGATGATTTTGCCTTCCGAGTGGCAAACCGGTAAACCTCTCCGGCAATTTGTGGACGACGATACCGTCTTTGAAATCGAAGTTACCCCAAATCGTCCGGACCTGCTCAGCCACTACGGAATGGCGAGGGAAGTTGCAGCACTTACTCGCCGTGAGGTCAGGACCATCGACATTCCATCCCGTGAGCTCAACGCCGACAATGCCTCTGTTTCCATCGAAGGTCAGGACGTATGTGCCCTGTATACTGCTACAAGAATCAAGGACGTGAAGGTCAGTGAGAGCCCAGCTTGGTTGAAAGACAAGCTGGAGGCGATTGGCCTGCGCCCGATTAATAATATCGTAGACGTTACGAACTTCGTCCTCCACGAGGTAGGCCATCCTCTTCATGCCTTCGACGCTGCAGAAGTAGATGGCGGAATCAGGGTTCGCTACGCCAAGGAGAATGAATCTTTCGCCGCACTCGACGAACAGAGCTATACTCTCGCACCGTCCGACTGCGTGATCTCGGACGAGTCTGGAAATACGCTTGCTCTTGGAGGAGTAATGGGAGGAGAAACATCTGGCGTCACCAACTCTACCACCGACGTGATCCTTGAGTCTGCTTGGTTTGATCCACCTAGCATTCGCAAGACTGCCCGCCGACTGAACCTGCACTCCGACTCGTCATACAGGTTCGAAAGAGGGGTCGATCCGCAAGGGGTCAACAAAGCCTCGGCCCTTGCATTACAGCTCATTACCGAGCTGGCAGGTGGGGTAATTGATGAGCCCACTGCCTTCGCCGGGGCTGCCCCGGAAATCACTGGCTCGGTCTCTCTGGAACCGGAGCGCCTTCAGCAGACGGTCGGCGGAGCTATTCCCATTGATTCTGCTCATAATGCCCTTGAACGCCTCGGACTGGTTCACGAGGGAGGGAACCAGTGGAAAATCCCAAGCTACCGGATGGACCTTCAACGACATGTGGATCTCGTAGAGGAAATCGTCCGCGTCAACGGACTGGATTCCATTCCCTCACGAAATCTAGCCCCTTCTGCTGCTCCAGGAAAAGTTGATGCCCGATACGACCTTGAAATCGGTCTTAAAAGGCAGCTGGCAGCACAGGGGTTTTTTGAAGCGCAGTCGATTAAGCTTATTTCGGAGGCCCAACTGCGTGACGCCCTGCCTCTCAGACCCATGCAGGAAGGAGACGTCATCAAGGTCAGGCTGCCTCTTAGCGAAGATCACAGCGTAATGCGACCGAGCCTGAGTCCTGCTCTGCTCTCAACCGCAAGCAGAAATGTAAGACAGGGGGCAAAGGAAATCCGGTTTTTTGAAATGGGGAGATGCTTCCGTAACGCCGGAGGGGGAAAGGCCACTGACTTGGAAACAGACGTTATCGGAATTATCCTCGGAGGCCGGAGAAGCCCGGGATGCTGGCAGGCTAAGGGTGGCGAACTGACAACTGCGTTCGACTTGAAAGGCATTCTCTCATCGCTTCTTCCCGGTGTGGAGGTTCAGCTCTCTCCGGTAAAGCCGGGTAATTTCCTGCTGAATGCCCAAGTGGTGGCCAACGGAAAAACAATCGGTTCTTTTGCTCAACTATCGCTCTCCCGTGGTCGCGAACTGGACCTTGGATTCCCTGTTTACCTCGCAGAACTGGACCTCACTAAAGTGTGTGAGCTCCGAACTGGAAGTTCGCGAGTTAATGAGCTTCCTCAATTCCCGGGCTCTTCTCGCGATGCAGCCATGGAAGTTCCGTCGGACCTCCCCAACATCGATATCGAGAAGGCTATCCAAAAACTCAACGAACCACTTCTTGTCTCATTCGGCTGCTTCGACGTATTCCGAGATCCAACTGGAGAACAGTTGGATGCAGGGAAGAAGTCTCTCGCCTATACCTTTCACTATCGCTCCGACGTAAAGACTGTCACCAGCGAGGAAGTTGATAATGCTCACCAGAAGACTCTGGATCACCTCAGCAGCTCCCTCCCTGTCAGCTTCCGCTGATGGACCACGGTTCCCTCCCCTCCTCAGGCGAGGTCCTCAGCAGTAACTGAGCGCTTTTCTCGGGAACCCAGCAGAAGAGCCTGATCAACAACCCGCGCTGAACTTCCATCGAAACGGTAGCTGTGGCAATTGGGGCATACCGCTGTGGCGAGGCCCACAATCGACTCGCATCCTTCGCAAACCTGATACTCCTCAGGTTTTGAAGCAATTTCCTGCGCTTTGGCGAGGCGTTCGGTTGAAGCAGTTTCCACAACACTTAAGGCATACGTGACTCAACTTGAGCAACCTCAAACGAAGAGGAACTCCGGTCGGTCAGGGGCAGTCAGGAACCGGCGGCAGCCTTGATTGCCTTGACGGTTTTGCTCTTGATATTGGCTCCCTTGTTCTTGTGGTAAAGCCCTTTGAGAGTTGCCCTATCGACTGCAGAGGCAAGCTGCTTCATGGTGCTTTGAGCCTCCTCAGCATTCCCAGATACGGCCGCTTCCAGAGTCTTCTTCCTGAGGGACTTCACCCTCGTTCTGAGTGTCTTGTTGCGATCGGTGCGACGTGCCGCCTGCCGAACCCGCTTTAGCGCTGATTTTGAGTTAGCCATTGTTAAATCCCCGGGGGGCGACGAAACTAGGCCAGAAGGCGCTTCTGTCAAGCATACGCAACTGAAAATCAAGGAATCCTCGATAGTTCCTGCACCCTTAGATTGAGGGCCCACCCCTGAAAACAGGAGTTTGATCCGCTCCACTTCCCCCCTCGGGGCCCCGTTGGACGAACTCTTCGCCGACCGAAGAAAACGGCAACCCAAAAAGCGAGCCCTTGATAACCCGAACTTCGGCCCCGACACCAACACGCCTGAAGAGGTCTATGACGTCCCGGGATTTCATTCGAATACACCCATAACTGGCAGGCCTCCCGATTGTTCTCTCTTCAGGAGTACCATGAATGTAAATGTAGCGGCGGAAGGCATTTCGATTCCTTCTTTCCGTGCCTTTAAGCCAGATGATCCTAGACACGATAGGATCTCTCCCGGGCGAATTCGGCCTCAGGATTTCCCCGGTCGGCCGTCGACTTTTGAAAACCGCTCCTGCGGGGGCTCCACCGCCAATTTTTCTGGCAATTCGCATCGTTCCCAGAGGGGTATTCATGCTTCCCGGTTTATCCCCCAATCCGAACTTCGAGGTTGAAATACGGTAACTTTTCACCGGAGCCCCCTCTTTCAAAACCATCATCTTCTGGTCACGCACGCTCACGATAACCTCATTTCCGGGGAGAATCTTCGCACAACTACTGAGGAGGAAGCAGAGCAACCCACCTAGCAGGAGTATTCCTGCCCGGCTTGGGAGTGTTGTTTTTGTCATCAATCGGCAAAACGGAGAATTACCTCCAGAGGCTACTCTGTCTGACGACTCCCAGTGGCAGCACCCCAGGATATCGCAAATGAGGATATCGACGTATAAAAGAAGCCCAGAGGGAAGGGAAGCAGGAATATAAAGGAAACTATATTACCGCTGAGGAGCGCATCGATCAGAACGAAAAGGAAGAACACCCCGAAGAAGAATTCTACTACTGGAGTTGCCGATTTGATCGCCTTGTATCGACTCTTCCGCGGAGCTGGAGCCTTTTTCCTCTTCAACTTCTCTACTCCGTATTTAGGTGTTCGCACAAAACCAGACTGCATGTTGAGCAAAGCTTCCATAACTGCTCGCGCGTTGTTTATCGACATGCCGATTCCAAGAGCGAGGAGGCAGGGAAGATAAACGATCTCTTTCCACCAGCTCTTGGGATGAAGAGCCTTCTGGGACATGAGGTAAAAGAAAACCACCGACCCTGAGGCAAAAATAAAAATCGGGATATGTATCAACGCCTTGACCAAGATGCTCATCTCCGGCTGATACTTCGTGTTTGGGAAAATCAGAAAGCACAGAACCATCAACAGCAACCAGGCAAAATTAGATGTCAGGTGCGCTGTTGCCTCAAGCTTCACGTACAACGGAAATTTGCTCCTCCAGATCGCTGGTAGAACTTTCTTACAACACTGAATCGACCCTTTGGTCCATCGATGCTGCTGGCTCTTGAAGCCATCCATGTCAACCGGAAGCTCCGCTGGCGTCTCCACTTCGTTGAGGAAAATAAACCTCCAATCCTTTAACTGCGCGCGGTAGCTGAGGTCCATATCCTCTGTGAGAGTGTCATGTTCCCACCCTCCAGCATCGCTGATACACTCCTTTCGCCAGATTCCGCCTGTTCCGTTGAAAGTGAAAAAACGACCACTCCGGTTCCGGGCTGTTTGCTCCAGTTCGAGGTGGCCATCGAGAAACATCGCCTGAACCCTTGTGAGCAGGTTATAATTACGATTCAGGTGTCCCCAGCGGGTCTGGATGAGGCCAATCTTCTCATCCGTAAAGTAGTGGATCGTTTCCCGAAGAACGTCAGGATTTGGCACGAAGTCCGCATCAAGAATAAATACGTAATCCCCCTTCGCTGTCTCTAATCCGTTCTCCAGGGCCCCAGCCTTGTATCCGGTCCGGTCCTCACGGTGGATGAGTTCCGCATCAAAGCCATCGGCCTGAAGCTTGAGAATTTCTTTTTCAGCGATTGCGGTGGTCTCATCGGTAGAGTCATCGAGGAGCTGAATCTGAAGTTTCTCTCTGGGGTAATCAAGCTGTGCCACAGAAGTAAGCAAGCGCTTCACGACATGCATCTCGTTGAAGACCGGAAGCTGGACCGTAACCAGCGGGAACTCCGCAAACCTGCTCTTGATCTCTGGGCGCTGCCTAGAGTGTCTCAGGTAGAGGTAGACAATACACAGACGATGGCAGCCATATCCAGAGAGCCCGAGGAGAACCAAAACGTAGGCTACGTACCAGCTCCATTTAAGAAATTCCATGTCGCATGTGGTAGGCTGGTGTAGCGCCCTAGAACAGGGAATTGAGCGGATATGGAGCGCTAAACCTTGCGAAGGCTTTGCCCGACAGGACCTCGAAAGTCAAGTTCTTAACCTTTATTCACAGCTCCTGCGTGTTTATTGTTTCCGCGGTGTCAGGCTGGTCCATGAACCGCTCACCTGCCTCCTCAGTCACTCTTGCAAGAACGCCGGGTCCCCCTTAGACGATTCAAGTGAACCAAAGCCAATCTCTACCTACCGTCGCCATTTTTGGTCTCGGAATCATCGGATCTCAAGCTGCAGACCACATCGCCGGAGGGGGGTATCCTTCCGTAACGTGGAGCCGCAATACTCGAGATCGGTCCGATTACGAGCCTGATCCAAAGGAAGCTGCGGAAAAAGCCGATATCGTCGTTTGCTACCTGAAGGACGTCGAGGCAGTAAGACAGGTTTTCCACACAATCAAACCTGTGCTCGGCCCAGCTAAAACCTTCATTAATCACGCCACCATTGATTATGAGACAACCGAATATCTCGTTGCCGAGTGCGCACAGATGGGCTGCGCTTTCCTGAATGCCCCTTTCACCGGCAGCAGGGTAGCAGCAGGTAACGCTTCGCTGGTGTATTACGCTGGCGGCGACGAGGCGCTGATCTCAAGTCTGCAGCCTTTACTCGAAACTACCGCTGCACAGATCATGAGAGTCCCCTCTCCTCTCGCTGCTACAATTTTAAAGCTGACCACCAATCTGATCACGGCTTCAACCGTTCAAGCTCTCGCCGAAGGGTTGAGCATCAACGCGGCCCACGGAATTCCAGCTGATACCTATCTCTCAGCGATCCAGCCAAACGCCTGTGCGTCTACCCTTATTGAAATGAAAGGCCCATCCATGGCAGAAGGAGACTATGATCCACACTTCTCCCTCTCCAATATGCTGAAAGATGCCCGCTACATGCTGGACCTGGCTCAAAGAGCGGGCCTTGAAACTCCGGGAATCGCAAACACCACTGATCAGATGCAGAAGCGCAATGATCGCGGTGAAGGCGAGCATGACTTTTCCATTCTCTATCGACAATTCACCCAGCAATGAGCACTGCATTTCCTGGCCTAGACCGCTCTCCCTTGCAAATCCCCCTGTCTCCGCGCGTGGTGCTTCGCATGAGCGGGCCGGACCGCTTCCGCTTTCTCAGTGGCCAAGTCACTCAGGATGTATCGCTAGCGACTGAAACTGAAGCGGCATACGCCTGCGTTCTCAATGCCAAGGGCCAGCTTGATGCAACATGTCACATCCGGTCCTGCGAGGATAGCTACCTCATCGACGCTCCGATAGAATTAAGAGAGCACCTCATGTCACGCCTTGAACGTTACCTTATAGCTGATGACGTCGAGATCGAGGATGAGTCGGATCATTGGGTGGTTACCCACCTTCTCAACCACCCAGAGCGTCCGATCAATGAGCTCTCTTGGTTAACGAAGCGCCTTGGGGAACAAGGCCTCGACATTTTTTCGAGGTCAGAATCTGAGATCGAAGGCCTCCCCATTGCGACGGACGAGCAGTATGAATACCTGAGGACGCTTCATGGAATTCCCAAATGGGGATCCGAGCTTGATTTCGGGCAAATGCCTCAAGAGGCGGGAATCGAGAATGAGACAATATCCTATTCCAAGGGGTGCTACATCGGACAGGAAGTCATTTCCCGAATGAAGCGGGCAGGCAAAGTCCCGCGATATCTCACCAAGTTCATCGTCCCGCCCGGAACCAATCCGCCCTGCACCATTTATCACAACGGTGTTCCCGCTGGAGAAATCACCACTGTCGTTGATCTCTTGGCTGCCGAGTCCGCCAGTTTGGCCCTCGGCTACCGGCGGCGTAAGTTCAAAGATACCGAATCTTTCGACCTCCAGCCAGGCACAGAAGCCCCCGGAAGCTTTCAAGTGACCGTGCGAACCCCCTAATACTGGTAGTTCACGTAAATCTGCAGGCGGGGACCGTCATCGGCCAGACTCTCGCTTTGAATCGGGAAGGCGTAATCGAGAGCCATCGGACCAAAGAATGGTATGCTCGCCCTTACTCCAATACCCACATCACTGTGGATCTGCTCGGGGCTGAAATCATACGAACCAGGATTTACGAACCCAACGTCACCGAAGAACGCCCCCCTCACCTCTCCCACAATCGGGAAGGTTACCTCCACTGTCCCATACGCCGAAGTATTTCCTCCCAACACCGATCCTGTTGCTGCATCTCTGGGGCCAACATCTCTGGTATCAAACCCGCGGAGGTTCCGGGCACCTCCAAGCATCTGCCGTTCGAAAATGGGGACATTACCACTGAGAGCGTCCACCACGTTTACCGCTCCGCTGAGATTGAAAATCAGATCCCATGGAAGGTTCCAATGCTTCGATCCCGAGGCGCTCAGGGTGTAGGTGTCGACATCTCCACCAAGAAAGCTTCCTGCCAGCGTTGCCCCAAGGTTGAGGCGATGCCCACGTCTCGGGACCATGTTGCTATCCCTGCTGTCATAGACATAGCTCAATGAAAATGCACTTCGGACGTAATCTCCATCCTCAGCGAGGAATTCAGATCCAGCAGGCACAGGCTCGACGTCGATACCAACCTGCTCGAGACGATACTCCGCCTTGAGATATCCTTTTTCCCCCAGAGGTCGGCGAACAAAAACCGCACCTCCAGCATTGCTCTGGTCATATTCATCGCTAAGGAAAAGCAGGTCGCGATAGAACACCTCTCCCCCCAGGGAGAGCTTTCGGCCCATGAACCAGGGCTCGATGAGAGAGAGCCTCAGATCGCGACGCTCGTTACCCAGCTGCAGGCGCATACTGAACCGTTGCCCACCTCCCCTGAAGAAATTCTTCGGATTCGCAATGTCGAAGTTCGTTTGTTCAAGGAGAAGGTATCCCACCACGCTGTCCACTGAGCTGAAGCCAGCACCAAAACTCACTTGCCCAGTCTTGGCCTCACTGACCAGCACATTGACGTCGCGATACCCCGGCTGGCTACTGCGGGAACCGGTGACCTGGACCTGTTTAAAATAGCGCAGATTCTGGAGCCGGGATTTCGTCGTCTCTTCGTCCACGGAGCTGTAGTAGTCACCCGGGCGCATTGGAATTTCCCTGCGGATTACCTTGTCCTTTGTCACATTGTTCCCCTGGATATTGACCTTTCCGACACGATAGAGGGTTCCTTCTACCACCTCGTAGGTGATCGAGACAACACCTGGAGAAACGTCCCGCATTTCCGGAGTTACTCTCGCATCAGCATAGCCACGTGATCCGTAGTAGCTACGAATCATTCGCACGTCATCGTTGACCCTCTTACCGGAATAATCCTGCCCCTCTGCCACGCTCAGTGCAGGACTCAATTCCTCAGAGGTAAACACGGTCATCTTCCCGAATGCGACGCTACCAACCTTATACCTCGGCCCCTCGTAGACCGGAATGACGAGATCGACGCGTCCCTTCGTGGCTGGTTCACGGCGCACCGAATCGATTCTTACCATCCGGTAACCTCTATCCCGGTAAAAATCTTCCAGTTTCAGCAAATCCAACTGCAGCTTTTCCGTATCAATCCGTCCGCTTTTGCTTATAAAGGAGAGAAGGCCTTTTTGTTTGGTTTCCATTTGCCTCCGAAGTTCGCCCCGTGAGAAAGCAGTGTTCCCTTCAAACAAAATCTTGCGCACCTCGCTTTTGCTTCCCTCCTCAATGACAAACACCAGCTGGTATTGCCCAGGGCGAGATGTTTCCTTCAGGCGGTGCGATACGAGCACATCCGGATAGCCATAGCCCGTGTAGTGCTCCTCGATCTTTCTCCGAGCCTCCAGAATCGCCCCATCACTGACAATACCGGCCTTAATGATAGCCTCTTCAGCCAGCTTACGGTCACTAAACACGGTATTACCCGAGAACCCGACTTCGACGATTTGTCCGCGGGTCGCGACCTCCACGATCAGCACGATCTGCTTGTCCCCGGCAGGGTCTCCCAAAAAGCTGACATCATCCACCAGCCCGCTCTCGTAGAGACTGGCAGCATCCTTATCGAGGATCTCGGGGTTATATTTCTGGCCCGCCCTCACCGACATGTAGTCCCGCAAGCGAGACTCATCCACTGTCTTGGCCCCCCGGTAGCGAATTTTAACCTCTGAAATTGTACGCTCTTCCAGGTCGGGCAGCCCGTTCGCCCGCTGGTTCTCCTGAGCCCAAAGAAGGCCTGAACCAACGAGCATCGCGGGAATTAAGGCTGCTGCCACACAGCTCCTCAGGCGACATATCGAAAGCGTAAAAATGGTCATGACTAACAAGCGGGGAAGGCCTTTCCTGCGCCCGCGGTCCAGACCATTTACCTGTCTCCCGGCCAAGGTCAATGAACATAAAACAATATTGCTATTTTTTGCGTCAATTTTCACCTTCCTCCCCCATCTAACGGCGTATGCCGTTCCAAAGTCGTGGCGGGATTCCAGTTGCCTTGACTGCTGCCAGCGTCCTTGACCACCCTTCGTTCGCGCTCTAGCTTTCCGCCCCCGCGACCGGACGGAATCCGGCAGACACCATGAAAATAACCGTCGAAAGACAGTCTGACTGCGCAGCCCGGCTCTCAGTCGAAATCCCTCCTGCAAACCTGAAGGAGGAGCGTCTCAAAATTATCCGAGCCTTTGGGACCCAGGCGAGAATTCCCGGGTTCCGGCCGGGCAAGGTCCCACGCACGGTAATCGAAAAGCGCTACGGCGAGCAGATTACCGGGGAACTGGAACAACGAATGATGCAAAAGGCGCTGACGGACGCTGCCGAAAAAGAAGACCTGAGGGTGCTCGACGCTAAAACTCCGGAAGATACTGTTCATCACCCTGACGGAGCCATGACGTTTTCCACGATCCTGACTCTCGCACCTGAATTTGAGCTTCCGGACTACAAGACCATCCAGCTTGAAATTCCTGATCGGGCCATTGGAGAGGAAGACATTGAAAATGAAATCCAGAATGTAAGATCCCGCTACGCGGACTATACTGAAGTGACGGACCGTCCTCTTCAGGCAGGGGATTTTGCCGTAATCGATTACCGGTCCGAATTGGACGGAAAGCCAACCGAAGAGGCTGTTGGTCAGTCAGTGGGCTACCTTGGCAATGGAGAGGACTACTGGCTGAAAATGGAGGATGACTCCATCCTCCCCGGGTTCTCCAAATCACTGGAAGGAGCAACTATCGGAGAAACCCGAAAGTTTTCGTGCAGCGTCCCGGAGGAGTTTCCGGTCGAAGAGTTGCGTCAGGTGGAACTCGATTTCGAGGTGACAATTAAAGGTATAAAGATTCAGGAACTCCCTGAGCTTACCGACGAACTCGCTGCAGAAATTCTTCCCGGATCTGACCTCAACGGTCTCCGGGAGATGATAAGGGGCAACCTCGAGCACCAACTCAACCAGCAGATTGAAGAGTTTAAGGTCAGCCAGCTTCTCGAAAAGCTTACTTCCATGGTTCAATTTGAACTACCCCCTGAGTTAGTAACCGCAGAGACACAGGGTCAAGCTGATGAAATGGTAGAACGCGGTCTCGGATCGGGAATGTCTGAGGACGAAATCGAGGGGCGGCAGGACGAGATTTTTGCCGCGGCCACGCAGAGAGCGCAGACCAACTTGAAGACAGATTTCCTCCTCCAGAGAATTGCGGAGGACGAGCACATTCAGGTAACACAGGAAGAGATGGCCAACAGAGTAGCCGCAATGGCTAATCAGGCGAAAAAGCCGATCAAGACCTTTGCCTCCGAACTCCAGAAAAGCGGTCGCCTGAGACAAATTCAGCACTCGATGATCCTGAGTAAGACCATTGACTTCCTGTTGGAGCACGCGAAGGTCACCTCAACCAGCGAGCACCCGGGGAGTGATGCTGCGGAAGAAGCTACCAAGGCCGATCCCGGAGAGCCAGACCCAGAATCCGGCAGTGTTTCTCCAAACAGCGAAGTAAACGAAGAATCTGAAAAAAACGATGAGTAACCTTGATCCAACATCTGCGGCCTCTCCATCGCCGCGAAACTCCTACCTTGTCCCGACTGTCATAGAGCAGGATGGTCGCGGAGAGAGGGCCTTTGACATTTACTCCCGGCTTCTGAAGGACCGTATCATTTTTATTGGTACGCCTATCGATGACTTCGTAGCGAATTCGGTTATTGCCCAAATGCTGTTTCTCCAGATGGCAGATCCTAAGAAGGACATTCACATTTATATCAATTCTCCCGGAGGCAGCGTGACTGCGGGTCTCGCAATCTATGACACCATGCAGTTTGTCACCTGCGACGTGAACACCTATTGCATAGGAATAGCGGCTTCCATGGGGGCTGTTCTTCTCACAGCGGGAACTGAAGGCAAGCGCTTCTGCCTCCCGAACTCCCACGTGATGATACATCAGGTTTCCGGTGGCGCTCAGGGCACTGCCTCCGATGTCGAACGAACGGTCGAATTCATGTTTGAACTGAAGAAACGCCTGAATGGCATTCTTTCCAAACATACAGGCAAGGACCTCGACACCGTTGACCGGGATGCCGATCGAGACAACTACATGTCGGCTCAGGAAGCCGCTGACTATGGACTCGTAGACCGGGTGCTTGAAAACAGGAAGGACCTCGGAGACGCAGACGAGTCCTGATATTCCTGAAAAAATAGCAGGCAGGGACTCCTGTCCTCTGCTACCATGCAGCGCGGTTGGGTTCTGACAAGGACCCGTTGCCCATTATCTGTAGCGGCTATGGCACGTGCATCAAACCTCACCATGTGTTCCTTCTGTGGCAAAAGCCATTCGGAGGTGAAAAAGCTTATCGCGGGACCGGGGGTGTATATCTGCAACGAGTGCATAGAAGTTTGCTCCACTATACTGGACAAGGAGTTCTCCGAAGAAAAGCAGGTGGATTCAGGCCCGTCTTTCGAGGAGGCCGTTTCCACTCCCACCCCCAGCGAGATCTGCAAAAAGCTCGATGACTACGTCATAGGGCAAGAGCAGGCAAAAAAGGTGCTGGCGGTCGCCGTTTATAATCACTACCAGCGAATACACCAAGATACGTCCCACACTCCAGCCGAACTGGCGGATGTTGAAATCGAGAAGTCCAACATCCTTCTCCTTGGACCAACCGGGTCTGGTAAGACTTTGCTGGCACGGACGCTGGCCCGGGTCTTGGACGTTCCCTTCTGCATCGTTGATGCCACGACGCTGACCGAGGCAGGTTACGTTGGGGAAGATGTGGAAAACATCGTTCTACGGTTGCTTCAAGCAGCAGACTTCGACGTAGAAAAGGCAGAGCAGGGCATTATCTACGTTGACGAGATTGATAAAATTGGAAGAAAAACGGAGAACGTCAGCATTACCAGAGACGTTTCTGGCGAGGGCGTGCAGCAGGCTCTCCTGAAAATCCTCGAAGGCACTGTCTGTAATGTACCGCCTCAGGGAGGACGCAAGCATCCACAGCAGGAATACATTCAGGTTAATACGGAGCGTATCCTTTTTGTCTGTGGTGGGGCATTCGTAGGCATGGAAGATATTGTTCGGAGACGCTTGGGCCGGAACGCACTTGGATTTGCAGCAGCGGAGAAGACTGCTCTTGCTGAAGGATCCGATGAGGACCTGATGAGTAAGGTTCAACCTGAGGACCTTCTCCATTTTGGCCTGATCCCGGAATTCATCGGGCGACTCCCAGTGCACTCGTCTCTTCTGCGATTGGACGAGAACGAGCTTATTCGAATTCTGACCGAACCCCGGAACGCACTGGTTAAGCAATACCAAAAGCAACTCGCGCTCAATAATGTGAAACTCAAGGTTTCCCGTGACGCCTTGCGGGCGATGGCAGAAGAAGCCGTAAGAAGAGGAACCGGAGCGCGGGCTCTTCGCTCTATTTTCGAAGCGATCACTCTCGACATCATGTACGACATTCCTTCGCGAAAGGATATCGATTCGGTCTCTATCAGTCGCGGAGTTGTGGAAGGAAAAAAATCCCCGGCGATCCGCAAAAAGCGCGCGGATGCTGCCTAAGGTCCCGAAGCCTCTTCACATTCAAGATCATACCCTTACGGTGGGGACATGAAACCATCTCTGAAGTCGACGTGAGCAAATCGAATCAAGATCGGGAAAACCACAGGAGACAACGGCGACGTATGTCGCTGACCCCTTACCAGAACGGGCCATTGACCTGTGGGTAGATTGCTCGTCAGCGAAGCTCTCCAGACGCGCTCGAAACCATAACATTATCAATACGATGTCCGCTGCCCTGCAGCCAGCTCCGGAGCCTGAATCAGGAGCTCTGACTATCCTCGCCATCGAAACGTCATGCGATGAGAGCGCTGTGGCTATTCTGAGGCAGTCCGGCACAGAACCTGCGGAGATACTCTGCTCCCTTGTTTCTTCCCAGATACAACTGCATCGATCCTATGGCGGAGTTGTCCCGGAGGTAGCATCCCGCAACCATTCTCTTATTCTACGAACCCTCGTGGAAAATGCGCTTGATCATGCAGCTCTACAGGCCCGCGATGTCGATGCTTTTGTAGCAACCAGGGGGCCTGGATTATCATCATCACTTCTTGTTGGGCATACCATGGCCAAAGCACTTGCAGCTGCGTCTGGCAGACATTTTCTTTCAGTGAACCATATGGAGGGCCACCTTCTCTCTCCGTTTCTTTCGGGTCAGGCTACCTCGTGGGGAAGCTCAGGCATAAAGATTCCCCCTCATCTGGCCCTGATCGTATCAGGCGGCCATACAATGCTGGTCCACGCCAGAAAGGCTGGTGATTACCACATTCTCGGACGCACTGTAGACGATGCGGCCGGGGAGGCCTTCGATAAAGTAGCACGCATGCTCGGGCTTCCTTACCCCGGCGGGCCCGAGATAGAAAAGCAGGCAAGAGCCGGCGACCCAGAGGCCTTCCAATTTCCGCGTTCGATGCCTGGAGACCTGAACTTCTCGTTCTCCGGGCTCAAGACTGCCGTTCGTTATACTCTCCCCAAGGTCAGCAACCTGACCACGAGACTTCCTGACATTTGTGCCTCTTTCCAGAAAGCCGTTACGGATGTTCTTGTATCAAAATCCCTCCGGGCGGCAAAAGAGCACGGTTGCAACACCATCACCTTGTCTGGGGGAGTAAGCTGTAATGAGTTCATCCGGTCTGCCCTCCGCGACGGGTGTCTGTCCGACGGTTTACGTTTTCTTCCCTGTCCTTCCAGGTTGTCTACAGACAATGCGGCCATGATTGCATTCGCCGCGCTCTTAAAGCTTCAAAGCGGCGCCAATGGATCGCTCAGTGAAGATATCGATCCGAACCTTTCCCTGTGTCGGCAGGACTCAACCTCATGACAAGAGAATCACATTGAGACGCTGCCTCGTATTTGATTTCGATGGAACCATTGCCGATACACTCGGTGAAGGTATCAACATCTATAATGAAATCGCTGAGAAGAATGGATATAATGTCATTCAGCCTGATCAGCTGGGCGAGCTGCGGGAATTGGATACTAATGGACTCCTGCGTCATCTTGGTGTCCCAAAACGCAGGCTCCCGTTTCACCTTGCCGCTGGCATGCGGCGCCTTAGAAGCCGCATAGGGCAATTATCTCTCATCGAAGGCATCCGAGAGGTTTTACCCCTCTTACGTGAACGCTCCAAAAATATGGGGATTCTCAGTTCGAATATTCCTGAGAACATCAACACCTTTCTCGAGGTTCACGGTATTCGGGACGAATTCTCCTTTATCAGCAGCATTGGAAAACTGAGGGGCAAGGCAAGGCACCTGCGTTCCATAGCTCGCAATTTGTCTCTTGCACCCGGGGAAATCACTTACGTCGGTGACGAAATTCGAGATCTTCGAGCAGCTCGCAAGGCGAAGGTCGAGGTCATCGCGGTCACTTGGGGATTAAATTCCCGGCAATCACTGTCCAAGGAAAACCCGACTTTCCTCATCGATCAGCCTTGTCAGCTTCTCGACATTGTCTCGCAATCAGATCTAGCCTCAAAGCGCCATCACTCTTAGTGTGATCTGGAAATGGGACCTCTGAAGAGTTCCCAGAGAGAAGACGACCACAATCGCTGTGCCATGAAAAATGAATCTTCCGACAATGTCCCTGACGAAAAAACCGGGCCCGACCCCGTCAATCAAACAGGACCCAGGACAAATCAAAATCTCATTGTGAGTCTCATTCTTGGAGGAATCGTGATTGCCCTTTCCTTACTGGCCTTGCAAGTCACCGACACTGGTTTTGGTGATGAAAAATCAGAAGTGGAGAAGCTCCGCGAGGAACTCAACGCCAAACGGCAGAGCATGAGATTTGTCGACGAGGCTACTGGTCCAACTGTGGAATCGCCTGCCCAGTTAGCTACCCGTCTTTCGACAGAATCCTCACAACTTGCCGCATTGGTGAGCCAGCTTCAGGCATCTGTGGAATCGCTGGGACGGGAGCTTCGAATGTCACAAACAACTGTTCGCTCTCTCAGCAGCCAATTAGCAAGCGCAACAAATGCGACAATTGACACTGATGACCTTCGAGGGCAGCTCACGGATGCCCTCTCAAGGGCCACTGCAGCGGAAAACCGCCTCATGCAGATGCAGAAAAAGTCTGCAGGTGCGCCCACCCAGGAGCAACTAGAGACCTTGCTCGCCGAGCGTGATCAATTGCGTTCCCTGGTCGCCCAACTCAAGAAGACAGAGGAGCCTCAGAAAAGTACCGAATAAGCATTCCGGGCCGGGGAGAACGTAAGGGCGATCTCCTCCTCAGGAACCAAGGTCCTGAACCCAGCATCTGAAAGCGCCAGAGATTACTCGTCCCCCTCCTCAATCTCCTCCATCAAGCGCTTCATCTCCTCTAGTCGACGACGCATCGCTTCGAACGGATCTGCTTCCGGTGTTCGAACTTCAGGCGGAGACATTTTTCCTGCATCGCCAAGCTGAACCTCAGGTGGTGCCGGTTTCGAGGCAAGGAGCTTCTTGATTGCAGAGGATGGAATGATGAATGTTTTGATTCTTCCAGCTCGCGCGATGGCAAGACCGACAACCCTTCCTTCCAGATCAACGACCGGAGCGCCACAGTCTTCCGGGGCTATCTGCATATCCGACTGCACCACACTCGAAAACCCATCCCTCACCTCACTATATCTATGTCCCCCCATGTTATTCATCTGCTCCATCCGGCTGTAAGGTATACGCGGGGCACGGGGTCTACCACCCAGCTCGACCTCAATTTCTCTCTCCTCTTCACCTCGCGCAAAACGAATCTTCACCTTCTGCCCCGGATCGAGACGTTGCAAAAGCGTGCTTAGCTCAAAGCTTCCATTCACTTTTTTCCCGGTCACCTCCAGAATAATGTCCGAGGCCATGAGTCCCGAGCGTTCAGCTCCCGTTCCCAGCTCAACGCGCCGTACGAGCACTCCTGGCCCTTTAAATTCCAGATCCATTGCGACACCGAGAAACGCTCGATCAGAGCTGCGGAGGCTCCGAGGCATGACGCTCACCACCCCCATTCCGGCAGCTTCTCCATCGGGGCGCGTGAGGCAGAGAAAGCTACCCGGTCGCAAATCTTTCTCTCCCGCAAAGACAACGGGGTCAACTTCCAGTCCCGCGACTTTGATCACAGCCAGATCCGCATCGGGATACACCCCGCTGACGACGGCCGGCAACCACTCACCTGCACCTGTCCGGCAGCTTAGACTTCGGAGGTCCCGGCTAACCTCACTCCATTTCGTGAGCACCGTTTCGGGCCCAACAATGGTCCCGTAGCTCACCCGTTTACGCCAGACTCTCACTTCCACTGTTCCTGCTGAGGCCGACTTCACGGACGGAACCAAAGCCCTGAAAATGTCCGCGGCCTGCTCATCGAGAAGGACCTGATTTTCAGGAGAGGATTCGAGATCCTGCGCCAAGGACTGCGTCCAGCAGGCAAGGAACATACATACTGTAAAATAACCGATCTTCATGGTCTTTGGCTCATACGCACCGATCATTCCTCTTCAGGCATCACATCAGCCAGTCGAGCCAACTTGACCATGCAAGTCTTACGTTGCCCCTCGCGAGTGAAGATTAATTCAACCTCATTGCCTGGCTCATATTCCGAAAGTATCCCCTGCAACCCGCGCAAACTTTGCACTGGCTGACCATCAATGCTGACTACGACGTCGTCCTGCCGCATCCCTGCTACATCAGCAGGAGAATCGGGATAAACCTCCCCTAGGCGCACACCTTCCGCCACAGCTCCCGCCACATTGAAGCCGATCACCGGTCGGTCCGGGTTCATCAACGGATTCATTGTCAGCCTCCCCCATGTCTCTCCATTGATGAGTCTCTCCCAGTCGGTTCTAAAGTTCTGCACTCCCGTATGGTTATTCGCCGACAGACTGGCTCCAATCGATGAGTGAATGGCGATAACCTCCCCCTTGAGATTAAAAAGTGGCCCCCCTGAATCACCTCCAATCAGCGCACAATCACTCCCGATGAATCCAAGCGGATTCAGGGCGACAACCCGGCCAAACCTCACTGGAGGTGGACGCAACGCATCAAATCCTCCTGCATGGCCGAGTGATACCACAAAATTTCCAACTTCAACGCCTCTCGAGTCTCCCAATTCCACAAACGGCCACTCGACCTCTTCCGCCAACTTCACCATTGCCGAATCCTTCGACAAATTGGAACCAAGAACCCGTCCCCTCGCCTGCTTACCATCAGAAAACACCACCGTGACTTCTTCCAAACCCTCCACAACATGTCCGGCGGTAAGGATCAGTCCGTTCCTTGAAATTATTACGCCACTACCGGAAGACTCGCTTGCCTCGGAAAAGAGCGAAACGGTTGCATGAAGGCCCCTCTCCGCCACGTCCTGCACCTTGTTCTGCAGCGTCCGCAACTGCTCCGCCCCAAAAGCCGGAACTTCAGCAGTAACCTCCGAAGAGGCGACCGCTGCCGACAGAATTAAAGCTGCCGCACCTCCAAAACTTGCTACTTTCATCGCTGTGAAATATGATCTTCAACCAGCAAGCGTCAATGCCGGTAGTTTTCGTCTAAACTGGTCAGCCAGATTCCAATCCCCAAGAAACTAGCTGGTTTTCTACTACGCACCATTGCCTCTCCGTTTTCGGGATGTCCAGCCGCAGACCAAGAAAAAAAGCAACACCTCGCCAGCGATCTCATTCGACGCGGCGGAAACCGCCCCGTAAGCGGAAGAAAAAAACCACTCGCTCTAGGGCTCGGTCCCGGAGAACAGGCACAAAGGGGAAGCGAAAAGCAGCAGGAGGACATAGCCCACTCTTCCTGCTCTTCTTCTGGCCCTACCTGATTATTAATCGATTAGTCAGGAACTGGCCCACCCTTCTTCGAATCCCTGCCAAGGGGATCTCCTACAGTGCTTGCATTGGGGCCACAGTCCTGATTCTTGGCGGACTGTCCTACTTTCTCAGATCTTTAAGATACGACATGAGCAAGGTAGCCGAAATGCCACAGCGCTCGATTATTTACGACAGGAACATGAAAGAACTCGGGCGCCTGCATGGAGCTCATCGTCAGGTGGTTGATCTGGCGCAGGTGTCCCCTCACTTTCGCAGGGCTCTTCTTGCCCGCGAAGACAAGAACTTTTACCAGCACCCCGGTGTAGATCCGCGAGGCGTAGCTCGTGCCATCGTTGAAAATATTAAACGAAAATCGTTTGCTCAGGGGGCCTCGACTCTCACGATGCAACTGGCGCGAAATGCTTTCGGCCTGTCAACCAGAGGGCCCAAGTGGCAGCAACTTGATCGAAAGTTTCTCGAGCTCGCCCTCGCCTTGCGAATTGAGGCGGCCTACGAAAAAGATGAGATCATGCAGCATTATATGAATCTTATCTTCTGGGGTGGTTCAATTCACGGGGTAGAAGCAGCTTCGAGGGCCTATTTAGAAAAATCCGCTAAGGCCCTTACTCTCTCCGAGGCCGCCATGTTGGCGGGAATCATCCGCGGCCCAAACGCATTTTCTCCCTTCGACGATATCGCCAATACTAAGAAGGAAAGAAACTCGACCCTGGATTCAATGGTCGCGAACAGCTTTATCACCGATCTCGAGTCCAAAGTCGCAAAGGCTGAACCCCTTCACATCCGTCCTGAAAATCGTCGCATCATAGAAGATAGCTACGCCATGGATGCGATCAGGCGGGATATTGAGCGCCACCTCGATAAGAAATATATCAAACAGGGAGGGCTGAAAATCATCACTACGATTGACAAGGACCTCCAAGAAGCCGCTGAGCGCCACTTGAACTCGAAGTTAAGTGAAATCGAAAGGCGTCCGGGTTACCGCCACAATACCCGTAGCAACTGGCAGTCCACTCCCCCCGGTCAACGAAAAGCCCCCGACTATCTTCAAGGGGCAATCGTGGTCGTCGAGAACCGCACTGGTGCGATCCGTTGTGTTGTAGGGGGACGAGATGCAGATGAATCAAAATTCAATCGTGCTATTCACGCCCGTCGCCAGATAGGGTCTGTCTTCAAGCCCTTTGTTTATCTGGCGGCATTCGACCAGGGGATGCGACCCGAATCCTATGTAGACGATTCAAGATTAAAGCCCGGTCAAATCCGATACGCACCTCGGGACTGGGACCCAAAGAACTCTGACGGCAAGTACTTAACCACTGTAACAGCTAAACAAGCCCTGATGGATTCGCGCAATACGTCCTCTGTACGCATTGGGAACTACGCGGGCATGGAAAGTGTTCGATCCGTCGCCCACCGCTCCTTCGCTACAACGATCCCCAGCAAGGCGTCATCTTATCTTGGCTCCTGGGAAGCTACACCCGAACAGGTTGCGAGCGCCTACACGATCTTTCCAAATGCGGGAACGCGTTACGGTCCTCATTTTGTAAGTAGAATTCTCGATGAGAACGGGAACGAACTCTGGGCCCACAAGCCACTAGGCTATCAGGCTATCGACAGAAAGGGTGCTGCGTGGACAACCTCATCCGTCCTTCAGGACACCACACGCTCGGGGACCGCTTCGAGCATGCGGCGGCAACTCGGATTTCAACGTCCGGCGGGAGGAAAGACGGGGACGACTGATGGATACCAGGATGCCTGGTTTGTAGGTTACTCCTCTGGCTTGACCTGCGCCGTTTGGGTCGGCCACGACCAACCCAAGCCAATCGTGGAAGGCGGCTATGGAGCAGACCTAGCCCTTCCGATATGGGTCAGGGTCATGAAGACTGCCGATCGTCTGGGGAGATATGAATTCAGCAAGTTCACGCCCCCGGTAGAACTAAAAACTGTCCGACTCTGTCGATCCTCGGGCAAACATGCGACTCCGGGATGTGAAAAGGCGAAGACCGCCTACGATGATTCCATCCCCATTGACCTCGAACCACACGCAACAGACTTCTGCCCGAAGCATCCTCTAAGGGCAATCCCTGTGAAATAAATACGTTCTTCCCGGAGTCGGGGACAATGCCCTCCTTAACTTGCCGCCCAGTGTCCGACAACTCATCAGCCCGGGAGCTTTCTTCAGCGACCGATGACGCAAGACCAGCGCAACACCTCGCCGGGACCCCTCATGAAGGGGCATCGATATCCAACGAAGAATCCATCGAAAGGACGAGTATTCAGAGCGATCCGTGTTGGAAGCCAGCCAAACGGAAATCCATTTTCCTCTGCAGGTTAGCTCCATGGGCGAGAAAGCTTCTTAAAGTGGGTATCAAGGCGGCAATGATTGGTATCCTGCTGGCTCTCAGTGTGGGCCTTTTCTATTACTTCAAATCGCTCAGTTACGATATTGGTGAAATCCAGAAGATGCCCGAACGCTCTGTCATTTTCGATATGGACGGAAAGGAACTGGCTACTCTTCACGGCGAAAACCGACGTCTTATTTCCCGGACGGAAATACCGGATTTCTTCGTATCAGCTCTTGAAGCGCGGGAAGACAAACGCTTTTTCAATCACGGTGGGGTAGATCTCCGGGGAGTCCTGAGGGCTGCCATCCGCAACGCTTCAGACATGTCCTTCACCCAGGGGGCTTCAACCCTGACAATGCAACTCGCCCGCAACAGCTTCAATCTGCGCGAAAAAAACCTGCACCGGAAACTCGTGGAAATTGCAATCGCTTTACGAATTGAAGCCTCTTACTCAAAGGATGAAATCCTGTCGGCCTACGTCAATAGGATCTACTTTGGCTCTGGCTGCCACGGTCTGGAGGAGGCTTCTCGGCGCTACTTCGGGGTGAGTGCAGCAGATCTCACACGCCGCCAGTGTGCACTTCTGGTAGGCATTATCCGGGCTCCTCATGCATGCTCGCCCTTGCGAGCGCCTGAAAAAGCCATCCTGCAACAGGATGAAGTGCTTGCCCGCATGGTTAGTGAGGGGATTCTCAGCCAGAAAGAAGCTTCAGGCATTCAATCGAGCGATCTCGGGCTGTCCCCTGCCGGAAGCTCGCCCGGAGGTAACCGGGCACTGCAGGCTGTCCGTCGGCACTTTGAGGAGCTCATCGACACAAGGGACATCCGCAATGGCGGCCTTCGCCTTCAGAGCACGATCAGAGCCGACATGCAAAATCTTCTCGAACAAGAGACAAAAGCCTTTCTTAAGGCGATTCCCGGATCCCCAGAAATTGCAGCCGTCTGTATTGACCCGAGAACTGGNGGAATCCGAGGCATTGTGGGAGGGCGCGCCAGCGGAAACACCTCCTTCAACCGAGCCCTTGACGCCAGGCGAGACCTCGGTGAAATTTTTTCACTTTTTGTATATGCTGCTGCCGCAGAAAGGGGAATTTCTCCAAGAAAAGGCCAACCCGTAACCCTTGGTCGCGAAATAGGCACAGAAGACCTTATCAGGCTCATGGAAAGGTTCGGATTCAAGGGCCCCTTTCTTGCAGGAGATGATTTATTCCGTGGTGGTTTGAGTGCCACTCCACTTGAAGTAGCAGCCGCAGCGGCCACCATGACAGCTGCTGGCCAAAAACCGCGGACCTACTTTCTCCGCCGACTACTCAATTCAGATGGAAATCAAATCCTTTCAATCGGGCCGTCGACCAGATCTGCGTTCGCCCCGACCTCGGTGAGAGCTGCTCTCGAAACTCAGTTTTCCGGTGATGTCCCACGATTCCTTCTTGGATCCAGCCCCTCAAAAACTGATGCTTGGGCTGTCTGGCTCGGCTCTGAGCGAACTATCTGCCTCTGGGTCGGCCACGATACCCCAACCCGCCTTGACTCCCCCGATATACTCCTTTCAGTCCTTCAGAATTCCATCCAGCGCCTCGGAGCAGCCCGACCAAAACCACTTTCAGCCTCTCAAGCCAAACGATAACTCCATCACAGAGACCATGCAGGCCTTAAGATTTGACACCGCTGTTGAAAATATTCTCAAACGCGAAGACCGCTTTGAGGCGGGAGCCTATTTTCTTCTCAAGGACGCTCTGGATTTCACTCTGAAACGTACTCGAGAAGAGCACGGGGAGGAGCGCCATGTAAGCGGTGCGGAACTTATTCATGGATTCCGAGACCACGCTCTTGAGGAATTTGGACCAATGGCTCTGACGCTGCTTCAGGAGTGGGGTGTCACGCAATGTTCCGATGTCGGAGACATGGTCTTCGAGCTCATTGAGGAAGGCATGTTCGGTAGACAGGACTCTGATACCCGCGAGGATTTCGCCGATCACTACGATTTCGCCGAGGCTTTTCTTAGCCCTTATCTCCCGAAGGCCACCGCTGCGGGTGGGCTTGAATCGGGTGAATCTGACGGAGACCGTAGTTCACCAGTCAGCCCCGCTCCGCGAGACGCGCCCTGAGGTCAGCTAGAAGTTGACCCCACGCAGGCAGCCGGGCCCCTGCCTTCTCGGCCCTGCTCAACGGCTCTGCCCAGATGGCTTGAAGTTCGACTTCACGACCCTCAAGATAATCGATCAGGCTCGAGGGACGGTATGCGCCCATCTGCTCAGTCGATACAACCTGCTCATCAATGATACTGGCAGGTATGCTCATCCCCAACGCAGTCGCTCCAGCTATCACCTCTCCCATGATTCTTCTCACCCGAGATTCACCCTCCGCACTCGCAAGCAGCTCTGCAGTGGTAACTCCACCCTCAGTGATACAGAGCCCGTTGAAAGCCACGTTCCAGATCAGTTTGATCCATTGAGCCTTCTGCAGATCCTCCACCGCTCTGCAGGGAATCTCAGCATCGGTAAAGAGGGATACCAGCCGCACAAGCCGTGCCGGCTCTGCATCGTTAAATTCGCCAATCGTAATCAATCCCTGCGCGATATGGTTTATCCTGTCAGGTGCCAGACGATTGATGCAGACAAAACAAAGCCCACCATAAACCCGGTCTCCTCCAAAAATTTCCGCGAGATATTCCGTAGTCCCAAGTCCATTTTGAAGAGTCAAGATCATCGTGCTTTCGTGTAGCAATGGGCGAATTACTTCACGGCATGAAGCATTTGAGGTAGTTTTCCACGCGAGGACGACGAGGTCCACCGGACCAATGTCTTCGGCCGCAGAGAAGGCCTGAACAGAGGGAAGATCAAGGTCGCCATCCGGGCTTTTAACAGTCAGCCCCTTTTCCTTGAGGATCGAATATCCGGAGCGCGCCAGAAACTTTACATCATGGCCAGCCGCCGATAGCCGGGCACCATAGTAGCAACCGACCGCACCTGATCCAACAATCGCGATCCGGTGCACAATCTCAGGAAACAAGCCCTTGCACCTCACCGAGGATCCGCTTGGCTGTCACGACTGTGTTGCGGTGCAATTTTGCTGTATACTCGGGCTGACGATTGTAGCCCCCTCCGTAGAGCATCGCGATTGGGATCCGGTTGCGGAGCATGGCCCCCAAGATTACTTCGTCTCGTCTCTGAATATCCTTCACCGTGAGCATCATCTCCCCGAACTGATCATTACGATGGTTGTCTGCCCCCGCAATCCAGATGACTAGGTCTGGTGAGAAGACATCCATCGCTGCAGCCAACGTTGAGAACAGCTGTTTCAGATACATCTCGCCCTCAACATACCGCACGGTCTCAACATCCATTGAACCCTTCACCTTGCGCGACGGGTCATTGCGTCCGACGTGAATCGAGTAGGTAAACACATTAGGATCGTTGTCGAGCAGGCTGTTTGTCCCATTTCCCTGATGGGCATCAGTGTCGATCACCATGACCTTGATCCCGGGTCTCTTGACTTGGAGGCTGCGAATCGCAACCGCGATGTCATTGAACACGCAGTAGCCCTCTCCGTGTTCCCGGAACGCATGGTGCGTTCCTCCAGCGAGCACCACTGCAGCGCCGTCCTGGAGAGCGGCTTCACATGCAAGCCGGGTTGCCTCGACTTCAAGAGCGCTGCGAGTGTAGAGCTGGGGCGTTAGGGGAAACCCAAGCCGGATTTGTTCTTTCCGATCCAGCTGGCCCGCATAGATTTTTTGCAGATAGGCCGGAGTATGGGCCCGCTCCAGAACGTGAGTAGCAGCTGGACGCACCTCCACGATATCTTCTGGCCTCACAGTACCACGCTCGAGAAGCATCTCCTTCGAAATGCGAAACTTGTGCATGGGATAGGGGTGATCTGACGGAAGATCGAGGTAGAACTCCGGAGAATAGAAGCAGCGCATTGAATAACCCATAACTGTCAGCAGATGTTGATAGTCTGACAAAAATAGCTCGTCGTGGCAATACTTAGGATTTCTTAAATATTGCAGCCCGAACAAAAAACGGCGTCTTTTGTGGGGTTTTTTGCCTTCTTCCTGTTATTTGCCGACCCTAGCGGACTTTGTGAAAAATTTCACAAAGTCCTTGCGCGATTGGGCTCTTTGGGGCCTTATTCTTGTGACTCCCGTCAATGAGCGAGACCTCTCCCACAACGATTTACGAGGTTCCCGATGCCGCCGCCACAGCAGCGCAGGCTGCCACAGACTATCAGTCCGGCACCGAAGACCTTCTGGGGGAGAAGATGGTGCTGAATATGGGACCCTCTCACCCGGCCACGCACGGCGTTCTTCGCCTCATCCTGGAGCTGGACGGTGAAGTTGTCACAAGGGCCGAACCAGACATTGGCTTCCTCCACCGGGGTGATGAAAAAATCGCCGAGAACATGCACTACAACCAGTTTGTCCCCTACACGGACCGTCTGGATTACCTCGCGCCTCTGGCCAACAATGTGGCCTACGCGTGTGCGGTGGAAAAGTTGATGGGATGGGAGCTCCCACCCCGGGGACAGGCAATCCGGGTTCTCGCCTGCGAGCTTGCCCGGATCTCCTCTCATCTCCTCGGCGTCGGTGTCTACGCGATGGATGTTGGAGCAATGACCGTCTTTCTCTACACTTTCACTGAAAGGGAAAAGATCTACAACCTGTCCGAGCAGCTCACCGGAGCCCGCTTCACCACTTCCTACACACGGGTTGGTGGGCAGATTCGCGATCTCCCTGAAGGCTTCACCAACAACGTCCGCAAGTTTCTGGAAGAATGCGAAAAAACGGTGGATGAAGTAGACCGGCTTCTCACCAGGAACAAGATTTTCCTGATCCGCACGAAAGACGTGGGTATCATATCCGCTGAGACTGCCATCTCCTATGGTCTGACAGGACCGAACCTTCGCGCATCGGGCCCCAGCCGTGACCTGAGGAAAGACCGCCCTTACCTCGGTTATGAGCACTACGATTTTGATGTGCCCGTCGGAGAGCTGGGGGATTGCTATGACCGCTATCTCGTACGGATGGAAGAGTTGCGACAGTCCATCTCCATCGTGAGACAGGTTCTCGACTCTCTACCAGATGGCCCGGTCAATGTGGCAGACACTAAGAGCAGTCTTCCCGAAAAGGAAAAAGTCATGATGAAGATGGAGGAACTCATTCACCACTTTATCGTTGCCACACAAGGCATAGAGGCTCCAGCAGGCGAAGTCTATTTCGGCGCTGAGAACCCCAAGGGCGAGCTAGGATTCTACATTAATTCAAAAGGAGGAGGTGTTCCTCACCGATTAAAAATCAGAGCCCCTTCCTTTGTGAACCTCTCTATTCTTTCCGATCTACTCGTTGACCACATGGTCTCTGATATACCCACCATTCTGGGCTCTCTCGATTTCGTGATGGGAGAGTGTGACCGATGAAAACCCAAAGTGTCTGAACAGCCACTCTTACGGCGAGTTACCACCATGGCCCAAACCATCCTTACCGACCAGGTCAGTTCCAATGAGACCAGCGGCACAAAGCACCACCCTCCCTTCAAGGTCGACAAGACCATCGATAAGGAAGCTAACGCCCGCATCCGGCAGTATCCAGCTGAACAAAAACGCTCGGCGGTTCTCCCCCTTCTGCACATCGTCCAGTCGAAGTTCGGTTACATTTCCTCCGATGCCATCGAGTGGGTAGCAACTAAACTCGAACTGGAGCCCATAAAGGTCGCGGAGGTCGTGACTTTCTACCCCGGGCTGCGCCAGCATGCTCCGGGCAAATACCATATTCGGATCTGCCGGACTCTGAGCTGCGCAATGGGGGGAAGCTACGAGCTGATGGATAAGATTTGTGAGCTGGCTGGCATCGATCGTTCTCAGACCTCGCATCACAACCCCGTGGCGGTGTCTCCCTGCGGGACGTGGTCGGTCGAGTTCGCCGAATGTCTTGCGTCCTGCGGCACAGCCCCTGTGTGCCTCGTTAACAACGATTTTCACGAAGATCTCCCAGCGGAGAAAGCATCGGAACTTCTCGAGAGCTACAAGTAGTCGGTCAGAATGCCAAAAATTACCTACATAGAAGGCAAGGAGCCTCACAAGCTTGAACGCCGGTTGATCTTTCGGAATGTTGACCGAAAAGGCTGGAACGCATCCTTGAAGAAATACGTTTCTGAAGGGGGATACGAATCCCTCGCAAAATCTCTCCAGATGGCACCTGAAGAGGTCACTCAGGAGGTGAAAGATTCCGGGCTCCGCGGACGAGGAGGCGCGGGCTTTCCAACGGGAGTAAAATGGGGATTCATTCCCCCTGGAAACCAAAAGCCGGTCTACCTGATCTGCAACTGCGACGAGTCCGAGCCTGGAACATTCAAGGATCGTTACATAGTGCACCAAGATCCCCACCAACTCATCGAGGGCATGGTTATTTCCTGCTTCGCAGTCGGAGCCAAACTCGCATATATCTATATCCGCGAGGAATTCCCGGAAGCCGCGGAGATTGTCGAAACAGCCATCAAGGAGGCTAAGAAGGCTGGTTTTCTCGGTAAAAACATCTGCGGGAGTGACTTCAGTTGCGAATTTTACGTTCACCGGGGAGCTGGTGCCTACATTTGCGGAGAGGAAACCGGGCTGATCGAATCCCTCGAGGGAAAACGCCCATACCCTCGAATCAAGCCTCCTTATTTCCCTGCCGCGATGGGCCTCTACATGTGTCCTACCATCGTCAACAACGTGGAAACTCTATGCCACGTAAAGCACATCATTGAAATGGGTGGGAAGGCATATGCTGACATTGGGACACCGCGTAATACCGGAACCCGAATTCTCTGTGTTTCAGGCGACGTGAGGAAGCCGGGCTACTACGAAATCGAGGTCGGAAAGATGACTATGGGAGAGCTCCTGCATGGAGTCTGCGGTGGTCCGCTCGAAGGGCGAACATTCAAGGCTGTCATTCCTGGAGGTTCCTCGGCAAAGATTCTTCGATGTTCAGACACCTACAATGTCTCCAGTCCACCGGGGTCAGAAAAACGGGAGATTACGTTTGATGACATCCCCCTCGACTTTGATACAATGGCCGCGTGTGGATCCATGGCCGGATCCGGAGGGGTTATCGTTATGGATGATTCCCGGAGGATGTCGTGGGTACTTAACAACATTAATGAGTTCTACGCCCACGAAAGTTGCGGCCAGTGTACTCCCTGCCGGGAGGGATCTACTTGGATGAAAAAGATTACCGATCGGCTGGTGGCTGGAAAAGCAACCCCTGCAGACCTCGACACTCTTGAGTCAGTGGCCTACCAGATTGATGGGCGCACAATCTGCGCCTTTGGAGAGGCATGCTCATGGCCAGTGGAAGGGATGATAGACAAGTTCCGCGACGAGCTTTTGGCAGACACGGCAGAGGATCATGCCGCCTTTTCTCCGAATCCGGAACAGAAGGCGCAGCGGCGCTACCTGAAGGAAGCCGGTGCCCCAGCTGGAAGTTCCTGAAGAACGGAGCACCGATCTTGGGAAGCGATGATGCAATACATACACAATAAGGACNTTACAACGCTTGTGAAAAATTTCACAAAGTGCGCTTGTCCCTATTGGTTCCTCAATGCATATTTTCAACTGAACCGAATGGGAAGCTCCGCCCGAACCTGACTCATGGCAGACTCCGCCCCAGCAACTGCTGAAAAGCTGCCCAAGGACCTCGCCGCCGAGAAGGGTCTCGTAAACGTGCAGGTAGATGGACTATGGGTTCAGGTCCCGGCCGGTACCCGGATGATTGAAGTATGCAAGCAGGCTGAAAAAGAAGTTCCCCATTACTGCTATCACACCAAGCTTTCATCGCCCGGAAATTGCCGGATGTGCCTCGTCCAAATGGGAATGCCTAACCGACCTCCTCCGGGCGAATCTCCCCGCTATGAGGATGACGGCTATCAGAAAATTTCATGGATGCCCCGACCCGTTATAGCCTGCGCCAACACCGTTGCTGAAAACATGGGAATCCGAACCACCGGCGAGCTGGTGGAGGAATGTCGTAACGGGGTAATGGAATTTCTCCTGATCAATCATCCACTCGACTGCCCCATTTGCGACCAGGCTGGTGAATGCGGGCTTCAAGAATTCTCAGTCGAGCATGGAAGAGGTTCCTCAAGATTTGAGGAGATGAAGGTCAAGAAACCCAAGAACGTCGAGATTGGACCCAGGATCAGGCTCGATGACGAACGCTGCATCATGTGCAGCAGGTGTATCCGCTTCATGGACGAGATTGCCGATGATCCCGTTCTCGGTTTTATTGATCGCGGCACCCACACAACTTTGACAGTTCACCCGGGACGCCGTCTTGATAATAACTACTCACTAAACACCGCGGATATTTGCCCGGTGGGGGCCCTCACTTCAAACGATTTTCGCTTCCAGATGAGAGTGTGGTTCCTGAAGGAGACTAAGAGCATTGACGTAAACTGCGGCACTGGGTGCAACACCGTCATATGGACACGCGGAAACGAAGTTTTCCGGATAACTCCAAGAGAGAACAATGAGGTCAACTCCTCATGGATGCCCGATAGTCACCGGCTCAACTTTCACTACCTTCATGCGGAAACCCGCCTCGGGGATCCGTTTGTGAAAAGCGGATCGAAACATGAGGTTTCCAATTGGCCTGATGCAATATCGAAGGCCGCGGAGGGCCTCGCTAGATTTAAGGGGGAAGAGGTAGCAGTGATTGGCTCCGGTCGAATGACGAATGAGGAGCTCTATCTACTTCGGCGGCTTGCTGATAGCCTCGAAACAGATTTTCTCTCTTTAGTTCCGAGGTTTGGAGAGTCCGACGGAAAACTGATTGCAGCTGACCGAAATCCCAATACCTGTGGCGCAAAGCTGATCTGGGCCTCCCGAAATCCCTACTCCAAGCTGGAATCAATCCGTCAAGGAGTGGTCGATGGCAGAATCAAAGCCTTGGTTGTCTTCTACGAAGACCTTCTCGGAGACGCCGATTTTAAGGTAGAGGACCTGGGAAATTTAGATTTTCTTGTCTCAAACAACATTCTGACCAACGGCACCGCAAAGGCCAGCCACGTTGTTCTCCCAGGTGCAGGTTTTGCCGAAAAAAGAGGATCCATGGTGAACATCACCGGACGCCTCCAGCGTCTCAATCAGGCAATTTCTCCACCGCCCGGAGCTATGGACGACTGGGAGATCATTAGAGACCTGATCAAGGCCCTCGCTCCTGAAGAACCCTCCCGATACATGCTGGAGGAAGTCTTCCGTGAAATCGCAGACGATGTAGAAGAGTTTGAGGACCTGACTCTTTCCAAAATCAGGAACCTGGGAATCCCCATCGTGGAAACAGGCGAGAGTATTCCTCTGCTTGAGTTGGAAAAGGCCCGGATTACTGCCGGGGAAATTGTTGGCTAAATACTCGAACCTATTCCCATGGATTTCGCCTTCATTATCGCATCAGCCATCAAGATCTTTGGATTTACCTTTCTGGTGGTCCTCCCTCTCGTGGCCTACTCTACATATGCAGAACGCAGGGTATCCGCGGTTCTCCAAGATCGAGTCGGCCCGAACAGGGTCGGCATTCCAGCCACTCTTTTTGGGTTCAAGAAGGACGTGAAGCTCTTCGGACTGATTCAGCCACTCGCCGACGGCGTGAAAGGACTCTTGAAGGAGGACTTCACCCCGGCCCATGTCAGGAAATCTTTCTACTGGATGGCTCCGGCTTTTACCGCCGCTCCCGCGTTCATTAGCCTCTGTGTGGTTCCTTTCGGGAGTGCAGTCACCATTTTCGGATATGAGGTCAAGATGGTCATTGCCGACATAGGGGTCGGACCACTGTTTATTTTTGCGATTGCCTCTCTCAGTGTTTACGGAATCACCCTCGCGGGATGGGCCTCAAACTCGAAATACCCCTTTTTTGGCGGGGTGCGTTCATGTGCCCAGATGATTTCCTACGAAATTGCCCTCGGCCTTTCGCTGATTCCGGTGCTTCTCTTTTTCGGGAAACTCAATCTGAGTGATATCGTCTCATATCAGGCAGCTAACGGATGGCTCCTGTTACCGTTCTGGAACGAAGGTGGAACAGTGATCCACGCCGGATACTGGCAGAACAGCCTGCAACAATGGCTGCTCCTCCTGCCAATGGGAATATCCTTTTTCGTGTTCACCACCTCTATCTTCGCCGAAACGAACCGAATGCCCTTCGATCTCCCCGAATGTGAGACCGAACTCGTGGGCGGTTATCACACCGAATATTCGTCCATGAAATTCGCTCTCTTTTTCATGGGAGAATATGCCGCCATGATTGTGGGCTCCGCACTCATCGTAACGATATTCTTTGGCGGTTGGTCGCTCGGATTCGGCTTGGATAGCGCGTTACTCCANACCNCGGGNGGAGACTGGAAATGGTATGCCGGCCTTATTCACATGGGAGCGTTTCTCACCAAGACGGTAGCCTTCATTATTTTCTTCATCTGGGTACGATGGACCGTTCCGCGCTTTCGTTACGACCAACTCATGAAGCTGGGTTGGGTTGTATTCTTTGAACTCGCTCTCTTCAATATCTTCCTGGCAGCACTGATCATGGCGGCCCCTCACATCGGCATTCTCAACACCTTTCTTTTTGGAATACCCGCCCTTGTTGTCACGGCCCTGATGATGTTCTTCATTACGAAAACCAACGAAGTTAAACGCAAGGCGAAGATTACATGATCAAATCTCTCCCTTCCCTTCACTTTTTTTCCGGATCTTAAGACCTCCCACCACCTCTCCCCGATGGCCACTGTCAAAGTCAAACGCCCAAAGCTGTATTGGTATGAGCATCTTTACTTGCCAGCCATTTTAAAGGGCTTGGTCATTACGCTCAAACACGGCCTGAAAGCGTTTCGCGGAAAGGCTCAGGGTAGCAAGGACCTGGCATCATCCGGTCTCGGAGTCACCATGCAGTATCCTGAGCAGAAGTGGGATGATCAACTACCCGATTACTATAGAGGAGTACCTGCCCTTGTAACAGACGAGCAGAAGCGAGAGCGGTGCGTCTCCTGCCAACTTTGCGAATTTATCTGCCCCCCGAAAGCCATAACCATAACACCTGGTGAAATTCAATCTGATGACCCATGGGCAAAGGTAGAAAAGGCACCGCAGGCTTTCGACATCGACATGATTCGCTGCATTTATTGCGGCATGTGTGAGGAAGTGTGCCCCGAGCAGGCCATCTTCCTGAGGCAGGACTACGCCATGACCGGCACAACCCGCGACGAAATGGTCAACGACAAGAACCGCCTCTACAAAATCGGGGGCGTTCGAGAAGGCTTGGTTAACAAATGGAACGAGCTGAAATAATGAGGCCCTCCGGGAATGTTGTTCTGTCCGGTTCCCCTGAGGAACATCCGGAAGCCGAGACCCTACAAGAAGCGACCTTTTAGGCATGCCTGTTTTCTTCTACGCATTTGCTGCTTTATCCGTCATCGGTGCCATCGCACTCGTGTGCTTTCGCAACCCAGTGAGTTCTGCAATTTCAATGGTTGGTTCATTCGTTGGGCTGGCAGCTCTTTTTATCGGACTGAATGCTTATTTTGTAGGGATCATCCAAATTCTTGTCTACGCAGGCGCCATCATGGTGCTGTTTCTTTTTATCATCATGCTGCTGGATTTGAAGACGCCCTCCACCTTCAAGCGTTCAAGTCCACTGATCGTGGTTGGCGGACTGATCATTCCTTTTATCTTCGTCATCCAACTCTCAACCGTGCTATCCGAAGTTCGTGGNGAAAGTCCAAGTGCACTTCCCCTCCGAGAGGCTGCGAAAAGTTTCTACGATCAGGAGCGAGACCCTGATAACCAGTCGGAAATATATAACAGCCTGCAAAAAAAATCTCTTCCTGATGTAAACCTAATCGGCCTAACGCTTTTTGGTCACAAGGGTGATAACGCCTCTATCCGAACGCCAGGTTACAACTTTCCTCTGCAGATCACGGGAGTTCTTTTACTCGTGGCAACAGTTGGAGTTGTTGCTCTATCCCTTAAGAAGAAAAAATCCAAATCCGGAGGTCCTGAAAGATAGAATATGGCCTCTCTTCAGGAATACCTCTTCATCTCGGGACTCCTCTTCGCCATCGGGCTGGCGGGCGTTTTGATCCGGCGCAACATNATTGTGATCTTCATGTGCCTCGAGCTCATGCTGAGCGCTGCGAATCTTACCTTGGTAGCATTTTCCCGTTTCAATACTGGAGAGAACGGCCTGCCAGATTACAACGGGCAGGTGCTGGTCTTTTTCATTATAACGGTAGCAGCTGCNGAGGTAGCGGTTGGCCTCGCAATCATCGTAGCCCTTTACCGCGCTCGACAGACAGTTGATGTTAAAGATCTTACATCCATGAGAGGATGAAACCCCAACGGAGTTAGCTTCCGAATCGAAGAACCGCCAGACCCATTCCAACTCCTAGGAAATCCAAGCCATGCCCGAACTCCTCTCCTGGTTGATATTGCTGCTTCCGCTGTGCTCCGCAGCCGTGATCCAGCTAGTGCTTCGGGAGGTGGCTGGAACAGCTGTTCGAGTGTCAGTCGGCTCCGTTGCTACTACATTTCTCATCGCACTCGTCCTGCTTGGAAGCGAGGACAGAACTTTGGCTGTCCGATGGGCAACAGCTGGCAGCTTTCATATCGAGATTGGCTTGATCATCGATGACCTCTCGCGCGGTATGATGATCGTGGTGACAGGCGTCGGTCTCCTGGTTCATCTTTTTTCACTGGCATACATGAAGGAGGACGAGGCACGAGCCCGTTACTTCGCTGGGCTTTCCATCTTCATGTTTTCGATGACGGGAATCGTACTGGCGAGCAACTTCATCATGATGTTTATCTTCTGGGAGCTGGTCGGATTCAGTTCCTACCTCCTCATTGGTCATTGGTTTCAGAAGAANTCAGCTGCTGAAGCTGCAAAGAAAGCGTTTCTCGTCAATCGAATCGGCGACTTCGGTTTCATGATCGGGATTCTCATGCTTTGGGGTATCCTCGGAACATTTGCGTTCCGGGAAATGTCGGAGGGCGCAACAGCCACAGCGGGAAGCAACAGTACCCTTACGGGGATTGCGGTCCTTCTGGTCTTCTGCGGAGCACTTGGGAAATCTGCACAAGTCCCCCTCCATGTCTGGCTACCAGACGCCATGGAAGGACCTACTCCGGTCTCTGCCCTGATTCACGCTGCGACCATGGTGGCGGCCGGGGTTTACATGCTGTTTCGGTTACAGATTTCAGCCGGCATTGAAGTTTTTGAAGGCTTCGCTGGAACCACGATAGCGTGGATTGGTGGAGTTACTTCCCTCTTAGCCGCTTTGATGGCCACTCAGCAGGACGACATTAAAAGGGTCTTGGCATACTCAACCCTCTCTCAACTTGGCTACATGGTAATGGCAGTTGGCCTTGCAGGAGAGCATAGCGCTGAGGCAGGCATGTTTCACCTTTACACCCATGCTTGGTTCAAAGCTCTACTCTTTCTCGGATCGGGAGCGGTAATCTACGCCTGTCACCACGAACAGAACATCTGGAAGATGGGGGGCCTCTTCCGGAAAATGCGGAAGACCACAATCACTTTTGCCATAGGAACGGCTGCTCTCATGGCCATTTACCCCCTTTCAGGTTTCTGGTCGAAGGAGCAAATTCTTGAGTCGGCCCACCACGACCAGCCCGTTCTCTTCTGGCTGGCGATCATTGTTGCAACCCTGACTCCATTTTACATGACGCGCCTCTTTATTGTCGCCTTCCTCGGAAAAAGCAGAGGGCATGGGGCAGAGGATGCAACGGAAGTTCCACCGCTGATGCTCTATCCGCTATTCGCGCTCTCCGTCATGGCAGTGATCGCCGGTTTTACTCCCGTGGCGGAAAAATTGTCGCCGGCATTTCACCACCCCTCTCATTCCTTCAGTCTGGCCAATCCAGTGTTTCTGATATCTCTCGCCGCCCTTCTTGTAGGAATAGGCAGCGGTATCTTTCTCTACCGGGGGCGAGATTCCGACCCCCTCCAGAAAAACGCACTATTCAGGGTTTTCCGCAACAAGTTCTACTTCGATGAGGCTTATCTGGTCCTGGTCCGGGTGTTTCANAACTCAGTAGCGATGATTGTCCACTTCCTCGATGACCTTGTCATTGGAAACCTCATTGTCGGCGGCTTGGTGAGAACCGCATCGGGAGTAGGCCATCTTTTCCGGAAGCTTCAGAGTGGAAACCTACAAGGGTATGCATTCCTGTTCGGGGCAGGGATCATCTTGATTATCTATTTCACCGTATTCGCCCGCTAGGAACCGATGACTGCCTGCCTTCTTTTAATTCCGCTCATTGGAGTCATTGCGATTCTCAGGGGTCGGGATCCGAGGACAACTGCGAGACTAACAACCACCCTGATGCTCGCAACTGGCATTTTACTCGCCGGGTTATGGGCCATGGGTATCCGGGATGGACTTTCCATTGCTCCGGTCGTGCTCAGCAAACCTGAAATTCGTCTTGGGCTGGGACTCTATGATGGCATGAGCGTCATCATGATGCTGCTTTCTGTGATAGTCGCATTCGCTGCGGCCCGGACCGGCTCATGCAAAGATCGACACGCACGCCTCTGGAACATCTCTCTTCTTCTGGTCGCAGCTGGAGCTGTCGGCGCATTTATTTCGACCGACCTCTTTTTCTTCTACGCGTTTCACGAACTGGCACTGATTCCCACCTTCTTGATGATAGGAATTCTTGGTCGAGGAGACCGCAAAATTGTCGCGTGGAAGGCTACCATATACCTCGCGTTCGGATCAATCGTTCTGCTGGCTGGACTACTTTGGCTCATAGCTGCCAGTGGAACATCCAGCCTCGCCTTCGAGGATCTGCTCAAAACCTCCATTCCGATTGAAGACCAGCCCGGCATCGCCATTTTTCTCATTATCGGCTTTGGAACTCTGGTATCTCTCTTCCCCTTCCATTCATGGGCGGCACCAACCTATGCCAGTGCCCCCGCGCCTATTTCCATGCTGCATGCTGGTGTCTTGAAAAAATTTGGTCTCTACGGACTACTGAGACTTCATCCACTCGTTCCAGAGGGAATGAGTCACTGGCTTAATCTGGTGATCATTCTCCTCATTGGCAATATCCTCTGGGTTGGATTTGTGACAATCAACCAGAAGCGCATGGATCTCATGCTGGGAAACTCAAGTGTCATGCACATGGGTTATATCTTTCTCGCCTTTGCAGCTCTGATTGAGGCTGGAGGAGGAACGGAAAACCCTGTAGCAATGCCCGCTGCAATTCTTCTCATGTTCGCCCATGGAGTGACTATCGCCATGCTTTTTGGACTTACCGATCGTATTGAGCATAAGACAGGGACTCTCGACCTGCGCAACCTCGGAGGGCTGGCCAGCCTTACACCGACGCTGGCATTTCTCTTCGGGCTCGCGGCCATGGCATCCATCGGACTCCCAGGGCTCGCGAACTTCGCCGGAGAAGTCATGGTCTTTATTGCCGGATTCAGAGGATGGCAGGTAGAAAACGGACTGGGATCAGTACAGATCGCTACCATTATCGCCCTCTGGGGTCTGGTCATCAGCGCTGTCTACATGCTGCGGGCCTTCCGCAGAACTTTTCAGGGGCCTGGGGGATCCCATACCGAAAGCGCTCAAGATCTATCCCCTGACGAACGGCGCCCGGCGATCTTTCTCGCCTTCGTCCTCGTAATCGTAGGGCTATTTCCAAATCTTCTTCTGGGCCTCATAGAATCCCCGGAAAGCAGCACTTCCGGACCCTCTGAAGTGCAAAAACCCGCGGAAGAGCTACTCGCGCCGGAATCCGCACTGCAACCCCGGCAAGCCATGCTGGCCAACTGAGAATCCCGCCATGCCTGCCTACTGGTTAGAAGCTACTGTTGTTATCCTCGGCCTCATTCTTCTCTTGATTGAGGCCTTTGGAAAGTCAACCAGTCGAGAGCTGGTGCGTAGAATTTCGATTGGAGGTCTCGCCTTTACGCTTGTTCCCCTCTACTTCGCGGTTGCTCCTTCTGCTGAAAATGCGGAATTGGCTCGTTTCTATATTTACGACCAATGGGCTGCTTTCTTCAAACTTCTCGCCATTGTGGCAACGATCCTTGTCCTGCTCATGGCCTACGATTACCGGAAGGTCTTGAACCAGTTCACTGAAGAGCCCGGCACGGAGCATGGCACGGGTGAATTCTACGCTCTACCGGTATTTGCGTGTGCGGGCATGATGTGGATGGCCTCAGCCCGAGATCTTGTCTCCATCTTCGTCTCTCTGGAACTAGTCACCATCACTTTCTATATTCTGGTGGCCTACATGCGACGCCAGGTTGGATCCCTTGAGGCCGGCGTGAAATATTTAATACTCGGAGCTTTGTCCACTGGCTTTCTCGTCTATGGAATTGCATGGATTTACGGCGTCACCCAGAGCACAAACCTTGCTGAGATCGGAGTCGCTATTTCTGATCCCGAGTCAGCGCTCGCAGCCAACCCCTCACCTTTGTTTTTCGGACTTTCGTTGATGCTCCTATCCCTTGCCTTCAAGATTGGAGCAGTTCCCATGCATCTCTGGATTCCGGATGTTTACCAGGGAGCGCCTACCCCGATTACTGCATTTCTCTCGGTCGGATCAAAGGCCGCTGGCTTCATCGTTGCCCTGCGTGTCCTCGAGCCCTTCTTCAACTCGGAGATCACGCGGAATCAGACCACACTTATTGTTCTCGTAATGGCAGGACTGACTCTACTGGTAGGNAATCTTGCCGCGATCGCGCAAACAAACTTCAAGCGCCTTCTTGCCTATTCTTCGATTGCCCACGCAGGATTTCTCCTTCTGGCTGTAGCAGCGTGGCACCCTGCAGATTCTGGTTCTCTCAGCAGTCACCAGGTGGTGTCACTCTACCTCGCGACGTATCTCGTGATCACCATCGGAGCCTTTTTTGTTCTCGTAGTCGTACGCGATTCGGAAAACAGCGACGAAATTTCAGCTTTTGATGGACTTGGTCAGCGCAACCCCTCCCTTGCAGTCTGCGCCACGGTTCTCCTCTCAGCCCTCGCGGGCCTTCCCCTCACTGCAGGCTTCATTGGGAAATTCTTTGCATTTCAATTGGCGATCAGCTCCGCTGCCGCCAACCAGATACTGTGGCTGGGTGTTGGTATTGGATTCATCGGTGTTGCTGCATCATTCTATTATTACCTCAAGGTCATCCGGGCGATCTACTGGCGGGAGCCTGCCAATACGGAAGAGATTCCGGTTCCGAGAATCAGCCGAGTTGTTATCCTGACTCTGACCGCACTTACTATCCTCTTCGGATTCTGGCCAAATCCAATCCTCTGGGTAATAGGCGGCTAGCGACGAAATCCTTCACTGTAGGACCCTCAGCCGCTCACTTTCACCTGATCCCGATCTGGTTGCAGAAACTGCGCCCAGCTTTCATCCTCAGAGAGTTCGGGCCGCTTACCAAAGATTGGACGCCATCGCGGAGCCTTCGGCTTCCGCAGTAAGGCCATTCCTACCTCGTAAGCCAACTTGTTAGCTTTTCTGGTATTGCAGCGAATACAGGAAGTGACGATATTCTCCCAGGTAGTTTTACCCCCTTTATCCCGTGGCACGACGTGATCAAGGTTGAGCTCGCGCTCTACAAACCTCTGGCCACAATACTGACACACTAAATCGTCCCGAAGAAATACGTTTTGCCGGGTAAACTTCACCTCTTTCCGGGGGATTCTGTCGTAAAGGGCCAATACGATAATTCTTGGAGCTCGGAACGCATGACGCACGGTCCTGATGAGGTCTCCAGCTAAATGCCCGGAGGAGTGAGCCGCCCAGGAAACCAAGTCGTGAGTCTGATACCGGGCCTCCCCATCGGTTTGAACAATTTGCGCATGCCCAAGACACACGAGCCTGATGGCTCGCCTGACTGAGCAAGTATGAATGGGCTGCCAAAGACGATTCAAAACAAGAACCGGGCAATCCAGTAACAATTTATTAACCTGCTCGGCCACTACGGAAGAAAAGCTTACCATGGGGTTTCTCCGGAACAAGGGAAAGCGATCCATAACCCATCCCGGGGCCCCATCCCCAATCATTCCGAAGCAGTGATTGCCTTGATAATCTAATACCCTTAAGGTGCCGACGATGTCTAGCTTCCTCGGCCGTTGCTTTCATATTGCTACGTGGGGTGAATCCCATGGCGGTGGGGTGGGAGTCGTAATCGATGGATGCCCTCCTCGTATTCCTCTCGACCAAGAGCAGATCCAGCGCGAACTGGACCGGCGACGGCCAGGACAAAGCGAGATTGTGACTCCCCGGAATGAGGCTGATGAATGCGAAATTCTTTCGGGGGTCTTTGAGGGCGTTACCTTGGGCTCCCCCATCGCTATTCTGGTGCGAAATAAAGATGCTCGTCCTGCGGCTTATGAGGAGATGTCGACAAAATATCGGCCCTCACATGCGGACTACACCTACGATGCGAAGTATGGAATTCGAAATTGGCAGGGTGGAGGCAGGGCCTCCGCACGAGAAACCATAGGGCGGGTTGCAGCAGCCGCAGTCGCCAGACAGGTCCTCAATGCCCTCGCACCGGGAATTGAAATTCTTGCGTGGGTCTCTTCGATTCAGAATTTGGAAGCAAATGTGGACCCTGAATCCATCAAATCTGAGCAGATTGAAAGCAACATCGTAAGAACTGGGGATCCCTCTAAGGTCGATGAAATGATCAACCTGATCAAGTCGGCCAGGAGCGAGGGAAATTCTCTTGGTGGAACAGTTGAAGCCGTCGTTCGAGGTTGCCCGCCGGGCCTCGGAGAACCAGTATTCGACAAGTTAGAAGCCGAACTCGCCAAAGCCATGATGAGTCTTCCCGCAACCAAGGGATTCGAGATCGGGTCCGGATTCAAGGGTACTTTACTCACAGGAAAGGAACATAACGATCACTTCTACATGGAAGATGGTAGAGTGAGGACTCAGACCAATCATTCAGGGGGCGTCCAAGGGGGCATCTCTAACGGAGAGCCGATCCTCTTCAGAGTCGCCTTCAAACCGACGGCGACCATTATGACCGAGCAGGCAACTGTCAGCAACACCGGCTCTGACACAGAACTGAAAGGTCGCGGCAGACATGACCCCTGTGTTCTTCCACGCGCCGTTCCCATGATAGAGGCGATGACGACTCTGGTCCTCTGTGATCACCTGCTCCGTCACAGGGCCCAATGCGGTGTCCTGCCTGCTGCTTCCAAATAATTTCTCGTCTTTTCGGATATGTTCGCGATCTCCCCTTCTGATCTCTCAATTTACGGCGTCCTCGGACTAATTATTATAGCATTCATTGTTATCGGCCTGCTTAAGGGATTTATGCGTATGACGTTTGGCCTCATGGCTCTCTCGATTGGAGCGTTTGCTGGCTTTAAGGGATTTCAGAACGGACCATCATTGGCTGGATTCCTGATTGATGATCCTGATCCATGGATGTCTGTTGCCGTCGGGCTCATAATTGGATTCGCCGCATTCTTTGTCTCCCGCGCTCTGTTCGGAATCGTAATGACCCCCGCAAAGTCAAAAGAGGGCGCAAAAAGAAAATTCACTCCAAGCGGAGGCATCCTCGGATTCGTCATGGGAGTTACCTTCACATGGTTCTGCCTTTCTGGAATTCGCTACGTAGGCACCCTCGATGAACTGAACTGGGTGAGGGCAGCACTCTCCAACAAGGATTGGCTTAATGCCTCGAGTCCCGGAGAGCGCCTTTCCAAGCAGCCCGCCCAGCCTGCTCTCTCAAAACTGAAACGACAGGTGGATGCCAGCCTCGCTGGACAATTCCATGAGAAGTTCGATCTTCTCAACAGCCGGGCCCGCGCAAATCTATCTAAACTTACCCTTCTTGTTGATAACGAAAGAGTGTGGACACGCGCTAAATTGAAGCCGGATGTCCGGGCAGCAGCTAAGCAGGCTCAGATTAATTATCTGCTAACGGAACAGAAAGCTCAGCTGAAAGCTCTCTACAGTCAGGGGCAAACTGCTCAATTACTNAATTCCGACTCAATCAAGCAAGTCTGCGCGGAGGAAAACGCTCGTTCCAAGCTGGCCGATCTTGATATCGAAGCTGCTATCGGGCTGCTGCCAGCTCAAGAAGGCAATTAAAGTCTGAACTCCAGCGTGCAGTATCGTCCTGACATTAGAGGTTCTTGATTATTGAACCTTGGAGATCCTGCTTGGTTCCCGCCCTTGCACTTGCCTCCCCCGGGCCTCACACTTCGGTCNNAATACACGAACGTTGCCTCCCCATTCCTGTCGATGCACAAGGACTATATCGCTACTATCGGNCTCGAAGTCCACTGCCAGGTCAAGACCCGGAGCAAGATGTTCTGTTCGTGTAGAACCAGCTTTGGAGAAGAACCGAACAGCAATGTATGCCCAACCTGCATGGGCCTTCCCGGAGCTCTTCCCGTTCTCAACAGNGTCGCAATCGAGCAAACCATCCTAGCTGGACTACTTCTCGATTGCACGACCCCGGAAATATCCAAGTGGGATAGAAAGAATTATTTCTATCCTGACATGCCCAAGAACTACCAGATCTCACAATTTGATCTGCCACTTTGTCTTGGAGGCTGCGTCCCATTGCCTGACCACAGCTACCCCAAGGATTATCAGCAGGACATTGCTCACCCAGGAAAAAAAATCGGACTAACCCGTATCCATCTTGAAGAGGACGTCGCGAAATCCACTCACNTGGCTAATTCCAGTGTAATTGATTTCAATCGTGCCGGGACTCCTCTCATGGAGATTGTTTCCGAGCCAGAAATCGAAACCCCAGAAGAGGCCTTCGCTTATCTCAAAACTCTCCAGCAAATCCTCATTTATGGAGAAATTTCTGACGCTGATATGGAAAAGGGGCAGCTGCGCTGTGACGTCAACGTGTCCGTCCGTAAAAAAGGCACTGAAACGCTTGGAACCAAGATCGAGCTCAAAAACATGAACTCCATCTCTGCCGTGCGGCGTGCTCTTCACCATGAAATCGAGCGCCAGGTCACGGTTCTCGAGGAAGGGGGGACGCACGCGCAGGCTACCTGGCGATGGAATGATGATGCCGGGATAACAGAGTTTATGCGGGGAAAAGAAGATGCACACGATTATCGATATTTTCCTGACCCTGATCTCCTTCCAGTCCGAACAGGAGATATCGTCGAACAAGTGCGAGTCCATGTGCCNGAGCTCCCTGCGGCCAAGTCGGCACGTTTTGAAANAGATTTTGAGGTAACGAGTTATGATGCCTATGTTCTCTCCTCTGATCGCTCACTTGCAGACTACTTCGAGAGCGCCACTGAGGCATCGCAGGCGCATCCCAAGAAAATTGCCAACTGGGTAATCAATACTCTTCTCCGACATCTCAATGAAGATAACCTCACCCCTAGATCCTGCCCTCTCTCTGCTGAGAAACTTGCCAGTATAGTGGACCTAATAGAGGAAGGAACGATTTCCAATAATCAAGCTCGTGAGGTTTTCAATGCGCTCTGGACGGAGCCCTCCCGGAATCCTGCTGAGATTGCCAAGGATCTCGGATTTGAACCCGCTGACACCGGAGCGGTCGACGCCCTTATCAACGAAGCAATCGCAGCCAACCCAGACAAGGTTTCTGAAATTCAAGGTGGCAACGAAAAACTTGTTAACTGGCTAACGGGGCAGGTCATGAAGGCTTCGAAAGGCAAGGCCAACCCCAAGCAGGTCACGGACTCCATCCGAGAAAAGCTTCTGGACTAGGCCCCTTCCTGGTCGCTCAAAAACTGTTTCCTTATGAACCCCCCTCTCCTTCAGGCTCGTTCGCTTACTAAGCGCTTTGGAGACATCGTTGCGGTGGACGGCCTTGATCTGGAGGTCCGAGCTGGTGAGGTCATCGGTCTTCTAGGAGTTAACGGTGCCGGTAAGACCACCGTCATGAACATGATTCTGGGTCTTACAATCCCAAATGAGGGAAGTATCCACGTTTTTGGAAAGAACCTCCAGAAGCACCGGATCGAGATTTTGAAGCGTACTAATTTCTGCACGACTTATGCCAATCTTCCATCGAATCTCAAGGTCTGGCAAAACCTCAAGGTCTTTGCCGGCCTCTACGGAATCAAGAATTCAGGGGAGAAAATCGAAGAGCTTCTCGAAATGCTTGGCATTGATCATCTTCGGAACAGCATTACGGGGCGTCTGTCTGCAGGAGAGGGCACCCGGGTGAACCTCGCCAAGGCCTTGCTCAACGATCCAGAACTCCTCCTTCTTGACGAACCCACTGCCTCCCTTGACCCAGATATTGCTGATAAGGTGCGCAAACTTGTGCGCCGCCTTCAAAAAGAGCGCTCTCCGGCCATCCTCTATACCTCACACAACATGCGCGATATCGAGGAAGTGTGCGACCGCGTCCTCTTTCTTCATCAAGGCAGGATTCTCGCTTCTGGGACAGCGGGAGAAATCAAGTCCCGGTTTGAAGGCAAAGATCTCGATGATGTATTCATCAAGGTCGCTCGCAACGAGGTCGAAACCCTGAATCTTTAATGCAACAAGTCCTCTTTCGGCAGGATTCTACTCCAGCTCAACCCGAACCCGCCCAAAGCGTANNGTATCTGCATGCTCAATAGTCTCGTCCACAACGACAACCCGCTCCCAGANCGNATCGATCGGAAAGACACTTTCGGTCCCCACCGAAGCCCAGCCAGATTCTAGAGTAGACGAAAACTCGGGATAATAGGAGAGGCGCGGTGCTCCCTGTGCCCTCCGGCGCAGATATTCAATAACCAGTCTTGGCTGTGGGGTGGACTCATCAAGACGAACTGACGGCAGCCCTCCCTCCGCTGAATTGGGGGTGTAAAACCGATAATCGGATTCAGCTGGCGAAAGGTTGAACGCGTATTCCAAGAGTAAAGGAATTCCATCTCCATCGCTATCTCCGGTATAACGGGTAGCCTCAGAGGGAGGATCCGAAGAGCTTTCCCCCACCAGTTCATGAGGTTCGAAATAGGTCGCCTTCCACTCGGCGTAAGTACCAACCGCATAGTAAAAACTCTGAAGCTGACTTGTAACCAACCGGGTGCCGGCCGGAGGATCTCCCGCATCATTCCCAAGGAACCCTGCAGCTCTGTAATCTACTCGATATACCCCAAGATCGCTGAACCCCTGATTGGTATGGGAATGGCCCGAGGAAAAATAGTAAACATCGTCCTCCGAGATTCCATCATCCGTTGAAATCCATATCTTGGTGATTCCTCCGGTCTGATTACTCCACATTGAGTAATGTCCCTCACCTAGCCCTGAATAGGCAACATTTTCGACCGAAATCCCAACGAAGGGAGCGGAAAATCCCAACCTTGCATCATCATTGTAGTAGGTCGCAAAGGCTCCCTCTGACCGCCATCCCGGCCAGATTAAAGGAGTAAAATTCTGCGGAATAATCCAGACATCTTCGTTACCCTCGACACCAAGAAAATCCCATTGCTCACTTGCGGGACGCCTTGCTCGTCCCCCTTCGTTTGGNAATGGCCTGTCGAATACCACCATTACNGTTTCATCCGGGTCGAGATCTGGATCTCCATCATTACCGTGAATGACNATCTCCCATTCTTCATTTCCCTGATAGCGAAAAGCATGATCAACGTGAATTCGCCTCAGGAGATTTCCAGCTTGGANCTCCTGCAGTGAAATCCACACAAAGAGGAAAAAAATCAAGACCTTCATTATNACCTAACGCNCCNCNNTACTACTCTCCTTCTTACGACTCGTCNTCCCAACCTGGAGGCTCAGCAAAGTTTTCTCCGGAATCAATCTGACGCTTCGCATCACTGGCCTTCCATGTCTCAACGTGCCCGTCAATGAAGAGATAGTTTGAAGAACCTGCCGTATGATCACTATTTCCAGCACCGGTGCGGTGACGATCAGGCTGAATATCTCTGAGAACACTTTCCCAGCTTCGGGTCCATGCCCGTGAGTGGGTATGATCCATGCTTGCTTCAACTGACTGATCCTCCGAGACNATGAATGCCATCACCGTACGAGCAGGNTCAGGTATACAATTTATATTGTTACAGGGCTTACTAAGCTCTTCGCCGAAAGGGCCGATTTCGGGNACAAAGATNTAGCTGTTNAGNACATAGCTCGTTCCTCCTCTGTCCAGTCTTTCGTCCNTGTAGGGATCTGCTGGGCAAAGCCGCANTTCATCGTAATGGGGACCCAATTCCTCCTCAAGACCTGCGATCCACGCCTTATTAAGCGCGGNAGTATGCGTAGTTTCNGGGAAAAAGCCGTTGTTNTTGACCGCATAGGNNGTTAACGCGANACCGATTTGNCGCATGTTACTCGCNCAATGAGCCTGCTTCGCCCGGGCAATCCCGCTACGAACAGCACCGAATCCGAGNGCNGAGAGAGANATTANGATGGCAACNACCACCAGAATCTCAACCATCGTGAATCCNCGCCTTTTCATTACGCNTGGACTCTCTTCCTAGCGCTTATACNAACNGTTNTCNAACNCTNCATTGCGACNCTATCTCCTCCTCCNTNGCAAAGCCGCAACCGCACCGAGGGAAAGCAGNAGAANTGAGGACGGCTCAGGCACGACGTTGAACTGAACGGTAAAGTCAGTANNNGTCTCCACTCCATCGACNGTTGTCCCTGAACTGTTGAAGGTCACATCATAGATGCCCTCCTCGCTNAAGCCCATATTGAAATGATAGTGGCCGGGCTCCANAGGGAGAGCCACGCTGTCCGGCGCATCTGACCCAAGAGCACTTGACATGAGAACACTGTCTCCACCAAANGAGTCGGTGGTCCAGAGTGAATACACTCCCGGACCTGACACATCCACGAGGCTCAAGGTGACCAGATCATCAAGAAGCAGGCCCGGAGCGATTTCCTCAACGGCGATACCAACCCAGGGCGTTCCCTGCGCGACTGCAAGAGACTCATCCTGCGCGAGGACATATATGTCCGCCGCTCCAGAATCTGCGACACCTGCACCCGGCAGACGTCCCCCTGATACCAGTAGAGTTAGCGCATCGATCTCATACTCTTCTTGGGTGGCTTCCTCACCATCGATAATGGGGTGATTATCTCCCTCATGGTCGTGATCGTGGTCCTCGTCGCCCTCGTGGTCGTCGTGGTCGTCATCCTTGTGCTCTTCTCCCTCATGTTCCCCTTCCTCCTCGTGGAAGTGAAAGTGTGGATCCCAATTTGTCCCGTCGAAGCCAATGCCGATGTCCCCATGCCCTGATTGCCACAGGGCACCAAAGGACCACGGAGTCGCGAAAAGACTTAAGGCGCAGAAGAAGCTGAAGAGAGATTTCATAGGTTTAATGCAATTTCTTCGCAATAGTTGCCAGATCACTGTTGCGATCAAGTTCTAAATGCAAATCTTTTGCGTTTTTACGGAGGGCTCTATGATCACACCGATTCGGAAGCTTCTTTCATATTGCTGCATCACACCCGTATGCCACCGAAGGACTAAAAATCAACGAATTAGGACTCCCATACTTGTAAATTCACCGATGGTCTTGTAGCTCGGGACGGGATGAAGAAATATGCCACTCTGACGGTGATACTGTTAACCACCTGCTCCTTGCAATCTGTGGTCCTGGGGCAGGACCGTGAACGCCGAGGTAGTAGCGAAAACATGCCCAAGGTTGGCAGCCTGATTCCCAACGTGAGCGCGTTCGACTCCGAGGGGCGCAACTTCATCCTTCGGGAAAATTTCAAGGGCCGACACACCGTGATCGTCTTTGGCTGTCTAACATGACCTCCCTTCCTTCGTAACGTCTCCGGTCTGGAGGCTATCCATCATGACTACCGGGAGAAGAGTGAGGAACTGAATTTCTACTATGTTTACAAATCCCTTGCTCATCCGGAACGCGACCGACTCGTCCAACCCGTAACGATCGAGGAGAGGCTCAAACATGTCTCTGCAGCCCGCAGGCAGCTCGACACAAAAATCCCATGGCTTGCCGATACCATGACGAACGATCTCAAGCATGCATTCGGGGACAGGCCCAACTCAGAATTCATCATCTCGCCGGAGGGCAGAATTTTAGTCTCCCGAAGCTGGAGCGATCCGGCAACTCTGAGAGCTGACTTGGAAAAGCTCATCGGTAAGACCAAGACGGTAACCTCACCATCCGACCTGAATCGAAAAACCAAGGCTGCCCCGATAAGCAAGATCGCCAGCGGGATCGTTCCTCGGACGCCAAAACCCGAAGGAGCAATGGCCGTGATCGTTCGCCCCATCACTCCGAAAGGCGACAAGGAACAGGCGAAGGAAATATTCTACGTTAAACTCCGGGCCGAGGCTGACGGAGAACTGATAAACGAGGGAAGAGGAAAGCTTCATATCGGCTTCCACCTCGACCCTGTCCATACCGTGCACTGGAATAACCTTGCGGCTCCTCTTCATTTCGAATTCAAGACTCCCAAAGGAATCAAGATGAGCTCCAGCAAAGGATCCGCCCCCAAGATCAAAACCCCCTCGGACATTGATCCACGCGAGTTCCTGATCGACGTCGATTCCAGCTCTGGACGAATTGCGCGGCCTCTCGAATTAGAGGTCTCCTATTTTGCCTGCGATGACGAAGAAGGCTGGTGCCGGGCCGTCACCCATCGCTATGAGATAGAACTCAGGCGTGACCGGGATGCCGGTTCGGTACGTCCTCCCGGAGGAGGCAGGGGTTTTGACAGACGCCAGCGACCCGGCGGACGAGGAGGTTTCGGCGAACGCCGCCGGCCTGATGCAGGCCAGATGNTAGAACGAATGGATACCAACGGAGACGGGGTCATCTCNCGTGACGAGGCACGCGGACCGATGGCCGACCGCTTCAAGATGATGGATATTGACGAAAATGGACTTCTCAGCAGGGAAGAGCTGCAAAAGCACCTTGAACGACGAAGCAGCCGCCGTTAGAGCGACTCTTTGTCTATCTCCTCTTAATCCGCGGCAGTTTCCCATCTCCTGTGAGTTCGCCGGCAAGCACCCACGCCAGGTTGAATCGTGCCATATAGGCTCCCTTGAATGGATCGTGCTCGTATAAGAGATAGATCCANCCGTTCGATTCGGTCTGAACCCGACCAACCGCGAGCGATGAGTAGCCACTTCGTCCAGCATCCACTAATCGCTTGAGGGGCCAGCTTTTTCCGCCATCAAAACTCGCCCATACCGAGACTCTCTCCCGATGTGAGGCGTCGGTATCAAGATTGCTGAAGATCAGGACATCGCGCTCGTCTAACGGCAGTCGCGTCAAACCGCCCATGCATCCGTAGGGTCTCCCCTGATCCCCGTCCGGCAGCACATCGATGATGCGCCATTTCTTCCACGTCACCCCACCATCATCGCTCCACGCCTCCCGTCGCCGTTTACTCCGCGGCCGCTCAGACCAGTGCACTCTCGAGTTATAATAAATGCGCCCATCCGACAACTCCACGAGAGTCGCTTCACCTGTCCCCTTTTCAGGAAAAGGTGCGCTCGTCTTCCATGACCTTCCACCGTCGTCACTATAGATGGCGTTGGTATATTGCAGGGGCCATTCCGCGCCACCACCATTGGGTCCGTAGTAGCGGGTCGGTCGCAGGAGACGACCCTTATAATTACCATGCAGTAGCGTGATGCCATGCTCATTCATGTGCATCGAAGGCGTGTTGCCGTTTACGTCCTTCTCTATCACCGTAGCCTGCGCCTGCCACGTTTTACCATCATCCCGACTGCGATATACAGTCAATGGTGCGGGCGGCTGCCGGTCCTCGACAAAGACCAGTATATCCCCTGAATTCTCATCAACTATCGTGCCCCCACCATGGTATCCTTTTTGGGAGACGGTGATGACTCCATCCCACGTCCTGCCTCCATCCTCACTCCGGCGCACCCCTACCCCGTCATTGCCCCAGACAGAAACTACCGTTCCCCGGGTGGTCACTACCACATTAGGATAGCGCTGATCATCGAACAGACGCTGTTTCTCGAANACTGGTTTTCCGAGGAAAGCTTCCAGACCATCATCGGCGTGGGAGGTAACCAATAATCCAGCAAGCACAAGAAAGGCAGAGGCTATCCGTGGCAACAGGTTCATTTCTTCCAGCACGATGATTCTTACGCTTTTCTTATTCCAGCTCCTTCGGATCCTGCAGCAATCAGTAGAGCGCTGATGGTTCCTGTTGAATCACACGGTAAGATCACCGGTAATACTTAACCGGACGCGGTTTCACACCCAGCTTCTCGTAATTAAAACCGGCCTTCAGCGGGCTGTAATCACCAATGATCGCGATCGATCTGTTCGCCTTGATTGCGTCTTCCATACCTAGCCCCCAATAGACAGCGTTTACCGTAATTCTTCTCACTCCGTCATTTTCCAGATCTATCGCGGAGCCCATGGTGAAATGGAATATCCTGGATTTNAGCCCCTTGTTTCCTGTCCATGTTTTGGTCCAGGCAACAGGCAATGGTTCCTTCTGGGTATTGGGCGGAGCGTCCTTCTCAAGATTAATCAATGGCTGACCGAGNACCANGGACTCGCAATCTTCCGGGAAAGGATGCTTGTCATTATGACAGCGATAGACNTCGGANGTTCCCCAGATATCNCCNACNCCGGTGAGAATNGGATGTTTCCNNTTCTCAGGAACGATCACTCCACGTGTTGCTTCACGATGCCAACCCCCGTGATGACCCATGAAAGTGCCACCCAACAGCNNACGCAGGGAAACATTTNTACCTCCNTTNCTGTATTTGAGGCCACCCCAGAAACCATGATTGGCAGTTCGCAGGGCGATGAGNGGTTTTCCTGAATCAAAGTAGTCATAGAAATGCTGCATCTGAGCTTCAGGAAGATGCATNAAACGCGANATCCAGATCACGCAATCTGCCTTTTTCAGGTGATCAAGACCCGGGATATTATGGCGTTNTTCTTTATCCTTAAACGGNGCCGGCATCGTTGGGTCGACTTCCCCTTTTTCATTCACTGAAAACAGAACGGTACAATNAAANCCATGATGACTGGAGAGAACCTTCGCCAGCATCGGCATGGATTGTTCACTGCGGTATTCCTGNTCGGCGGCGATCAGCACCACATGCTTTCCCTTTCCCGGCCCATTNGACCCTNNNTAGGTTAACCAAAGGTCATCATNAAGGTCNNCCGGNGCAGGATTTCCNTGCTGNGCNTCCAAGTCNTTNAACANANANGTATNAAGCAGAAGNAGNAGAAANAAACGGGTCATCTTGNTTGGACGAATAGGTTTTGCNNTCTAGTTCANTCCNGCGAGCGCATCAGCAAAGGCTTTGCCGATCTNNCCAAGAATCTTCGCTGATCCCAGNTAGTGATAGGCCGCATTGGAGACACCAANTTCCAGGATCTGNAGCTCTTCCTTGGTAAACANCTTGGNGTTGAAATCAGCAAGGGCCTTATCACGTTGNTCCCNGTTGAGTGATTCATCCTTTGAAAGCTCGCGGCGTTTGGCGTTGATCTTACTACGACGNTCNACCAGNTCNGAGAGNTCTCCATCCCAGTAATTTTCNGTCCGCACNGCGGTNACNTTACCCCNGAATTCTGGCAANTTNGCTGGCGCGGCCATAGCCTTNCGAAATTCACCGTGAATNTCAGCGTAGCGTTTCTGNTCCGGACCATACTTGGCNATGGGCCCNCCCGCACCCATNACTCCGATCACAAACGGNAANTTNGGAGCGTTCAAATCCTTACGCACGTCGCGTATGAAATGCGCNAGATTCCGGCTGTAGGCATCGTAACTTCCCACCTGTCCCCGNGAAGGATAGGTTCCCGNATCAACCATATCGTTCCAACCCTGAAACCAGACNAAACCCGACAACTCGTANCCNGACTTGGCATCGTAATCTGGATACACNCGTTNGATNTCACCGAGCACCTTNCGNATATGCTCAAGCATGGCCCGGTAATACACCCCTGTNGNGTTGANNTTTTCCTGNCGCACCTCCNCAAGATTCCTGNCTCGCTTCTTGAAATTCTCGATTTGCTTGNNGTTGAAAACATAGGGGCCNGCACTGGGTGGNCGGAAGTCCGTGTTCAGCGACTTGCCGCCCCANGCAGTCTTGATTAAAAGNANTGNCTCTCCGACNTGCTTNTGCATGGTGATNCCGAAAGTCAGCTCNGGACCGATCTTGGGNTCACGNCCACCNGCACCNTANCCAACNGTNAGCTTNCCNTCCTTNACNCCGGATTCCTCGGNTNNCTCNANNGATGAAATCCAAATCTGATCATGAATCTTNGCCGATCCATCGGCATTCTGAATCGCCTTNAGNAAGGGNNCCGTTTNCGCATCCATTGCCANGTGCCCCAAGGTTCGCTCGGCCGCATGCCCCTGCATATTCGATTGGCCAACCANCAGGTAGACTTTNAGNGGCTTGGCNGACAACGANAACGAGACNGNNAAAAGGGATGTAAGAAGGGTCAGGATTACGTTCATGGTTAGGATAAGTCACCGAGAGCTACTCCCGAGTAGTTGCAAGCCGTAAGCAGGCCGAAAATCCAAAGAGTGATTATTGTCAACTCTCGAAGCATCATGCGCTCAGAAAGGACTTGATAGGACCAGTCTGACCATGCCCGAACTTGCTGAGACCCGTATCAAGTGCACCGTAGTGCTCAACGGGGTTGCCATAGGCGTTGAGCAGGGTTGTGTAGAAATTGCCNAGTGTACTATGACCCGGCTGTCCGTAATTCGGCAGTCGAATGTAGCGGCGGCGAAGATCGACGCGGGCGTTGTCACCAGAAACAATAATGAACGGGTATTCCCAGCCATGGCTATGATGCGTCTCACCTCCATCGGGAAAATAAAACACCATCGTATTGTCGAACATTGTGCCATTACCCTCGGGTATGCNCTTGAGTCGTTTGACGATGCGATCAACGAGCGTCATGTGATGTGTGCGCGCGAGCTCGCGAATAGTCTCCGCATCGAGGCCTCCGATACTCTTACCGTGACCGACATCGTGCATATTCACCTTCTCGCCCTCGATGCCAGGAATACCGGTGTAACGGTGCCCGAGTTCGTCAACGGTAAAGGCCACGACATTAGTAAGGCCTGCAATCAAGGCTCCTAGCAGAACTTCGGTGTGACCGATCTGCCGGTCAAACGTGTTCACTGCCGGATCCAGATACTTGGCATCAAGCTGGGGAACGTGCTTGCGGATNGTGCTGGCCATCGCATCNATCTTCCGGTTGCGNTCACGTATGGCCTCTACNGAATCTGCGTAGTTCTGNACCTTGGCTTTCTCAATTCCGGCCAATGANTCAGCAATGCTGCCCTCGTTACCCGCAATNAAATCAAGTACTCCNCGGTCGAGTTGATACTGNGTGCGCGCCTTGGGNTCATCAGAGACGGACTTGAANAGCTCCTNCAAGGCCACCCGGGGCGAACCAAACGCATAATTGGGCTGTTGCGGTCCCCTNGCTGAAAACCCAGTAGCAACCCCATCGAGACTGCCNCGTGCNTTNCCTCCACCAAGCGGGAAGCACGCCAGCTCAATNTGNCCAGCGGGAGACGGAAACAACTTGGCCAACTCGAAATCAACNGTGGCCCACTTNATGGAGCTGGGACGCTCGTTCGCCTTGAACACGCCAAGCGCTGAGCACCATGAGTGATGNCCTGTCGTGCACATCTTGCCGGAAACTCCCTGCAGGATGGTCAGGTTTTCTCGATGCNCTGCCAACGGACCGAGCCANNTGGGCAAATCGTGACCATCAAGNTCCGCATCAATAGCCTCTTTACGCTTCTCACACTCCATCGCCTTTTTATCAAGACTCGGGGGAACACACACGCGGGGCCANAGACCGTTACCTCGGTGCATGAAGATAAATCGNNTTGGTGGTCTCGATGAAGTAGCGGCAAGCGAAGGCGTGTTCAGGGCTGCCAGCGCCCCGGCACTCAATAGGGATCGTTTAAGGAAATCACGTCGATGGGTCATAGTTCCTGCTTGTTGTGTTTACGATAGCGGAAAGAGTCCGAAGTTAAAAGAGACAGAATGACAGCCTTGAAACTTCCCTTGCTCTCAAGATANGCCTGATCCGCATCGATCAGAGTCCGGGAGTCCGAAAGCATCTCGTTGCGCCCCATGTAAAAGCGGAATGCATGACGAATGATACTCTGGCGCACTCGATCGGATTGGGAAAGACGGTCTATCAGGTCAAAGGGACCGGCAACCTTGCCATCAAGAACGGGATCGCCTGAACCTGTGAGCTCACCNNGTGTGCTAACCGGCCTNGTCTTGTAGGTAGTGGCACCATTNTTCTTGCTGGGTTTGGCCAGCACGTGCTCCTCGTACTCCAACGGNTCCTGAAGGCGATAACGGCCAAAATCGTCAAAAACCTCAAAAGGCAACCCCAGTGGATTCATCTGCCGGTGACATTTTATACACTCAGCCTTCTGGGTAACTGTCTCGACTCTTTCGCGAAATGTCTTGTGTGGGTCTTCCGGGACCTGAGCATCAACNGTGATNGGTATATCCGGAACGCGTCCAGCGAGGAGCTTTTCCCGAATCCAGCGCCCNCGCTTGATGGGATCNGTATGAAAATTGGACGAATGGGCNATAAGCCAGGCCGGATGGGTAAGTAACCCTTTNCGATTCGNGATNGGAAAGGGCTGTTCGACCGGNTAATCCCAGAATTCTACATCATNCAATCCCTTNTAGTTTTTAGACTCTACTCNCCCGTANCGGAAAGGGTTCGGAGTAGGCGGCAGACTGTAGAACACCGAGTGATTGTAGTAGTATCCGTGCGCAAAGGAAGGCGTGGTNAATGGAGTNAGNCCCTTGCCNATNGTTTCCCCCCAGAAATACATGTGGCGAATGAATTCCCGTTTNGACTTTGCGCCNNNNACTCGAACGGACTTCTTGGTCTTCAGATATTCNTGGTTATCCTCNANGANCTTNTCAGGATTNNNCTTCCAGTCCTTGTCCCTGAAGTANTGNTANACTTCCGTCCATTCCTCAATGACCTTGCGGCCTGTCTCGTTGTCCTTNTCGTGATANACGAANAANTCGTTGGTGCTCAGCAGTCGCCGNAAGACATCCTCNTCCTGCTCAAGAANCCTGTCGACAATGCGGTCGGCNTCCTTCACNAGAAATCCCGGAGTTCCAGCTGTGCCCCGTGAAGGGTTTTGCCAATAGCCATCACTTCGCGGGACGTCCTTGAATATTTTAATGGCATTGGGATACCCAAAGAATTCCCGGAAAAATCGGNCCTGCTTNGGATGCGTGCTCTGATGCGTTCGCATNTTCTTGCCATTCAGGCTGGGATCAACNGGCCCNGCAAACCNCTGATCATCCTCAAGCANCCTCGAAACCTCTCGCCGGAAATCTTCCTTGGAGGAAAGCCTTCCATTATCAGCCGCCTGCNGGAGNGCGNCATCAGGACCCCGATCTCCCAGCGCNTAGGCNATAGCATTGGCCGCTTCNCGCGNGGNCAACTTCTNCCGTCCATTNTNATCTGGNTGNCCGTCNCCAAATTCCATGCGNTANAGGAATTCCGATTCCAGAAGCACGGCCGTCAACATCTGCTGCAACCCTGCNANATTGCCTCCAACTTCNATGGAAGNGCGAAGAAGTGACAGATATTTTTCCATTTCCCGATCCGTTGCNCCTCTTCGNAGGACAAGCTCGAACTGGCGCTGNATCGCCGCCGACATCTCCNATNTGGTCGGCATCTCCTCNNTGAGNANAATCGCCTCAAAANCCGGGTCNGTNTCCCTCGGATACCATCGNTCCTGAGCATTCAATGCTCCCAGTAACAANTCNTTCCGGGGTGTCTTGAGTTGTGCCGCAAAGATTTGTTTCCCGGCAATCCACTTGGCGTTGCTGAGCATCACAAGCAAATGTCCCCCGTCAAGAGNGGTCACATCGTAGTCGCGNACTCCGGAATGATCGGGCAGGATGAAAGGATTGGTCACTCCATGAAACTTGCGTGTCCTGAAACCGGACCGTTCNCTGCCATCNANCCGGAACACATCCATGATCCGCTCGTGGAATATCTGTGGACTNAATAGCCACCTTCTNGCCGGNGACCAAGCCTNNTCCTTCACCTCGCCACTGAAGAGCTTGTCGTGGTCGACATAGTTTCCNTAACCCGGGTAACGCAGCTTCTCCTCCANGCGGGAAGCATTATGTTTACCCAGTTCTTCGCTTACCCANACCATGATGAACTCCCGGTCTTCATCGCTTGGCTGCTCCTTTTTCCTTGGTGGCATTTGCTTCAGGAACAGTTGNTCCTGAAGACGATTCAATANTTCGAGCCGTGNNTCCAATGCCATNCCTGCCAGGTTGTCGAGGCGCACATCGCCCTTCTGCGAATCTTCTCCATGACAGTCCATGCAGTAAGCTTCNAACAGAACCTTGGCCTTCGGAGAGACATCCTGAAGGCTGTCTGCTGCCGAAGCAGGTNCTCCCACCATGAACNATGTCATGATCGCGAAGCAGGAAACACGAGAATTCATTCTNATNGCTGTGNTAATNGTGCCAGCTCNANGGCAATGTCNTTCAGGCTCTTTGGCCATTGTTCGAAGGTAATGCTCCNCGCCCNGGGAATTTCTGGAACNGTGATCCCCTCAACAAGAGATNGCGCTGGCTGTGCATACAGGAACNNTANNTCCGCCTGACCATAAGTCCCGGGTAAACTCCGGGCATAGATTTCCAGCTCAGCAGCATATTCCCCGGGATTTTCGCCAATGTTGCTTTCGGAAGGAACCCAGATGACGCCAGCCACGCCCATGGGTGTNAGNGGGCTGACATTCCAGTTATAGGCATANGTTGGAATCNTGTCCGGGGCCACNGTNCCACGCTTTCCTGCTTCCGGAAACGCGGGTGCCTGGAGGGGAAGGCTNGGGCTCGGGCNTCCNGCGTCGCTGATGGTCTTGACGAAGGCTTGCACCTCCNCGAGGTGCCCGTCGNCGGCCTTCTTTGCGATNNTCGTCCCTGGAAACTGCAGGAACAACTCATCGAGTCGGTCCTTGAAAGAAGGNTTTTTCACATCCTTCACACCATGGAACGAGGTCCAGGACAACGGAGAGGCGAACTCTCGATTACGCCCTCCCCGCCCCGCTGACATCGTGATAAATCCCTGCGGGATACCCGGTCGGTTCAAGGCCTTGGCAAACTCATAGGCAAACATGGTGACCCCGCTGCCTTCCTTGGAGAAATCAGCGTCCAACCAATGNGAGCGGTATTTTCCNCTGCCAGTCTCAAAACGACGCTTCCTCGGGGTNGGGAAGCTGCTGGACTTGGTCTTCCNACAGAACTCCCTCACCAGCGGCATNGTCTTGGGCAACTCGATCTCCTTGGCACGCCTGTCGTAAGGCCACTCAGTGGACAGCAGCGTGCTCCCTGTCAGATACCAAACGTCCCCGATAAGAATATCCCTGACCGTGCGGTTAAAACCATGGCTGGACTTGACCTCGAGTATGATCGGTTCAGCCGAGGCCTTCCTTGCCGGGAAGGTCACCGACCACTGCTCCAGGTCATTGGGAGAGGCGGTTTGTGCAACCCCATCCAGGGTAACAGTCACCTTGACACCCTTGTTCGCGTGCCCCCAGATCTTGATCGGATGATTTCTCTGCAGAATGACTCCATCCCGGTAATACTCCGCCACCTGCAGAATGGGATAGTCGGGGTCTGTCCAGCGCGCATACTTTGCCTTCAGGGCTGCCGCTTTGTCGAGGTCGTCCTCTTCGAAGATAAATTCACCGTCGATTGCAGCGAAGGGAGTCGCCGGCAGCCCGGCTCGGTTGTAGAGGTTGGAGTTCTCGGGAACGGCACTGTAGGCATATTGCACCCCGATCGGGGCAGGCACCTTTGCAGAGGTGACCACCACGGTTTCCCCGACGATCTTCGCCTCCGCGCCGTGCCACTTCCTGTCTTGGCCACAAAGCCGGAAGTGATTCAGCTTTGCTCCGGGGGTGGGCTTGGCGGGCTCGACGAACCTCCCCGGTTCCCGGCGGTCCTTGGCCATTCCCTTGCTGCCCACCATCAAGCCACCAAAGAGGCTTTCCTTCTCAAAGGAGACCCTAACCTTTTTTCCTTTCACCTTGTGGCCGCTGTAAACCGGACCGGTAAAGGCAACGTCCTTGCCGTATTGTTTGGCGAGGGCCCATCGGGCCATCCGCATCCCGGGATGCAGTTTGTTGTAGTAGTGGATACCTCCGGGATTGGCCGAATTGAGATCGGATTGCACCACCATGCCTACGTTCTCGCGGTTCCTGGTAAAGAATAGATGCTGTACCTGCCGAATATCGGCAAATCCGACGTTCTCGGGGTCAGGAGACCCGTAGGGCTGCATCTGCGTGAAATAGAAGGGCATTCCGGGCATCTCCCAGGCATCCCTCCATCCCCTGACCAGGGCTTCCATCCTCGCTGCATAGATCCTGCCATCCCCGCTGTTGCTGGTCCCCTGACACCAGATGGCACCGCGGATTGCGTAGGGAATCACGGGAGCAATCTTGCCATTGAAGAACTGGGAAGGACCGCGCCACATCCCGGCGATCCCGGGCAGACTGGGGCGAGCAGGCACCTTCCCTCCGGCCTCCGCCGTATGACCCGCCACGTCCTGCCATGCTTTCAAGTCGTCATAATACTGCTTGAAGGCCTTGCGGCCCTGCTCGGTAAGTGGATCCGCATCGCGAATGAGGTCTTTATCATTTTGGAGCTCCCGGTGCGATTCAATCGCCTGCCGCTGGGTGAAGGCCTCAATCCTCGTGTTGCTGTGGGCACTGAGCAGGATTCCGATCGGAACGTTCAACTCCTTATAGAGCTCGTGGGCAAAGGATAACGAGAGAGCCGAGAAGTCACGTGCGGCGCTGGCTTTCTTCCAGCCATCCTCGGAGGCAGCCCTCTTCTGCGGATAGAGGGCGGACACCGTGTTGATGTTAATTTCCCGTATGGGCACGTCCTCCTTGGATGAGGTGAGTTGCTTTGCCAGCTCGTTGCACATGCTCTTGCTCGCCGTCCAGACCATGTTGGATTGCCCCGAGGAGAACCAGACCTCTCCGACCAGCACACCCTTGAGAGAGACCGATTTACCCTTGTTGTTCCTTACCTCGAAACCCCGTTCCTCCCCGGCAGCCCGCAGAGGATCGAGTTTCACCATCCAGTCACCATTCTTATCCACCACGGTGGTCTTGGTTTGCCCGGCAAACTTCACACTAACTTCATTTCCCGGTTCATCAAAACCCCAGACCGGAACCTTGGATTCCCGTTGCAGGATCATGTTGTCCGTAAAGGCCACCGCCAGTTCCAGCTGCTGATCGGCGGCCGACACGCTGAGTGCCATCGATAGTGCGAGGAGACCGGAAACGAATGTTTTGTTCATGCTGTGATACTGTAGAAGTTGAATTCCAGAATCATACAGAACGTTACCTTGCCAGGACCAAAAGTTGCGATTTCCAGCCCGGTTTTTTGCGAGTGCCGAAACCTCCGGCCTCCACGAAAAGGTAGTCCTTACCGTCGATGTTCTGGGATTTCATCTTGAGGGCCTGAAATCTGGTCAGGTCCATCAATACGTTCCCCGACCATGCCCAGACCGGGTTGTCCGTCCTGCCGCCATCCTTGAGGGTCAGACTGGCGAACGGTGAGCCTTTGACACGGGTTCTCCTGGCAGGATCAAAGTCGGCGATATCGGCAACCTGGGCAATAACCTTCCATGCCCCCGAGATCTTCGGGTTGTTCACGAACCGTCCGTCCCAGCGATACTTGACCGCGGAGGCAGACTTTTCCCGGTCTTCCGGATCCTGCCGATCCTGCCATTCCGAGGAGAGCATGGGAATGATGGAGGCGGACTTGAAAACAAGTTCGTCTTCCATGGGCGGAAGTTTCTGTTCCTCGATATGCAGGCTGAACTTACCCTGGGGAACGTCCTCNCTTGGCTTCACCTTATACTTGTCATTGTTGCGCAGGAANGTCATCGCGGCGATGCACACCTTACCGCCTTTAAAGTCGTCCATGAANTCCCGAGTGATGTAGGCCCCCTTGGGCAGGCCTCCCGAATTCCGTCCGTTGCATTTCTGGGTCTCGATCAACTGCTNTCCGTTGATGTAAATAACGTGCCCCCCACCGGAGCCCACATGGTTCCCGTCATTGACCCGGAGGCGGTAACGGTGACCGGGCTTNAGGGAGGGAACNTCGAAATGCTGGCGCAGCAAAAGCACCTCTTCTTCCCAGAAAGTATTGATCTTGGTGGCCCCATAACAGCCCGGCCCAACACAACTCGANCGGCACTTGTGAACCGGGCCGGTCGGAAGTTTTCCCATATAATGACCAAAGGGGCTTTGNCCCCGCTTCCATAAGGNNGAAGCGTGATCGGCAGAAAACCAGTCTTCCAGACCTTTCGGAAGGGTTACCTTGCGGTAACGGGTGATGAGCTGGTCAAAAGGCACCTGTTCGGAAGGAACCGGGGCGAAGCTGTGGTAGTCCCACTTGGCGTTGCGCAGATCCATGAAGATCTTCCACCCGTAATCCCTGTAGCCAGCCCGGTCGTAAAGGGCGACCAACCCGTCGATCACGTCCCTCGACCCACCGGGATAGCCGGATTGGATTTCACCACCAGCCAACTGTTTCAGCCTGCCTCTGTTTCTTCCGACATACTCGGGAACCAGCTCCTCCATGATAATCGGATTCATCGCCTTTTTCAGCTTCGGCCCGAAGCGGCTTGAGTCGGCTTTGAGGAAAAACTCCTTATAAGGAAGGATTTCCTTCGGTTTACGCTGACGGGCAATGTCGTAGAGCACGTCCAGCCCACCCGGCACGTCCGCCAGTGATTCGGCGATGGCCTCCAGGTGGAACTCAAAGGTTGAGGTCGTGTCCAGTCCTCCGGGAGCGGTCTTCGAACCGGCATAGTCAGTGAAGGTCCCTTCCAGGGTCTGGGTGGCCAACTCTTGCACCGCAGANCCCGCTTCCTTGATCCTTGACCGGATTCCGGGGCCCAGCCCTNTCGTGACTGACACGCGCTGATTCTTCCGGATCAGNTCTCCAATCGCCGGTAGAACGCGCCTGTAGCACCGTTCATCNGCCACCACTGGNGTTAACGCAGTNAGAGCNGCANTCTTCANCCAGTCCTCCTCATGCCTGAGATATGGAAGAAGCAGCTCAACNAGCGGAAGGATCTGGTCCGGCGAACCACNACCGATAATCTGTAGCGNGGCATCCTTGACCCACCACGATTCGTGCGGATCCCTGACCGCCNGAGCCGCGAGTTCGAAAACCTCAGGAGTAATCACATCNGGCTTGTTCAAAAGGGCCCCGAACATGGCCCGGCGCACACGAGGATCATGGTGCCTCAGGAACTCCATCACCAGATTCATCCGCACCTTTCCTCCCCCTGCTNTCCAGCCGATGTAACCGCTGTTGATCCCNAGNGCCTTNCAGGCGGCAATGTTCCGAATGTTATGCTCCTGATGATGGANATAACGACGGATCTCATCGTCGGTCGGTTGCTGGCTACCGTGAAAACGGCGAATAAAGGCCATGCTGGAATCCCNCGCGAGNGTNTCCTTCGANAGGTCCTGCTTCTTGCCGTCCTCGTCGGCCACCGCTTCGAGNGAGAGGAATGTATTATCCGCNTCAGTTCCCCACAGCTGCCTGGGCAATTGGCANGGCTTGGAAAATTTTGTGCGTGGGGCCCCNGCGANGCGGAGGGTTTTGCGNGGAATGGTGTAGGCCAACGGGTAAGCCACGCCCCACTGCTCCTTGTCATAACCGGAGCCCCCAAGGATACCAAACGAACCATCGAAACGGCGNGATAGATCATAGTGCCATTTGCGGTTATCCATGAAATCCCGGTATTGCCGGGGCTTCTTCTCGCGCATCAGGCCCATNGCAGCGCTGCGCCAGATTTCTCCGATGCCCCCGCCGGTGTGNCCGTGCAACATGAAGCTGGTCGTGTAAAANCTTTGAATCGCACACACGTCGCGGGCTCTGGCATAGAGCGAATTCTCACCATCCGGCGTGAGNGCGGCCGCTGCGGCCATGGCGAAGGCGAGTTTNCCGTTTTTNCCGTTGTCAACAAAGCCAACNTCCGGACGATNGTCCCCNTAGGGNTTATTGCCCCGACCGGCGTAGCGGTAGAAATGTCGAAGAGANCGCAGGAGCAAATGGTCCGGCACCTCAGCTCCACATTCCTTNGCCAGCATGAGGAACGTCACGACATGGGTTCCAGCTGCATTGAGATGCCCGGNNCCATANGAGGTCAGGGCGCTTCCTCGCCCCGCCCAGCCATCGTTATGCTGGGACTTGGCGGCNTTCTCGACGCCTATCTGAATGTTCTCNAGGATCTTGGGGTCCCCTGTCCGCAGATAGCATTCAGCCAATGGAATNCCCCCNTAGCCAATATACCAGGGATACCTGTGAGGTTNTACGNCCCGGGCCCATTGCCGAACCACCGCAAGATCCTTNGCNTCTCCAGTNGAAAGCAAAAATAACATCCCAATGCCGGCCAGCCCCTTCTGTGTGTCCGGCNTGGAGAGATAATCGGCAACCTGNCGCACGATCTTNTCNGACTTCGGNCAGTTGANAGGCCAGGTCCTGCTGTAGGCCCCAAGCACCGGNACCTTTACCNTGACAGGNNCCGACTCGCCCTTGATGGCGAACTTGAGAATTCCATCGCTTGCTTCCGCNGCNGCGAGGATNCGGCCAAGTTGAATGCGGGGGTCAATCTCCTTGAGCACCTGCCCNTTGATCGACTCGATGATTTGCCCCTTNGACAGTTTACCTGTCTCCGCAGCCGGCGANCCTTCCTCGATNCTGCTGATCCGCATGACAAAGGCCGGTTGAAGCAGGTCTATCCCCATGCCCACGGGACCGAAGCGCTTGATGGTCTGTAGGGACTTGGTTTCCCCTGGCCNNGTGGAGAACAGTCCATGTGGCTCCTTGTAGAANGACTGCGCGCCAGCTGTGCCCNATGGGGCAAGGNATATGGCNGCAATANGAATGGCGATAACTCTGATGGNTTGANTCATTTCTGGAGTTNTTNTTNCGGGGACNAAGGAAANTTTTTTCTCATNTTCGGACGCANGCGCAGAATCACCTCAGNCCCCAGTTCCGGTAGCTGGGTCGCGTTGATCTCCCACAACAGGGCCCCGTTTTCCCTGGAGTGCACCCCGGGCAGNCAAAGCAGTTCATCCCCGAAGGTCGCGAGCGAGATCAGGTTACCACTCCGGTCGCTCAGGTAGATGCGAGGTCCCTCCCCATTNGCAATNAGCCGTGAACCGGCAAACANGAANGCATGCGTGGGCAAGCTCTCCCTCTCCTTGTCTTCTTTGCCTTCNATTCCATCNGAATCGGCACGGACGATGAAATCACTGATGGGNCGCTCAACGAGTTCTCCTCCCTCNTTCTTCCAAACNAGGNAAACCTCCACCAGATCGCCCCGGGGGGGAANNTTAAGCCAACTCGTATCTTCGCCTTCCACCGGCTTCATTATCGCTGGATTCCCGGGCTCGGCGCCAAGCAGCAGGAGAGCGGCATGAACATGCATTGGCCTTGCCGCGATCGCGACAATCGACTCATGCTCCTTGCTATCCTTGGTACAAGCCACCAGTTCCAGCGTTCCCTCCCGGAGACACACNGTCGCTTCGACATCCACGCAGCGTGCCTGCACATTNACTTCAATCCCCGGAAGCTTGACCGACTCAGCGACNGCAANTGATCCNGCTACCACNGATAGAATGCAACAAATCGCGCATATCGCAGTATGANCAAGGTTTCTCACANGAGCTTCAATCGNNATACAATATGTCTCGATGGTTACGACCACCAAATACGATATCCGGACCTNGTCCCCGGAATGCCGCTGGGGAATTCCGCAGNNNCCATGCGGCTTCAGAANTGGTCATAACGNNNAACNAGAGACAGGAATCCCCCGNACAGCNCCTCGNAAGNTCACNGGTCTGNATCTCANTCAAGGCAGGGACTTCTTCCACCCAGCCTTGAGGATNGCCTGGTGCCGGGCGAGAACCCCGGCGTAATTCTCCTCTGCGGCAACATTGCGCATTTCCCNTGNATCCAATTCATGATCGTAGAGTTCGAGAGCCTCNACCTTGCCGGANTTCCAATCCCGCCATTCCACATAACGGTGNGCGGAGGTCCGGATGGCATAGCCCATGATATCCCCATGAGAACGGTGCCGGTTCCCCNGNTAGGCACGGGGATACTGNCTGAAGGCTGCCTTTTTCCANGGACGACCGGGGGTGTCCAGAAGCGCNCGGAAACTTGTTCCCTCAAGGCCCACCGGCACCTTGAACCCGCAGGCNTCGACCAACGTCGGGTAGAGATCAACCAGTTCCACGAGGGCCTCACTCTTTTCCCCGGNTTTCTNCTGCCCGGGAACNGAGAGGATCAGGGGGACACGGGTCGAAAGTTCGTAGTTGTTGGCCTTGGCCCAGAGCCCCTGTTCCCCGAGGTGGAATCCATGATCACCCCAGAGGCAGACGACGGTTTCTTCCTGCAGCCCGAGTGCGCCAAGCCGATCGAGTAATCGCCCAATAAGAGCGTCCACGTAACTNACACAGGCATAATAGCCATGTCTTAACTCTGCCACCTTTTCCGGAGAGAGCTGGCCATTTTGGGGAATATCGGTATAGCCTTCCAGCTCCTTCCAACTCCTAACCGCAACTTCCGGTGCCCCCCGGGGATGATCCACCGACCTCGGGGCCGGGATGTCTTCCCGATCGTAGAGTTCCCAGTATTTCCTTGGAGCACAGAACGGCAGGTGGGGCTTGCGAAAACCAACCGCGAGAAAGAAGGGTTGATTTCTCTTTTTCAGTTTCCCGAGAGCCTTCAGGGCTGCCTTGCACACGACACCGTCGATATAGGTTTCATCCGGGACGTCTGCTGCCTCGGCAGCTCTTCTCTTAAGACCTTCGCCCGTCAGGTTCCGGGCGGTGGCATAGCGCAATCTGGCGTCCCTCACATTGTGAAGCACCGAATCCTCGGACCAGGAAGGAGAATCCTTTGAGGGCTCTCCTCCGCCATGATAGATCTTCCCGATGGATCGACAATGGTATCCACGACCCTTGAAAAACTGCGGTAACGTCACCACGTCCGGAAGAGACTTCCGGAAATGGGTGTTGAGATCCCACACCCGGATGGTATCGGGGCGACGGCCTGTCATTAAGGAAAGGCGGGAGGGACTGCATACCGCCTGCTGGCAATAGGCCCTCCGGAAAAGAGTCCCGCGCTTACTAAGGCGATCAATATTGGGAGTCCGAGCCACCGGGTCTCCATAACACCCGAGGGCAGGGCGCAGATCATCGATCGCAATGAACAGCACATTGGGGGACCTCTCCTCCCCAGGGGAAGCAGGCGACAGGAATAAAACCGCGCTAAAAAAGAGAAGGACTCTGTTCATGGCTCCGGAAGCTCGTCCCTGTTCCTGAAAAAGTATTCCGGATAGCTGAGGCTCAGGTGCGCCTTGTTCGGACTGCCATCCTTGTTGGTCATACAGGCCTCGATCTCAGACTTGAGGCGAAGAACATTTTTCCCGTCGAGCAGGGGATCTCCAGTAGATCTACGCCACCTCATCAGTTGACCTGTCAGCTTCTGGAGAATCCCTGCATACCCGGGATGATCTGCAAGATTCTTGAACTCATACGGATCCCTCTTGAGGTCATAAAGCTCATACTGGGGAGGGGATCGCATCCGGAGATAGGCGCTCCTGACGGGCTCCCCGGCAGCGGCAATGACCCGGTCCAAACCCTCGAAAAATCGCTTATGGGTAAATTCATATCCCGGATTAACTCTTCCGGCCATAAGGTTGCAGATCAGCTTGAAGCGGTCATCGCGAACCGTTCGTTGAGGGTAGTAATTATGTGCGGAATGAAGATGGAATTCCGTAAAGAGATACTCCCGCCATCCAGCAGGCTCTCCATCAAGCAAGGGCATCAGGGAGCGCCCCGGAAGCTCCTTCGGCTTCGGAATTCCTGCCACTTGAAGAAAGGTCGGCATCAAATCGAGAGTTGATACCAGTTCCGAATGCCTGTGGCCTGCTCCCCATCGCCCAGCCCACGACAAAATGAACGGAATCCGCACTCCTCCCTCGTAGGAAGTCCGCTTACCCCGCAACATATCCGCTCCGTGATCTCCGATATAAACGACAAGGGTATTCGAAAGCTTTCCTGACTTCCGCAAGACCGAGAGAAGCTCTCCGATCTGCGTATCCAGACGGCTCATACAATTGTAGTAATCGGCGGTCTGCTGGCGTAATTCCGGGCTATCCAGTCCGAAGTAAGCCAGTGGTTTGACATCCGCCCCGGTAAGCGGCTTTTTCGGAACACCTCCAACCTCCCTGATGAACGGACGATGGGCGTCCGGATAATTGACACTGAGGAAAAAGGGCCGCTTGGAGGCATTAATGAACCTTCCTGCTTCCTGGGCATATTTCCCGAGCTTTTTCCGGCTGAAGTTCGAGGACTCAATCTCCTTGAAATCGAATGGAAAGGCTGATGCAGGGTTAACGTGCAGCTTCCCGATGATTCCAGTGCGATAACCCGACTGCTTGAGGGCGCGGACGATGTTGGGGGTGTTCGTGCGGTAGAGTCCGAACTTCCAGGTTGCCAACCCGATCTGTCCATTCTGATGGGGATAAAGCCCTGTGAGCAATGCAGCCCGTGACTGACTGCACCCAGCCTGCGGAACGTAGGCCCTTTCAAACAAGACACCGTTTGCAGCGAGCTTATCCAGAATGGGAGTCTTCACGAAGGGCTCTCCATAGCACCCCAGCTCTGGTCCATTATCCTCTGAAACAATTAACAGGATATTAGGGCGCCCCGGAAGAATTGACACCTGCGCAAGGACCAGAGCGCCAAGCAGGAACCCGCGCAAAAAACGCAGTGAAACGAATAATGTGTCGGTTTCAGTTAATCTCACGGAACCGGGTAGAATCTAAGAGAGCTTGAGGGCCTAAGCCTAGCTCAATGTGCGGAGCGTTCTTCCACAAAAGCAAGGCTCCGCGGCCCGACTGCGAATCAGACCACCTCCACTCTGGTCCGGGAGGTCGATTGAGATTGATATCTGAGGATAGTTACTTTCACCTATGGTCATTTCCGAGCGATGAAAAAAGTTTTTCCACTCCTTCTTGTCCTCTCTCTGGCTCTAAACGCGTGGCAGTTGACCAAGCGCTCGACTAAATCCGGGAATATATCGGGCGATCCGAAAGCATCAGGATCCGACAATTCTTTCGAACAAGGATCTCTCTCCGGCCGCAGGACGCCAATCAAGGGGCTTACTACAAGAAGCTCGGAGCCAACTTCTTACACCTCTCTCGATGAGGTTCTCGCTATCGGAGATCCCCTCACCCGATATGAGGCCCTAATCGCATTCATAAGGAACCTCGATCCGAATGAGATTGAAGGCTATTTGGGAAGGATTCGATCCGGCAAGGGCAAGATGGACTCCGAGACAAATATGCTCCGGCGCCTTCTTTACGCCCGGTGGACTCAGGAAGATCCGGATGGCGCGTTGGCGAACCTGTCCTCTGCAGGTGGAAAGCAGGCCTATGAAGACGCAGGGACGGTCATCGGCACTCTCGCCTCCATGGACCCTGCACGAGCTGCCGCCTGGTTGGCTGATCCCGAAAATGCGCTTCTTCGACAACCGTGGATGAGTGCAATTCTGAGCCGGACCGTCGCTGAGCAATGGGCTCGACAGGATCCTGATGCTGCGCTGGCGTGGGCCTCGACGCTCGAAGCGGAGCAGAGGTCCGGAGCATACGCCGGAATTATCAACAATATCATGGCCAGTGATCCACAGCGTGCAGCAGAACTTGCGATGAGCCTCGATGAATACGATAGACCAAAATTGCTTGGGCAGATTGCAGAATCCTGGGCAGCACGGGATCCTGCTGAAGCAGTGGCATGGGCTAATTCACTCAGCGAAGGGGAACGCGAAGGATCCCTGCAGGAAGCACTCGGAAGCTGGGCTGCCTCAGACCCCTCCAAGGCCGCCGCATATGTTGACCAGATGCCTGAGCAGGAGCGGGCTGGAGTGGTAGGTGAGATAGCGCGAAACTGGGCCCAGCAGGAACCCGCTGAAGCGGCAGAATGGCTCGGCAATCAACCAGAGAGCGAGGGCAAGGCCGGCGCGATGGGTCAAGTCATGTGGAACTGGACTACTTCTGATCCGGAAGCAGCAGCCAACTGGTTGGGGGAGCAGCCGGCGGGACCGAGTTATGACAATGGCGTCACGGGTCTCGCCAAGGCAGCCACCCATGCCTATGACGATCCTTCCACGGCGGTAACGTGGGCCTCCACGATCGAAAATCCAGACCTCCGGGATCGTATGACCACCCACACTCTCGGAGTGTGGCGCAGACAGGACGAACAAGCCGCTCAGGCATGGGCCGCTGAGAACGAGGTCGAACTCCCTGAAGCGCAACGCCGCGGCAAATAGAATAGACCCGTAGCGCGCTAACGGCCGGTGGAAAGGTCTGTTATCGTAAAGCCCTTGAACTTCACCCACCCTGCATGACCTTCTGCTCCGTAGGTTTGCAGACCGATAACCCCCGCAGCCACATGCTCAGGCTGGGGATCTGGATCGGTATAATCGACAATTGCCTTCCCGTTTAACCAGACCTGAATGTGAGCTCCCACTGCTCGGATTCTCAGGTGATTCCACTTCAGCGGTTTTCTGATTTCGTCTCTCTCATCACCCTTGTCGAGCCATTCCTTGTAGTGGAGTCCAACATATTCCTCGGCAGCACCACGACCAATATTCACCTGGTAACCTCGCTGTCGACCCTCCCCGGGGCCATGACGAAGGTAGACTCCGCTGTTATATTTTCCGTGCTCGTCTATTTTAAATTCCAGCTCCAGGTCAAAATCCTTGAATGACTTCTTGGTCATAAGGATTCCACTCTTTCTCGAGTCACCATCCTGCCCCCCAACTATAATACCATTCTCGACGCGCCATTTGGCTGACCCCACTGAATGCCACCCCTCCAATGATTTACCATCGAAGAGAGCAATCTTTTCGGCTCCACCGGAGAGGGCAGCCAAGGAGAAAAAGGCAGATACCAGAATCATCATCCTCATACCCTACTGTCCCAGAACTGGACCATCGGGCGAGAATTAATTCAGCTTCCAGCTGTTGAAAAAAAGAATGGGGCTATTTCTCCGGTATGTGCCTCTGCCACCATACGATTGGAACATCACGCCCGTCTGGCGGTTTGGGAATTGATGAACCAGGTCGCAAGAACCACTCAACTTCCTACAACCTTTAAATGGAGACACGAAGAAAGCCACTTCGGCAATCATTCGCTGAAATCTGCATTCACAAAAGAGAGCGGCAATACCTCCTCAAATATGAGAGACTACGCCGGTTTTCAAATGAAACGACCCCGGTTTAACCTCCTTGTCGCCCTTTTTTGCTTCAGCTTGGCTGCCCAGGCACGGCAACCCAACGTCCTCTTTCTCGCCGTCGACGATATGAATGACTGGCTCGGGTGCATGGGAACCAGCCCTCGTGCAATCACCCCGAATCTCGACAAGCTGGCAAACCGAGGCGTGCTTTTTACCAACGCTCACACCGCCGGCGTATACTGCGCTCCCTCTCGCGCAGCCATATTCTCCGGCCAGTTCGCGTCAACTACGGGGTGCTATCGAACGGCGAATTATTTCGTACACCATCCGGAAATTGATGCCCTCCAGATGTGCTTTGCTGCGGCCGGGTATACAACTCTGGGTGCAGGAAAACTGTTTCACCACCCCGCGGGAGCAATTGACCAGCGGGGATGGGACAGCTTCTTTCTCAGGAATAAATCTCAACGCACCAGTGGATGGCCTCTCAACTCATGGTCCGACGAAACCCCTCTCCCTGACCCCTTTCCTGCCAGTATCTACAATAGAGGGCAGGATATTACCGGCGGAATGTTTCTGGAATGGGCCGCCCTCCCAAATGAGCAGGAGGACGAAATGGCTGACACTATCCGCATCAACTGGGCTGTTGACCAGCTCAAGAAAGAGCATGAGGAGCCTTTTTTCCTCGGAGTTGGGATCTATGCACCTCACTACCCGAACTACTGTCCCCAAAAGTATTACGACCTTTACGACGTCGAAAGCATCAAGCTCCCTCCTTTCAGGGAAGATGATCTTGCCGACCTCCCGGGAAAAATACGCAAGATCAAGACTGCACGCTCAAAAATTGTCGCCAAACTCAATTCACTGAATGCTTTAGATGACGCCATTCACGGATATTTAGCCTGCATCAGCTATGCTGATGCAATGATGGGGCGCGTCCTTGACGCTCTTCAGCAAAGTCCTCACGCTGATAATACCATTGTCATTCTCTGGAGTGATCATGGCTACCATCACGGACAGAAGGGCGACTGGGGAAAGCACACCCTCTGGGAGCGCACTTCAAATGTCCCCTTTATCTGGGCCGGGCCAGGAATAGCGCGGAGCGCGCGATCTGATGTCACCGTAAGTCTGATCGACATGTTCCCCACCCTTGTCGAAATGTGCCGCCTTCCCGCCCCTCGCCAAAAACTGGAGGGAATATCCCTAGCCTCCGTGCTCAGGAATCCTGACAAGGCTGAGGACCGAACTGTTTACCTCCCTCACATGCATCCGGGAGAATACGCAACCATCAATCGAAATTGGCGCTATATCCGTTACGGAGACGACGGGGAAGAACTTTATGACCTGCGGAGGGATCCCCATGAGTGGCACAATCTCGCGGATGATCCTGAACATGCCCACCTGAAAGCCACGATGCGCAAGGCAGCTCCTGCTACCTTCGCAGAACCCTGCGAAAAGCTGAACGGTAGGCGCGACCTTCTCATTGAGGGCGAATCTTTTCGCTGGAAGAAAGGGGCAAATCCTCCCACCCGGGGATCAGTAGAGAAAAATGCATCAAAGGACCAGCCCACTAATGGAAAGAAGAAAAACGTCCTTTTCATCGTGTGTGACGATCTGAACACACACGTCTCTCCGTCAGGCTATGAACCTATTCATACCCCTACGCTCAGCTGGCTCGCTTCCGAAGGAATGACTTTCAAACGCACCTTCTGCCAGTATCCGGTCTGCGGTCCGTCTCGAGCCTCCTTTCTCAGTGGCCTCTACCCGGAATCAACGGGTGTTTTGAATAACACCTCAGATATCCGAAAGGAGCGTCCCGGCACACTAACCTTACCTCAATTCTTCAAGGAAAATGGTTACTGGACCGCCAGTGTTGGTAAAATCTTTCACTCTTCCCGACACGAACACGGCGAATCCGCATGGCATGAAGTCCTGCGCTTCCAAAATGACGAACTCGAGATCGTGCGGGAAGCACGTGAGGAGTTTGAGGAACGGTATGGATCCATCGACGATCGCCCCAACCGGAAAAGGTGGAGAGAACTGAAAAAAAAGACTTCGGGAAAGCTCGATTCCCAGACCCCACCAGGGCGGGGTCGAAGCGGACTGACTGATGCGCAGCACAAGGACGGCAAGAATGTAAGACAGGTCGCTCGGTGGCTGAGTGACGACACTCCGGACGATAAGCCCTTCTTCATTGCCTGTGGAATCCAGAAGCCTCATGTCCCCTTCCTCGCACCAAATAAATACTTCGATCTCTACCCTCTGGAAAAAATCGTCTATCGAGTTGACCAACCCAATCTCTGGGAAAATCTTCCACAGTCCGCGATCTCAAAGCGCTACACTGCCTTCGGATTTGAACTGGGGAAGGAGGACGCTTCTCTGCGCCGGGAGTACATGCAGGCCTATCACGCCTGCATATCCTTTATCGACGCCCAGCTGAAAATCGTCTTCGACGCCTTGAAGCAGAGTGGCCACTGGGAGAACACCATCATTGTGTTCACTTCCGACCACGGCTATCACCTCGGAGATCATTTCCTATGGGGAAAAGTGACTCTCTTTGATATCGGGGCAAAGGTTCCCTTCGTTATAAGAGCTCCAGGGATTACTACGGGCGGGACTACGTCTGAAGCCATGGTCGAACTGATCGATCTCTACCCTACTCTGGCCGATCTCACTGACCTCAGGCCCCCTGAGCACCTCCAAGGGGTATCCCTTCGTCCGCTTCTCGTTCACCCGGAGCGGCCAGGAAAAAAGAAACACGCCTACAGCGTCGTTTCCCGTGGTAACAAGCTGGGATTCTCACTCCGTAACCAGCGCTGGCGCTACGCTAGATGGCCCGATGGCGAAGAGCTCTATAATCTCAATATCGATCCCTCAGAGAAAAACAATCTCGCCGGTGGGAATCGGTACGAGGATCGGATGAAAGAGTTTCGCACCCTTCTGATCGAAAGGCAGCGACAGGCCCGATCTGCCCGTTGAAACAAACGGACCCCGAGGATTATTTCTCCCCGCCCTCCAAGAAGGAAAGGAGGCGGTCCTCTTTGATTGCGCCCATCGCACCATGGCCCTCTCCTTTTACCTTGTAATGAACTACCGCGCCATCGAGGTAGGAAAACTTCTCCAAATTTCCCTCAACCTTGCTTGGTTCGATCAACTTCTCTCCCTCATATCCCATCGCTTTTGCCCAGAGATACGTCGAATGCTCAGCGTGTACAAAGCCCAGCTTTCCTCCCTTCGCGGGAATAGCCCGCGAAAGCCCTCCAGCGTAAGGGACCAGATGATCTTCCGTCCCTGAGATATTCATCAACCGCTTCCCTTTCATGGGCACTACCGCCTTGCGATAGGTATTGTTAGGACCCTTGGCCTTGAATGCTTTTCCGTCGTGCTGAAACACGTTGAGCGGACTTACGCCACTCACGTAGTTTCTTATGTTCGGTAAGCGGCACTCGATCGCTAGCTGATTCACAAGAGCGGCCCCATTCGAACTTCCAATAATACTGAAGTTTTCCCGTTGGACGTTATCGTGTTTCGACACCGTCTTGATGATCTCCTCAATGAATCCCCGATCATCGGCCTTGGATCTCTCAGAAACGATATTCCAACCCCTGGAATAACCCTCTGGACAGATCACGATATAATGCTTTGCCATTACCCTGTGACGCCGCATGAACCCCTTGAAGGCTCCCCGTGCGTTCCCTCCTCCCCCGTGAAGAAAAACGACTACCGGATGTTTTGCCTTCCTGCCCTCAGGAACGGAAACAATATAAAGACGTTCAAAGGAACGTTCCTGTGTCCATGACTGTGAAATCGTATATTCGCCCGACTTGAGATCCTTGGCGTTCAGGGTGCCCAAACCTGTCAAGCCGAGGGCGAAAAGAGTGAGAATTAAAAACTTCATTCTGGAAACCTCTAGAGGCTGACACCTCCCACGTCTACTGAAGAAAATCCGCATTCTTTATTTTATCAACAGCCGGTGAGTTTCCACGCTGACATCATCGAAGGGCATCGGGAACGTTCTTTTGCTAGAGATGGAATTGCACCAGAAGATTGCACCATCAGCCACCCATTACAGACTCCGCCATGCACCCCAGCTCTCAATAGCGGAGATGGTTACCTTTACCATCTGTCCTGCCCGTCCTTGCAGCGGGCGGCTAGATCCCCCCTTAGACCCTCTTTTCCGCCCCTGTTGAGTCTCCAAAACTCATCCCGGCGAGCCCAACCTCCTCAAGCATCCGCACAAAAAGATTATTTAAAGGCACATCTCCGACGTCCAGATGGCGCCCAGTCTGGAATTTACCCCCCGCATTCCCTGCTACTACGATAGGAAGATCGTCGTGCGTGTGCCAGTGCCCATCCGAAAGGCCGCTTCCCCAAACAACCATCGAGTTGTGCAGGAGCGACTTTCCATCGACATCCTTCGCTTCCTTCATACGCCTGAGAAAATAGGCTAATTCCTCGCTGTAAAAGCGATCGATCTGGCTTACCAGCGCCATCTTGCCCGCATCCTTGCCATGATGGGAAAGATCGTGATGACCGCCGCTCACGCCGATATCCCGGAAGCTCCGGTTGCTTCCATCATGCCCCAGAAGAAAACTCACTACCCGGGTTGAATCGCTTCGGAAGGCCAGGAGCATCATATCGAAGAGGATACGAATGTGATCCCGGTAAGCACGCGGAGTTCCATCCGGCACAGGCCGACCCGGATCAGCAGGAGGTCCCAGTCGCTCCACTCGCTCGATACGCTGTTCGACCTCACGCACTCCAGTGAGGTATTCTTCAAGCTTCTCCCGATCCTCGCGCCCGAGTCGCTTACCCATCTTATGAGCAGACTCTTGCACGAAATCGAGGATCGACTTTTGCTCAGCATGCCTCCGGGCGGCATTAGCAACCCTCTCTTTCGGGCTCCCTATCCCATAAATACGTTCAAATACGGCGCGTGGATTGGACTCGGGAGTGGCAGGCAGATGCTCGGAACGCCAGGAAATATTATACTGGTAAGCACAGGAATATCCCGCGTCGCAAGCGCCGGTATTGCGCACTCTCTCGCATGTTAATTCAAGAGAGGGCATCCGGGTCTCTGCAGAAAGAAAACGAGCCGCAAGCTGATCGGCGGAGGTTCCGACCCTCAAGTTGGCCCCCGAGGTTCGCAGGGGACGCGCTCCTGTCAGAAAGGTAGCATTAGCGCGTGCATGATCGCCAGCCCCGTCCTTCCCCGGATTTCCCTCAACTTGTGCAAAGCCTTTCACGATCTGAAGATCCTCACGGAAGATCTCCAGAGGAGTCATGCTCTCATTGAACTTGAAGTCTGCTCCGAACCCCTCTGGACGCCACTTATCCATGATTACACCATTGGGGACATAGAGATAGGCTGTCCGTAACGGAGCTCCCGTTGCAGTCAAGCCACGTGAGCCTGCCTTAGGAAGAGTCGCACCTCCCGCGAGAGAGGCCATGCTGGGAAGGGTGATGCAAGTACCCAGCCCTCGCAGAAAAGTTCTGCGGCCGATCGCTTCGCGGGAATAACTCATAACCAGTCTTCTACTTCAGGATAATCCGGGCTTTCGGCTTAAGAATCAAGGGGATTTCTGTGGCGGGCGGGTTGCTTTATCAACGAGGCATATTGGAAATGAATCGCTATCCTCGAGAGGTCAGAACTTCAAGTTTGGCCCGGTATTACGCCCTTTGGGCGGCAGTCACTCGGCAACCTTCGTTACTGAGCTCGTTGCTTTTGGAACGGGACACTCTCCACGACCTCGTAAATAAAGTCCCGCAAGCCACCTCCCGCAGCCTCGGCCTGCTGAAGGATCTCGTCTATGGCTGGCGCATCGTAGTATTCGACTCCACGGCCCACCGCATAGGTCAGCAGCTTTTCGGTAAGGCATCGGTGAAAATCCTTCATCCGGGGACCAGAAATTACTTTGCGGAGACCTTCAACGCCCTTGAACGTCTCCCCCGTCACAAGCGAACCAGAGACCTCATACCGATCTCCCTCACGCCACTGCCCGAGCGCATTATAGCGCTCCAAGGCGAGGCCGATTGGATCCAGCCTTGCGTGACAGGAATGACAGAGTGGCTGCGCACGATGATGCTCCATCAACTCCTCCACGGTCGCGTCCTCACCCAGTTTCTCCCTGGCGTTTTCAAGAGCAGGAATATTGGGCGGGGGTGGTGGCGGGGGAACGCCAAGGAGATTATCAAGGACGTATAGCCCCCGCTTGACTGGAGAAGTACGGTCAGGATTCGAAGTAGTAAGCAGAAAGCTTCCCTGAGTCAGGATTCCGCCGTGCCGCGGGTCATTTTCCAGACTTACTTTGCGGAAGTCCTTTCCTTCGAATCCTTTCACCCCGTAAAAGGTGGCGAGTCGATCGTTCAAGAACGCGTAATTCGCATTGATCAATTCCACCGCAGGACGGTTTCCCCTCAGGATATGAGCGAAGAAAAGTTGAGTCTCTCGCATCATATCCTGCCTCGTGTAGAGATTGAAGATCTGGCGAGCTCGGTTGCCGTCCTTTATCCCGAGAAGAAGCGGCGTGTCGAAGACCCTTCCATCAAGCTCACGGATCTGAAGCCACTGGCCGACAAAATTAAGGAAAAAACGCTCCGCTTTGGGATCATCCAACATGCGGTCTACACTGGCGCGCAGATTTGCCCGCAGGCCCCCACGACCCGCCTCGTCAAGAAGCGCCTGGTCCGGCACCGAACTCCAGAGAAAATATGAGAGCCTTGTAGCCAGAGAGTATTCATCGAGCGGAATAGCCGTGATACTCTCCTCCCCACTGCCCGTAGCCTCTCCGCGGAGCAGGAACTCTGGCGAACTCAGCACAGCCGTGAGGGCGAAGCGGATTCCGGCAACGAACTCCTCATCCGCCTTCCACTTCACCCGGGCAAGCGCGATGAGCCCATCAAGGGTCTCATCTTCCACCGGACGCCGATACGCCTGCGTTGCTACACGCCGAAGGATCTTTCGAGCGTATTGCTCCCAATTTCCCATCTCTGCCGGCGGCGGACCTCCATCGATGATACGCCGAACGCTCTCGGGGTAACTATCCCAGGAGATTGAGCCGGATGGACCGGTGACTCCCACACTGAGAACCTTTACTGCCAGAGGAACATTCTCACTGGTAGCGCCCTCCCCCGGAACCATTTCAAAATCGAGTCGACGAGGACCCTTCTTCACTACCGGGAGAACTTCCAACTCAAAGCTTTTCGTCCTGCTGTTTTCGAAACTGATGGCGCGCGATGCCAGTTCCTTGTCGTCCACGAGAACGCGCCAGGTGGCATTTGCATTCTTACCTCCGCTCTGCGCCACCACTTGGTAATTGATCGTTAGACGGTGCCTCCCTGCCGTCTTGGCCTCCCAGACAATGCCGGCTCGATGAGCACTCCCCACCCTCATGAAGCGAGCCGACCGGGAGCGGTTCTTCTCGTTGCGCATGCGTCCGGGATCAAGGTTCAGAGTTTGAGGCCGGCCGGCCTCGAGAGGAATCGCCTGAGCCATGACACGCTCAGCGACCGCTAGATACTTCTCCATGAGAAGGGGAGAAATCGACAGGACATCCCCAATTGTATCGAACCCATAGCCTGTGTCGTCAGGAGGAAACGCGTCGTTCACATTGAATTTTACCCCCAGAACATCCTCGATCGAGTAGCCATATTCGACGCGATTGAGTCGGCGCAGGGTCACCCTTCCTGGATCCGGATTCGCTGGATCAAGCCCAAAGACCTTGGCCTGAATCCATGAAATCACCTCCTCACGCTCGTTGGCATTCGGCTGACTTTTCTTTGCCGGCGGCATCAGGTCGGAGCGCATATTCTTCCAGACCCGCAACCACAGCTCCTGATTTTCCATATTATGAATTCCGTTGACCGGATCATCGAGGGAAACATCTCCCTTAGAAGCACCATCACCATGACAGTCATAGCAATACTCTTCGAGTAGAGGCTTGATCCTTGCTTCGAATTCACTGACCACCCCCCCTTCCCCTGCCCTTGCCTGAATTGCAATGGAACAAAAGACGCACACCACGAGGACCAGCCACCCAAGGCCGGATCTGGCCTCTCTAGGATACGGAAGCGAAGTTGATTCTCTCTCCGGCATTCTTCAGTTTCCGAAAAAAAAGTCGTTGAACACCCGGGCTGAAAACTCGACTCCTGCAGCTGACGGGTGACTTCCGTCTTTCGCAAAAAGACGCTGCCCTCTGCCCTTCTTCACTTCTGCTGCCCACGCTTCTCCAACCGGCACAATCAGAGCATGCCCTGCGACCACAGCGGCTTCGTGATAGCCAGCAATCAGTCGCTTCTGCATCTTTTCAAAGGTATCGCCGGGAAAGCTTTCCCTGTTAGCCCGATCTCCATCACGTCGGCCCCAAGTCTGGAAAAGCACTGGAAGAGCCCCGGACCTCCTTATTTCTGCAGCTAGCATTTGCACATGAGGATTCATATCCCTCTCTCGTTGCTTACGACTGAAGGAGGGGCGCTGGCTCTGCTCCTGCAATACCACCACATCCCATTTCCCGTCCCGAATCCGGGTCAGGGTCTCGTTTGAGCGCGCATGTTTCTCCAAAGTCCACCCCCCTCGAGTAACCCCCTCAACGAAAATCTGCCTGCCGCCATGCTGCGTTATTCTGGCGAGAACCTTGGGAAGCTTGAAACTATAACTGTTCCCCACGAAAAGTATCCTCGGCTCATCACTTTTTTCGAGGCGATCCCGCAAACCTGCCCTCTCGTCCTTGGCGAGGGCGGCACCCGAAATCGCAATAATAGATACAGCTGTTATTACTTTTACCATTTGGATCCTCCCGTAGCTTACTCGCCTTCTTTCCGTCCAATACAGAACAGATGCCTCTCCCCCCTGATAAAGAGTTCACGACCTGCTGGAGCCGGAGTCGCATCGACTCCCTCTCCCACGGTATTGATTCCGACAACTTCGAACTTTTTGCTGTCTCTCAGAACGACCGTCGTTCCACTGCGACCGGTCACGTAGACATAGCCTCCTGCCGCAATTGGTGATGCATAGGTGCGGGAAACCTCTGGCACCCGCTCTGTAACGTAGTGAGCTTTACCGCTGACCGCATCGAGACATGTCAGCATTCCTGATTTGCCACTGTGGTAATAGAGACGCGATCCTGAAATCAACGGGGAAGCAATATCCGGGGTGTGGCGATCCCGGTCCCAGACAACACGCCTTGTGCCTTTCAAATCACCACGCCCATCAAGGTCGAACGCCCCGATAAAGGCTCCTCTAAAGCCACTCCCGACAATAGCGAGGCCGTTGATAGCCACGGCAGAGGCCACCGGCCTCTGAGTTTGCCCTCCACACCGCCAAAGTTCCTTTCCGGTCGCAAAATCATATCCCCTCGCGCAGGTCTGCCCATTCATTATCACCTGTTTACCGTCATCGTGATCAACAACCAGAGGAGTCGCCCAGCAGGTTGGCTCTTCTTTCCTGCGCGCCTGCCAGAGAGTCTTCCCATTCCGACGGTCCAGCGCATACAGCGATGAAGGCCCATCATGATCCCACGGAACGAGAATACTGTCACCATGAATGGTGGGCGAACTGCCTTCTCCGAACTCGTTTCGAGTAGTCATTTTTCCAAAATCAGTACGCCTCCAAACTGGAGTTCCATCCATCCGGAAACAGAACAACCCCCGGGACCCAAAATGAGCATAAACAAATTCACCATCAGTACAAGGGGAAGCGGAGGCGAACCCGTTGGTTGAGTGTGTTCCCTCATGCGGCACAGCCTCAATCGCAGTTCGTTCCCACCTGATCTTTCCTGTCTTGCGATCGAAGCAAAATAGTTTGAACGCCAGCCTCGATAAGCTTTCCCCATCGAAACCAGACTTCCCTGCAGTTGGAACGGCCGACACAACAAAAACACGATCTTCCCAAACCACGGGAGATCCCGATCCTCTGCCCGGGACTGGAACTTTCCACCTGACGTTCTTGACCTCTCCCCAATTTGTCGGGGGCTGAGCCTCTGAAGAAGATCCGTTCCCCGTCGGCCCACGCCAATGGCCCCAGTTACCTGCAGGAAGATTACCCTGTTGCACCAACAATGCTGCTAAAAAGAAAAGATGACGTATAAGCATGGGTTAATTGATCCTTCAGATCATTCCCCCCTTTTGATCTAAGTGCAAACTTGTTTAAAGAACTAGAAGCTATAGTTCATTCCCATCCAGAAGGATCGGGGTTGACCGATAGAGCGTAATCCGACGCTGCTGAGTCCAGTGGTGATCTCTCGATCAAAGAGATTCTCAATTCGGGCATGAACCGTCACATCTCTGGCAAGCTCAAATTCTCCCCCAAGTCGGGCCGTCCACCAGGACCCGAGCGGCCGCTCTCCCATGGGATCGTCGAACTGACTGCTACCTAGTTCCACTTCGGCAAAAACTCTCAGCCCGTTCATTGGTCTTCCCCTGATCGCCGCGATGAAACTATGCTCAGGACTCTGCGGAAAAGACTGCCCCACAATCTCCTCTTGTTCCAGTGACTTTTTGAATTGCGACTCCGAGAACAGGTATCTCAGGATACCCGTCCACCGCGGAGAAACCTTCCAGCGCATTGCAGCTGAGACCCCCCGCACTCGAGCATGATCAACATTGCGGCGCTGAGCCACAGATCCCCCCTCGGGAACAAACCCGGCAACCGATGAAGCTTCCTCCGGGTTGGAAATCGGAACGTTCGCAATAACGTCATCAATCCAATGATGAAACAGGCTCAGCTCCCAAGAAATTTCTGGCGTGGGTCTCCAGTCTATTCCGAGATCGACGGTATCAAAGCGCTCTGTTCGGAGACTGGGATTCGCCTCCGTAATATCATTACGAACTCGAAAAGGGCGGTAGAGTTCATTGATAGTGGGAAGACGGAATGAACTGGCAACAGAAGCACGAATACCAACAGGTTCGGCGAGTTGATATCGCAATGTTCCACTCACTGACGCTTCAGTTCCATCCCGTTCACCATAAGAAGAATTGCGGAGCAGGTCACCAGTCACAGGCCTTCGCTCAATACGCACGCCATCCCTGAAGGCCCAGTAATCGATCCGGGCACTACCCGCAAGGGAGAGACCTGTGGCAATCCCCTCATGAATTCCGCGCAGAAAAACTCCCCCGACCAGTTGCTCGCCACCGGCTCTTCGTTGTCGAAGAAAGGACCCATCGACAAAGCCTGCCAGCTCATTCGTCTCGCCCCTCAACCGCCTCAGATCTGCCCCGAGAACAACCTTCATTCGCTCTGCCGGACTTAGGGCGGCAGTAAAACCGCCCCCAATTCCTTCGCCAGGAACGTCGAATTGATCAAGGGCAGGCACCTCGCTTCCCCGGTCCGCAGCGACCTTTGCAAAAAGCGCCTCAAAGTCACGACGTTGGTAATATGCCAGACCCTGCCACGTGATGGATGGTGTGTTTTTGGTGACCCGAATTGATAAATCGAGAGCCTCGGAAGCATTCATGGAGAGAACTGTCCCGTTACCTCTCCGCTCTGAATGCAGGGACACGAAGGGCTCTACGGTCAACTCCTTATCTGGGCGCCAGACGACCCGGAAATCGGCACTGCGTGTGGCCAACCCCAACCGACGGTCCACGGAACCACGCTGGTCTTTCGCTAAGCCGTAGAATCCGCTTGAGGCGAGGGTGTGAACAGTTGCTTGAGTGGCCAGAATCGCATCATCGCTCTCTCTGTTACCCAGGAGGGTCAACCCGCGGGTTCCATGGCTTCCCGCGTGGGTCTGGATTCTCGTCAAGTGACCCGACGGGATATTTCCTGTGAGATGCACCACTCCTGCAGGACTCTGGTTTCCCCATACCGCGGCCTGCGCGGATGGAATAATACGAGCAGAGTTCAGGGACCCAGGCGCATACCGGGACCACGAGACCCATCCCCCGAAGGGATCGTTCTGGGGAATGCCATCCCGAAGAATAAGAGTCCGTGCCGCTGCACTGGCACCGACCCCTCGGAGACTCACCCCTGCTGAGGTCGGATTGCCAAAAAGAGATGATTGTCTTCGATATAATGAAAATGAAGGCTCACCCGAAAGCATCTGGTCGATGGTTCGGGGTGCCTCAAGGGAGATGTCATCCGTAGACCAGAAAGCAGCTGCCTGATCCCCCTCAATGAGCCGTTCAGCAGTGACCCTTGTCTCCGGCAGGAGAAGAATCTCAGGGAAAGGCAACGCTTTCTGACTCCCACTCAGGATGAGACCGAGGATTATCAATCTGCGTCCGGTGAGGAATTGAACAGCCAAAGGCTTTATTTCACCCCGGGATTTCATGCACTCGAGGTTCATGACCGCCTTAGTTTAGTGCAACTTCGTGAAAAAGCGATTCCCGGGGCTGAATTTGAGAGTACCTCAAATTATTATCACACTAAAAAATTCTCCTTTCGTCCAAGTTCTCCCTAAGCTCTCCCCACGTGAATACCCATCTCGCTTTATTCGGGGCGACTGCTCTTGTGGCCATGTGGCCATCAGCGGGCCGCTCTGGTCCGGAGTCCCAGGACTGGCCAGTCTATCTCGGCGGCAAAGAGCGCGACCTCTTCTCTCCCCTCACGCAAATCAACCGCAAGAATGTCAAATCTCTGGAAGTCGCATGGAGTCATGACACAGGCCACAAGTCGGAATACCAGGCCAACAATTTAATCATCCGGGGAATCCTTTATACTCCGACCGCGACGCGTGAGATTCTCGCTCTCGACGCAGCGACGGGAAAGGTCATATGGAAATGGGATCCCGGGCAGGAGAAGACTGGACGCGGTCGGCAGCGACAGCGGGGACTGGTATACTGGGAAAATGATCAGGGAGAGGAGCGAAGAATCCTTACCGGTGTGAAAGGACATCTTTTCGCTGTCGATCCAGATACCGGAAAAACCATTCGGGAATTCGGAGAAAATGGATCCATCAACCTCGGCTCGGGACTTAATACACCGGGAGTGGTCTACCAGGACCTCGTTATCGTCGGAGGTGTGGGCGGTGTCGGCGCTGTCCGCGCCTACGATGTCCGGACTGGAAAACGTAGATGGATTTTCAACCTCATTCCCCGCCCCGGCGAGGTTGGATACGAGACATGGCCACCAGAGGCATGGAAAACCGCTACCGGGACCATGCCCTGGTGCGGTCAGTCTCTCGACGAAGAACGCGGCATTGTCTATGTGGCTACTAAAACAGCGGAGCCGGACTTTTACGGGGGAAAACGTCACGGGATGAATCTTTTTGCCAACTGCTTGCTCGCTCTCGATGCAGCAACTGGGAAAAGGATCTGGCACTTTCAGATCGTCCACCACGATCTACTCGATAAGGACCTCGCATGCCCTCCCGTCCTCCTCACGGTCACTCATCATGGGAAAAAAATTGATGCTGTGGCACAGGGGACCAAACACGGACTGCTTTTTGTCTTTGACCGATCCACAGGAGAACCTCTCTGGCCTATTGAGGAACGTCCCGTCCCCCAATCAGACCTCATCGGAGAACAGGCATGGCCTACCCAGCCATTCCCCACCAAACCTGCACCGCTCATGCGCCAGCGTTACACCGAGGCTGATGCCTCCAATATTTCTCCGGACACCTATCAACTGACTCTCGACCGCATCCGGGCATCTCCCAACTTTGGCCCCTTTCCTGCTCCCAGCTTGAAGGAGACCATTATGTTTCCGGGCTTCGATGGAGGAATGGAATGGGGCGGCGGAGCTGCAGATCCTGATGGCATCTACTATGTTAACATCAACGAGATGCCATGGATCGTACAGATGATCGAAACGAAGCGAGCGGATGGCACTGGGCTTGTCGGTGGTGAGCGGGACTACCTGATCAACTGCAGCGCATGCCACGGAATTGATCGTAAGGGCAATCTTGCCGCAGGATTTCCTCCTCTTCTTGGGATCGGAAAACGAAAATCCCGGGCGGAAATTGAAAAAATCACCCTGCAGGGAGCGGGAAGAATGCCCTCTTACGCCTCAATGCCTGAGACAAAGCGTAAGGCTATTCTCGATTATGTCCTCAATGTGCCGTCGCGCAGCGAAGAACAATCTGAGAATGACGGGCAACCATCCTACGCGTTTGGCGGATTTCGCCGATATCTGGATCCGGAAGGCTACCCCGCTATCAAGCCTCCTTGGGGCACTCTCAACGCGGTCGATCTCAACACAGGGGAAATCAAGTGGAAGGTAATCCTCGGCGAGTATCCTGAGCTCACCGCTAGAGGGATTCCTCCAACGGGAACAGAAAACTACGGAGGTCCGGTTGTCACTGCCGGCGGAATCGTCTTTATCGGAGCTACCGCCGATGAAACCTTCCGCGCCTTCGATAAGGACACCGGGAAGCTCCTCTGGAAAGCAAAGCTCCCCTTCGGAGGAAACGCTACTCCAAGCACTTACATGGTAAAGGGACGCCAATACGTGGTCATCTCTGCCGGAGGAGGAAAATCCAACCGACCCCGCGGAGGGATGCTGGTAGCCTTCGCCCTGCCCGCTTCCGGGAAAACAGAGCAGAGATAGCACCCCGTGGCACAGCTCGACCAGACCCGTATTTTTGAACTTATCCGCCCTTCTTGGACGGCCCAATCAGTTCAATAAAGTTTCCGTCTGGATCTCTGAAAACGGTCAGAAAATTAGGCCCCCCGATCGGCGCCGGAGTTTTTCCAAGGGTTTTCACTCCAGCTTTTTTGAGGCGGGCCATGACCGCATCCATATCAGTGACAAACAGTGTCAGGTAAGAGACTCCCAGACTACTATGGATAAATTCCTGATCTGGCTTCGTTCCCTGAGCTTTGGGGAACGCCATCATCTTGAGCTTTGACGCAGGTGTTCCGGCGTCATCTACGGCAACGAACACACGGGCAGTCACATCCTGGTTATCGGTAAGGCCAAAATCCCCGGTGACCTTCCCGGGCACCTTGAAACCGTTGATTTCCTTAAGCCCGACAACCTCCGTGTAGAACTTGGCTGACTGGTCAAGATCTCGGACTACGATTCCAAGATCGATCACTCCGTTAGTATAAAGTTCTCTGGCCTTTTCCTCAGCAGAAGCCACGGGCATCATCAGAATTGCAACGAGTGCAGAAGATAAAAATTTGGTGATCATCGATCCCACGCTAGAAACCACTTGTAATCGCGCAAGAAGTTTATGCTGATGCTTGGGAAATCCCTGGACTGGGATAGACCGGGTGAGAGCCGATCGAGTCCATAGCACAGTTCCCTTGCGTCAAGATCACTGCACCACAGCAGCAATCGACCACCAGCGGCTCATCTCTTTTTGTTAACCAAAAAGGTCCATGACTGGCTCCGTAACCCCATCCGGAGTAACATAGAAGGGCCGCTGCTCGACCGCATAGTGATGGTCATGGGGAATACCAAGCGCGCGATAAATGCTGGCATGTAACTGCTGGGTGTTTACCGGATTTTTCACCGTCGTGCAGGGACGCTCATCCGCCGTCTCCCCATAGACAAATCCTTTTTTGACGCCGCCGCCGAAGAGAAGAACGCTTCCTGCTCCTGTGAAATGGCGATGCATTCCGTAGTGCTGGGGCCCATCGATCTTGGGAGGCACGTTAACCTGATCTTTAACTCTTTTTTCAGGTTTACCCTCCATCATCATGTCTCTGCTGAATTCACTGGCCACCACAATCAAGGTGCGATCCAAGAGCTTACGCTCCTCGAGATCGAGAACCAGCTGAGCGATTGGAGCATCGATCATCTGCTTAAGATCCTTCATTCTGGTGTGCCCATTGTCATGAGTGTCCCAGTACTTGAATGGGTAATAGCCGTGCGTTACCTCAATAAAACGGGCCCCAGCCTCGGTTAGGCGACGGGCCAGCAGGCACCCAAGTCCAAAGCGTCCCCCTACCTTGTATGTGTCGTAGCTTTCCTTGGGTTCGAGGCTCAGGTCAAAAGCCTTACGGGCCTTCGGACTGGAAAGCAGACGGTGAGCATTGTCGATCGACTTCAACAGGGAATCACGTTGATGCTCAGATCCATGCTGCTGGATCGGACTGTCAGCAAGAAGCTTCTTATACGCCTGATAGCGCTTCGAAAAACGCTCGTCACTCATCCCCGGAGGAGGTTTCACCGCTTCCACGGCCTGATCGGGTTCTACAAGGAAGAAGGGGCCAAACTCACTTCCAAGGAATCCAGCGGTATGAAACGCCTTGAGAGATTCCTTTTCCCCGCCATCGAACGTTTGCCCGATATCAATGAATGCCGGGAGATCAGGATTCAACGGACCCAGACTACGCGAGACCCATGACCCGATATGAGGCGCCGCCACGGTCAGCGGCGGCTCGTAAGCGGTGTGCCAGTGGTACTGATGCCGGCTATGAAGAATAAATCCAAGATCCGCTGCCTGATAGGTCTTGATCAGCGTTCCCCGATCCATCACGCGGCCAATTTTTTCAAGACCCTCCGTAAACTGGAGACCATCTACGACGGTATCGACGGCTGGAAAGGTGGAAAGCACTCTCTTCGGATCCAAGCCTTTTTCATAGGGCACGTAGCGTTTGGGATCGAAAGTATCCGTGCTCGCCATTCCTCCCCCCATCCACAGAACGATTACCGTATCAGCTGTAGAGTTGAGACTCCCCCCGGGCTTTGCCAGAGCACTGCTTGAGGGATAACCAGCGGCCAAGGCCCCAAGGGTGGCAGCCGAGGCTGAAGAAAGGAAATCACGGCGATTTTTTTGGCTAGTCATAACCTTGGCGCTCTACACGGCAACTTAATGAATTAACTGAAATTCTGGATGCATCACCAGCATCCACAACAAATCTTCTATCCCACGTGCAGTCACGGGTCGACCGATAATATCCAAAGCAGATTTCAGCTCCTTTGGCGAGGGATCTCGAGCGAAGGAACTTACAAAAAGATCCTCCACGAGAGCTGTCGGCGCTCGCCCCGAATCGAGCCACTCCTTCCCCCCCTTCGCAACCAGATCAGCCACGGATCTGCCATTAGATAATTCGATGAACTGCGCAGTGGTCGCCCTTGACTCCCGGCGAGTAACTACGACGTCTCTCTTTGGCCTTCCCAGCGTCCGCATCAACCGATCAAGATTTCGCGAACCAGCCCGCTTGCGTCCAGTTCCACGCGCCACCGCCGGCGAACCCTTTGCTGCCAGAATGATTTGATCCAATCCATCAAGAAACTGCTCAGCGAACATCCGACGGACCACCGGACCCGCGAAGACAAACTCATCCGCCTCCTCATCCAGAGAGACCGCTGGTCGCTGATAGGCCCGGGAATTAAGAAGAACACTCATGGTGTGTTTCAGGTCGTAGCCGTTCTCCGCCAGGTCAACCGCAAGCCAGTCCAGCAGATCCGTATTCCAGGCCGGGTTGTCCATCTCGTCGACAGGCTCAACCAGTCCCCGACCGAAGAAGATGGCCCACAAACGATTTACTATTGTTCGGGTCATTCGCCCGTTTTCCGGGGAAGTCATGATCTTCGCTAGCTGTGCAACCCGTTTCTCCGGAGAAGCCTGCGGATCGATCGTGCCGAGCTCTGGATAAAGAAAGGCGGGCTCGGCTTTTTCTCCGGTAGGCTTATCACAGCGATGAATATCAAGTGGCCCACCAGCGAAAATTGCCGCAAATGAATACGTCTCCTTCAAGGTCCAGTCATTGATGAAGGAATCATGACAGGAGGCGCATTTGATATTCAGCCCCATGAATACCTGCGCCACATTTTGAGCTGCCTGCATTTCAGTTACCTGTGACGCGTTAACCGTTCCTCTCCAAGCCACCCCCTTGATAAAACCATCCGAGCCTCCCACTGGGTCGATTAGCTCCCTCACGAACTGATCGTAAGGCTTGTTTTCGGACAAGGCAGACTTCAGCCATCCGGTGATCGGCTTCCCACCTCCCCCGTGATATTGACGGGTATAACTGTTACGCAGGTTGTCATTCCAGAATGTCACCCAGTGCTCGGCATAGTTTTCCTTGTCTGAAAGGAGATTCTTCACGAGCTGCTCACGCTTGTCTGTCCGTGCGTCCTGCCTGAAGGACTGCAACTCCCCCGCCGTCGGTAGAATCCCGAGGACATCCAAATACACTCGTCTCGCGAAAACCTCATCTCCTACCGGCGGGACTTCCTCGATATTATTTTCAGCGTAGTATGGAGAGAGAAATCGATCCACCGGGTTGGCAGAATTCCCTCCGGGCAGAGCCACCTTCCGAGGCGCGATAGGAGCATTTCGAAACTTCGCAAAGGTGAAGCCCTTTTCCCACTGCATCCCCTGATCAATCCAAGTTCTTATGACCGCGATCTCCTCAAGGCTCAGCGGATCTCCTTTGACGGGCATCCTCTCGTCAGGGTCATTACTGAGAAGCAGCTCAACCAGCAGGCTTTTCCCACTGTCTCCGGAAACGACCGCCGGGCCACTATCACCTCCTCCGACAAAGGAGTGAATATGATCCATGTTGAACCCACCTTTACTTTTCCCATTCGCATGACAGATCGTACAACTTCTGGCCAGGATGGGTTTGACCTCTTCGGCAAAATCAACCTTGCGGGAAAGCAGCGGCGGCATTTTTCGAGGCGCGACTTCCGCCTCCGCAAAGGCAGCGCCTCCAAAGGGGGTCAGCGCTGCTACTAGAGAACGAATAAAAGATCGAGGCATCGTGGGTTAATGGCCTGTGAGCTCTCTCTTGATACGGCACGAAATCTGACTTGTCAGTTCAGATTCGCAGAGACTTGCCGGCTGCCCGCGTCAGTCGGGTCCCAACCCTTCATTTTTGTCGCCAGTGAAGGAAGGGAGACCCCCTACTTTGATCCCCGGGAGCGCATGGACAGGATACTGGTTCCATGAGTGACGATTCCGCACCCGCCAGTGATGATCCGTTTAACCGGCAGGCCACTCTCCGGATCATGCGTCAGAGCGTCTTCCGTCATTTTCTGCTGAACTTCAAAACGTCGGGGCTTTTCATCAGCGTTTTCTGGAATCGTCTCGTATACGTAAGTAGCCATATGACACAGAATTTCGTAGCGTTACCAGCAATGCTACAGGATTAACCCGAGAACAAACAAACTGAATCTCGATGAAACTAGGAAAGCATTACCGAACCTTGATGGCCGACCGATTCTTCGTCTTGATCTCAGTTCTTCTCTTGCTGAGCGTCGCATGGTGGGCCCTCGAATCAGCGGGGTCGAAACCGGGCACCCGTACAGGACGGGTGCAAACCGAAAGCCTCACGGAAATCTCAGGTATTGCTCTGAGCCGACAGAATAACGATGTAATCTGGGCTCATAATGACTCAGGAGACGAAGCCAGAGTATTCGCTCTTGGCACTGATGGTGGCCTCCTCGGGGTATTCCGACTGGAAGGGGCCCGGGCTATCGACTGGGAAGACATTGCTATCGGTCCGGGACCGTCAAAAGACCGGGATTATCTCTATATTGCCGATACCGGGAACAACGACTTATCCCGCAGAACTGTCACTGTTTACCGGGTTCTGGAACCGCTATTGGAGACAATCCCTGCTCCAAAACACCGGACCTTGACTGGTATTGAGGTTCTTTCGATGCGATTTCCCGCCGACCCACGAGAGTGCGAAACTTTGTTAGTCGATCCTCTCACCGAAGACATTTACCTCATCAGTCGCGAAAGAAGTGAGGGCGCCAGAGAGGTGGCTTCGGTTTTTCATGCACCAGGACCACATAGATCCGGCACTCTCCGCACCCTCGGCGCGGTAGGCAGCTTCGCTCCATCCGCGGGAATACGTGGAGGAGATATTTCAAGGGACGGGCGCATGATCATTCTGCGAAGCCATTCGCCACAGCCCAAAAAAGGAGCTCTCCTCTGGAAGAAACCGGACCCTGACTCCCCGCTGCACGAAATTTTCAGAGAAGACCCCATTGGGGTTCCTGTTCGTTCTGAGCCCCAGGGCGAATCGATCGCTTTTTCTCCTGACGGCGAGTTCTTTTTCACTGTCAGCGAGGGAGTTGGGGCGTCGATTTATCGCTTTGACGTCCCCTGAGGTGTCACCAAAACCGACCGTGGATCCTCTGGGCCACCTCGGCGAAACCCTTATTAAAAAAAGTGATCATATGAACACATATAAACGTGGACATAGTCGTGGGCTTTTGGCGATAGCCATGACCCGGATCAGACCTAAGATAGCTTAAAGAATCTTAAATTCTATTCTGCCGTGCTGACCATCGCCGCCCAAAAAGGAGAAGCCTTCTGCGACGGCATGACACGCCGCGGTTTCCTGAAGATTGGCGCACTCGGACTGGGCGGAGCCTCCCTCCCTCAACTTCTGCGCGCCGAATCGGAAGCTCAGCTTAAGCCCATGGATCATAAGGCGGTTATCATGATCTTTCTCGCAGGTGGACCTCCCCATCAGGATATGTGGGATCTGAAGACTGATGCCCCTTCCGAAATTCGGGGCGAATTCAACCCCATTGGCACAAACGTTCCCGGTATTGAAATCTGCGAGCTGTTCCCGCAAATGGCCACGATGATGGACAAGTTTTCCATCATTCGTTCCATGGTTGGTGCCGGAGGCGGTCATGATGCTGTTCAGTGCCTCACGGGGCGGAAGCCACAGGGTCCGCAACCTCCGGGAGGCTGGCCCAGCATCGGCTCGGTGCTGTCCAAGCTTTCTGGACAGACCAGGCCGGGAGTGCCCTCCTTCCTTGGTTTGTCGCCAAAGTGCAAGCATGACCAGTGGGGCGACCCGGGCCAATCAGGGTTTCTTGGTCCTTCGCATGCAGCTTTCTCCCCTTTTCGTGGTGGAGGGAAGAAAGACATGGTCTTGAAGGATATCAGTATTGAGCGGCTCGCAGACCGGAAGGCCCTGCTGAACTCCTTCGACAATTTCCGTCGGGATGTAGATCATTCTGGCGCAATGGAAGGACTGGATACCTTTACCGAACAGGCGTTCGGGGTCTTGACTTCAAGCCGTCTGGCGAGAGCACTTGATCTGAGCACGGAAGATCCAAAAGTCATTGAGAGGTATGGAAAAGGGACGGAGAAGCTGACTGCTGATGGACCATGGAAGCGACTGGATCAGTTTCTGATGGCACGAAGACTAGTGGAGGCAGGGGCTCGCTGTGTCACCCTCGGCTTTAGCCGGTGGGATTGGCATGGAGGCAACTTCAAACGTGCACGGGAGGACTTTCCTCTCCTCGACCAGGGGATCACCGCGCTGGTGGACGATCTGCATAACCGTGGCATGGATAAGGACGTTAGTGTGATCGTCTGGGGAGAGTTCGGACGCACCCCGAAAATTAATAAGGATGCGGGACGCGATCATTGGCCCAAGGTTTCCACTGCTCTTCTCGCTGGAGGAGGAATGAACCACGGCCAGGTGATCGGATCAACAACCCGCGACGGTGGAGAAGCAAACAGCCGACCAGTAGAATTCCCGGAAGTGTTCTCTACGCTGTATCACTGTCTGGGCGTTGATGCGCGACGCACTACCGTGAATGACCTTTCCGGACGCCCTCGTTTTCTTGTAGAAAGTCAATACGCTCCGATCCCTGAACTCGTTGGATAGCCCCATTGTCCCAACCGTGAAGCCTTCTCTTCTTTTACTCTCGAGCCTCCTGGTGATTTTAACTACCGGAAACGGTGCATCCGAGGAGAGCCTTCCGGGTCAGGCCTCGGTCGCAATCAGGAGCACCCCCAATGGTATTTTGGATGGTGCTACTCTTCGGTGGAGTAGTGAGGAGGACATCACGATGAAAGGTCCGCACGACCTCCATCAGCTCGTGCTTACCCTCCATGAGAGTGGAGCAACAGAAGATGTAACCGCTAGTGCAGGATTCGCGGTAGAGCCTGCCGGCGTCGTGTCGGTCTCTCCTACCGGCCTTATCCGCGTCATCGGTAACGGCAGCGCCACAATAACCGCGAAACACGCAGGTTCATTCCTTGCGAGAACGGTCAAGGTGAGTCAGGCGAAAGAACAACTTCCGATCAGTTTCCCCAATGAAATCGTACCCATTTTTACGCGCCACGGCTGCAACGGAGGTGGGTGTCACGGAAAGGCTGAGGGCCAGAACGGATTTAAACTTTCACTGCTCGGATACGAACCACAAGACGACCACAACTATCTTGCCCGAGAGGGATTGGGGAGACGCATTTTCAGGGCGTCTCCAAGCCACAGCCTGCTTCTCCTGAAAGCAAGTGGCGAACTTCCTCATCAGGGAGGATCCCGCCTCACTCGAGGCAGTGATGATTACAAGACCATTGTTCGCTGGATTCGGCAGGGCCTCCCCTATGGATCCGAGGGTGACTCTCCGGTAACTCGGATTTCTGTTGAACCGCGAGAGCGCCTGACAAGCGCCAAGGCCGTTCAGCAGCTGAGAGTGGTCGCTCACTTCGATGACGGATCCAGCAAGGATGTCACCCGTATCGCTCAATATGAGGCCAACGACGAAGAAATGGCGATCGTGAGTGACCGAGGACTTGTGACCATGCAGGAGCGCACAGGAAGTGCCTCTGTAATGATCCGCTTTCAGGAGCATGTCGGTGTCTTTCGGGCCACAATTCCTCTGGGAGCACCAGTCGATAATTTGCCGTCCTCGGACAACCTTGTAGACCAGCACATCTTTGCCAAGCTTCGCACCCTTGGCCTTCCTCCATCATCCTTGAGTGATGACTCCACCTTCCTTCGCAGGGCCACAATTGACATCGCCGGGCGCCTGCCAACCCTCGACGAAACCGATAAGTTCCTCGCTGATACGAATCCGGAAAAGCGGAGCCGCAAGATTGATGAGCTGCTTGCCAGCACTGACTATGCGGACTATTTCGCCGGGAAGTGGTCGGCTATTCTTCGCAACAAACGGGCCTCAGCTCATCACGCAAGGGGTAGTTTTGCTTTTCACTCGTGGATCCGGAATTCTCTCCACCACAACGTGCCTTACAACTCGTTCGTCCGCCAATTTGTTGCGGCATCCGGGGAGGTCGGAAAAAACCCACCGGTCATCTGGTATCGGACAGTCAAGGACAGCAAGGAACAACTACAGGATGTTGCCCAAATTTTTCTCGGCCAGCGACTGCAGTGCGCCCAGTGTCATCACCATCCGTATGAGAAATGGAGTCAGGACGATTATTACGGGTTTGAGGCATTCTTCTCGAAGATCGGCCGTAAACCCGGTGCTCAACCGGGAGAGGAGGTCATCTTCAACAAAATTGGCGTAGCGAGCGCTAAGAATCCGAGAAGCGGGCGCGCTCTTCCACCAAGACCCCTCGGAGGGAAAGAGCTCATCCTTGATCAGCATAATGACCCAAGGGACTCCCTCGCTGACTGGATGACCAACGAAGATAACCCGTTCTTCGCCAGAATGCTGGTGAACCGCTACTGGAAACATTTCTTTGGACGCGGCATTGTTGACCCGGAGGACGATATGCGCGTCACCAATCCTCCAACCCACCCAGAGCTTCTCGACGCACTCGCACGGAGTTTTGTCAAAAGCGGATATGATCTGAAGGGGCTTGTTCGCACGATCTGTAACAGCACCACCTACCAACTCAGTTCCAATCCCAACGATTTCAACATTGATGACCGGCAGAATTACTCTCGGTTTTACCCTCGCCGTCTACCCGCCGAGATTCTTCTCGATGGAATTAATACGGTCACCAACGCAAAGGAAACGTTCAGTGGACAGCCCCAGGGTGTTCGAGCGGTCCAACTCCCTGATGATCAGTTCACCAAGGAATCCTACTTTCTTTCGGTGTTTGGCCGCCCGGACATGAATAGTGCCTGCGAATGCGAACGGGCAGATGATGTCAATCTCGCGCAGGCCCTCCACCTCGTCAATTCCACCAATATCCGGAACAAGCTTGCCTCCGATAATGCACGAGCCGCTCTTCTGGTTAAGAAGAAGGAATTCAGTGATGAAGCACGTATTAGCGAACTGTACCGCCGAGCGTTTTCACGAGCTCCCGGACCGGAAGAGTTGAAGGTAGGAATACAGTATCTCAATCGCAAACGTAGTCCGGTGGACCCCTCGACCCTCAGCGGGGACGCCAGGAAAAAACAGCCATCACCAGAGGCCCTCGCTCGTGAACCTTATGAAGATCTGATCTGGGCGCTTCTCAATACCAAGGAGTTTCTCTTCAACCACTGACTGTCCAACTGGTATGACTATCTCAAATACCAGAAGGCGGAACATCCTCACCTCTTGCCTCCTTGTTGGAGCCTCTTTAGCGAAGGCTCAGCTCCCTCATCCTGATCTCCAAACCATCTTCCCGCAAGGTGGCCAAGCTGGACAGACCGTGGAAGTCGTTATCGGAGGGTCTGAACTGGAAGAGACCACAGGGCTGCTTTTTTCGCACCCAGGAATCAAGTGCGAGCAAGTCCCTACGAAAGCTACCGAGTTCACCCCTGCCGGCCACAAAGCGCTTAACTACCTGGTTTCTGTGGCACCAGATGTGGCTCCCGGCGTCTACGAAGTAATCGCCGCAACCCGGCTCGGCATGACTGCACCGCGTGCCTTTGCGGTAAGCTCCTTTCCGGAGAAGGTTCATCAGGTCAATCACTCACCCGAAACGGCAGAAGAAGTCCCGATCAACACAGTGATCAACGGACATGCCGATGCTGCGGCGGTAGACCATTACAAAGTCAGCCTCAAGCAGGGACAGCGTGTCATTATCCGTTGTGAGGCTGAAATCATCGACTCCCGGATGGATGCCACGATATCCATCGCGAGCAGTGGTGGACACGAATACAAGTCCGACAGGGACACCAGTGGGCGGGATCCCCTTCTTGATTTTACTGCACCCGAGGACGGTCACTACCTGCTCCGGGTCTACGATTTCACCTACGCGGGCGGCGTGCATTACCCCTACCGATTGATTGTAACCGATGCTCCTCACATCGACTTTATCGACCCCCCTGCAGGGCCCCATGGTAGCACTGGGAAATTCAAGATCTATGGACGCAATCTTCCAGGAGGCAGCCCCGGCGAAGGGATCCGACTCGGACACGAGGAACTGGAGAGTATCGAGGTTGAGATTCCCTTGAATCACGAGGACGCTCTCGAACTGGAAACAGGGGGAATTTACTCGTCTCTTGTTCCCGGAATGACATGGCGCCTGGAGCTGAATGGCAGGAGATCAAATCCTATCCGCATTGGTTTTTCCCGTTTCCCGGTTATCGAGGAAAATGAGGGGCAGGAGCAGGCAATCCAAATTCCCAGCGAGACCCACGCTCGTTTTGACTCCAAGGGAGACCTCGACCAATATCGGTTCGAAGCCAAAGAGGGTCAGCCTCTCTGGATCGAATGTATTGCGAGCCGGATCCGGGCGGGCTCTGATCCCGTCCTGTGGATAGACCGCGTTACCGTAGATGCTGAGGGGATTGAAAGTTTCAAGGAAATCACCGGCAACGATGACTCAGGGGGCAATCCGGGAGGACTCAATTTTCCATTGCAAAACCATGATTGCTCGCTGCTCTTTACGCCTCCAAGTGATGGCATTTACCGCCTCCGGATTCACGATTACACCGGTGGTGGCAGCCCTGCGGATCTTTACCGCCTGATAATCCATCCAGGCGCACCTGATTACGATCTGTTGACCACTGCATGGTATGCAGCCCCCGAAAAGGCCACCAAGGCTATCTCCCGGTATAGTGCGGTAATCAGGCGAGGCGGAACGACTCTCCTCAGAGTCTTTGCGATCCGTAGAAATGGATTCAAGAATTCCATTTCACTCTCAGTGGAAGGGCTCCCGAATGGAATTGAGTGTCCCCCGGTTATCCTTCCAGCGGGGAAAGATTCTGCAACGCTGGTTCTTTATGGGACCGAGGAGGTAGACAACTGGCAAGGTTTCGTGAGAGTGGTCGGAACGGCAGGTGATACCAGACGGACTGCCCGTCCCGGGACCATCTCCTGGTCCATCGGCAATCGAGATACCGAGTTCACCCGATCTCGTCTTTCCTGTCAGCTTCCTCTCTCTGTTACCGCAGACGAACCGGCACCGCTGATTATTCAGCCAGCTTCGGATCGTTATGAGGTAACCCTTGGAGAAAAACTGGAAATTCCATTCAAGATTAAAAAGTCCATGGGACTGAAAGGCGACCTGCTGGTCGGAGTTCACGGTCTTCCTCACACTAAGCCTCCCTCAGTAAAACTGAAACAGGACGCTGGCGGAGGAAACGTGGCAATCACGTTTGGCGACACTGCTGAGTTCAAGGCCACGCCTGGGCTGTGGACCTTCAGCCTTCGCGGTGAGACTACTATAAAACACAGGCACAACCTTTCCTCGGTAGAACGAGCTCAAGCAGAGGAAGCCAGAATCATTCAACTGGAAAAGGAAACACAGAAGGAAGCTGAAGAATCCAAGACCGCAATAGCCCGCGCCCAGCAAGCTTTGCAGGAAGCGGAAAAAAACCGTGCCGCCGCCTCAGTAGAAGCCCGGGAAACTCTCGAAAAATCAGTAGTAGCCAAAAAATTACTCTTTGAAGAGGCCCGGAAATTCGCTGCAGCCGCAGACGAAAAATTGAAGCGTGCTGCTGCTGCCAGGCAAACGGCCTCTGAACGCTTGAAACGGGCAAATGATATCGCCAAGGAGAAAGACCGTAAGCATACAATCCACTCAAAGTTGATTACCGTGCTGGTGCACCCAACTCCGAAAGATGCTCCGAAATGAGATCCCCTTTTATATTTTATTCCATTATTGTTGGTCTCGCCCTGACAGAGTCCCAGCGCGTCGTTGCCGAAGAGGGTCTGCCAATAGCCGACCTGACGCGGAGCACTAAAGTCGACTTCGCCAAGGAGGTTGTTCCCTTTCTGCGCAAAAACTGCTTTGCCTGTCACAATGAGCAGAAGGCCAGGGGAGATCTCAATCTGGAATCTCCGGAGGAAATGCTAATTGGAGGAGACAGCGGTCCCGCTCTCGTTCCTGGCAAACCAATGGAGAGCCTCCTTTTTACAACGGCGGCTCATCTCGAGGAGGAATTCATGCCTCCAAATAACAACAAGTCGAATGCTTCCAACCTCAACCCTGCAGAACTCGCACTTCTGAGACTTTGGATCGAGCAGGGTGGTGAAGGTAACTCTTCTTCCATCCTTGCCGGGCCAATAGAGTGGGAGCCCCTGGAAGGTGTTCACTCGAGTTACGCTGTCGCAATTTCGGATAATGCCCGCTTCGCGGCCACCGGTAACGGAAATCGGCTGCACGTTTACGATCTGCGCTCCGGTAATCTTGACGCAGAACTTGTTGACCCTTCTGGAAGTCCCGGCACCGCCCATCGTGATCTCGTTCACACTCTGGCCTTTAATTCCCAGGGAACACTCGCTTCTGGAGGGTATCGCTCAGTCAAATTATGGGAGCGCAGCGTTGTGCCTCCCGCAGCTCTGGTGCTCCCTCTGCAGGAAGCTGCCACCGTCCTTGCCGCCCATTCCGGCACCACGAAAGCTGCTGCCGGGGATAGCAAAGGAAATGTTGCCATTCTGGATCTCGACCAACCTGAGAACCCGGTTCTGCTCAAACTGCACGAGACCGCGATCAAAGCTCTCCAGTATTCTCTCGACGGAAAATACCTTTTCTCTGCATCTGACGATAAGGCCATAATCCGTGTGAACCTCTCTGATCCCGCTCAGACCTCCCGCGTGGACACGCCTTCCGGAGGCCGAAGTCTTGCAGTAGTTGCTGAAGGCTCCAAGCTCGCTGTCGGTGGTGCGGATGGCTCTATCCGACTTATCCCTCTGGATGATTTCGCAGCGGATGCCGCCGCTCCTCGTGAGACCGCAGACCAGACCGAATGGAAAGCCGCAGGGCAGATCATGGCTCTTTACGCGACTGGCGACAGGGACCAACAACTACTCTCTGCGAGCAGTGAGGGTCTCCTCGAGCTACGGGACTCGACGGGACGCGTCATCCGGACATCCAATCACGGGGGATCTATCCGCGCAGTTGCGTTCCACGACGAAACCAAGCAATTCGCCACTGCGGGAGCAGACGGGGTGATCAAGATCTGGTCCATTCAGGACGGCAAGCTGCAGCAAGAACTCAAGGGTGATCTGGATTTCCAACAGCAGCGAACCCGGTCGAGTCAGGATCTCGAGTTGGCCAAGCGTATTACAGAACTTCGCAAAAAACAGGCAGAAGGAATAGCGAAGGAACTCGAGCAGCTCAAAACCAAGGCCCAGAATGATTCCAGCAAAGTCGCAGAGGCTCAAAAGGATCTCGGCGGCAAGGAAGTCATTGCGACAGAAAAACGCCAGATTGACGAGGCCTCGAAAAAACGCGTCGCGGAGCTTGAAGCCAGTAGTGATTCGGCCCTCGGAGAGGCTCAGGCTGCAGCAAAGAAAGCTGCTGAAGAGGCAACCAAGGCCGCAAATGATCTTGTCACCGCCGAGCGCAATCTTCGAAACGCCGAACGAACCCGGGATCTTACAATAAAAGATACTGCCCGAGCCACCGAGCAACTGCAGGCTGCAGAATCCGCTTCGGTCCAGGCCAATGAATCACTCGCTCGGCATGAAGCCTCCTTCAAGGAAATCGAAGAGAGGGCCTCCCAGCTCGAGATGGATCAGATAACTACACTCTCTTTCTCACCAGATGGCAATTTGCTGGCGGTTGGAACCGATGAACGCGGGCTTCGCCTGTGGAGTACAGTTACCGGACAGCCCCTTGATGTCCTCCATTCATCTCCCGTCTCCTCCATCATATTCGGCGCTGGAGGCCATATTCTCGCTTCAACTTCGGAAAAGGGGCTTCTCCACTGGACCCAGACCTCTTTTTGGAAACTTCGGACAACTCTCGGGGACCAGAAGCGCGAGGAGCCTTTCTCTGATCGCGTCCTTTCCCTCGCCTTTCACCCCGAAGGGCAGCTCCTCGCAGCTGGCTCAGGGGTTCCTTCCCGGGATGGGTCGCTGACTCTTTGGAACATTGATGAGGAACAGATTCAGGGAGTCATTAAGGCTCACGAGGACACGATAACCGGCTTGGCGTTTTCTCCCGACGGCAAAAGAATCGCGTCCTCCTCTACAGACCGATATATCCGAATCCACGAAGTCGGCAATCAGGAGATGCTCGCCCAACTGGAGGGACACACCAGTCATGTTCTGGATGTCGCCTGGAGTGCTGATGGTGAAACCATTGCCTCCGCTGGAGCAGATCATGTCGCCAAGCTTTGGACCGTCGCAACGCGGAAGCAGAAAAAAACCGAGGCTGGCTTCAAAAAAGAGCTAACCACGATCGCCTTCGTTGGAACCGGTGAAACCATTGTGACAGGAGGTGGGGACAGGCTTTTGAAAGCCGGAGGGCAGAATCTGCCAGGCATCGACGATTTCATATACGACTCCGCTGTCAGCGCCGATGGATCCCTCATTCTCGCAGGTGGTGAGAATGGAATTCTGCGTGTCTGGCAGTCCAACGATCGCAAGCTTCTCTACTCCTTTCCTTCGCCAGGAAAGGCCTCTACTGAGACAGCCTCGAAATGATTACCTTTGCAGACTCCAGCCCCTATAGCCGCCGCTCCTTTCTGCAAGTAGGAGGCCTGAGCCTTGGAGGACTCTCCCTCTCACAGTTGATAGGCTGGCGAGCCGCTGCCGCAAAGGCGGGAATCCCACTGAAGAACAAATCTGTGGTCTTTCTCTTCATGCATGGCGGCCCTCCCCAGCAGGAGACCTTTGATCCAAAAATGGATGCGCCAGCCGAGATTCGCAGCTCCACAGGTGAGGTGAAGACTTCCATTCCGGGAGTAACCTTCGGCAGTACGTTTGAAAAGCTTGCTGAAAGGGCAAACCAACTCGCCATTGTAAGGTCTTACACCACCGGAAATGGGAACCACGACATAAAACCCATCGTGGGAAAAGATTCTCTGGGAGCCAACATCGGATCGCTCTTTTCCAGGATCGCAGGGGCGAATGTTCCAACCACCGGCATGCCCCGGAACGTCGCTCTTTTCCCCCGGGCTGTGGACGAGAATTCTCAGGAACGCGTCAAGCAATTCGGTGATCTCCTTGCACATGGCACAGCTGGAGCCTCCTGTGCGCCCTTCGCGCCGGGAAGCGCAAAAAATAGCCTGCAGGGAGACATGACGATGTGGATGTCCCGACAGCGCCTCGAGGACCGCATGTATCTTCTCAACAAGATGGATCGACTCAAAAGAGCCATTGACAATGGTGCCGCCGATGGGCTCGGAGAGCTGCAGAAGCAGGCCGTTAATATGATAACTGGTGGTATTTCCGAGGCCTTCGACCTCTCCGGAGAAGACCCCAGAACTATTGCACGATATGACACCGCTCCTCTGATCAATCCCAATTCAATCAGCAAATCGTGGAACAACCATCGGAATTACAGGGACCATGGCCAAACCCTCGGCAAACTCATGCTGCTCGCACGGCGTCTCTGCGAGCGTGGAGCTGGTTTCGTTACAGTTACCACCAACTTTGTGTGGGACTTTCATTCCGACAAGAACAACGCAGGCGCTGCCGAGGGCATGGATTATTGTGGAGTCCCCTTTGATCATGCAGTGTCGGCATTTCTGGATGATCTCCATGACCGTGGTCTAAGTGACCAGATTCTCCTCGTCTGCTGCGGGGAAATGGGTCGCACGCCGAAACTGCAGAAAAACGGCGGACGAAACCACTGGGGCCGACTGGCTCCTCTGATGCTCGCCGGCGGTGGGCTTCGAATGGGGCAAGTAATCGGTGAATCCTCAGCCGATGCAGGAGAACCCGCCTCGAACGCTGTCACGACTGAAAATCTTATCGGAACCATAATGCACACCCTTCTGGATGTTGGTCAGGTTCGCCTCATGGAAAATCTCCCACGTGACATCCACCAACTGGTCACCAGCGCCTCTCCAATCAAGGGCCTGAGCTGACGACTGCGGAATTACAGGATCGCCAGCACGCTGGTAACCTACCATCCTACGCTGCAATGAACGGCATTGAAGACAAGCGCATCCTCGTAACTGGAGCTAGCTCAGGAATCGGTCAGGCGATTGCCATCCGCCTCGCAGCAGAAGGGGGCCGCGTGGGAATCAACTTCTTCCGAAGTCGAGAAGGCGCTCAGGAAACAATGGACGTCATTCAGGGTGCCGGCTCCCGACACTCGCCCATTCTCCTCCCGGCTGATCTTGCCGATGAGAGCTCGGTAGACAGCATGTTCGACCATTTTCTGGACGAAATGGGGGGGATCGACATCCTGATCAATAATGCGGCCTGGCAGGCCGAGTGCCCAAGTCATGAAACCTCTCGCAGCGAGTTTGAAGCGATCCTCGCTACCAATCTGACGGGGGCATTCCACTGCGCGCAGCGCACCCTTTCGAACCTTCGTCAAGAGAGCAGACCCGGAGTAATCATAAACATCTCAAGTGTTCACGAAATCATTCCCAAGCCCGGATTTATCGGATACTCCGCCAGCAAAGGTGGAATGCAGAATCTCACACGAACGCTGGCTCTGGAATATGCACCGCACGGAATCAGGGTCAACGGCGTAGCCCCTGGAGCTACCATCACGCCTATCAATCGTGCTTGGATCAACGATCCCAAAGCCCGTGCAGACGTTGAAAGCCATATTCCTATGGGACGCTCAGGCACCCCGGAGGAAATGGCAGGTTTGACCGCCTACCTCTGCTCTGACGATGCGTCCTACATAACTGGGCAGACGATCTTCATTGATGGCGGCCTCACCCTTTACCCGGAATTCGGCACCAACTGGTCGTCCTGATTCCTGCTTCCGCGCCAGTCGGGATCTGAACTATTCCACCGGTTGAAGCACTGCAGCGTGGCGACCAGCTCTCGGATCGCCTGCCGCATGCAGAAGCTCGCTTTCCCGATCAAGAAACAGCATAACGGGAGCCGCAATCGCACCCTCCGCTTCCACTACCCGATGCCCACGCGCCGAGAGGTTCCTGACTATTGACTCCCGGACTGTACTCTGCAGCGTCACATGCCCCAGCCCGTAAATCTCACGCGTCCGAGCAGGATTGAAGGAGTTCTCATGGTGCCGTGTACTGAAACGTGCACAGGATACTGCTTGCTTGGGATCCATTCCAAATTCGATCACGTTTAGCAGACAGTTCAAGGTCGTCTGGTCCTGCAGGTCTCCGCCCGCCACGCTGATCGCCTGTGGATTCTCGGCGACCACCGCACCGCCTTTCCCGGAGGCGTGCCAACTCAAGTTCTCCGCTCCATATACAAAAGATGAGACCAACAAAGGCAGCAGCCCCACCTTGGTCTAAGGAATTTCATGGCACGCATTCAGATTCTCAAACCCGCTGAGACACAAGTTTGAAAAAGTTGTAGCTACCTCCGAGGCGCAAACCCGTGCATAGAAATCTCCTGGGAAGTTTCAGCACGGCAGTCGGCAACAGGGCCGACTTCCTAATCAGTCGTGAACGGAGATGCCGGAAGGCCCTCCTTATTGTAAAGGTTGATCGTCGCTGGATTGGACTCGTATCCGAAGCGGACATGCTTGGGGTTCTTTAATCCTTCCTTCCAAACAACCACGGTCTCTCCATCAATTTTTGCGCTAGCCCAGTGCCACTTGTCGTCCGCCCCCTGAATAGCAAAATGCCCAAGCTGGCCTCCACCGACTTCCATAACTGGATTCAAGCCTTCCTTGCGGCCCGTGATCAGGCCTGAACCCACATGATCAAAGCTGATCCTTATGGCATCCCCCTCTTTCTTCATGCTCTTGTAGAGAGGCCCTGAAAACACGATCTCTTTGCCATAGTCCTTGGCCAGAGCCCATAGCGCGAGACGCTTACCGACATCCTGTTTATTCCTCGGGTGAATATCACGAGCATCCCCTATATCAATGATGACTGCCATTCCCGTCCCGGGCACTCTCAGGGCTCTCCTTTGACCTTCCCTCACAGGACCCCATCCCCCACCCGCGGGGTTTCCATTTGGCCCTTGAAAATTTGCTAGCTGCACCCAGTAGAATGAAAGCTTGTCGTTCTTGAAAACAGAACGCCACCCGTTCACCAGCGCTTCCTTGAGGTATTCGTAGCGAAGCCCATCTCCAGCATTTGACTCCCCTTGATACCAAATAGCTCCTCGCACACTGAGCGGAACGAGAGGGGCGACCATCCCATTGAAAATCTCAACTGCGCCTCCTTTGGGACGAGGGCGACTACCTCCACTTTTTTTGGCGGCCTCAATTGCATCCAGATTTTCCACATAATCTTTCAAGTTTGAGACGGACTTGAAGCCAACTGGCGGTGTCCATGGTTCAATTCGGGTTCCTCCCCAGTTTGTCCCCACAAGTCCAACAGGGACCTTGAGACTCTTCTGTAATTCCCTTCCAAAGCTGTAACCCACCGCGCTAAATCCTGAAATGGTCTGGGGCGAGCAGATTTGCCACTGCCCTCTTGGATCATCCATTGGTTCCGCATTACGAACATGGCCCGGAACGTTGAAGAGACGGATCTGGGGATGCTTTGCTCCCGAAATTTCCCGGTCAGCATTCATGGACTGACGAACGCTCCACTCCATGTTGGACTGACCGGAACAGATCCAGACTTCACCGATAAGGACATCTTTCAGGGTGATCTTATCGGCCTCTTTGGAACCCTGCACGGTAATGGTATGAGCTTTTCCGTCAGCTTTCATTGCTGGTAACTCAACCTTCCAGTGGCCCGAATCGTCTGCTTTAACGAGCGCATTCCCTCCCCCTGCAACACCCACGATAACCTGTTCTCCCGGCTTGGCCGCACCCCAGATTCTAATAGGCGCCTCCTGCTGAAGAACCATGTGATCTCCAAAGATCTTGGAAACAGACACCTCGGCGCTGGCTTTGCAAAGTCCTAGGAGGAATACTGCGGAGGAGAGTCCGGCAGCTGGGATAAAGCGGGTAATATTCATGATTTTGGTGGAACTCAGTCAGTTACCCCAAAGCCACAGGAAAAGAGCCTTGCGGTCAAACTGCGAATTCATCTACCTGCGATCAATACGGGTCAGGAATGCCGGATAGAACAAATTATCTGGGGCATTCTGAAGGTTTTGGCCTATTTGGGTGACCGAGGATGACTGGAGCCATTCCAGCAGACATCGACATGCAGTGGCACCGTTGCTCCACTTTTTCCTCCCTTCTGGCTGATTTCGCCAGTCAACTTGGTAATCCACGTGAAAAGGACGAATACAACAATGAGACTACCCGGGACTAACCAGAACCCTGCCTTCCGCGAAAATCCAATCACTCTTGTAATCGAGGAAAAGAGAAGGAGAAAGAAACTGCTTAAGGCAAGCAGTGTCACGAACATCGTGAGATGGCCGAGAGCTTCACCTGCTTCCGGAGACTTCAGGTCGACAAACGAGAGCATGGAGAAATAGAGCGAGAGACCCACGAATGGAAGGAGTGCCAGAGCCGCGGTAAAAAGAACTTCACGAACGGACACCCGTCTTCCGTGCAGAATATTGAGGATAATCAGAACTCCGAGAAGGAGGAGTGCAAAAACTAGAAGCTCTGCACCCACCGCTATGTGATCAGCTGCTTTTGCACTTCCTGATGCGCCCGGACCAGAATTCCCGGCAACCTCCAGGACACTACCAAAGAGATGCCTGCTTAGAACATTCGTCCCTCTCCAAAATGCCAGCCACCCTGTAATCGGGAATGCTATCCACAATAGAAATCCCCATGTCAACATCGTCTCCTTCCCCATCGACTTCATCGCAGCAGGCTGCGAATTCATCGGGTCGGTGAGGGCAAGGCTCATAGCTCCCATTCGACCCATTCTGTCCCCAGCTCTCCCTGCTCGAGCCGCAGCGGAGCGCTCTTCCAAGGGGCTTCGACTTGCCATTCTGGGAACCCCCGGTGGAGCATCAGGCAGCTGGAACTGCGTCTTGCACCCCGGGCAGTGGGCAAACCCGCTTGAGAGCTCGACCAAATAACGAATCTTCGTTCCGCAATGCGGGCATTTGCACTTAAGGTGCATCTCTTGCAGCATCTCAGGAGGGCGGGAGGGTGCCAAGCGGAAATCGAACATGCGCGCCTCCCAGTTCTCTCGTCCCTCTGTTCTAAACAGAATGTCTCCCCGGCTTGTCACCCCTCCCCTCTCATGTTTGCATCCGGAGACGCATCTATGAACTGGGAGCGCCTGCCCATCTTTTTGTTGCTCACCCTGCCATGTCACGGTGAAGCAGTGGAAGTCCGATTCAATCGCGATATCCAACCGATATTGGCGCGGAATTGCTTTACCTGCCATGGACCTGACAAGCACGAGCGCAAGGCAAAACTCCGCCTCGACACTGCAGACGGGTTTCTCACAGGAGGCGCGAGTGATGAACCCGTTATACGGGCAGGCAACCCGGAGGAATCCATGCTCTGGGAACGCCTTGTCAGCGATGACCCTGACGAGATCATGCCTCCACCTGAGTCCCACAAGGAACTTAGCACGGAAGAGAAAAATCTCATTCGGGAGTGGATTCAACAAGGAGCGAAATACGAGGGTCACTGGTCATTTACCACTCCTGTGCTACCGGCTCTTCCTGCGGTAGAAGAAAAAAATCCTATCGACCGATTTGTAGCATCCCGTCTTACCAAAGAGAAATTAAGGTTCAGCCCGGAGGCTGATCGGCGCACTCTCGCCCGGCGTCTTCATCTCGATTTAACCGGTCTCCCTCCCTCGGAACAACAAATCGCGGATTTCCTCTCGGACAAAAAAGATAGCGCCTACGAAAATCTTGTCACCCGGCTGCTAAACTCTCCTCACTTCGGAGAGCAACTGGCACTACCGTGGCTGGATGCTTCCCGCTATGCCGACACCAATGGATACTCAATCGATGGAGGGCGTGATGCCTGGCTCTGGCGGGACTGGGTCATCAAGGCCTTCAACGATAACATGCCCTACGATCAGTTTCTAATTGAGCAGTTGGCTGGCGACCTACTTGAAAAACCATCTAACAGTCAGCTAATCGCAACGGCATACAACCGACATCACTCGGTTACCCACGAGGGTGGAACTATTGGAGAGGAAAATTTGGTTAACTACGTGGTCGATCGGGTAAAAACAACGGGAGAATCCATCATGGGCCTCACCACCGGGTGTGGTCAGTGCCATGACCATAAATACGATCCCCTGAAGCAGGTGGAATACTACAAGCTGTTCGCGTTCTTCAATACTCTTGACGACCACGGCCATGACGGAGATCGCGGGGTGAATCCGCGCCCATTCATTCAGACCAAGACACCTCTTGCGACTGATCTTGAAGTGGCTTCCATTCAAAAGGAACTTGAACAGGCAGAACGGGAACTTGCCGCCCCGAAACCAACCTTACAGGCCCAGTGGGAGGAAGACGTCCTGAACGACTTAAAGCGCACCGGCAGGGACTTTCAGCTGATCTCTCTTGATCACCTGACCGCCACTTTACCCAACGGTGATCCCAACCGGATTCAAGTGAAGAGCGATGAATCGGTTGAGGCTGCAGGTGGAGATTTCTCGGCCTACAATGTCTGCTGTCGCATTCCAGAAGGAACAGGAGTCGTTACCGGATTACGTGTGATCTTCGAACCTGCGAACAAAGGCAAGATTGGCTTCGGGGGTAAATCAATGCCCGGGGGATTCGTAATGAGCACTATCACACCGTGCTTCAACCCCTTTCCTGCCAAAAATATAGATCTCAATACTGCAACCCCCTACCAACGCGTCACCGCTTCATCCTTCAAACCCGGATTTCGTCCTGAGTCAGTGCATGACACAAGCCGCCGCACTGGCTGGGCCCCAGCCCTTTCCGAGGTGAACCAGCAGCAGCACCTGACCGTCACTTTCAAGGAACCTGTCGATACGGTCAATCAACCCTATCTAACGACTGAGCTCGTATTCAATTACGGGGAAGGAGCCTCTCCCAAAAAGTTCCGCCTCGCCCTGATCAAGGGTGCGGACGATACCTCCATGCTGCCGACAGCGCTCAGAGAAGCTATCACTCTTGCACCGGAGGACAGAACGAGCGAACAGATTGAATTCATTCGTGATTATTTTAATGCTCACAGCAGCGCAAAATCTCCTGCGAGGCACCAAGTCTCCAACCTGCAGAGACGACTCGAGGTCCTGACCGGAAATCACCGCATCATGGTGATGAACACATCTCAAAAACCACGGGTCACCCACGTTCTCGAGAGAGGGTTTTATGCGGACAAGAGACAGGCCGTCAAACCGGGTGTTCCCGCATTCCTTCCCCCTCTGGAGGTTCCGGCTGATCGCGATCTCAACAGGTTGGATCTCGCCCGCTGGCTGGTGCGGCCTGATCATCCCCTCACCAGCCGGGTCGCGGTCAATCGGTTCTGGCAAATGCTCTTCGGTCGCGGAATTGTAAAAACAAGTGCCGACTTTGGAACTCAGGGAGAATGGCCGACCCATCCGGAACTGCTTGATTGGCTGGCACTCACATTCCAAAATTCCGGATGGGACGTAAAGGGCCTGATCCGAACAATTGTCACCTCTCGCACCTACCGCCAAAGCTCAAACACCACCGCCGAACTCCTCGAGCGAGATCCTCTGAACGAATTCCTCGCACGGGGTCCTCGCTTTCGCCTTTCAGCTGAGATGATACGGGATCACGCTCTTGCGACCTCTGGGCTTCTTGTCAGACGAATCGGCGGCCCCAGCGTAAAACCCTATCATCCTGGAGATCTCTGGAGGCAGGTCAGTCATTACGGATCAACCCCTGCCACATCACAGACCTACGTTCAGGACCATGGGGAAAACCTTTATCGTCGGTCGATTTACACTTACTGGAAGCGAACCCTGCCTCCGCCCGCAATGGCAGCTTTTGATGCTCCCAATCGAGAGGCCTGTATCACTGGACGCGGAGTGACCAATACCCCCCTTCAGGCCTTTATTCTCATGAATGATCCTCAATACGTTGAGGCTTCAAGGGTCCTCGCTCAGCAACTTCTCTCCAGAGACGGATCCGATCAGGAACGTCTGCGGCGAGCTTTCGAGCACGTAACTTCACGGCCACCAGATCCAGAGGAGCTGGCCATCCTAGAAATCGCTATCGCCCGCGAGAGAACCCGCTACCTCAACGATATATCGGGGGCACAAAGCCTTATTGCGGTAGGAGAATCACTTCCTGATCCCACCCTTCCAGCGGCTGAACACGCTGCTTGGACGAATATTTGCGGCCTGCTCTTGAATCTTTCGGAATCCGTAACCAGAAGATGATATGATAACCGATCTTTCCACGATGCTGAATCGCCGTGCCTTTCTCGGAACTGCGGGTAACAGTTTCGGAGCGGCAGCTCTGACCGCCATGATGGCGAGGGGAGATACAAGTAACTCTCCTCACCCTGCCTTTCAGCTGGCACCGAAAGCCAAACACGTCATTTACATGTTCCAGTCGGGGGGTCCTTCTCACATTGACCTCTTTGACGGATCCCCCTTTCTCATAAAGAACCACGGCAAACATCTGCCCCCGGAGGTCAAAGGTGAACAACGTGTCACCGGCATGACCGCCGGCATGAAAAATTTCCCTGTCGCAAAACCTGTGGCTCCAATCAGGCAATGCGGACCCGCCGGCGCATGGATCTCCGATCTCCTGCCGTGGACTCAGAAGATCGCCAACAAAATCTGTGTGGTGCGTTCGATGAATACGGAGGCTATCAACCATGATCCAGCGATAACCTTCATCAACACGGGAACTATGCAGCTGGGTAAGGCGAGTCTCGGGGCATGGCTCAGCTACGGACTGGGTAGCGAAACGGAGAATTTCCCAGCCTACATGGTCATGCTCAGCCAGGGCACAGGGAAGAATCCGGGACAACCAATCTATTCGCGCCTCTGGGGCAGCGGGTTTCTTCCTTCTGAGCACCAGGGCGTTCTCCTGCGAGCTGGTGCAGATCCTGTTCTTTATCTGGATAATCCCCCGGGAATCAGCCGCTCGCAGCGACGTGGCCAACTTGACGACCTCGCGCGACTCAATCAGGCATTCGCACAGCAGTCTGGTGACCCGGAAACCTTGGCCCGTATTCAGGCCTATGAGATGTCCTACCGCATGCAGGCCAGCGTTCCGGAGCTCACCGACTTAAGCAAGGAGCCTGATTCCACCTTCGACCTCTATGGACCAGAATCACGGAAACCAGGTACCTATGCTGCCAACTGCCTCATGGCTCGACGTCTCGTAGAACGTGGAGTCCGCTGTGTTCAGCTCTTCCATCGTGGCTGGGACCAGCACATCGCACTGCAGTCCCAGCTGCCCCGCCAATGCCAGGATACCGACCAGCCCTCAGCGGCACTGGTCCTTGATCTTGAGAAACGAGGACTACTCGACGAAACACTGGTGATCTGGGGTGGCGAATTTGGTCGAACCGTCTATCAACAAGGCCAGCTTGACAGCTCCGGAGCAGGCAGGGATCACCACGGACGGGCCTTTTCAATCTGGATGGCGGGAGGCGGCATCAAGGGAGGGATCACCTACGGGGAAACCGATGACTACTGCTGGAGCGTGAAGAAGGATCCCGTCCACATCCGTGATCTTAATGCTACCATTCTTCATCAACTGGGTATTGACCACAACCGTCTCATCTTTCCCTATCGCGGGCTGGACGAAAAAATTACCGGGGTCGAACCCGCACATCCTGTAAAAGGAATCCTGACCTGATACTACCATGATCCGAAAAATTATTCTGAGCTTCCTCATCCCTTGTCTCTGCATGGCGGAAAAAACCGTCACCGTGAATGAGCCTGTGGGCATCCCAAATACCACGAATGGACATGTTATCGTAGAGCAGGGGGACAGCAAGAATCACACACGCCCCTACATTCACCCACTCCGGTCACCAGATGGAAAACACGTCCTCACCCAGTTTTCGCCCGGACACCACAAACACCAGACCGGGCTTTACTGGGGCCAGACACGAATAAACAGGCGCGACTACTTTCATAATTACAAGGCAGACCATTGGAAGCACCTTCAAAATCGTCGGGGTGAAAACGCCATGGAATTCCATTCCCAGCTTCTTGACGGCAAGGGAACCCCGATTCTCGGAGACCTGCAGCAGTGGCATTACTCTCCGGGGAAGGACCATTACATACTCGATCTCAAGTGGACTGGCACCGCACTGCAGGATGTCACCATCGGCAAGTATTCCTATGGGGGACTCTTTCTGCGCATGCCTTGGAAACGAGGAATCAAGGCTGCTTGCCTCAACAGCGAGGGACACAGAAACCAGCAGGGAGAAGGAAAATCAGCCAAATGGGTTGACCTCGCCATGCAAATCGAAGGCATGGCTAAGATGGCCCATGTTGTTATGATCGATCATCCAGAGAATCCGGGCTACCCCACCCTCTGGCGTATCGACGGCCAGTTTGGAATAGGTCCAGCCCTTGCAAGACGTGGCGATATCAAGATCGCCATGGGAGAGAGTCTCACCTACCGCTACCGACTACTCGTCTACGAGGGAGACGATTTCAAGGCCTCACTCGTAGAGCAGGCCGGAAAGGATTTTGGCACTGCCCGGACTGAAGACTAGGACGGGCCGGTTGAGACGGTCCGCACCGAGCCCACCTCCACGGGTCGACCGGTATCAGCCGAGGCCAGTGCTGCGAAACATAATTCCAGAGACTTGAGATTGCTTCTCGCAGAGTTGTTCGGTTCGCGATCTTCCTCAATGGCGCAAAGCAGTTCCCCCATCGTCCCCTCGAATCCGGCATCAAACCAGCAACTTTCGAGTGGAACCTTACACTGCCCTTTCTCAAGGTAGACTTCCATCTCTGACTGATCGTTAAGGCCTGGTCCGCGTGTGCGCAGCGTCCCCTTCGTCCCCACTACGGTGGTCACGTCCTCTTCTCCAAGAGTAGCATGAGCATTAAAGGAAAAACGCACCTGAGCCCCGGGGTATTCCACGATCGCGGCTGCCAGAGCGGGAGGCCCGTAAACCTGTTCATCATAGCGAACCGCCGAAGCCAGCACCCGGATCGGATCCTGCCCGTCCATGATCTGACTGGTGATATCGAACCAGTGGACTGCGAAATCAAAAAGGACGAGATGGTGGATACTCTCAAATTCTGACGTTCCCTTGATCCATGTCTGGTCCCACTGGAGACTGAAATCTACCGAAGTCACCCGTCCAATGACACCTTCCGCCACAGCGTTTCGCAGGTAAGCGAAATGAGGTGCCCAGCGCCCATTCTGGTTCACGGCAAGCTTGACCCCATTCTCCTGCGCGATCTGCACTAACTCTTCACCATCAGACATGTCGAGAACGAAGGGCTTCTGGCTCAGCACATGCTTTCCGGCCATGAGGGCTTCCCTCACGATCGGCAATCTATCAGCAGGGTGCGGTGTGATGTCGAGCACCTCAATATCCTTCCGCTCCAGAATGGCGCGATAATCATCATAAACCTCGGCCTCCGGGAAAAACTCATCGCGCTTGGCTTCGGCCTTACTCCGGGTTCGACTCATAAAAGCCACAACTTCGTAACCACACCTGCGATAAGCCTTCAAATGGAATTCGCTGATGCCTCCAGTTCCGATTATTGCGATTTTAGGACGATAGCTTCTCGGGGTGGAGGGCCTGTAATTAACTTCTGGAGGATCGATCTCAGTGATCTCCTTGGTGGGACTCAATCCGTAATCATCATCTTCAGGCATATCGATTCGGCGTAATAAGAAATTCTTTCCACCAGCTCATCCGGTCAAAAGCCTTGTTAGCCTCGTAACCCAACTTGCTCCATGAGACTGTCCGTTGCATTATAAGCCTCTTCGACCCACTCGACGATCTTATCGGGATCAGGTGAATACTCCAGCTCCAGCGAAACTGCTCCCTCAAACTCCAGGTCCTTGATCGCTTGCAGGTAAGGTGCGAACTTAACCACTCCCCGCCCGGGAGGAAGGTCACCATGCACCTTGCCGTCGCAGTCACTGATATGCACATGAGTCGCCTTTCCCCTGAGAAGCTCGAGCGCATCCGGCGGAGTGTCTGCCAGGACGAGATGGCTGATATCAATATTGGCTTTTACGTTGGGCAGACCACAATCATCGATAAACTGAGCCATCTTGGGAACGCTGTTGAGGAGGCTCAGCCTGAACGGTTCAAGTTCGAGGGCAATCTCCATCCCTCGCTCGCCAGCATACTCACCGATTTTCCTAACCCCTTCGACTCCCCATTCCCACTGTGCTTCAGGTGGGATCACTTCTCGCTGCCAGATATACTCTCCAAGCACCAGCAGAAGGTTATTCGAACTGAATGTCTGTCCGAGATCTACGAATCGATTAGCCCTCTTGACATGGTAATCCCGGACGGGGTCATTAAAGTCAACAAGTCCGGCCGCAACGACTACGGTGGATACGATGGGCAGATCATTATCCTCGCACGTCCCTCTGATAAGATCGATTTCCTCCTGCTCGATGGTCATCGCCTCAGTAAATATATCCACGGAGTCAAACCCGATCCGGGCAACATGCTCTAGTCCTGTTTTCGTATCGACTCCTGCCTGGTCGAACGCGCTGTTGATAATTCCAAGTTTCATGATTTTGCTATTTGGGTTTGTTTCTGGTATTTAATGATGACCCCCGGCCAACAGTTATCGGAGCTGCTCGCTAGCTGTCACATTTCTTCGCTTGATAGGCTCTTCGCGCTTTGGTCCTCGTCTGCCAGATTCGCAAAGGCGACACTGGAGCGCTGCGCATCATTCCGCCCCACTTTAAGTACCATCTCATCATCAACTTTGGAAAGCGGAGTATATCCGGGATGATGTGAGTCTTTGAAGGGGTCGTTACTTTTCGTATTGTAGCAGCATATTAATGCCCAGCGCGAGTGATCCGAATTATTTGCCGCAGAACAGTGCAGGGTATTTGAATGGAAGAAGAGAGCGTCACCCGCCGACATTTCACAATGAACAGTTTCAAGGCGCCGGCGGGCCTCATCTACCTGCTCCATGTCAGCACCAGCCTGATCACCGGAAAGCGTATGGTTAACCCGCCCCATCCGATGAGACCCACGCAGAACCTGCAGGCAGCCATTCTCCCGTGTTGCGGGATCAACCGCGATCATCACACTCACGAGGTCGGGGAAAAGCAGGCCATTCTGATACCAGTAGCCATAATCCTGGTGCCAGGCCCAGGCTCCTCCGACTTTGGCGTCCTTCAAAATCATCTTTGAATGATAATGATAGACTTCTTCTCCGAGAAGCTCCTCCACCCCGTCCACAACTCGCCTGCACCGGGCCACCATCCCATACACCCCGTCTCCCGGATGATTCCAAAGAGATAATCTGACGTTATTTCCTTCTCCATCATCCATGGTGGAGGACGCCTGATCCATGGCGTGATCATTTCGAGCAGTTTCTCCAAGAAGCCTGATTTCCTCCTCACCGAATAAGCCCCGGATAATCAGGTATCCATCCTCTTTAAACGCCGTAAGTTGATCGCTGGTGAAGATTCCCATGGGTTGATAGGTTCTCTGAAACCCCAAAAGCCTGAAGGCTTGAGGGTCCGGTGGAAAGCTTCTTGTTTACTCCCGAAAAATCACCATTTTTGAAGCAAACCCAAGCCTCCTCCTTGAAACTGGCATTCAAGTCCTGCCTTCTCCTTACCATGTTCCTCGGTGCTCTTGCGCATCATGGAGCAGCAGCACCCGTCGATTTCAAGAGGGATATCCAGCCGTTACTGAACAAGCATTGCGCGGAATGCCACGGTGGCGTCAAACAACGGGGTGATCTGAACCTTACCAGTAGTACGCTGGCGTTGGCCGGGGGAAAGACGGGCGAGCCACTTCTAGTGCCAGGAAGCCCAGAGGGAAGCGAACTCTTTCTCCGGGTTACTCACGAGGACCCCGACCTACGCATGCCTCCGGAAAGCCCCCTCAACGAAAGGGACCTGGCGCTGATCCAGAGTTGGATCAAGCAGGGTGCCCCATGGCCTGAGCACTGGGCCTACATCCCTCCTCCGACAATGCCTCCACCCGATGTAGGCCAACAGGGTTGGGCCGTTAACGAAATCGATCACTTCGTCCTGCATCGACTTGAAAAAGAGAATTTGACCCCCTCTCCTCCTGCCGCACCCGCTACATTACTGCGACGTCTCTGCCTCGACCTCACAGGTCTGCCTCCAGCTGTGGAAGAGCTACAAGCGTTTCTGACCGCCTGGCAGAAAGATCCGGAAAGTGCAGTGACTGTTGAAGTAGACCGACTTCTCGCATCTCCTCACTTTGGAGAGCGGTGGGGCCGCCATTGGCTCGATCAGGCTCGCTACGCGGACAGTGACGGATACGAAAAGGACAATCCACGCCCCAACGCGTGGCTCTGGCGTGACTGGGTGATTCGTTCCATCAATGAGGACATGCCTTTTGATCAGTTCACCATCGAGCAGCTCGCAGGTGATCTTTTGGAAGATGCCGACCCATCACAGCATCTCGCCACCGCATTTCATCGTCAAACGCTGCGCAACACAGAAGGTGGGACTGATCAGGAGGAGGACAGGGTAAAACGCGCCATTGACAGGGTCGCAACTACGACCCGGACATGGCTGGGGCTCACCCTCGAATGCGCACAGTGCCACGATCACCCTTACGACCCGATGACTCAAGTTGACTTCTATCGCATCTTTGCCTTTTTCAATGAAGCAGACGAAGGAGAAATACAGCTCCCTCTGAACACTGGAAAGCCCCTGAAAGCGGCGGTCATGAGAGGGCAGGGAAAACGTAAGACCTACCTCTTTCATCGAGGTGACTTCCTGCAGCCCGCAACAGAAAAAGGTGTTATTGCTCCGGGAGGAATCTCTTCCCTTCACCCTCTGACACCTTCCGGAGGAAGTCCCAACAGAATGGATCTGGCCAAGTGGCTGAGCAGCACGGACAACCCTCTGACCGCAAGAGTCACAACAAACACTGTCTGGCTACATCTATTCGGGAATGGTCTTGTTCCCACACCGGAAAACTTTGGATCGCAGGGTCAGAGTCCGTCACACCCTGAACTTTTGAACTGGCTGGCTAATTTCTTTATTCAAAAGGGGTGGAGCCGTAAGGAACTGATAAGAAAAATCGTCACTTCCCAAACCTATCGTCAGTCATCAAGACACCGTTTGGAGTATGCCAGCGAGGACCCGGACAATCGACTGCTTCACCGGCAAAATCGAAAGCGTGTGGAGGCTGAAATCATCCGGGATCTCCACCTTTCTGTCGCGGGTCTTCTAAATACAGAAACGGGCGGAGAAAGCCAATTTCCTCCTATTCCTGCAGATGTTGCAGCTCAAAGCTTCGCTAATAACTTCAAATGGAATGTCAGCAAGGGTGAGAATCGTTATCGGCGCGGAATGTACACTTTCTTCAAACGTACTGCACCCGCTCCAAATCTTATGACGTTTGACTGCCCGGACTCCAACACCTCTATCACTCAGCGAAACGTTTCCAATACGCCTCTGATGGCACTGACTACCCTTCAGAACATTGTTTTTCATGAGGCCAGTCAGGCCCTTGCACGACGGATCGATGGAGATCCTTCTCTCACCGATGACCAGCAGCGGGTCGAGCATCTCTTCAAGCTGGCCCTTTCGAGGCTACCGGAATCCGAGGAGCTTGATATTACCCTCGGACTTCTGGAGGAAAACCATGCATACTATCTGGATCACCCCGATCAGACCCGGGATCTTTGCGGAGAAGACAAGCCCAGCTTAGCCGCTTGGACAGCTACCGTCCGAATCATCACGAACCTCGACGAGTTCATCACCTGCCCGTAAGTAGAATCCGAGTCATGATATCTCCTGAAGAATTCTACCTCCGGACCCGGAGAGATTTCCTTGCTACCTCGGCCAGCGGTCTGGGTGGTCTCGCGCTCACTCATATACTCGCGTCCAATGCCGGAGGAGCCGAAAACGCCTTCGCTGATTTTGCCCCCAGAGCAAAACGCTGCATCTTTCTTTTTATGGCAGGGGCTCCATCTCAACTGGATCTCTTCGACTACAAGCCGAAACTCAACGAGCTCGATGGGAAAAAAATGGATCCCTCGATCCTTGAGAAGATGCGCTTTGCTTTCCTCAAGAAGGAAAGTGCAACCCTGATGGGTAGTACACGAACCTTCCGGCAGCATGGGCAGTCTGGGATGTGGTTCTCTGACCTCCTTCCTCACCTTTCTTCCTGCGCAGATGACCTCTGCATGATCAAGAGCATGCATACAACTCAGTTCAATCATCATCCTGGACAGCTGATGATGCAGTGTGGAGAACCGCACTTCGGCCTTCCGACCATGGGCTCATGGCTGACCTACGGGCTTGGCAGTGAAAATGAAAACCTTCCCGGCTATGTTGTTCTCCTTGCAGGTCGTGGCTCCAGCGGGGGGGCAACTCTCTATCAAAGCGGATTCCTGCCATCCAGCTTTGCTGGGGTGCGCTTCCGTAATGGTGATGAACCTGTTCTCAACCTCCGCAACCCCGGGGGCATCTCTCCGGAAATTCAGAGGCGGGGCCTTGACGCCCTGCGTAAACTGAACGGGATCGCTCATGAGGCTATCCGCGATCCAGAAATCGAAAGCAGGATAGCAGCCTACGAGCTGGCTTTCCGAATGCAGACCGCCGCACCTGAGCTCGCAGACCTCTCGGGTGAATCCAATCAAACTCTCGAAGCTTACGGTATTAACCGCGATGACCCAGCCTCCGGGGGACGGGGGAAGGGTAGCTCTCGCACATGGAGCACCTTCTCGCGGAACTGCCTCCTGGCCAGACGCCTTGCGGAACGAGGTGTTCGCTTCGTAAACCTGATTCACGCGTCATGGGATCAGCACTCTAACCTCGACAACGAACTCGAATTTAACGCCGGGATGAGTGACCAACCTGTTGCCGCCTTGATCACCGACCTCAAGGAACGGGGCCTCCTTGACGAGACTCTTGTGGTCTGGGGAGGAGAATTTGGCCGTACACCTCTTGGCGAGAACCGCCCGGGGCGCAAGCCCAATACTGGACGCGATCACCATCCGAACGCCTTCACCATGTTCATGGCCGGAGGCGGGGTAAAGCCCGGCTTCAACTATGGTGAAACAGACGATATCGGCTGGGAGCCTTCTCGTAACCCTGTTCACGTCAACGACTTCCATGCGACTCTCCTCCACCTCTTCGGTATAAACCACCTCAAGTTAACCCATCGCCACGGAGGTGCGGATAAACGCCTCACTAGCTTGACTCGGGAATCAAAGGTGATTCACGATTTACTGTCCTGAGCCAGCAGGAGAGAAGGTCCTCCCGGGGATTCCGGGGACAGGGCCTCCTCCTTTTCTGCCAAAATCAGAGTTCTTTCCACCAATGGCAAAGCGGGCTCTATCACCAATTTCCCGGAAATATTGGAGATTTTGCGTTGAACTGATCCCTCTCTGGGACGAACCTTCCACTTCGAGTTATGGCTACTATTAATCGAGACCCCATCAAGGTCGCCGTCATTGAGGATACTCCGGCGCTTGGAAAGCTTGTTCGAAAAATTGTCGACGCCATGGACGGCATCCAAACCTTTGGTGTCTGGGAAAACGCCGAGGATGGCTTGAAGGCCATCGAGAACGGTGGTCCAGATGTAATACTGATGGATATCAGCCTGCCCGGAATGTCTGGCATCGAGGCGACAATACAGGTGAAGGAAACCCACCCTGACGTCGACGTGATCATGCTTACTGTGCACGACGATGACAAAAAGATCTTTGACGCCCTTCAAGCTGGGGCCTCAGGGTACCTCCTCAAGAATGCTTCGCCCGACGATCTTTGTCGTGCAATCTTCGAAGTCCGGGCTGGAGGAGCGCCAATGTCGGCTGAGATTGCTCGACTTGTCGTGGAAGCCTTCCATCGCCCCGCAAGTAGCGAGGCAAGTCAGGCCTTTAATCTCTCCAAGCGTGAAACCGAAATCGTGCAACTTGTTGCCCGAGGTCTCGCGAACAAGGAAATCGCTGCTGAACTTTCGATCAGCGTTGAAACCGTTCGTGTTCACTTGAAGCATATCTATGAGAAGCTGCACGTCCGTTCCCGGACCGAGGCTGCGATGAAATATCGTGACTCCCTTGAGAGAGCGCCTTGGAATAAGTAGAAAATCGTTGGCACTTGCTCTTGCCTGAAGATCGCGCTCCATGGTTCGTCCCTCCAGCAGCTTCCTCTCAGGGCTTGCGGTATTGGCGGCGATGACTCCTTTCGCAGGCAGCTTGCTGAGAGCCGCCTCTCCGACCGAAGAAGGCATCCACTATTTCGAGAATCACGTCAGGCCGATTCTCGCCACTTACTGTTACGAGTGCCATTCCAGTAAGTCCTCCAAGTTGAAGGCGTCGCTCTATCTGGACAGCAAAGCAGGGATTCTGAGTGGTGGAGACAGCGGGGCCCTTCTCGTCCCGGGAAAACCCGACGAGAGCCTGCTCATCAAGGTCGTCCGCTATCAGGTTGAGGACCTTGAAATGCCTCCAAAAAAGAAACTGTCTGACACAGCGGCGAACCACCTCGCGACCTGGATAGCAATGGGTTCCCCCATCCCGGAGGATGGAAGCAAGGTTGCCGCAAAGGGTTCCTCCTACGATTTTGAAAAGTTTCGCAGGGAGCACTGGGCTTTCCGGCCGCTGAGTAAGCCTGAACCTCCAGTTCAATCTACCGATAGAGTGCTGCTCAGCCCGATTGACTCTTTTGTTCTTGCTGGGATGAAAGGTAGTGGTGTGCGTCCCGTTCCCACTGCAGACAAGCGCACTCTCATTCGCCGTGCATCCTTCACACTTACGGGACTACCCCCTACCCCGGAGGAGGTCGACGCATTCATCGAAGATGCGGACCCCGACGCCTTCGCCCGTGTAATTGACCGACTACTTAAGTCTCCGCTTTACGGGGAACGCTGGGGTCGACATTGGCTCGACGTGGCTCGCTACAGTGATGGAATGGGCGCTTCGCAGGACAGCAAGCCCCTTCCCAACGCGTGGCGCTACCGCGACTGGGTAGTGAATGCCTTCAACTCTGACCTCCCATACGATCAATTTGTAAAACACCAGATTGCGGGAGATCTTCTTGGTGAAGGGCACGCTTTGGCGACCGGCTTTTTTGCGGTAGGACCAACCTATACCTCGGACGGTGGAGATCCTGAATCCAAGGCGCAAGCAGAAGCAGAAACCCTCGCAGACAGGGTTGATACATTTTCGCGGGCTTTCCTTGCTCTCACAGCGGCCTGCGCGCGCTGTCACGACCACAAATTCGACCCCATTACTGCCGCTGATTATTACGCCATCGCGGGAATTTTTCGAAACTCCAAGGCTCGGGATATACCGATAGCGAGCGAGGCAGAACAAAACGTCTTCACGACCATACAATCCGGGATAAAGGCTCAGGAAAAAGTCATCCATGAATTTCTTGAGGAGAAATCCCGGGAACTGAAGGTATCCCGTAACGAGGTCGAGGCTAAGATCTCCGAATCTGCGTCTCAGCAACTGAAAGACCTGCGAAAGCAACTCGATAAGATCAAAGCTGCACTTCCGCCAAAACCTGCAAGCGCACATGGGCTGGGCGAATCAGGGAGTGGAGACATGCATATTGCGATCCGGGGCGACCTCCGAAAAAAAGGACCAGTTGCTCCACGTAAATTTCTAGAAATCGTGTCCGGACCTGAGCGCCCGCACTTCACCGATGGATCAGGCCGCAGGCAGTTGGCCGAGGCTGTTGCCGACCCTCGCAATCCACTCACCGCCCGTGTCATGGTGAACCGGATATGGCTTCAGCATTTTGGCCGTGCGCTAGTGCGGTCTCCCAGTAACTTTGGCGTGATCGGACAGAAACCTACCCATCCGGAGCTGCTCGACTGGCTGGCTGCCACCTTCATTGAAAATGGTTGGTCCATGAAAAAATTACACCGGGAGATCATGCTATCGAGCACGTGGCAGCAGAGCACCTCCTATGCGGCTGAATCCTTTGCCAAAGATGGAGACAACCGACTTATTTGGCGCATGAACCCCCGGCGGCTTGATATCGAGGCGTGGTGGGACAGCCTCCTTTTCGTCAGCGGGGACCTTGACTCCAAGGTGGGTGGCGCTCCAGACGAGCATGTCTTGGAAAGCAGACGCCGAACGATGTATGGGAAAATCAGCAGAAATTTTGATCGATCGATTTCGGAGGAATTTCTTCGTATTTTCGACTTTCCCTCTCCCCGCTCCTCCAGCGCCGCGCGCACTGAAAGCACGGTTCCCCAGCAGTACCTTTTCATCCTCAACAGTCCTTTCATGATTGCACGTTCAGAAAGCCTCGCCCAACGATTGCGGCAGGCAGCGCCTGACAACGCGACCCGCCTTGAACTCGCGTATTCGATTCTGTTCCAGAGACGACCAGAACCGATCGAAAAGCAAGCAGGGCTGCTCTATCTCTCCGAAGCGGAGGATAACGAGAAAGCGTGGGCCAGATACGCACAGGTTCTCCTCGGAACCCATGAATTCATGCAGGTCGAATAAGTGAACTCCCAACGCAAACAGTCTACCGGTCGAAGACAAGATCTACCACCGTGCCACCTGCTGTTCCGCAGGGGGTGTCTTTGAAGGGAGACCTCTGCCGATGAGATCTCGTTCGCGACCGGATTCGGTCATTTCGGGAATTTAGTCGTCCTCGGACTGAATGGCTCTCCGCCGAGCCTTGAGTATGTCCTTCTACCAGAATATGCGAGAGTGTTTTCAAGGCCAGCTGGACAGAGCCCCCTGACCCGAAACCGTGAAAATTCAGGGAAACGCGAGAGCGGCTAAGCGCATCGGGTGACATTCTCTGTCTTGTCCCCCACCCCGCCCGCGCATAGAGTTTAATCCTGCAAAGAAACTGGATTTTTCCACAAGATGAAAGATGGTGGAGCAGTAGAGCACCGGGGTCCTGACTAATGAAATTTCAAGAACACGAAGCCGCTTACCGCAAGGCTCTCGCAACCCTGCATAATGGCCAGCTCTCCCGCCGCGAGGCTCTCCGTAAGATGGGCGCGGGGTTCGGCACTCTTGGTCTCGCAGGAGCCCTCCAGCAAGCCGGCTCGACTGTCGCCGGCGCTACCACCACAACAGCTGCAGAGCCGGGTCCCCTCGCCCCGAAGGCTCCGCACTTTGCTCCGAGAGCGAAGCACGTCATTCAACTCTTCATGCCGGGCGGTCCATCTCAGGTCGACACCTTTGACTACAAGCCTGCCCTTGCCAGATATGCTGGTCAGAGGCCTCAACTCGTAGATCGCAAGTCTCTCCGTAACACCAAGGGTGGACTCGCGCCGTCCTATTTTGGGTTTAAGCAATACGGCAAGTGCGGAAAGTGGGTCAGCGATATTTTCCCGAAGGTAGGAGAGGTCGTGGATGATCTCTGCTTTGTCCATTCGATGCACACGGATATCCCCGAACATGCTGGAGCGATTCTTATGTCCAATGTGGGTTCGCTTCAGCCAAATCGACCGAGTATGGGATCATGGCTCGTCTACGGCCTTGGTAGTGAAAATGAAGACCTTCCCGGCTTTGTGGCAATGTCCCCGCGCGCACAACCCCGTGGTAAACTTGCCAACTGGGGAAACTCGTTCCTGCCAGGAGCCTACGCAGGCGCTTACGTAAACATCGAGCAGATGACTCCGGATGCAGCGATGCGTAATCTGAAAAACAGTAATCTTTCTCGGACCGAGCAAAGAAAGCAGGCTGACCTCCTCACCGAGCTGAACAGGGTACATCTCGAGCGCCGGGAGCGCGACAGAGGGCTTGAAGCTGGAATTGAGGCGATGGAGATGGCCTTCCGGATGCAGTTCTCAGTTCCGGACGTCTTCGATGTCGAAAAGGAATCGGAAGCGACCCGCAAACTTTACGGGGAAACGGAATACGCCAAGGGATGCCTGATCGCCCGTCGTCTGGTGGAACGAGGAGTGCGCTGTGTCCAGCTTTCTCACTCCATCAGCGGATACGATATCGCATGGGATACAGGACATGGAGACATCCCAGGCGGTCATAAGGCTCTTGCTGATGCGTGCGATCAAGGAATCGCAGCCCTCATCAAGGACCTGAAGTCTCGTGGGTTACTCGATGAAACCCTCGTCATCTGGGGAGGCGAGTTCGGAAGAGCCCCCACTTCCGAAGGCAAAAAAGGACGGGACCATGATCACTACGGATATACCGTCTGGATGGCCGGCGGCGGGGTAAAGGGCGGAATGAGTTATGGATCAACAGATGAATTTGGCCTCACTGCTGTCGATAAGCGTGTTCACGTCCATGATCTACAGGCGACCATACTCCACCTCATGGGATTGGATCACGAGAAGCTCACCTACCGTTACTCGGGACGTGACTATCGCCTCACCGATGTCCACGGCCACGTGATCGGGGATATCATGACCTAGCAAAGTACCGCCGGAATCCTTCAAAACCAAACCCATGCTCATGCCCAAGTACGCCTCGGTCCTTTTTATTATCTGCGTGAGTCCAATCCTCCGGGCAGCAGATACGATTGACTTCAACCGCGACATCCGTCCGATTCTATCGAGTAATTGCTTCCTTTGTCATGGACCGGATGCCGCGGATCGTAAGGCTAATCTCCGCCTGGATACTCGCGAAGGAGCGATCAGACCCAACGATGGAATCAGCGCTATTAATCCCGACAATCTTGCTGACAGTGAGTTTCTACACCGGATTACCTCGCAAGATGAAGACGAGGTGATGCCTCCACCTGAATCTCATCAGGTCTTGAGCTCGGAGCAGAAAGCATTGCTCAAGCAATGGATTCTCTCCGGGGCAGAATACAAGGAGCACTGGGCTTTCCTCCAGCCGTCAAAGGCGAAGGTCGTAGCAACAGAAAATCAAAATCAGCGGATCCATAACCCTATTGACTCATTTATTTTGGAAAGGCTGGCGGAAGCAGGACTGAAGCAGTCAAAAGAGGCAGATCGGCGCACCCTGATCCGCAGAGTGACCTACGACCTGACAGGGCTCCCCCCGGCACCCTCCGAGGTTGAAGCATTCGTGAACGACCAATCGCCCGACGCCTATGAAAAGGTCGTTGATCGTCTTCTTGCTACAAAACGATACGGTGAGCGAATGGCCTTGGCGTGGATGGATGCGGCGCGCTATGGAGACTCCTCGGTAATGCATGCGGACGGCCCACGCGATATGTGGGCTTGGCGTGAATGGGTAATCGACGCCTACAACTCTAACATGCCGTTTGACCGGTTCACTGTCGAACAGCTTGCAGGCGATCTGTTGCCAGAGGCTACGGTTGCGCAACGCGTGGCCTCCGGCTTTAACCGTAACCATGCCACCTCGGATGAGGGTGGAGCATTCGCCGAGGAGCTACGGGTCGAATACGTCGTCGACCGGGTCAAGACCACGGCAAATGTCTGGATGGGCCTGACCATGGAGTGCGCCCAATGTCACGACCACAAGTATGACCCGATTTCTCAGCGGGAATACTACCAGATGTTCGCCTACTTCAATAATACCACGGATCCAGGAATGCAGACGCGGGGGGGCAATCAAGCCCCTGTCGTTAATGTCCCACCCCGGGAACAGGCCGAGCAGTTGGCTGAGTTGCGGAAAGCTATCGAGGCCAGTGACATTCAGATAAACGACTACAAACAGGCTGCGATGACCAAATATCTCAAGTGGCTGAAGAACATGGAACAATCTGCAGGAGACACCCTGCCTGAGCCTGCTGGCCTGTCCCATTTCTTCCCATTGGATGAGCGTGGAGGAAAACAAATCAAGGCCACTGTAGGTGGTGGAGTTGGACAGATTGGCGGCAAGGTCTATCCCGCAAAGCGCGGGTCTCATGGGGGAATCCGATTTGATGGCAAGAGTGCGGTTTCTTTCGGTTCGTGGCCGGCTCGCGAACGCAACGAACCGTTCACCTTCGCCGCGTGGCTCAAGGTTCCAAACAGCGGGAGCGGTGCAGTGCTTGCCCGGATAGACGAAGGACAGGCTTTCCGAGGCTATGATTTATGGATCCAGAATCGCTCGGTGGGCACACATATCATCAGTAGCTGGCCAGGAAATGCCCTCAAGGTGGTATCCGCAGAATCCCTCACGGCAGACAAATGGCACTATGTGGCCGTTAGTTATGACGGATCATCCAAGGCCACAGGTGTTAAGATTTATATCGATGGTAAGCTGACGGCTAACAAGGTGGAGCAGGATTCACTCAGGGATTCGATCGCGACTCAGACCCCATTTAAAATCGGTAGTCGCTCAGGAAAGGGAAATTACATTGGTGAAGTCGATGAATTACGAATCTACAACCGTAATCTTTCCGACGCTGAGATTCAGCGACTTGGTGGGGATCCAATCAAGGGTATCCTCGCTCTCCCTGCTGCTTCCCGCACACAAGAGCAGAAGGCGGTTTTGCTAGAGCACTATCTTTCCACAGAAGACAAGGATTACCAGAACCTGGCTGCGTTACACAGCAAGCTTCTGGCCGAGGAAACCGGGATCAAAAGCCAGAAGAATACCAGTGTGATGGTGATGCAGGACAATGCGGCCAATAAGACCCGTAAAACCTACATCCTCGATCGTGGAGCCTACGACCAACCAATTACAGAGGGACCGGACGCCGTCGTTCTGCCCGGCGTTCCGGCTGCACTGCCACCGCTACCGGAAGGGTCCCCTTCAAACCGGCTGGGACTGGCGAAGTGGCTTACCTCGGGCTCGAACCCTCTCACTGCCCGGGTTGCGGTTAACCGTTACTGGGCGCTCCTTTTTGGACGCGGATTGACCAAATCTGTTGATGATTTTGGAAACCAAGGCAGCCCGCCCAGTCATCGAGAGTTACTCGACTGGCTAGCTGTGGATTTTGTGGAGAACGGCTGGGATGTGAAACGTATGATAAAGCAGATAGCTCTTTCGGCAACTTACCGCCAGATGTCGCGTTTAACGCCGCAATTGGCTCAGGTAGATCCTGAGAATATCTTGCTTGCACGATCCCCACGCTTTCGTCTGCAGGGCGAATTTATCCGTGACACCGCGCTGGACGTTTCTGGCTTGCTGGTGGAAAGAATTGGCGGGCCAAGCGTCAAACCCTACCAGCCTCCGAATATATGGAACGAAGTGTCTCTCAATGGGGGGCTGCGATACAAACGCGACGGTGGCGAAAAGCTTTACCGCCGCTCCATGTACACCTACTGGAAGCGATCTGCACCAATGCCAAACATGCTGATCTTCGATGCTCCGACGCGGGAAAAATGCATGATCCAGCGGCCTATTACCAACACTCCACTTCAGGCTCTCGTCACCCTTAATGATCCGCAATTCGTTGAGGCGGCTCGTGCTCTCGGACAGAGGTTGATCAAGGAAGGTGGTAACGGCACGGCATCAAGAATCGATTATGGTTTCAAACTGACCTTGTCGCGTCCCGCAACCGGATCCGAGGTTACTGTAATCGAGCGGGTCCTCGGTGAGCAGTTAAAGCGATTCCGGGATGACCCCAAAAAGGCGAAAGAGTTTCTCGGCGTTGGCGAGATGCCTCGCGATGAGACGATCGATGCAGTCGAACATGCCGCTTGGATGGTAGTTGGTCAACTCCTCCTGAATATGGATGAAACCCTGACACGCGGGTAATTTTTAGAGAATCAAACACCAGTAAGAAATGCATTACGATCCAACACGGCGCCGATTCTTGTTACATACCGGGCACGGAATGGGCGCAGCGGCCCTAAGCGGTCTCTGGAACCCAGGGATTTTTGGTTCCGCAGAGGCGGCGGATGGCATCCCGGGGTTTCCAAACTTTGCTCCGAAGGCAAAGCGTGCCATTTACCTGTTTTTCCCCGGGGGTCCTTCTCATATTGATACTTTCGATTACAAGCCGGCGTTGCGGGAGATCCATGGCAAGGAATTGCCAGATTCCATTCGCCAAGGTCAGCGTATCACCGGCATGACGAGCGGGCAGAAGTCCTTCCCGTGCGTGGCTCCGATGTTTGAATTTGAGCGTTTCGGAAAACACGGAACCTGGGTCAACAAGGACCTCTTGCCCCATACTGCAGGCATCGTTGATGATATCACGATCATCAAGACCATGAATACCGAGGCGGTCAACCACGACCCCGCGATCACGTTCATCAATACCGGAGTGCAGCAGCAGGGCAAACCGAGCATGGGATCATGGCTGAGTTATGGCCTGGGAAGCGTGAATGAGAACATGCCAGCATACATTGTCATGATCTCTCGTGGACGAGGGCAACTGCAGGCGCTTTACGACAGGTTGTGGGGTAGCGGATTCCTTCCTTCCAGTCATCAGGGAGTAAAGTTGCGAAGTAACGGAGAGCCAGTGCTTTACCTCAACAACCCTCCGGGTATCGATCGAGATGCTCGTCGCGAGATGCTTGATGGCCTTAAGGACCTTAACAGCGAGACATTCGAGAGGTTCGCCGACCCGGAAACTCAGTCACGAATTGAGCAATATGAGATGGCTTTCCGCATGCAATCAGAAGTGCCTGAGCTGATGGACATTTCCAACGAACCCCAACACGTGAAAGACCTCTATGGTCCTGACGTGGAGAAACCAGGAAGCTTCGCTCGAAATTGTCTTCTGGCGAGACGCATGGCCGAGAAAGGAGTCCGTTTCCAGCAGCTTTTTCATCGTGGATGGGATCAGCATGGCAGCCTGCCCTCGAAACTGCGCCAGCAGTGTGAGGATATCGATCAACCATGCGCGGGCTTAATCAAGGATCTGAAGGAGCGGGGCATGTTCGATGATACCCTTGTAATATGCGGTGGCGAATTCGGCAGGACCATTTACTCACAGGGAAAGCTGACAAAAGATAACTACGGCCGTGACCACCATGGGCGATGCTTCACCACCTGGATGGCCGGAGCAGGAATCAAGCGGGGCTATGAGCATGGGAAGACCGATGATTACTCCTACAACATTTTGGAGAATCCAGTTCATATCCGTGATCTGAATGCAACAATCCTTAACCAGCTTGGCATTAACCACGAAAAGCTTACCTTCCGATATCAGGGGTTGGATCAACGGCTAACAGGTGTGGAAGAGGCCCGGGTCATAAAGGAGATTTTGGCCTGAATTCACATACCCCCCTTATTGCTGACGAGCGTGTCATAAGATCGCGCTCCCTAGCTCTTTAACCGACTGCATGAACGTCCGAATTCTTGGCTCCATCGCCCTGCGTTACTTCTGGCTCTACACCCGCCACCCGGTGCGCATCATCGAGCTCGTGTTCTGGCCTTTTGTGCAATTGCTCGTCTGGGGATTCCTGACAAAATATCTCCAATCCGAGGGTGCTGGAAACTTTCCAGAAACGATCACCTACCTTATTGGGGCAATCATTCTCTGGGATGCACTGTTTCGTTCACAGCAAGGCGTATCGATCTCATTCCTTGAGGATGTGTGGACTCGTAACCTTCTGAACATCTTTGCGGCACCAGTTAGGATTACCGAATATGTAGGCGCAATGTTCTTGGTTGGATTGTGCAGGGTTATGTTCACAGGGGTGATTTTGGCGCTGATTGCAATCGTCGCCTACCAGTTCAATCTCTTTCATCTCGAACTCGCTCTGATTCCCTTTTACCTCAACCTCCTTCTCTTTGGCTGGGCCCTTGGACTCGTCTCGGTCAGCCTGATCCTGAGGTTCGGCCATGGTGCCGAGTCGTTGGCGTGGGCCGTCCCCTTTATGGTGCAGCCCTTTTCTGCAGTATTTTACCCAGTTTCTGCCCTGCCGGGATGGCTGCAACCTGTCGCGCAGGCTCTGCCATCCACGCATGTCTTTGAAGGAATGAGACAAGTTATCGAGTTTAACAGTTTCCCCGCAAGCCAGATGGCCACTGCCCTTGCTACAAACATCCTTTTTTTGGGGGCATCTCTTTGGCTGCTCCACGGGATGCTCACGTCCGCACGGCGCAAGGGCTTCCTCGTCAAAGTAACCTCTAGCTGAACCTCACCCCCTACGGGCATTGATCAGCCCGACGGTTCCTGCGAGCGCTTAAGGATCAGATCTCCCCGGATGGCACCCACTATCATCCCGATTCCTCCGATGATGAAGATTGTGGGGAACCAGAGAGAGTAACCTGGAGCTTTTGAATCAAGCTTTAGAACTGAAAAAGCCGGATCCCCGGGATCGACAAAACAGGTGACCTCTGAACCGACTGGGAATTGATCTACCCGACGCTGAGACCTCTCGATCGAAGAACTCCAAGGAGAACCCCGAAGGCTATAGCGCTCCGAGGTGAAGGGAACTCCTTCATACGAATACCCATAGGCCACAAAAAAACCATATTCTACCTTAACTTGGGCCCCAATCTGACGCTGGTCGACTCTGGACTCAATGATTGTGGCTTGCACCTCGGTCCACGCCCTCTGGTCAGAAGCTCGATCAAAACTCCGCCACATCAGGGCGACGAATATCACCCCTACAACGCATAATGCTAATCCTACAAGAACGAGGTAGAAACTTCCTGCACGCACGACATCAAGAAGGCTCCTCTTGTCTCCTCTTTCAAGTTTCAAGTTTTTAAATGAGCATTCGCACAGGAGACGGACCTGCTTGCTGAACTTGAACCTTGCAAATTACCTCTTGAGAATTCTACTTCCAACCAATGGCTGACACTGCACAAAGACTCACAGAAGACCTGAAGAATGCCATGCGAGCAAAGGATAGCATGGCTCTCAATACTCTCCGCGCGGTTAAAAGTGCGGTCAAGAATGCTGCAATTGAGAAAGGAGGAGCCGATGCGGTTCTGGATGAAGGTGAGATCGTGGGCATAATCCGCAAACAGATCAAACAGCGCAGGGAATCCATGGATCAGTTCAACAAGGCGGGCCGTTCAGAATTGGCCCAGAAAGAAGAATCTGAGATCGCCCTCCTTGAGCAGTATCTTCCGTCTCCTCTCTCGCCTGCGGAAATTGATGAATTCGTTAATGCTGCCATTGCGGAATGCAATGCCTCCTCAAGAGCAGATATGGGTAAGGTCATGAAACTCCTTCAGGACAAGACCGCTGGCCGAGCGGATGGCAAGGCTCTTTCTCAGGCAGTGATGCAACACCTCGCCTAGGGTAGCTCCTCCCTCTCGCTTGACACGGATCCCCCGAAAACAACCCATGATCTGCCCCTGAGAATGAGCTGTGCCGCAATTATTGTTGCAGCTGGCAAAAGCCAGCGGATGGGCTTCGATAAAATGCTGTCCATTCTTAACGGACAGCCTGTTCTCCAATGGACCCTCGATGCCTTTCTGGAGGCTGAAGAAATTGACGTGATCATGGTTGTCACAAGTGCTGAGCGATTCGCAAAACTTGATCCAGGATCTGGCAAGCCGGTCCTCAGAATCGAAGGAGACCAGGAGCGCTACCTCTCCGTCATCCGTGGCATGGAAGCTCTTCCATCCGAGCCGGATTATATCACCGTTCATGATGGGGCTCGTCCTCTGGTACTACCAAGTCAAATTAATGCGGTCGTCCAGACAGCCCGGACCGAAGGAGCTGCTGCGCTGGCTCGCCGCATGACCGAAACCGTGAAGAGAACCAATGACGAGTGTGTCACAAGTGAGTCTTTATCCCGCGAAAATCTTTGGATAATGGAAACTCCCCAAGCCTTTCGGTTCGATACACTTTCCGAGGCCTACAAGCTGATACAGGAGCGCGGGATTCACGTAACTGACGAGGTGTCCGCTGCAGAAGCTGTCGGAGTCACCACAAAGCTTGTAGAAAATCAGCGGCCCAACCCAAAAGTGACTGTTTCGGGAGACCTTCCTCTCGCAGAGGCAATTCTGAACAGCCTTCACTCCTAAACGCGGACTCAGTCGAGGTGGCCGAGGGTCTCTTTAATCGTATTTAGGATCCGTAAGGGCCTCAGCAGCTCTTCCAGTCTTGCGTTCACCCTTGTGAACCATGACAAACTTTCCACCTGTATCCTTCGCTATATCCATGAGGCGCCCGGCGGGCGATCCAGGCACTTCAAAAGCGATGGTATCGATCGGCGTTCCTCCCGGATTAAGTTGCTTCATATTGAAGGAGATTTCATCTCCATCACGAGGCTCTCCATCCGAAAGAAGAAATACAATACTTGGTGTTGGCGTCATGGTCATGGCCATCTTGAGGCCGGGATACCACATTGTCCCTCCTGCAACTGGCATCCTGTTGATCTTATTGATGACTTCCTTTTTCACCCCCTCACTAGCTGGATACCATCCGGTGTGCGGCGGCTCTCCCAGACCGTGCCACCCGTTCCCCACATAATCATCGCCCTCTGTCGTTAAATTCCAGGCACGCGATGAGAAGAAGATCACGGTGAAGTACATTCCGGAGGAAAGGTTGCTGATCGAAGTCGTAAGTTCCTTCTTCAGCGCTTGAGCGAAGGTCCCTCCCCCTGCTGCGGTGGAGCCCATTGATCCTGAGAAATCGACAACATAAGCCACCCGCTTTCCCTTTCTATAACTGCCGAAGAAGGAGGCTCCTCCACCTCCAGTACCGTCTCCCTCGTTGTCTCCCCATCCTTCCCCGATCTCATCTGACATCCCGAAAGGTCCTTCGGGCACGGGGTTGTCAGGAATCGGCACAGATATCGGTGATGCCGCCTGCGAGGCAATCACTTTTGCACGCGAAGACTTTTGTCCCGGCGGATTCGGCCTTGCTCTCTGGTTTACTTCAGGACGCTCGACCCGCTCCTGCTCGGGCATAGTGGCTTGGTAGGTGACGATTGTCGGAGATTCTGTTCGAAGTGAGAGAATCGTAATCAAGGCCAGCACCCCTACGAGCAACCCAATAAGGATCACTGAGCTGACAAGTGACTGAACCGTATCGCGTTGGCGCTGGCGCGCCAGCTGGAGCTCCACGTTCTGGGATTGTGCCACGCCGAGCTCCTGCTCGTCTTCCTGAGGCACGATCATTCTCGCCATAGGGGCAGTGTAATCCCTCAGGCACACACTTTACCAGCGGAAATAGGCTTAGCCAACCAGCAGACCACCGGGTGGAGCAGTCATTCTGGCCAAGCTCTGAGCGATAATTAGCTAGTTACCGGTCCTGAAATGAACAGAGGTTCTCAGGGTGCCCCCCTCATTCCGGGTATGGCTGCTGATTCCCTTGAGCTCACTGAGCGCTGATACCACCTGCTTGGCGATTGGGAGAATTTGCATCAGATCTTCCGCGTCAGGCGAACCCTCCCCGAAGATTGCTCCTTTTTCCTCCTCAAGCAACTTGATCCAGCCGCTGAGATAATCGTTCAGAACGGTCAAATCCAGATGGAAATAAGCCCCTTTTTTTCCAGGCTCAGCTTCCACTTTCTCCAGACTCGCCGCGAGACTTTGCACGTAGGACTTAGAAGTTGAGGCATAAACGTTTTTCTCGTCAGCTGAGACGTTCAGGACGAAATCATCGGTCTGGAAAGGGAACGGGAAAAACCAAGTCTTCAGATCATTTTTCTCACTGCTCATCGGCCTTTGCATGGGAATATTTTCTCCCGTCATATCCCCCACGATCTTAATGATCCCGTTGATCGCCTTTTCCGTGTTCTTCCAGGAACTCTGGAGTCGCTCCTTATCGCGCGCCGGCGCGAGCACCGCCACACGGGGAGCCTTCCCCTCGTCAGCAAGAAGCTGAGGAAGCCCTGGCACGGTAGGGAGTGCTCCCTTTAGATCCATAATCACGGCGCGCTCATCCCCGAGACCTGCGACCAAATCATCGCGGACACCCGTCCACAACTCCAGAAAGTGAGGAAGGATCTGCTCATCGAACATGCCAAGGATTCCCTCGGCTTCTGTCGCATCAAAAGGGATAACCCCCTCAGGCAACTCCATGGATGAAACGCGTTTGGCAGCCAGATACACCGTCTCTCCAAGGGTTTCAATATATTCGAGAACCTTGTCCTTGTAGGCAGCATCATTGACCCAGTTCGCAAAAAGAAGCACATCGTCCTGAGCTCCGAGTTCCGAGTAGGTGCGGACACTGTCCAAGTTAAGACTGGGCTGCTCCGCTCCACCAAAGATCTCAATCTTGAGACCATCTTCCATGAAGGTTACACTCCCCCCAGGCGTATGCCTGTGCAGGTCTAAAATCGCGCTCTCCTGTTCCGTGATCAGCCCTAGAAGAACTTCGAGATCCTGCGAGTCTCCGAATGTATCTGTCTCCGCAAGGCCTTCTTTGACGCCCGCAGCAAGGCCTCCGAAAATTGAAGCTCCCTTTGAGCTCTCCTGCAGCTCCTCCGACATCGTGACAAGGCTCACCAGTCTTTTCCCTGTAAACGGCTTGATGAACGCCGCTTCCGGGCGGGAGAGCAAAGACTCCGCAGGACTTGGGGCTATCTGAAGGTCATCGGCGCTCGAGCCCATGAATGCGACAAGGTAACTTTCGTGAACTCCAATCGCGACAACCAGATTCTTCGACTCCAGCATTTTCATCAGCCTCGTCACGGTGGCTGCATCCATGAACTGTGCCATCCCTTCCTTCATGTCCGGGGGCATTGAGGCCACCAGTTCTTCCCCCTTGATCTTGATCCCCGTGAATTTTGATCCTCCGCGTTCCACATTCACTGCTTCAGCAAAACCCTCACCGTCTGGCCCCAGACCCTCAAGCATCGCCCCAATTCCTTGAGCGGCCATCTCATACAATTGTCCGCGCAGATCCCCGTCGCTGACCTTGAATCCGAAGGTTACTGGCGGCATCTGGGCTTTCTCGACAATACCGATGCCACCCTTGGGATCACTGAGCAAACCTCGGAGAAGAAGCGGAAATCCGACCCCTTCAAATTCCTCTTCGCCGGCAAGAGTCGCCTCCAAAGTCTTCATCGCAATTTTAACAGACTGACGGCTGTAGGACTCGTTGAAGGCAACCATGTTTGCCACCTGTCCCGGGGCTCCGTTGCCGACACCCACAAAAATTTCCTCCGCCAGCAATGCAGCCACCATCTGCAATTGCGGATTTTCCTCAATATTCAGTTCAAAATCAGGATTCTCTGGGATGAGCCCACCTCCGAGTTGGTCCTCGGCCATCTTGAGAAGAGCCGACTTCCGAATCTCATCGACAAAACCTTTCCCGTCATAGATTCCCATGTAGGCATGGGTTGTTGCAGGCATGTATCTCGCGAATCCCGTCGCTCGTGCAACCGCCTCATAACCAGCCAATGAGGCAGGAGAAGACCTGTCAGGAGCAACCTTGATGGCAATCGCCTTGGCTCCGTCAGACGCAACCGAAACATTGGTAACACTATCACCACAACCGCCGGCTCCAAGGGCTCCAAGGGCCCCAAGGATGATCGTAGCATTTCGCACGCTCTGCTTTTTCATATCCAAATGGTTAGCTGTATTCTGTCTCTGAGCAATTCTTATTGGTGGAAAGATGAATTCGTAAAGGGCGTGTTCCCCCCCGCTCCGATCCGCAGGTAATGTATATCTGGTGTCTTCCCCTCCCTCTGTTTTCCCAGCGGAGCCACCTTCGAATTTTGTGCAACCTGATTAAAAATATGAAGAACTCTCATCTACTTTCCGGCGGCAGCGTCATACTCCCCTAATCCTCTGATCCAGATGTTGCGATACTGAATTGGATCTCCATGATCCTGAAGACTGATTGGCGCTTTCGCAGGGTGACTAGCTGGATAGGAGGCCAGAGCCTTGTGCCGCGTGGGCCCAAGCAAAGTTTTACGGTGATGTATCAGCACGCCGTTGTGAACCACGGTAATAACGGCGGGCGAAACCATCTTCCCGCCCTCGTATTCAGGAGCTTCAAAGATAATGTCAAAACTTTGCCATTCCCCCTGTGGCGTCGACGGATTTACTCTTGGGGGGGCCTGTCCATAAATCGCCCCAGTCTGCCCGTCCGGATATGTCTTATTGGTATGACTTTCACCAACTTGAATCTCATAGAGCCCCATCAAAAAGACACCACTATTACCACCGGCCTGCCCCCGGACCTTCCTTCCTGCAGGCACTCGATATTCCAGATGGAGCTGACAATCCCCAAAAACGGCCTTGGAGCGCACTCCACCACCCTTCGCCACAGTCATCACCCCGTCAGCAATCGGCCAAGTGTTCCCCTCCCAAGTCTCAGAGCTTTTCTTCCCAATCAGGACCAGCGCATCCGAGGGGGGCTCCACTGATACGGCGCCTCCACTCCTGACTTTTACCGGCTGCGGGCGGGTGCCGTCATGGACTACATAAGGCACTCCGGGGAGCTCAGGGGTCTTGGGTTTCTCCCCGACTTCGATTCCTGAGGATATGTTTGCCATCGCGGGGAACAGCACTAAGAGGCCAAGTCTTGAAAGCGTCATCATTTCTGGATGCAACGACAGACCTCCAGGACAGACAATCCTAAATAGCTTTCAATTTTTTTCGAAAGTTTAGGAAATTCCTTGCCCGCATGTTTTCCTGTGTGAATGTTCCACCGTCGTCCGGCTATGGCAAACAAGTCCACGCCCAACTTAGGTGATGCCACCGCTTCACCCTTCGAGCTGATTCGGAAGGAGCTTGACGCTGTAGAACAGTCGTTGAGAGATCAGGTCAGGAAGTTTGACCCGGGAGTCGAGCCTTACGTCTCTTACATTTGCGACACCGCCGGGAAAAGAATTCGCCCAACCCTTAGCATTCTCGTTGGGGGCGCTACCGGGAGGGTCACTGATGACCATCTCAAGCTCGGCATGATTCTTGAGCTCATACACATGGCTACTTTGGTGCACGACGACATTATCGATGGTGCAAACACAAGGCGCAATGTGCCGACTGCGAACTGCAAATGGGGAGACGGAATTGCAGTGCTACTCGGCGATGCGCTGTTTTCTCATGCTCTCATGCTTTCAACGGAGTTCGATGATCTTGTTCTCTCAAGGTCAATTGCCAGCGCTTCACGAGATGTCTGTCAGGGTGAAATCCTTCAGACGCAGAGGAGATTCGATCTTACTCTCACAAAAAACGATTACTTCAACATAATCGAAATGAAGACGGGCGCTCTTTTCGCGGCCGCCACAGAGCTATCTGCCTACCTTTCTGGTGTGTCCCAAGACGTTAGATCGGCGATGGCAGACTTCGGCATGAAACTTGGAACTGCCTACCAGATCTATGACGACTGTCTGGACCTCGTAGGAACTGAAGAGCAATTTGGTAAGACTCTTCGGACAGACCTCGAAAAAGGGAAACTGACTCTTCCCATGCTCTACCTGTTGGAGGAAGCAGGAGACACCCAGCGGGAGATCCTCCAAAAACGAATCATACAGCAGGAAGAACTAGATCTCACGGTTCTTGCGGGAATCGCTGAATATCAGGGTGCAATCGGCAAGTCCCTGCAATACGCCACCGATTTACTCAGGGAGGCACGCGAAAGTCTTTCCCTGGTCAAAGCATCTGCCTATCGCGACTCATTGGCACAGATGCTTGAGTTCCTCTTAGAGCTCCTCGGATCCCTCCAGAAAGCCTGAAAGCACTTGGGGAACACGAGTCCCATCCAGCCGCTTAACGGGCTGGGAAGCCTGCACGAAAGAGGCAGCCTGCATTGGGGTGCTGCGCCTTCTCCTCTTCCGGCATATGCTCGACTGCTGTAGTGAGAAACAGTTCCATTTCTCCATCAACCTCCATCAGAAGTGGACATGTCACACGGGGCGATCCGGGAGTCTTCCAAGCCGCCTCAAGCCGCCCGTCCATGAGGCTGTGCTGACGAGCCTCCCCCTCTTCGACATTTTCAGGGTTGTACATCGCTATTATGGCACTTCGTCCGTCAGGAGTTATCACCATCCCGTCAGGGTAGGACGCAACCTCTCTCAAATCCAGAACTGTCCGTGGTTCCCCCAATCGCTTTGCGTCACCATCAAGCGGGTATTCTACCACCAGCTTGGTTGGAGTATCAATATCAACGAGGAATTCCTTCCCCTCTCGCGCCAGGACTATTTTCCCATTCGAGCAGGTTTGTCCTCCTCTCAGTTTCACCGGGTCCGTCATTTCAGGAAGCCAGAGGTATAATGCAGCCTTGGGATCGGTAAATTCCACGTCCTTGGTTCCAAAGATCACTCCATCCCTGTAGATAACTCCATCGTTGATAATAGTGCCATCTTCCTCACCTCTTACCTCTCCCGGAGCATCGACCCATTGACTCGAACCAATATTGTAGAACCCTACCTTCCTTTCAACACCAACGAGAAAAACGTCTCCATCCTTCGTCGGAAAGGCAAACCCCGGTCGCCCTGGCAGAACATGTTGCTCGTTACGCCCCGAGGTAAGATCCAGAATATTGATAGAACCTTCCCGGGACTCCCCTCCGTGCTGAATAGCTACCCACGAAAGTTTATCCTCTCCGTAGGGACAAGGCCCCTCAGGAAGATACGCCAGAGCGTCGTTGCCGGGACGAAATGCTACTTTTGCGATCTGCTCAGTCATAATTACGAACTACTGTGAAAACGGGTAATCCTAACTCATGACCCGTTCAGGATCCGGATTCAGGGACCACCCATGTGACTACACATGGATGGTCCGGAAAACCTGATCGCCGGCAGGAAAGGCTCCTACTTGACTTCCTTGATCTTGACGTTGCGGAACGAGACTTGAGCTCCATGATCCTGCAGACCAACGTGCCCTTTCTTGGTCTCGGCAAAACCTTTCCACGTTGCAAACTTGCTTGCTGCCACCTTCTTGTTCCAATCCTCACTGCCTATTTGATACTCGGCCACCTTCTGTCCGTTGAACCAGTGGGTTCCTTTACCATCGACCATTCGAATCCGAACCGTATTCCATCCTTGAGGTTGAATTTTTTTCTCCCCGTCAACCGCAATCGGATAGAGAGCATATAATCCTCCGGCATCCGTACTCTTCTTTCCTTTGGAGCGCTCAATCTGCATTTCCGGAGCAACCTTGTAGATTGGCCCTCCTGCCTCCGGATTAACCCGAATCAGAATACCGCTGTTTCCCTTGGTCTTCCATTCGAGACTGAGCTCATAGTTCTCATAGGCCTCCGAGGTATAAATATCACCCGCTCCTTTCTTCATGAGAGTGAGCGATCCATCTTCCACTCCCCAGGCACCCGCCTCCAGAGGTTTCTTTGTCTTCCAACTGTGCCACCCGGAGGTAGATTTCCCGTCGAAAAGAAGCTTCCAGCCTTCTTTCTTTTCAGCCCGCGTCAGGACATTGTGCTCTCCAAAAGCCAAAGAGCTGAGAGCGATTAAAATTGCGATTGAGATAGTGTTTTTCATGGTCGATATGGGCCTCGTTTACCGGTTCTTGGGACGGCGAACAAGCTCCGTCCTCAATGAGGACCTCAACTGCTTCAGGATACCAGATTATGTCTATACGTGTTCCACAAGGCATTCTTCATCACTGTCAGTAAATCAAAGCCTGTTTTTTAGAGACTCAGGTAGTTCAGATCATAATTATCCCCAATTTTGCTAATTTGCTGACTTCCTGTAAGAATTACGGCCTGTCACGAAATAGAGTGCCTTTTTTTCTTTGCCCCTACCACATCTTGGGTAGCCTTACTCCCCACTGAGCAATCAATGAGGTGTATTCAGTGCGGTTCCCACAAAGACAAAGTTGTCGATTCCCGGATGTCCAAGGACGGGACGACGATTCGACGACGACGCGAATGCCTCGATTGCACGTATCGCTACACAACTTACGAGCAGATCGAACGGACGGAACTCAGGGTGGTAAAAAAGGATGGGAGCAGGGAGGCCATCAACCGGGAGAAATTGTTCAGGGGCCTCGTCAAGGCGTGCGAAAAACGCCCGGTGTCAATGGATCGCTTGGATCGGGCAGTGGAAGAAATTCTAGCCGATCTCCACAAGGACCATATTTCCGAGGTCCCCTCCAACCTCATCGGAGCCGAAGTTATGGACAAGCTTCACCAGATCGATCCGGTCGCTTATGTCCGCTACGTTTCCGTATACCGCCAGTTCGACAATGTTGGCGAGTTCATCAGCGAAATTCAATCCCTCGAGAATCGAGCGATGCGGGATCACATGCAAAGGAGGCTGTTCAACGAATGATGCCCTTATGATCTGTCTCGTTGGAAAATTACCCGTTCTGCAGGTTGGACACCATCAGGTATCCAGCTACGACACGGCGTGGATTGACGTTGCCCTGCAACGCGCGGCACACTCTTGTGACCGCTCCGATTTCCCCTTCATTGACGATATCCGGGATGGCATCCTGCATTACCTCGAGCACAAGTGCCCATGGCGCGTGCTTCCTCTGGAAGACCTCTTCGAGCGTATGAGGCGGATGCTGCGGCGAATTGGATGCGATGCCATCGCCGATAACCTGAAGCCCCTCGCCCCTCCCATTACTCTGTCAATCGCCCGGGCGGCCAAGGAAGCCGGGAATGGATATGAGCTCGTTTTCTACCGGAAGTTGCAGGATACAATTGATGACCTGCAAGGTCGCGGGGCGGAAGAATTTCACTTTACGGAGCTACGGGAAAGCGCCCGCATTCTGCTCGGAGCTGTAGAGTGGACACCGCACTGCAATCGCATGCACCAGGAAATTCTCGATTTCCTCCAGGATATTGCGCAGCAACCCGTACGCGAAAACCGCAAGATTCAGCTTACTATTGATCTCTGAGATCAGCAGCTCTCTTTTGACAGGAAGAAGCCCGATCGTCTTCTCCAGAACGCATCTGCTCTCCGCTACTGCCTCGTTTACCTCACACCTTCTCAGTGGCTGAAAAAACCATCTTTCAGAAAATTGCAGACCGGGAGATCCCGGCCGACATCGTTTACGAGGACGATCAGTGCCTGTGCTTCAGAGATATCGCACCACAGGCTCCAGTGCACCTGCTCCTCGTTCCGAAAAAACTTATTGTCAGGATCGGAGAGGCCGAGACCTCAGACCAGCATCTTCTCGGGCACCTTCTCAGCTGCATACGTGTAATCGCAGAGCAGGAAGGCCTCAGCTCGGACGGGTTCAGGGTAGTGATCAATAACGGGAAGCACGGGGGTGAAGCCGTCCCACACCTCCACCTGCACCTTCTCGCTGGCCGCCAACTCGTTTGGCCTCCTGGCTAGGAACACCTCCCACCTCGAAGGTCCACCAAACTATCCGAGGGCCTTTTGTTCGCCTGGCACCTGTTCAGAGCCCTCCGGCCACTTCCTGGCGGGTTTTCTACGGCGAGATGTTTTCTCCCAGATCGCAAGTCCAGTTCCGCCTAGAGCCACCACAAACTCAAAGATGTAGAACATTCGGACTGCCCCTCCTATTCCCTCCGTGAATCCGTAGGAGTGCAACCCGGTACCGAGGAGATTGACTCCCCACCACGAGAAGGCCACGACGATTGCTCCGAGGACAGAGGCAATGTGGATTCCCCATTCCTTGAGATAGCCACCCATCCGGGCATGCAAAATGATGAGGCACCATAGAACGATGAGCATCGCTCCGTTCTCTTTCGGATCCCAGCCCCAGAAACGACCCCATGAGTCGTTGGCCCAGATCCCGCCCAGAACGGTCCCCACGAGTGAGAAAAACAGTGTGAAGCATACCAGCCCGTAAACCGAGCGGGTCAGGAACCGCGACAGGGATCTGTCATTTCGATCGAGGCCAAATGCCTTGGCGTAGATGAATACATGCGACATCGCAGCCGCTATCAGCCCTCCAGAGTAGCCCAGCGTAATGATAATCACATGCGTTGAGAGCCAGAAGTTGGAGCGCAATACCGCCCGCAAGGGATCCATGTGGTCCTGAGCGTCGACTCCCTCAAAGGCCCTGGCAAGGAACAGTCCGAGAAGTCCTACCGCTATGGCGGCTCCGAGGGCGATTCGACGACGGGTTACTGCTTCGAGAAGGAACAGAACAAGGACACCACCACCCGCAATGAATGGGATCGTATCGTAAAGATTCCCTACCGGAGGGCGCTCCATAAGGATACATCGGTGCACGATTCCCCAGATAAGGTAGACTGTGCCAAGCATACCCAGAACCCATGTAAGCCGGTAGGTCCATTTCCCCCAACCAGAGGCCGGCGCCAGCCAGCTGACAGCGGCAACCACAAAGGCAAAGACGAACCAAACCAGTCCTCTCACAAAATAGTTCTTCTCGTAATACGTGACCTCCGATTCCAGCTTTCCCTCCTTTTCCCCAAGATTGCCTGCCCGGACCACCAACTCCTCTCGCCACTCGTCCAGCTTCTCAGCAAACTCGCTCTCCTTGCCCTCCACAGAGGCACAGAGGTCCTCGAGAGTCTTCAGATCATTGGAGAGGCGCTCCCAATGCGTGATATCAAGCCCTCTCGACACCTCTGCCAGCCTGTTTCCCGCAGACATCCACTCTCGTCCCTGAATTTTCAGGGTTGCGCTCTCCTCACCGGTGTTTTTTACGACCAGCTCGGCACCGGGATAATTAACTCCCTCACCCACCATGGGAGACCCCAGGGTGGAACTTCCTTCGAACATTTCAACCTTACCTGACTCGCAAGTGACCTTGAAGGTCTTAACCACTTCGCCAGAGTGGATCGTTGCCTCCGCACCCGGGGCAAGAACCACACTCGCCTCGTAAGGAGGAAGCCACTCAATGCCCCCCTCCCCACGACCCAGCCTGAAGCTTACTTCATTGATGAGCTTCTGAACGTGCTCGGGAACTTCCTGCTGACGCAGTGCGGCTGCCAGAACCGGCATGGCCTTGACCCAATAGCTGACGGTATTCATCTGCTCCCCGTCGGCTGTCTCTGCAGAGGCATCCAAGGTTACTCCCTTCGAGAAATCATTACTGGCAAGCATCCCCTGATACTCCATGATCTTCCGGGCCAGCGCGCGCGGGTCCGATTCTCCTCCCGCTAACTTGAAGTCAGGATCTACCTGCATTTTCGCCTGAATCTCCTTCTGCAAATCTCCTGCCCGTTTGCCCAACTCCTGCAGGTAAGGCTCCAGTTGGAGATAACTGTAGCGATCCCTGCGGTTCTCCACCTCCATGCCGACCTTCTCCAGTAATTCCGAATCATCCACCCGGAATGTCGGCATCTTCAAGGCGATTTCAGGTCGGAAAAGAATATCGAGGAGCCACTCGGTAGGCCCGATACTGATTTCCTGTCCTCCACTTACAAACTTCATTTTGCGTGCACCATGCAGCTTCAACATCAGAAACTGCGCTCGCGTCTCAAACGGCTTCACCCGGCCCCCATCCTGAACAGGGATTCCCTTGGCGATCTTGACGGTCTCGTCATTCCACTTCGAATATCCGTCCACCTGCTGATACTCCTCTCTGGAGTAGCCATCCCGGTTGGTTACCACTGCAATCCAGGCCGTGGCTACGATCGCTAGCACAAATCCCGTCCAACGGGCGGCTCCGTTAACGCTTCTTTTAGACATGGGTCTTCTTTTTCTTGGGAACTGACGATCCGAGGAACCGGGTCAACTTCATACCAAAATGAAGCATGAGCCCAAAGGACGCGATGTAGAGTGACCACTTAGGCCATTGGTCCGAAGGATTCTGAACGATCGCAAAACCCGAACTGGGGCGTCCACCCGGAGCAGGAGGAGCCCATGACGCCTGATAGAGAGTTACCCCCTTGTGGCGCATGGGTTTGTTCATTACGATGGAATACTCTTCCCTAAGCTCTCCCTCCACTTTGGTAATATCACTCTGGAACCAACTCGGATCCCGTGTTCCAGGCCAATACTCCCCCAGCGTTTTATCCAGTTCGACCTCAAAGGGCATGGGCCAGATCCAGCGTGTCAGTGAAAATTCGTAGCGCTTGCCATTCACCTGCGCCGTCACCGGGGTCGGGAATAACATTCCGTTGTAATGCAGCACCAATTCCTGAAGCACAGCACCACCCTTGTCGAGAACCGTGAGATAGCAGCCCGTAAGGTTTGTCTCTTCCTGCTGGGCACGCTTCGTCTCCTTCAGAAAAAACCCATCAACGATCTTTTCCCCGTCGTATTGGTTCTTGGATCTGGCAACCTGAAGAAGATCCGAACTGCGCAGAAAACCTGTAACCCTGAGATCAAATGGAACCTCTTCTGGCAACCGAACGGTAAGGGACCCCTCAGGTTTGAGTCCACTCAAGTGCTGGGTGTCTACCACAAACGGCCTGCTCCTCGTTCCCTGATCGCTGAGCGGATAAATCTCGATCGTGGGCTCGGTGTAACTCCGGGCGTAATCGGACCGATCCCCTTGATACACATGCATCACTCCTTCCTTCTTGCTGATCTGCGAGACTCCTCCCGCGACCAGAAGAAAAATCATACTGAAATGGGAAATAAGAACCCCCGCGGTTTTCCACCCCTTCCTCGCCCGTATCAACCCCCCGAGAGTCATGTTAACTACGAGCACCGCGCTGACCCAGAACGTTCCCGGAATCGGCAAGGGAATGATCTTACCATGCAACTCGGGAATAACGAAAAGCGCCTCCATGTCGAAGTATTTCTGAAGGGTCTGGTAGAGGCCCACCTGTGTCTGCTCCAGAGTCCCAAAAAAAGTCGCCGCAAACAGCATGAGAAGGCAGATAATCGCAACTTCGAAGCCCGCGAGGATCCGGAAAACCCATGACCAGATGCTTCGTGCCGGCTTGCCTGCCCTGACTGTCCCACTGGGCTGGTTCGCTCCTGCGCCCTCGGACTTAGCTCTAAGGTCCCCCCTGCCTTCAACCTCGGCCGCGCCTTCAACCCCGGCCTTGTCTTCAACCCCGGCTTTGCCTTCAACCCCGGCTTTGCCTTCAACCCCGGCTTTGCCTTCAACCCCGGCTTTGCCTTCAACTTCGGTCTTACTGACAATCGCGTCCTTACCAGCAACCAT
>PBAI01000010.1 GCA_002715825.1 Roseibacillus sp. | reverse complement strand
TCAGCGGGCTGTTCTGCGGGCTGTTCTGCAGGCTGTTCTGCAGGCTGTTCTGCAGGTTCCTGACAACCCCCTTCCTCCGGTGGAGGAGCAATGCTCTCCTCTTCGGTCGCGCTCGACTTTTCTTCGGGCGTAGGCTTGGACTTTAGAATTGAGTCATAATCCGGCGCGGCAAGAACGTAGGTGACTTTGCGTTTGGGGTTTGAAAGGTAATCAGCTTTTGTCTCTTCCCATTTACTTTCGATTTCCTCCTCTGTGGGCATGGGCTTGTCCTTAAAACCTGTCACAGGATAGCTGAGAACCCGGTAGGTGATACGCTGCTGTGCGTTTAGCATTTCAACTTCGGTCAAATCCCGGGAGACATCAAGTCCAGCGCTAAGAATCTCCTTCAACTTCGTCAAGCAGATGACTTCTGCGACCAGCTCATTAAGGTTTTTCACGGTGGCTCCGAGAGCCCCCATTTCAACTTTCACAAAATCGTCGTAGGCAACCACGTTAAAGCCGCTGTCCTGCCAGAATAACGTTTCCTTAATAAAGCCCTCTACTTCTGCAGTAGAGGCCTGCAGGCCAAAATCAGCCATAGCNTTCTGCAGGGTGAGCCGATTGACAACGAAATCCTGAGTGGAACGGGAACTACCTGCGAGGATTCTCGCGTATTCGCCAAGGGCTTGAGTGTCCCCGGGGGCGCTGAGCGAGAGTCGGGTNATAAGTCGGGTATGNCTCTCTTCAAATTTCCTGAGTTGACGCTGATCAAACTTTCGGCCGTAGGCCTCAAGAACGGCGGGGCCGCTGAAGCCGAGACCGCTGGATCCTGCTCCGAAAAAGACAAGGCCCACAAAAACCACAACCAGAACAACAATCATGGAGATGGTGTATTTACGAAAGGTCTCAAGCATAGGAATGGTGTTTCGTTATTCAGCCGGTAGTCCGGGGGAGGCGTAGTAAAGCAGGGAGTNGCCAAGGATCAAGGGGGATCACAAGCCAAGATNGTNTGTTGGGTGGCCGCTGCGGCTGAAGCGGGAATGCGAGCACAATGCCTGGACACAAGTAGAGGGGGGCTTGCGCCCCCCTCTACAGAGTCCATCAACCTTTGCACACGTTTCGGTAATGCTTGGCTGACAACTGCTGTTCACCCTTACACGAAAACTACGGCTTTCACCGCGGCCTTCGTTGTAATGGAGTGCANTAAACACCTAACTCAGGAACAAAGACAGTATTTTTTTCATGTTTTTCATAAAATGCTNAATATTAGGGAAATAAGACCCTTAAAAGTTATTAACAACGGCTAATCCGGGGAAAAATCGGATAANNGCACTGAAAAAATTACCNTATTGCGCGCGNGTGACTGGCGGATAGCGTTGGGCATGAGAGTCGGATTCATNCATTGGGCGATGGGATTGTCTTTCTTCGCTATGGTGGTAGCCAGCTCCGGGCGGGAGACTGTGGACTCGGGCTCAAAGCCAAACCGCTTGATTGAATCCAAGTCTCCCTACCTTCTTCAACACGCCTTNAATCCGGTGGATTGGTATCCTTGGGGAGAGGAGGCCTTCGCAAAGGCCAGGGATGAGAAAAAGCTGATTCTTCTGAGTATCGGTTACTCGACNTGTCACTGGTGTCACGTGATGGAAAGGGAGTCCTTCCAAAGCGACGAAGTTGCGACATTTCTCAATAAACATTTCATCAGTATCAAGTTGGACCGGGAAGAGCGCCCTGATGTGGACAAGGTCTACATGACCAGCTTCCAGGCCATGTTCGGGCAGGGTGGAGGATGGCCGCTGAATATGTTCCTCACGCCGGACCTTAAGCCTTTCTATGGCGGGACTTATTTTCCACCCAAGGATCAAGGAGAGAGGCCTGGGTTCATGACGGTTCTAAGCCGTTTGCATGAGCTTTGGGTTGAAGACAGGGAGGGGATAGAGGCCCAGACTGCCGACCTCCACAAGAAGCTTACTGAACACCTTGGNAAGATCCAAAGCTTGAACCCTGAGGCCTCCTTTGATGCACCCATGCTCAAGGGGATAGTCCCGAAATTTCTCTCGGGAGCTGATCAGGTGAACGGAGGCTGGGGCAGGGACCAAAAGTTTCCCCAGCCGTCTCATCTTCGGTTCCTGCTTGGTCAACAGGGAGAAGGACGGGAATTCGCGTTNAAAACCTGCCGCAAGATGATGGAAGGGGGCATTAATGATCAGATTGGCGGNGGATTTCATCGCTATACCGTCGATCCAATCTGGCTCGTCCCTCACTTTGAGAAAATGCTCTACGATCAAGCTCAGCTCCTAGATGTCTACGTCGATGCGTGGCAGGTGTCCGGAGAAGAAGAATTCAAGGTTACGGCTAGATCGATTGCTGACTACGTGCTGGCAGAGTTGACTCATTNTGAAGGGGGATTTCTCAGTGCGCAAGATGCACAAAGTGAAGGGAAAGAGGGCAAATATTGGTGTTGGACGGTGAAGGATTTAAAGGCCTTCCTGAGCGAGAGGGAGCTGTCGGTTGTTCGAAGACATTACGGAATTACAGATTCCGGTAATTTCATTGATCACAGTGATCCGGAGCCTCTCAAGGATCAAAACGTTCTCNACCGTGNGATGCGGCTCGAGAAGTTTGCTCCNGAGGAGCGCAAACTCCTGTCCGGNGCAAAGGAGAAAATGAANAAGGCCAGGTCGCTCAGGGCACCTCCGGCAACCGACGATAAGGTGCTGGCGTCGTGGAACGGTCTCATGATCGGGTCAATGGCTCGAGCGGGCCGGATCCTGAAAGACGCGCGCTACCTCAAGGCTGCCGAGAAAGCTCATGCCTTCATAGTGCGCAAGCTCTGGAATCCCACCTCCACAACGCTTTCTCATCGTTGGAGAGATGGTCATGTCGATGGAAGTCAGCAAAGTGAGAGCTATTTGTATTTTCTCCGGGGATCCAGGGTCCTGTATGAAGCNACCCTCAATCCCTCGTATCTCAGCTTGGCAGTGACTCTGGCGGACCGGGCGATCGCGCTGTTTTACGATAAGATGAACGGCGGTTTTTTTGATGGAGAAGACAGGGATGATCTCGTCTTCCGTCTCAAGGATGATTATGACTCTGCGACTCCCACTCCGAGTTCGGTCGCAAGGTTTGAGTATGCGGTGCTTGCGGAAATTACAGGTAAGTCGTCATACCGTAAGGTCGCCGAGAAATCGCTTCTTTCTGTAAGTGATACCCTCAGGCAAAGTCCAACCCAGTTGGCTGAAAGCCTCAAAGCGGTTTCATTCATGGTAGGAAAGCCAGCTCGCGTTGTTATCGCCGGCGCCAATCAACGTGAGGAATTTCTTGAAGTGGCATGGACTGGACAGAGGCAGAATCTTCTCGTGGTGGGAACGACAGGGCCGGTTTCAGAATTCACACGACAACTGAAGGAGGNGAAATCGGGCAAGACCACCGCCTACTACTGTGTGGGTCAGACTTGTCGCTTGCCCGAGACGGACCCAGCAATACTTGCGGATTGGTTAANGGAGGATCGCAGTAGCGAAAAGTCACCCGCTGCAGAGGAGGGANGTTCGCCCCCGCCTGTTCTGGAATAGGGTTGGGGCTTGATCGAGGAGGCGTACGGATCTTGACTCACCCCCGTGGGCGATCGAATCAGCATTCCAGANTACGCGATGGCGCTCGCGCAGGTGGCAGCGTTGCGCTCAGAAGATCCATATCGGAAAGTTGGAGCGGCCGCACTGGATGCAGACAACAGGGTAATCGGAACGGCCTATAATGGGCTAGCCCCCGGGTTCGATCCTCCACCGGGATTCTGGAATGACCGAAGCGGTCGGCAGAAGTTCATGCTCCATGCCGAGATCAACCTCTGCAGTCTTTTCAGGCGGGGAGAGGCACGAATNGTGGCGACTACCACNATGCCATGCACCGCATGCATGCAGACCCTCTGCTCCTACGGTATTGAAGAAATTTACTACAACGAAATTTATCGTGAGTCCGACGCTCCCGAGATCGCGGATCTCTATGGCATCAAGCTCGAACNGGTNGAGTGCTTCCCTCTCAGTGACTTTGCCAAGGCCCTGACCGGGCAGANTNCAGATGCTGGTGACTGACCGGCTACTCGGCTCCGCCGTAGAAGCTTTTGACGAAACCAATCTCTATCATGGTATCCTCCCACGCTGCCAGAGTGGAGGGACGCCTGAAGACTCTTCGAGCGCTGGCNCGCCACCGCTCCGCCTCTGCCTCTTTTTCGTCATGGTATGCCATGGCGGCATTCGCGTAGTAGTAGTACGGGTAGTCATCGCGGAAATCGTATTTCTTGGAGAGCGAGCGAGCCTCCTCAGTCTTTCCTAGCTTGAGTTTGCACAGGAGATATTTGAACTCCAGCAGCCTGATCATTGTTAGATCAGATGGGTCCATGTCCGGCAGTAACCCNTCAATACGCCCAAGACAATCGGCCCACTGATTCGTTACGAAGTCCATCTCAACAAGATTGAAAAGAATGTTGAGGACGGGTTTGATTCTGAGNGCTCTGGCCTCGCCGTTAAGAATCTTGACGCTTTGCAAATATTCGNCCTGGAGTTTGAGAGCTTCTTCAAAAGCGGTGCGTGCTTTGTCAAAATTACGGAACTCGACATGACAGGCACCCACCATATTNAGNGCGCCNGGGTCATTGGGGAAGATCCTCTGGGCTTCCGCAAGCTCATTCAATGCCTCGATAATTCTTTTCTGGTTAAACAGCCGACCAGCCTCTTTTAACTTGTCCCGATAGGCGACTCGTTCAGCGGCTTNGAGGGACTCAAAGTCTTTTTGCCATTGTGCGACGAAGTCCTCGCTTGCGGCGTTCTGCCCTTGCGAGGTTTCCTGCGCCGTGCACCACAGAGGAAGGAGNGTTAGTGCCGCAGACAACGAAATCGTGGAGAAGAGAGCATTCATATCTTAATAATCTGCTACGCAACCATTCTCTTTCANGAGCAGATAAGTCAAGTCGATCATGAATAGATGGCCTCCTCCTGTAGGTAGCGCACCACATCTGGATGAAGCCATTCATCTGACATCCTGATTGCGTTCTGTTCCCGTATTTNAGTTGCCGAGGCGGGATGGTGGCCCTCGATATGATGTGCTTGGAAGCCCGTTATCGGGCTGGGTGTCTGATTTCGATCATGGACAATAAACTCTACCATTTCGGCGAGGTAGGAAGGGCGGGACCAGCTTTCGATGGTTGACCACTGGTCGGCTCCCATCAGCCAGTAGAGTTTTGCGTTCGGATGCAGCTCAGTCATCGCCTCGGCGGTAACCCATGAGAATGATGGTTCNGGCAGGAGATGCTCGATATCACTGCTCTCGGCCCATGGTTCNTCCGCGAGCGCGAGATCTAGCATTGCGAGGCGCTGGGCCTGGCTGGCAATCGGAGAGTCATCCTTGTGAGGGGACTGGCGNCATGGGATAAAAATCACCAGATCAAGATTGAGAGCGTCTTTTGCAGCTCTCGCTATCGAAATGTGCCCATGGTGAACAGGGTCGTAAGTTCCACCAAAAAGCGCGATGCGGTCGNGACTTCCTGAACTGTNCAGTTCCATGGCGATTTCAGGTGCCAGTTCGTCGTTCGATCTCGATCTCCCCAAGAATCTGGTCCTGACAGACCAGGAATTGATTCAGTTTCATCAGTTCGAGGAGGGCGAGGAATGTCACGATCACCTCGGACTTGGTCGAGGCTGAGGCGAAAAGAGACTTGAAAGACATGGTCTGTCCCGGGCTGAAGTTGTTCAGCAGGAGTTCCATCTTGTCGGAAACGGTAAAGCGATCGTCAATAATGTCACCGAGGTCATGGGTCTCCTCAAATCGTTTAAGGACACCNTGGAAAGCTCGAATAAGGTCAAAAATCGAAATTTCTGCCAAGGGTGCTGAATCCTTGTTCGCGGTAGATGGCTTTTCAGGGATGTGGGCAAAGATGTCTTCCTGTTCGCGGGCTTTTTCAGCCAGGGTTCCTGCTGCGTCCTTGAATTTCTTATATTCAATCAGCTGCCTGATGAGCTCCCANCGGGGATCATCTTCATCGCAGTCTTCCTCAGGGGGTTGTTCGCTGCGGGGCAAGAGTGTTCTACTCTTGATGTACATGAGGTTGGCAGCCATCACGATAAACTCAGATGCGAGGTCGATATTAAGGAGCTTAAAGGTCTCGATGTAGTCGAGGTACTGCTTAGTNATCCGCACGATGGAAATATCGTAAATATCAATTTCATCCTTCTTAATAAGATAGAGAAGGAGGTCTAAGGGCCCCTCAAATATATCGAGCCTTACCTTGTATGAATCATCGTCCACTGGCGGTTGAATAGTGGAGCGAGTGGCTGTCGGCGAGGGAAAAGGGCGACAAGCCCAAACCCTGGCGAAATCAGATTGGCAATTTCCGGGTTGAAACCTTATCTCTCAGGTCACGCGGGCAGTTAGAAATGCAGGCTAATCAGAAGAAATTGGAAGAATTCCGGGCTCGTATGAGTGCCTGGGTTGCGAGCCAGGGACTGCTTTTTCAACTAGTTCATGGAGGGAATGGGGCTTCNTCTGCATTAANGGGTTGGATTACNAGGATGAGTCTTCGGGTCGCTTTCCTGGTCCTCGTGCTACTGGTGCTATNTTACGCCTACCTCCTCCGAAGGCCCTATGCGCCAAGCTTTGGANAAGAGATCCGGATTGCCATCGAGCAAGGGCTGAACGCGAAATCCGCAGAAATCGGACCCACGGGAANAAAAGNGGGAAAGCTTGAGCTAAGCAGCCTNGAAATGGTGGGTTCCGAGGGTGCTTTTTTTGATCAGTTTAGTGCTCGAAACATCAAAACGAGAATGCGGATTCTGGCTGGCACTCTGGGTTCGTGGAGGGGAGATTCTGTTAGCGTAGAGAGCTTGTCGATGAAGGTAAAATCAGGGTCTGAAGCCTTGGATGCCGATGGGGTCTTCGGGGTAATCTTCCGGCCTGCAGAAAAATTTAATTTTGATCGTGTCGAAGTAGAGGACGCGTCTATTACGTGGGGNTATTCGACATCCACAGCTGGGGCCGTTAAGAATACNAGGCTCAGCGCCAAGCGGACTTCTTTCGGGTGGAAACTTAAAATGCTTGGAGGCACTTTCAGCCAAAATTGGCTGAAAGATATGAGGATTGAAGCTCTTGAGCTCGATGTTTCGAAATCCGGAATCAANATTATTGAGGCGCACTTGGGAAAAAGAGGTGGACGGGNCNTTCTTTCCGGAACNGTGAAGGGGCCAGTGGCAAACCCTCAGGTTGACATNAGTGGAACAATGGAGAGTTTTCCGCTGAAGGGATGTGTGCAGCCGGAGGTCGCGGCGGTATTGCAGGGTAGCATTTCCGGGGTNNTGCANTTGGGAGGTTCTCCATACGGATCCAGTGGGATCNCCGNGTCTGCCCAAGTGGANCTGGGTCCTGAAGACGAGGTCATCGTGACAGATNAAGTTGAACTGTTTGATGTCATTTCGCTGGTTGATCGTTACCGGAGTTACAANAAAGGTGCGCTTTCGCTCTGGTGGGTTCACGATGGAAACAGGCAGGAACGTCGCGATGTTTTCGAACATCAGTCTCTCCGCTCAGGACCATGTTCAACTTGAAGGTGAGTTCATGTCGAGGCGGCCTTCTGATAAGGAGATCTCTATCGCGATCTACAAGACGGAAAANCTCGGTCAAGAGCCCCCCGAAGATGGGGNCCGAGGTGCAGAGGTNGCCGCGCCNGAATTCGATCTTGCGGCGGCGGCGCGGGCTGCGAGGGAAGTATCCGATAACGACGATAAAATCCGCACAATTTTTCAATCTCAGGTCTTCGGGCAGGAGGTGACGCGGAGAGAAGAAGAGGCTAAAGCAAGCTACAGGAGTATTCCCTACCTTGTGGGGAGGGTTAGAATTGGGCTCCATCCGAAGGCATTTGAGGAGGTGCGTTCACCGGCTCTCTCAGAGTTGTTTCCGGTGGACGAGCAAAGCGGGTTGCGCTGGTTGAACCTCGATCTTAATGGCAGTCTGTCCGCGACAGGATCAGAGCTCGCGGAGCAAATTATCGAGCACGCAAAAAATTAGGTTTCACCCCCGCTGCTACTCTTTGCCGAGGTCGAGGGCAGATGCAATTTGTGCGGTGGCACTGCTCCGGTTGAGAGTGTAGAAGTGAAGGCCGTCGACCCCCTCGGAGATAAGCTCGCGACATTGGGAGATCGCATATTCCGTTCCCGCTTTTTCAAAAGCAACCGGGTCCTCTTTCGCGTCGAGAAGCATGTGCTGAAGATGAGCAGGAAACTGAACGCCGGCCGCGAGGTCCGCCATCCTCGCCATGCCAGATCTCGTGGTGATTGGCATGATGCCTGCAATGATTGGAATGTGAATTCCGGCGATCCGGCAACGGTCCCGGAAATCAAGGAAGGAGTAGTTGTTGAAGAATAACTGGGTGCAGATGTAGTCGGCACCCGAATCAACCTTTTTGCGGAGATATTCCATTTCCTTAAGTCTGTTCTGAGTATCCGGATGCCCCTCAGGGAAGCCTGCAACGCCGACTCCAAATCTTTTTTGTGGATCGTTGGTCCCTTGATTAAAATTCTGGATAAAGTCCACAAGGTCGGAAGCGTAGCAGAACGCATCCTGAGTCCGGTCGTAGTCGAGGTTGCCTTCTGGGGGATCGCCACGAAGAGCAAGGATCGCAGGGACCCGGGCGTCTGCATATCCGGAGAGAATTTCCGAGATTTCAGCGCGGCTATGGTTGACACACGTGAGGTGAGGAATTGCCGGGATTGTGGCCTCCTCCATAATCCGAAGCACCAGCTTGTGAGTTAGCTCGCGAGTTGAACCTCCGGCTCCATATGTGACACTGACAAAGGAGGGATCCAGCAGCTTGAGTTCGTGGATTGTGGAAAACAGTTTCTCTGATGCTTCGTCTGATTTAGGGGGGAAGAATTCGAAGGAAATAGTAGGTTTTCCCCGGGTTAGAAGCTGCGAGATGTCGGTGGTGGCTTGCATTCGATTANGCTGGATGNCGCAATTTCACAGAATTTNCCGTNATTAAGGAACTTTGAGTCCGNTTGCNGGTTATATTCCGNGGAGAGCGTNAGGCGGTAGTAACACCGCCACCTTNNCCTCACTATCGTATTTTAATGAACGTATTTCGCAAGTCCCTCCTTNTTCTCCTCGTGATGGTTNTGCCGGTCGGCGCGCAGNGTTTCGGAGAGAAAGNTCCTGCNGAAGGCTCGCNNAAGGGCCCCATCAGGGAAGGAAAGGGCGAGAAGGGTCCCCGTCCTCTCGCGGGGAAGGACTTTATCTCNAAATACGACAAAAATGGGGATCACAGGGTGTCATTTGATGAGTTCGGATCGACTGGAAGGGCAGCATCATTGGGAGAGGCAGGGCGCCGTCGTCTCTTTGAGCACCTCGACAAGAACAATGACGGGCAGATNACTCAGGCGGAATTACCGAGCTCTATTCCGCCCGCTGTCAGAGGGCATGACATGAATAACNATGGCAGGATTANCTTTGACGAGTTNAGCCGGAATCCAAGAGTCAAGGGGTGGAGTTCAGACCGGCTAAGGGCCATGTTTTCNCGGATGGACCGCGATGGAAACAAGGTCCTGACGGCAGCCGACTTCACACGTCGGGCTGGTTTGCCACTACACCCTTCAGAAATCGAAAGGTTGGACACAAACAAGGACGGCGGATTGACCTTTAAAGAGTGGGCCAGGGGCCCGCGGNAGCGGGGTGTTTCGATGACTGAGCTTCGAAAGCTTTTCAATCAAATGGACCGGGACCAAAGCGGGAAGCTCGACGGAGCAGACCGAGGCCGGTCCCGGGGTCGAGGACCAGTCGAAGGAGTGCGCCGGCCAAAAANNCTGAANTAATCAGGTCGGGGAGTGGTGCNTCCACTGTTATCGCAGGCCNTATCAGATGGCNCCCTCCTAGAAGGAAACCTCGAACCAGAGGCCTGCGTGGATCTCGTTGCCNTCGCGNTGGCGAAGTTCATGGGAGTAGCCCACGAACGGAGTCACTGAGAGCATGGTATTNATATTATACGTGACGGAGAGCCGCCCGTTGAGGTCACTGAGGCCGGAGTGGCCATAGTAGTCCTCAGTNNCNGTGATCCCTAGNTTACCAGAGAAAAAGGCATCGTCTGAAAGTCGTTTGTAGTAGTGACTCGCCAGTTCCCCGTGCCAGCCTCCTGCTCCGCAGTCATGAGCCACGGAGGTTGAAAATTTCCAGTCGGTCTTGGCATACCAGGTAAACGATCCCGATAGATCAAGGCCGCTACGAATAACGCTGTTGCTGTAGCCGTGATANCCTANTGCGGCACTCGCGGTGAAGGCGTCTCCAAGGGTCGTCCGGAGTTCCAGAAAGCCCGTTTTTTCCTCAAATTGCCCACCCAACTCAGAAGCGATCCACCCACCTGCTGCCAGAGAAAGGTCGTTGTTGATCGTCACCTCCGTTTCCAATTGAAAATCGAGAGTGGAAGAGGCCAGCTCAAATCCCCGGTAACTGTAGGCTGAGCGAAGTCCCGTTACCGCCTCAATACCATAGGGAATGTCCTCTGCGACCTCACTTTTCAGAAAGGGGCATGTCGCACCGAGAACGACAAAAAAGAGGGCGAGGTGTTTCATGAAAGCTTGAACGGGAGAATGCAGGNTNNAACGGTGCCGATTCAAAAGACAGAATGCAAGCTGACAGGAAGCGGATCGNATCTCATTCNCCGGAAGCCGGGTCTGGAACCGTGGTCTTGATGCGTAGATCTCTGAGCTGAACGGTCTCAGCCGGTGCTGGGCTCGCCGACATGAGGTCACTTCCCTTATTGTTCTTGGGAAATGCAATCACTTCCCGGATTGACTGCTCTCCGGCAATGAGCATCACGATGCGGTCCAGTCCGAGTGCGATTCCCCCATGGGGCGGTGCGCCAAATTCGAAAGCCTNNAGGATATGGCCAAACTCATTCGCTGCNTGTTCTTCACTGATTCCGAGTGCAGTGAACATCGCGGACTGAAGTTCCTTCTCGTGTATCCGGATGGATCCACCTCCCAGTTCGTGCCCATTGAGGACGACATCGTAAGCTTGAGCGCGAAGGTTAGAGTAGTTCCCTTGCTGAAGCTGCTCCAGATCAGCGTCCACAGGTCTTGTGAACGGATGGTGGACAGCGGACCAGTGGCCTGATTCCTCATCATAGGCAAGCAGAGGAAACTCGGTAACCCACAAAAAATCGAACTCTCCGTCACGGTCCCGAAGAAGGTCCTGCATTGCAGCACACTCGAGTCGTATTCTACCTAGAATTTCACAGGCGGACTCCCATTGATCAGCTGCAAAAAGAATCAGGTCACCCTCCGCCACGTTGAGCTTGTCCTTCAATCCATTCAATTCCTCTTCGCTGAAGAACTTGGTGATAGGGGACCGCCAGGTGGAGGGGTCCTCCCCGCGCACCTGAATGTAGGCCAGTCCCTTTGCTCCGTGGTTAACGGCGATTTCAGTAAGCTTGTCGACCTGACCTGTTGTAATCCCAGAAAAGCCTTTTGCGTTGATGGCCTTTACGACTCCACCATTCTTTACCGCTCCGGAGAAGACTTTGAAACCGCTATCTGCGAAGAGATCGCTCAGGTCTTCGATTTCAATGCCGAAGCGGCGGTCTGGTTTATCAGATCCATATTTGTTCATGGCGTCATGCCACGTCATACGTTCGAATGGCGTCGGTATATCGGCGTCGCGGCCTGCCTTGAACATGGCAGCAAGACAGCCCTCAATCAGTTCTATGATCTCTTCCTGATCGGTGAAGGATCCTTCGACGTCGACCTGGGTGAACTCAGGTTGACGGTCGGCTCGGAGGTCCTCGTCCCTGAAGCAGCGGGCGACCTGAAAGTAGCGCTCGACCCCCGCGACCATCAGAAGCTGCTTATATTGCTGCGGGGCCTGTGGCAGAGCGTAAAAAGAACCGGGATGCATCCTAGAGGGAACCAGGAAGTCTCGTGCTCCTTCGGGGGTGGATTTGGATAAGATCGGCGTCTCCACCTCTATGTAACCATGTGAATCGAGGTAATCACGAGCCGCTTTGGTCACCCGGTGACGTGTGCGGAGGTTTTTATTCATCCTTGGGCGCCTGAGATCCAGGAACCTGTGACTGAGTCTGAGGTCTTCGTTGGAAAGCTCCTTGTCGAGTTGGAAAGGAAGGACCTTCGCCTTGTTGATAATCGTAAGATGGGTTGCCGCGACCTCGATTTCACCGGTAGGAAGGTCCGGATTCACGGTGCTGTTACCCTCGATTTCTGGTCTTGGTTCAACCCGTCCAGTTACTTCCACGACGTCTTCTGCGCGCAGCGAGTGCGAAATCCTCGCTGACTCGGAAGACTCTTCCGGGCGGAACACGCACTGGGTCAGTCCCTCACGATCTCGTAAATCAATAAAAATCACGCCGCCATGATCCCGTGACGAATTCACCCATCCAGTAAGGGTTACTGTTTCCCCCTGATTTTCGGCGCGTAGCTGGTTGCAGTGGTGTGTTCTCATTGAGGTTCGGTTGTGAATGTCTTCTCAGATAGAGCGCGGATGATCCGTTCGATTAGGCTATTAGAGGTTCATCTGGCGCTGCGAGACGCGCCTTGATGACATCGATAGTGTTGCTTCCGGCCGGGATTGTTTCCTCGGTCCGTGTATTGAGATTTTTGAGTTTGAGATCTGGAAATTCGCTCCCGACCACCAGAGCGAATCGTGCAAGCGTCTGATCAGCAGCCTTGAATTGCTTGTTGATCTTTACTGGAGAAAGGGGCCAATCCGCCGCTAGACCGTTGTCGCGGATGGCGTGTCCGAGAGCGAGGGCGTTCTCTCGCTTCGATTCATCGGCGATAACTACGTAGATGTCACAGGTCGCTTGTCTCTGCAGCCATGACTGATACTGAAGAAGAGCGGAAGGAACCTCCTTGATCAATTCTGAGATTACACAGTCGCCCATCGCGTATCCGGTGGCGGCAAGATCTGAAGATCCGTCGGTGATAATCGAAACGAGCGTGTCATAGCGTCCGCCTCCAGCAACCGATCTCAGATTCTTCGCGGAGTCAAAGACCTCGAACACCACCCCTGTGTAATAGGCCAATCCGCGGACAATCGAGAGATCGACGTCGACGAACGCGTCGAGACCTCGAGCTCGAAGATCGTTCAGGACCTTGGACAGGTCTTCCGAACAGTTGGACCCTGCGGCGGAGATGAAATGGCGGACAGTTTCCAGATCCAGAGAGAAAGCCTTCAGCTTTTCCTTCATCTTTTCGGCCGGGTCCCGCTCGATCTTGTCCACGATTTGCAGGAAAGAATCGAGCTGTGTGGGAGCGATTCCGTGCTCCTGAGCAAAGTTAATCCATGCCCCTCTGTCCGATAGGCGAATTGAGAAGTCACCCTGATCGAAACCAAGTTCACGCATCACGTCAATTGACAGGGCGATGAGCTCAGCGTCGGCAGCTGGAGAGGCTTCTCCGAGAATGTCAGCATTGAACTGATAAAATTCGCGCAGCCTTCCTCGCTGTGGTTTTTCATACCTGAAGCACCGGCCAATTTCAAACCACTTCAAGGGCTTGGGATAGTCTCTCTGCTGCCCGGCAGAAATTCGGGCGAGGGAGGCAGTTAACTCGGGACGAAGAACAACATCTCTTCCTCCTTTATCTTCGAATCGAAAGAGTTGCTCGCCTAGCTCTCCTCCCGATTTCCTGAGGTAGAGGTCTGCCGACTCCAGAATTGGACCTTCGTATTCGGAAAAGCCATAGCGCCTTGCGACCCGTTTCCAGATCTCGAACAAATACCGGGACTGAAGACGTTCACGAGGTGGGAAGTCCCTGAATCCAGGCAGTGGTTGGTTGTTGCTTGCCATTGACTTAGCGGCGGGCGGGGAGGATAGGGACGTTGACCGCGTTGTCGAGAAGCGACGCGCGAAACTCACCCGGAAATTGCGGTTTTATGGATGGGGAAGCTCTAAATGCTCTTCTCCCTGTCCCTGCGCCCAATTTACTTCATGAAAAGGGACTTGATACCTGAATAACCGTTGATCCGTGGTCTATTTCAAGATGCAGGGAATTTGGAATTGGCAAAAGTAGGGCCAAGACCCTGAATTCATGCATCAGCGTAGAATCCTATCAGATCCTGCTATATTATCTCTATCGGCCGATGGAGGACTCGGAGGGTTATCTCGTCGAGCATACGGAGTTGTGTGAGGCTCTCCAGTTACGAGGTCGCATTCTTATTGCTGATGAGGGCCTGAATGGAACGGTCTCGGGGCGCCTTGATATGACCGAAGCCTACATGCAGGCGTTAAACACGGATCCCAGAACCAAGGGAATTCAATTCAAGGTAGATCCTGCTCCCGGCCACGCCTTTCCCAAGTTGAGTATCAAACGCAGAAACGAAGTGGTCACCCTCGATTTAGGCGAAGACGATTTTTCTCCGGACGAAACGACAGGGAAGCATCTCAGTCCGGTTCAGTGGAGAAATTTGATGAGCGAGGATGATACGATATTGCTCGATGCCCGGAATCAATACGAGTGGGAACTGGGCCATTTCGAAGGCGCGCTGTTACCTCCGGTTGAAAATTTTCGCGAGCTCCCCGACTGGGTGAGGGAAAACCGTAGTCGGCTCGAAGGGAAAAAGATCATGACATATTGCACGGGGGGGATCCGTTGTGAAAAGTTTAGCGGATTCCTGCTGCGGGAAGGGTTTTCGGACGTATATCAACTCGACGGAGGAATCGTGTCTTATGGAAAAGAGGCAGGGGTAGAAGGGGAGGGCTTTTCGGGTAAGTGCTATGTGTTCGACGAAAGAGTTGCGGTAGAGGTGAATCACACCTCTGGCGCTAAAGTAGTGTCCCTCTGTCAGCATTGTAGTGGAACCTCCGACCGCTACGTCAATTGCGCGTGGAGTCGCTGCAATCGTCAGTATTTTTGTTGTCCGACCTGCGATAAAGACCAGCGTCGCTTCTGCAGCTCAGTATGCGCGGAGGCGGCGATTCTGTCTTTGGCAGCCATGGGGATAGGATGCGACTGAGAGCTTGTGTCGAATAAACCGGCAAGGCACAACCATGCACAAGCCACGATGAGTCAGCCCACTGTTCCTGATAACCAGCTCAAGCTCGAATTTGAAACTCCCCAGTTTCTGCACTCTCTTTTCGCGAATGATGCGAGGGAGGTCAGCTACATCGAGCAGTCCCTTGGCGTTCGGGTTGTGACCCGTGACGGCTGGATCTTGTTCAGTGGCTCACGTGAAGGTTTGGATCTCGCCAAGAAGTTATTTGCCGATCTCGAGGAGGCTCGCCGTTCAGGAGTATCCATTCACAGGCGGGATTTCCGCCAGGCAGTTGATATGGTTGCGGGAAGGCAGAGCAAGGGCTTGTCCGATCTCGCGGCTACCAGATTGCTTGGTTCTCGGACCCGGAAGCCAGTCACGCCTCGTAGTCCGTGCCAGCTTGAATACCTGAAGGCGATGGAATCGCATCCGGTAGTGTTTGGTATTGGGCCAGCAGGAACCGGAAAAACCTATTTAGCAATGGCGATGGCCCTGTGCCGTCTCAAAAGAGGAGAGATTACGCGAGTGATTCTTACCCGTCCCGCAGTCGAGGCCGGCGAGGCTCTGGGGTTTCTTCCAGGAGATTTGCAGGAGAAAGTGGCTCCGTATCTCCGTCCCTTATATGATGCAATCCATGATCTTCTGGAGCCCGAGGAGGGGAACCGATATCTGGAAGACGGGACAATCGAAATTGCACCGCTCGCCTATATGAGAGGTCGTACGCTTGCAAGTTCCTGCGTGATTCTTGATGAGGCCCAGAATACCACGAGGGAACAAATGTTCATGCTGTTAACCAGACTGGGCGAAGGATCGTCATGCGTAGTAACCGGAGATGGAAGCCAGGTGGATCTGGCCGATGGCATACCCTCTGGGCTCATCGAGGCTGAGGCAGCGATGGAGAACGTAGCCGGGGTAAAATTTATCCGGTTTTCGAGGGGAGATGTGGTCCGCCATGCGGTCGTCAGTGAAATAATTGACGCCTATGAAAATTATAGAAATGCCGATAAAAATGGATCTGCGAGGGGTAGGAGTGGGTCAAGATGACGCGGGGGCGGGTTGAATGACGTTGAAAAATTCTGGAATCCTCGGTAAGAGGGCCGCCGCAGCGCGGGGGATTCCTCGCCTATTAAGCGTTCCGAACGTCCCCATTCACCCGTGGAGCTTTTCGATTCCATCAGGCGCCGCCGCCTCACCCAGAAGGGTCTGTCCTCCGGTAAGAAGCGTCGGACCTACTCTGACCGGGCGTTGGCTGCCGGCCTCGATCGGAGTATCGTCATTCGATACGCCCTGTATTTGTCTTTCATTCTTTTCGCAGTGGTTTTGGCATCGAATTTTGCAGTGGCGAAAGCTGAAGGCGGAGCAGGCTTCAGCGCTGGATTCTCGTGCCTGCTTGCTGGTGGAATGTGTATAGCTCTCCTGGAAGTTCTGTTCCGTAAAGTCACGCAGCGAAACAGTCACGTATTTCTCGTCCTGAGTGGCCTCGCGTTCCAGTTGTCTGCGATCTGGCTGGCAACCGTCATGGTTGATGCGAACCCCTCACTCGGAGATCCNTTCAAGTTGCTGCTTGTCCCCTATGCGTTCGCGCCAATGATTCTGGCAGTTCTGCTGGGTACCGGGGTTGGCCTTTATGCAGTAGCTACAGCATCGCTGCTGGGCGCCTTCCTGATGCCAGAGAATTCGGTGTTGCCCTACCTGGTGATGAGCGTGCTGTGTGGCCTGGTTGCAGTTCTTGTCACGCTGCAGGTCCGCAAGCGGGGGCGGCTGCTNAGAGCGGGTTTCTACATTGGTGGAGCTGGAGTTCTGGTCGCATGTTCCTTTAAGATGATCAGCNTGGGGTCTTTGGCTGAGGGAGGAATTCTCGAGTGGCAACACATAGGGGTTGAAGTGGCGACCGCTTTTGGGATTGGCCTGATTACCGGTATGATCGTCAGCGGTCTTCTTCCTCTTTTAGAGTCAGCGTTCAGTCTGACAACTGACATAAGCTGGCTGGAGTTGAGCGACCTGAATCACAAGCTGCTTCGNCGTATGCAGTTGGAAGCCCCGGGCACCTTTCATCACAGCATGGTAGTTGCTTCTCTTGCGGAAGCGGCGGCAGAAAAAATTGGGGCGAATCCAATGATGTGCAGAGTGTGTTCCTACTTCCACGATATAGGAAAGCTTCAGAAGCCCGCNTACTTNATTGAGAATCAGGGGGAATCAAATCCTCATGACTCCCTGACTCCAACAATGAGNGCGTTGGTGGTTATCGCCCATGTNAAAGACGGTGTGGATATGGCGATCAAGAGTAAGCTGAATCCCAGGATTGTTGATGTCATCCGGGAGCATCATGGGGACTCGCTGGTGTATTTCTTTTATCGNAAGGCAGAGGAACAGAGGAAGNTGGAAGAAGAGAAGGTTCAGGAGGGACTGGAGAATCCTGAGGACCTTCCTGTGGTTGATGCCAAAAGCTTTCGCTATCCAGGGCCAACGCCCCAGACAAGAGANAGCGGTATCATCTCCCTCGCGGATGCGGTTGAGAGCGCCACAAGGACGCTACAAAAACCTACGCCCGGAAAGATACGATCTTTGGTTAATGAAATCGTCTTTAACCGAATCAAGGACGGGCAACTCGATNATTGCGGTCTGACNGTCAGCGATCTCAAGGANCTGCGTGACAGCTTTACCAAGACGCTTCAGAGCATGATGCATAGTCGAATCGATTACCCGAAGCGTGAAGATTCCTCTACGGCAGAAGTATCAAACGANNTACGGCCCTCTGAAGCAACAGGGAACGTGGTGCCCGTNGAGGAATGGGAGAGGCATCGACGCAAGGTGGTGGGGAAACCCTGAGCCAGACGAGGTGTAAGCATGCCACGCCCCANGATCCAAGTTTATGACAGGCAGAGTGTCTGTTCGATNTCGAGTCTGTTTGTCGAAACATTGAAGAGGGCAGGCGTGGCTGTGCTTGAAGAGATCGAGAGGGCAGGCTTAGCACGGGTGAGCCCTCCCGACTCTGTCGAAGTTTCACTGATTAGTGATCGTGAGATATCCCTCGTGCATGCACAATTCATGGACAATCCTGATCCCACNGACGTGATCACTTTTCCCTATGGCTCTGAAGGCGAGATTCTCATCAGTGCTGAAACTGCCCTAAGGCAGGCAAAGGAGTTGAATTCTCAGCTGGAGCAGGAAATTACTCTATANTTGGTGCACGGGATACTTCATCTNGTGGGATACGAGGATGGCACCGAGAGCTCCCGGAATGAAATGGATGCTCTTCAGGAGCGTCTACTNGCCGACCTTTCGGGAGTGTGACAATTGGGTGACTTCAGGGGAAATAGAGGATTGCCAATTGGTGGCGGTTTGAGCATCTTCGCCCTCCCCGCNAACCCCTTCCGGGAGCNCCGGGGTGACATCTACCTGTTGCCAATCGTGTATTCAAATCAAGACTATCTCAGCGAACTGTTGGTTGAGCGGGGCACCGTAACCCCTGAAGAGATCACGAAAGCGCGTAATGGCGTGAGCCCCAACCAGGGAGTCGTTGATCTTCTGGTGGCAGTGGGGGACGTGACAGAGGAGCAGGTGGCGCAGACAATTGCAGACAATGCGGGAACGGATTACGTCGATCTGGGAGGACATCCCTTCACCGAGCATGTGTTTCAGGCGATGGATGTGGAGGTTGCTCAAAGGTTTCAGGCTGTGCCTCTCCAGGATGACGGAACCTACATGACNGTGGCGGTAGCAGATGCGTTGGATTTTGAAACCTTGGACAGTCTGCCGCACGTTGTGGGACGAGAGGTCAGATTTGTCTCCTCAACACCATCGGCGATCACCAAGGTTCTCCATGATAATTATGGGGTAGAGTCTGAAGAGACCGATACCGGCACATCCTTNACCGTAATAACCGAAGGTGAAACGGAGGAGGCCGACGCCAATGATGCCCCGATCATCCGGATGGTATCCAANATGCTTCTTGAAGCCTTCCGGATGCGCGCGTCTGACATTCACGTGGAGCCGATGGAGACGACCCTTCGGATTCGATTCCGGGTCGATGGCCGACTTGTCGAAGTAGATAGTCATCCGAAGCGACTGCTGCCTGCGATCGTAGCCAGAGTCAAGGTGATGAGTGGAACCATGAGTATCGCCGAGAAGCGGNTNCCTCAGGATGGTCGAATTCAGATGAGAATCGGAGGTAAAGAGGTGGATCTTCGAGTGTCCACGGTTCCCAGTAACCACGGCGANAGCATCGTTATGCGGATCCTCGATAAATCTGCGCTTCTTCTTGGGCTTCCGGAGTTNGGNTTTTTCACTGACGATGAAGCAATCATGCGGGAAATGATGGGCCTTCCCGATGGCATCATTCTTGTNACNGGTCCTACTGGTTCAGGGAAGACTACGACGCTTTATGCGTGTCTGAACTATATCAATAAGCCGGATCGAAAGATCATTACGGTTGAAGATCCTATCGAGTATCAGCTTCCTGGGATCAACCAGGTGATGGTAAAGTCAGACATCGGAATGACCTTTGGTGCAGCCTTGCGTGCAATGTTGCGGCAGGCGCCCAATATTATCATGGTCGGAGAGATTCGAGATGTGGAAACAGCAACGATTGCGATCAATGCCTCACTAACCGGGCACCTTGTATTTTCGACTCTCCACACCAATGACGCCCCGAGCGCGGTTGCGCGTTTGGCCGATATTGGTGTGCAGCGATTCTTAATCGCCTCAGCCGTGCGGGCGGTGATGGCCCAGCGTCTTGTCCGCGCCTTGTGCAAGGATTGCAAAGGCGCTGCGGAGCTAAGCGATGCAGAGATGCGGATGTTACGCTTGGATGCTGCCCAGCTGGANGAGAGTTCCATCATGGGGCCCACGGGATGCGANTCGTGCCGGCAAANCGGCTACCGTGGGCGTCAGGGTATTTTTGAAATCTTCAAGGTCGACGATGAGGTNCGGCATCTAGTCAATGAAAACCTGAGCACCCCGCAACTNCGCCGCCGTGCGCGCGAGCTNGGAATGCGGACTCTGCGAGANGATGGCATCAGAAAGGTTCTTGCCGGCGTGACTTCGGCCGCAGAGGTNATTTCGGTCACGATGTCCGACGCCGATTAATACNGAACTTATTTTACCAAACACCAATGGAAAATCGTAACGTATTGGACATCTTNGTTTCCCGGGGAATGATCGACAGTTCTCTCGCTGAGGACATGCTCCATGAGATGGATGCAAGTGGNAAGGATGTAGGGGATATTCTGACAGATTTCCAGGTGGTTCAGTCNCGGGAGGATATGTGGGGGATCATCGCTCAGGAGCTTGGAGCGGATCTCGTCGATCTTTCTGAATTTCTACCCCCCGAGGAGCTGTTAGCGGTCATTCCTGCTCCAATGGCGCGCCTTCATGGCGCGTTACCTATTAATTTTGANGCAGAGGGTATTACGGTCGCTNTGCTCGANCCGATGAATCCACAGACCCCTGAGGATNTGCGTTTCGCGCTGGGTAAAGAGGTCAAGGTCGTCGTGGCGCCCGACTACATTATCGAAAANAAGATNAATGAGGCCTACGGTGGGGGGGCTGACGAGGGTGCGGCGATGGCCGAATTACTCGGAGAGTTGGATAATGACGGAAAGGAGCTTTCNGAGCAGGAAATTGCGGATGAAGCAAACTCCGCTCCGATTGTCCGTTATGTGGACCTCGTNATCTATCAGGCGATCAAGGAGCGCGCTTCGGATATTCATTTCGAACCCTTCGAGAAGGATTTNAAGATCCGTTATCGGGTGGATGGCTCCCTCTTTGAGATGGCGCCGCCCCCAATCCATCTCGCNCTGCCGATCCTGTCCCGGGTGAANGTGATGTCCAACATGAATATCGCTGAGCGCCGCGTGCCGCAGGATGGAAGAATCGTAAAACAAATCGGTGATCAGCAGGTNGATCTGCGGGTATCCTCGCTGCCAACGTCATACGGAGAAAGTGTAGTCCTCCGGGTTCTTGANCGGTCAAACGTTAATATGTCTCTCAGCGTTCTGGGGCTNCCGAAGCACGTGGAGGATTATGTTAATACNACCATTAAAAAGCCGAATGGAATTTTCGTGGTNACCGGGCCGACTGGGGCAGGGAAGACCACTACGCTTTACGCAGCGCTCAAGGAAATTAACACCATCGACACGAAACTTCTCACCGCGGAGGACCCGGTAGAGTATGACATTGACGGGATTATTCAGGTGCCGGTAAACGAAGCGATCGACCTCAGCTTTGCAAGGATCCTCCGGGCCTTTCTGCGGCAGGATCCCGATAAGATNCTGGTTGGTGAGATCCGGGACTTGGANACTGCGCAAATCGCTATTCAAGCTTCTCTCACGGGNCACCTTGTTCTCTCAACCCTGCATACCAATGACGCAGCAGGGTCCGTTACCCGATTAGTCGACATGGGGACGGAACCTTTCCTCGTTGCCGCCTCCCTGGAGGGTGTCTTAGCTCAGCGATTGGTCAGGACGATCTGCAAGGATTGTCGCGATAGCTANGAACCCAACGAGGCGGTCCTCAATCAATTGGGCCTTTCCGCCCACGAACTCGGAGACAAGCATTTCTACACGGGAAGAGGTTGTGAGGTCTGCGCCGAGACCGGTCTCAGGGGACGTCGNGGACTTTTCGAGCTNCTCAGCGTGTCAGATCCAATCCGCGAGATGATCACTGATCGTGCACCGACTGTGGCTCTCAAGCAAAAAGCCATCGAGCTTGGGATGTCAACCCTGCGCGAAGACGGTCTCCGCAACATCTATGAGGGAGTAACAACAATCGAAGAGGTTCTCAAATACACCTAAGGCCTCAATTACACTCTTCGTCATTCTTTCCACCACCATTTCCAAAACCTAAGCTAAATCAGACCCATGCCTAATTTTCAGTATACTGCGATCGACCAGCAGGGACAACAGACGACCGGAACGCTGCAGGCCGGATCCGAAGCCGAGGCGACCAGCCAGCTTCGAAGTCAGAACCTTTATCCGACTGGCATAGTGGAACAGGGAAAAGGAACTCTCGGCGCGGCAGGAAAAAGGGCTGCAGCGAAGGCCAGAGGCAGGAAGAAGGCCCGGGGAACAACAGGCAAAGCGATCAAACCCAAGGTGTTGATGATCTTTACGCGTCAGCTTGCCACATTGATTGACTCTGGATTGCCGCTCCTCCGGGGCTTAACGGTTCTGGGTAAGCAGGAACCCAATATGGTGCTTCGAGGGACAATCAACGCNNTGGCAGATTCCGTGCAGGGAGGTTCCACCTTCTCAGAAAGCCTNGCCCAGCACCCTAGAATTTTTGACAAGCTTTATGTCAATATGGTGAANGCAGGTGAACTTGGTGGTGTCCTTGAAGTGGTTCTCACCCGTCTTGCTGAATACCAGGAGAAAGCCCATAAGTTGAAGAACAAGATTGTGGCTGCNATGGTCTATCCGGTTATTGTCATGTTCATCGCCGTGGCGATCGTGACATTCCTGATGCTCTTCATCGTNCCGAAGTTCAAAGAAATGTTCGCCGACATGGCAGGTGCGGAGCTTCCAAAGATTTCGCAGGTCGTCTTNGGATTCTCGGAATTTATGATGGCGAGACCNGTTNTTTTGCCAAACGCGGTATGGATTCTTGGCGGNTTGTTTTTGGTATATGCTGGTCTCCAGNTTTGGGGCAGGACCAAGACAGGACGGAGTCTCGTAGACCAGTTGAAGCTTAAATTACCACTTTTCGGTGAGATCCAGCGGAAGAGTGCGGTGGCGCGTTTCTCCCGGACNCTGGGAACTCTGGTGACCTCCGGTGTTCCTATTCTCCAAGCGCTGAACATTACAAAAGAAACCGCTGGGAACGTGGTGATTTCCGAAGCAATCANCAAGGTCCATGAGTCTGTTAAAGAGGGTGAATCGATCGTGCAGCCTCTCCGAGCCAGTGGGGCGTTTCCGTCTATGGTGATCAGCATGGTAGACGTGGGGGAGGAAACCGGACAATTGCCGGAGATGTTGCTCAAAATTGCCGACGTGTATGACGACGAGGTGGATAATGCGGTAACAGCGTTAACCTCGGTTCTGGAGCCGATAATGATCGTTTTCCTGGCCCTTGTCGTTGGGGCAATTGTATTTGCATTGTTCCTACCTCTGATTAAGATTATNCAGCAGATGCAGCAGTAATTCCCACCCCATCTGAATCATCCTANCTCAAGATGAAANTCACCCCTAAGCAACGNGGAGCCAGCGACTGTCGTGGNTTTACNCTGGTGGAGCTCCTGACCGTTGTGACCATTATNATGATCCTCTCAGGGATGGTCATCGGGGTCTCATCCTACGTGAACAGGAAGTCTGCCATCGACAAGGCAAAGACTCAGATGGAGACCTTCAATATGAAGATCACCGAATATCAGACCGACGCTGGGTTTCTCCCGGAGACTACTGAGGGGGACGAGGAGGCGCGGAGCGGGCTCATCATTTATCGCATGCTGTATTGCGATGGGGTTGGTGCGGACGGAATAGCTGGAACTGCTGACGATGGTGCCCTTGATGGGCGTCCCGATGAGGGTCTCGTGCCATATTTGCCAGATTTAGACCCAAACACGAATCCGAGAAATCTGATCGACAAGAAAGGAACACCTTTGCCTGTCGCTGTCGTCGATCCGTGGGGAAACGCATGGCGCTTCCGCAACGAGAGAGGGGGGCCCGATCAGGAAAACCCGGACTTCGACTTATGGTCTCTCGGCCCGGACGGAAAGAATGGGACACCTGACGATATTCGGAACTGGTAGGGCCGGTGGGNAGTGACTACCCGATAGCGACTCTCTCNGGCTCTCTGGAGNNTGCCAGTATTTCCCCGGCGTCAATCACAGAGATTCTTCACCGCATGTTTNGNGAAANCGCCGNTTAAGCGACCCTGGCAGGGTANGATCGCTTGGTGCTGGTGGAACCCTGCTGCAGAAAATGGTGGACATTCCTCAGGGCAACCGGTGAGGACGTAAGGCGGTATCCGTCCGGTAGTCCACCTCCCACAATGGAACAGGTCGCAATGATGGTTTCTGCGATCTCATAGACTTCCTCATCTGGGGCGAAAATTACAGAACCTCTGATGCCTCGATCGATCAAAGACTCATACCATGGCGCCAGCTGAAGAGCTCCGACCGTGCTGACTTGAAGAGTGATGGCCTCGCTGAGATCGAGATATTCGACCGCCCCTCTCAGATCGCCCGGCAGCCTGGAGGCGTCGGCCATATAGTGCTCGAGATCATCCAAGGTCACGTGATCCCAAGCCGCGCCATGAATGACGCGGTGGTCNATCTGAAACTCATAGCCAGCAGGCACTTAAGAAAAGTTAACTACCAGCNGCCCACATGCAAGGCGCTTATCNNGGTGGCTCTTGTTGATCGAGGCGGCNCTTTGCCGTGCTCTCNAAAGGCAGGAGCCCGNGATTCNAGAGCCGAATNCTCCGCTTCTCGGNGCAGGNCCTCNCGTTAGTTCTTAAGCTTAAGCTTCAACAACTTAGGCTGTATAACTACGCGGCAATAGCCATTTTTCNTCTTATTGAGAAAATAGAAATTCTGGTGATAATCCTCNGCCACCCAGAATTTTTCGGCCTTACGGATTTCGGTGACGATGGGCTTCGTGAACAATTTCTGAGCTTCTTTCATGGAAGCCTCAGTGACTTTTTTCTGTTCCTCGGAGTGGTAAAATACCGCGGAACGATACTGGGGGCCCTTGTCGGCCCCTTGCTGGTCCTTGCTGGTAGGATCGTGGAGCTCCCAGAACCACGCCAGAATATCGGACGCCGGAATCTTTTCCGGGTCAAAAACTACCTGCACCACTTCAACGTGTCCGGTGTTTTTCTGGCAGATCTGCTCGTAGGTAGGNTTAGGGACAAAACCGCCCATGTAACCCGAGACTACTGAATGGACTCCTTCGAGTTGCTGGTAGACAGCTTCCACGCACCAGAAGCATCCCGCGCCAAGTGAGATNGTTTCCGAGCCCTCGGGAATGGCGCCTTTNCCGTCAGTTGCGAATTCCTTCATCTTGGTTTTCGGGAGATTGCTGGACTTCTGGCTGCTGCTATCCTGACAGGACGCTGCGCCGATAAGGAACATGCTCAGAAATACCGTAATCGCAACTGGTTTCATNGTAGTGGAAACTAGAGGGTCTTGGGCTCTAGTGCAAACAGGAAGGAGATGAACGTTGATATCTATCGCTCCTTGCCCAGCCCTCTTTCTTTTCCTAGAAGGAGGATCTCATGGCAGNATTCGCCGTTGATATCTCAGGAGTAGAAAAGACCTATCGGGGAAAGATACAGGCTTTACGGGGGATTTCATTACGAGTTCCCGAGGGTTCCATCTTTGGATTACTGGGTCCGAATGGGGCTGGAAAGAGCACCNTGGTTAAGATTCTTACAACGATTATTCGTCCTACGAAATGCAGTGGCATNCTGCTTGGCAGCCCAGTGGGNCACAAGCCAACCCTCCGAAAGGTCGGTTATCTTCCTGAGCATTCCAAGTTTCCAGCCTACCTGACAGGNAGACAGGTAATCGGCTACGCNGCCGGACTGGGGGGGATCCGGGTGAATTCCGGAGAGATTGACAACCTGCTCGACATGGTNGGAATGGCTGGGGGGGCGGAAGATCGAATGATTAAGACCTACTCCAAAGGGATGGTTCAGAGGATCGGAATCGCGCAAGCTCTTGTGAATTCACCTCGTCTGTTGATNCTTGATGAGCCCACCGATGGAGTCGACCCAGANGGTCGCTATCACATGCGCAACCTGCTCAAAAAACTCCGTGATAATGGAGTGACCGTCTTCGTTAATAGTCANCTTCTGGGCGAGTTGGAGACTCTCTGCGACTCAATAGCTATTTTGAAGGCAGGTAAGGTTGTGCGTCAGGGAGCGCTTTCAGANCTCACTTCTGACAGCCGGGGCTTTCAAGTGAATATTGAAGGCTCTTTGTCCGAAGANATAGCNTCGCNAATNGTAAAACTNGGGCANTCCACTAACGGGGGAGAGATAACGCTTCAAGGTGCNGATTCCGGTCCCCTTCAGGAAGTCCTTGATNTCCTGCGCGCAGCTGGAGTGGTCATACTCGAGGTCAGTAGATCCCANCAATCTCTCGAGGATCTCTTCATGGAGTCTGTTGTTCAGATGCCGGGCTCAAAGGAGAAAGGAGTGCGCTCATGAGTGTGCTCGGGGTGCTGCTTCTCGACTCTTTCAGGATGCTTCGTGCAAGGAGGCTCTTCTGGGTAGTCNTGGCTTTATCAGGATTGATTGGTCTGATTTACGCTTCGATTGGCTTCGATCAAGATGGTGTGTCCGTCCTTTTCGGTCTTCTTGCCTTTGAGAGCGAACTTTTCCGTATGGGCACGNCTGAAGCAAAAGAGCTCTACCTGTTGCTCTTCACCAATNTCATTATTCCTTACTGGCTCGGGCTATGCTCCATNGTGCTTGGGTTAATATCCTGTGCGTCGATCTTNCCAGAGTTCATCCAGAAGGGCTCGATTGATTTNGCCCTTTCCAAGCCCCCNTCCCGGGTCACCCTGTTTCTCGGGAAATANCTTGGGAGCCTGTTTTTCGTTCTGATGCAGGTGCTGCCNTTTAGTGTNATTGTCTTCCTGAGCCTTGGTCTCCGGTTCGGAGATTGGAATATGAGCCTATTCTGGGCTGTTCCCCTCGTCGTTCTTTCCTTCAGCTTTGTGTATGCTGTCCATGTGCTGATTGCAGTCTGGTCAGGCTCCANGATTCTTGGGCTCNTTGCGGCGCTGCTGGTATGGGGTGGATCGGTCCTCGTGGAGTGGGCNGAGGANATCACNTACGAAATCGCCTACTCGCTTCCACAACTCGGATATGAACCAGATTGGAAAGAAGGAGACCACGAGGAGGTCGAGCCTAGAGAGAGCTCAGAGGACTTTACGGTCACTCTCCACAGNGTATTGGAGTCAACGCGTCTCGCCTTGCCTAAGACTCGTGCGGTAGGAGCGCAGATGCGGTCCCTGATCGTAGTGGANGAGAATAGTGGAGGATTGGCTGGAAAGAGTCTCCTTGCGTTAATGCTCAGGGATCCGATTGACGAGATCCCGGAGCGCCAATCCGAGATAGTGAAGGCAGCTGATCAGCGTCATCCTGTCTGGAAGGATCTGGGAAGTAGCTTCCTCTACGAATTGGCTGTCGCGGGGCTGGCGTTAGTGATCTTTGTAAGGAGAGACTTTTGAACGGGCNTCAGGGCTGNTTCTCGGTGCCGAGGTGCTCTTCTATGAAGTTGGCCATGTAGGTAGAGCCAAAGAGCTCCTTGGCCAGCTCGGGTTCGGACTGGCCGGGTCGATAGAGAGCATTTACCGGCACAGCGCGTCGTTTGAGTTGAGCGAGGACGGTCGATATTCTAGGATCGTAATTTGTGTAATCGGCCTTCAACGCGAGGACGTTATACTTGGAAAAAAGGGCCTGAACTTTCCCATTGTAAGCTCTCGATTTATTCACCTGACAGGTGGCGCACCANGTTGCNGTGAAGTCTACATAAACGGGTCTGCCAGCCGCGATGGCCTCCTCTACCNCNTCGGGGCTCCAAGTCTCCCATTTCAGTCCTTCAGCCGGAGGCTTGGAATGAACCACTCCCATGTAAGCGAATGCGAGTGCGAGAATGTAGCCGATGGCACGTGTGGACTTGGCTCGCGACACGACACACCACCGACCGTAGATCCAACAGGCGATAGCGATCATGGTAAGGCCAAGAACGATCGGCANCATCTTCGNGAGGCCAACATCCTNCAATGAGAGAAAGGACCAGAGCAGAAATCCCGTCGTGCCAAANAGAAGGAATGCCATTGCCTGTTTGAAAGACTCCATCCACGGCCCCGGCCGAGGCANGCGTTCAACTAACTTTGGAAATGCGGAAAGCAGGACATAAGGGAANGCGAGGCCAAGTGCCATTACTGTGAATGCGAGAAGGAAGAGGAGGGGAGGGAGGTTGAAGGCCAGTCCTATTGCGACTCCNAGAAAAGGAGCAGAGCATGGTGTNGCAACCACGGTGGCAAGCACCCCGGAGAAGAAGGAGCCCGCGGCTCCCTGCTTACGGGTGAGATTGCCGCCCACGCTGGTTGCGGANGCTCCTATCTCAAAGATGCCAAACATGTTNATGGCCAAAGTGAACATCACGAGCATGAGGCCCCATAAGACCCACGGATTCTGTAGCTGGTAGCCCCAAGTGACTTCCTGTCCCCCGTTACCGATGGTGTTTTCTCGCAGAGCCAGCAAGAGGCCAGAGAGGACCCAGAAAGAGAGAATGACTCCTGCCGCGTAGATAAATCCATGGGTGAGAACCTTCCGTCGATCTTCCCCGGCCTGCTGGACGAAGCTCATNATCTTGATTCCGATCACGGGAAAGACGCAGGGCATAAGATTGAGAATCATGCCCCCGAGAAACATTCCCCCGAGGATGGTGAGAAGCTTGCCGAAGCTNACGTGTTCATCTTCCCGNTNCCCTAACGAGGCGTTTACCTCATAGCCTTCTTCACCGATTGTCAGGATGCCGCTAATCGCTTCCCCGAGTGGGCGGTCTGTATCGGTNTTAAGCGNCATGCTCCATCNGACCTCNTTTCCCTCTCGAACCACGATTGGTTCGGACTGGGCGTCAAGAACCTGATCAAAGTCGTAGAAGTGAATTNTTTTGTCAGGGATTGCCTCTGCNGGAGAAAGGATGAGAGTGACAAGTCCTTCCNTTTCACGGGCNTGGACCTTAAGCTCAGCCGGAAGGGTGGCTGGCAGCATGGCGCGAGNTTCTGCAAAAGCCTGNGTGTTTGCGCTAACTAAGCTTAAAGCGGGCCCAACAGTAANCGTNACAGCAANCAGATTGTCCGGGGCCCCTATCCCGGGTTCGGGGCGACAGTTGGTTTCATCGCAGATCTGCCAGCGGGGAGAGGCNGCAATCTNNATCTGAGTTCCAGACGGCAGGTCANCAGGCGGNNTTATCCTGAAAAGGTGNGAAACANTGGGCTCATACCCATAGGTCTTTTTTCCTGCGGTGGTGCCGATGTGAGGGATTGGCCATCCGACTCGCTCCGCCTGAAANCCAGGAGGAAGTTCCCAATTAGGCTTGAGGGAAGTGCCNACGTANCCCGGGTTAATGAAGTAGGAGTGCCACTTGGGAGGATGGGTCATCTTCATCAGCACATGGAATGGCTCACCTGACGGGACTTCACTGGCCTCCGCGAGGAACTCAAGAGTGCTTGAATCGCTTTTGGTCTCTGACGCAGCGAAGGGATCAAATTGATTCGCAAGGCTTACTGGAGTGAAGACTGCAATGGTGCCAACGAGCAGGAAAATTGGCAGGTAGTTACGAATAACCATGAGCTGAGAGATGATTGGTGTGATCCTGACGGAAAATCGAGAACGAAAAAGCAGCGGTGAAACCCGCTGCTTGTGACACTTGAGAAGGGNGCTGGGCCAAAATTAATAGCCTCGCCCGCGAACGTGCCCTTGCTGGCGATCCTTGGCGTTTCCAGCTGCGGCCCCAGCAGCNCCACCGACCGCGGCGCCAATCAAAGCTCCTCGTCCAGCATCTCCATCGCCTACATTGTTGCCAATGATCGCCCCCGCGAGTCCTCCGATGGCTGCGCCGGTAAGCGCCCCTGACTGGGTATTTGGTCCTGCCGCACAGCTGGCGAAAAGAAGAGAGAGCACAGAAGTGACAACGAGAAGGATATTCTTTTTCATGATTTACGTGTTAGAACAGATAGTTTCCCTATCTTAACCATTTTTACGCTGAGAACCAGCGGAAAGTCTTCTACGCGGTGTCGAGTGAAGGTTGTTCAAGATTGTCGTCAAGGATTTGACGGATCAGGCGGGGCCCGTGATAGATAAAGCCGGAGTAGAGTTGAAGCAGGGTGGCCCCAGCATCGATTTTNTCCTGNGCNTCTGATGGGGACATGATTCCACCGACTCCGATGATAGGGATCTTCCCCCNGACAGCTTGATGAAAGGCTTCGATAACTTTTGTCGACCGNTGTCCAAGCGGGGCACCGGATAGTCCNCCTTTCTCCTGGGCCAAGGGTTCTGCTTTTATGTCAGCGCGACTGATGGTGGTGTTGGTCGCGATAATGGCATCGAGTGAGTGATCAAGGAAGACCTTGCCCAGGGCGGAGATTTCATCGTCATCGAGGTCGGGAGCGACCTTGATTGCAAGGGGNACAGNTCTTCCGGTCTGAGCGTGAAGAGTAGCGCGTTCGCGCTGAAGTCGCTCCAGGAGATGTGCCGCCGCCGTCGCATCCTGNAGTGCCCGTAGTCCCGGGGTGTTGGGAGAGGAAAGGTTGACCGCGATGTAGTCTGCCACTGGCCACGCGCTTCTGAGGCAGAGGAGGTAATCATCCACTGCGCNTTCGTTAGGTGTNTCCTTGTTTTTTCCGATGTTAAACCCCACGCGTCCCCTGAAGGTCGTCGAGGATTTAACGTTCTGAATNCCCTCTTCGATTCCCGGATTATTGAAGCCCATCCGGTTAATGATTGCCTCGTGTNNTGGAAGGCGGAAAAGGCGTGGAGCAGGGCTNCCGCCTTGGGGTCTCGGAGTGATGGTTCCGATCTCGATAAAACCAAATCCNAGACGTCCGAATGCATCNATCGAGTTGCCTTCCTTATCGAGTCCTGCAGCCAGTCCTACACGGTTGGGGAAGGTCAGGCCCATGCATTTGATGGCCTTTTGCTGGGGAGGCTTTCCCGCAAGAAGCTGGAGTATGCCGTATCGGTCCGCCGCTCTGAGNGCGCGCAAGGACCAATTGTGCGCCCGCTCAGCCTCAAGTCGAAAGAGGGCCTTTCGAGCGAGTGGGTAAGTCCGTTCTAGCATTCTGGGTCGACGTTAGGGTTGATTNATCTCCGTNTTAGNGGCCNGAGCTAGCTGACNAGGTGTTCAACAATAGAGTCCACCAGCATNCTACCGCGGCCTTGCAANACGAGGTTCTCGCCTTTCCATCTGGCGAGATGCTCGCTGATAATACCATCGATGCGAGCCGGGGAGACTTCCGAGAGGTGGCGGCGGTGCACTCCAGCATCTGTTCTCAACATCAGGGCGATTCGCTCCAAGTCAAGCTGTGCAGGGGTAAGAGTTTCCACTTCGGACTCCGTAGGGCCGCCTTTTTCGATCTGCGCGAGGTATTTGGCTGTATCAGGGATATTCTTCCAGCGGCGACCTGAGATCGTTGAGACTGCTGAGGGGCCCAGTCCGAGATAGTCGCCACCTCGCCAATATCCTTGATTGTGTCTGCTCTCGTATCCNGGATAAGCATAATTCGAAGTTTCGTAATGCCTAAGNCCGCGCGCGGTAAGGAGCTCGTGCGCCACCTCAAACATGGATGCGTTGAGTTCTTCCAAATCCGTGTAAAGACCTTCGCGAAATCGAGTAAAGAAGGGGGTATCCTCCTCATAGGTCAGATTGTAGGCCGATATGTGATTGGGAGAGAGTTCGAGAGCACTCTCNAGGCTCTCCCTCCATTGCTCCAGAGTTTGTCCTGGGATCGAAAACATGAGATCAATACTGACGTCCTCGATGGCAGCAGCTCGCAGGAGGTCGACAGATCGTGCGATTTCACGCGGTCCGTGGGTTCTGCCGAGTGTTTTCAGAACATCAGGACTGAAAGACTGCGCCCCCAGCGAAACCCGGGTTACTCCTGACTGGGCNTAAGTCTGCGCAGCAGATCTGCCAAAAGTTGCGGGATTTGCNTCCAGATTGATCTCAGTGTCGGAANGGTATCTGAAGATGTTGCCNATCCCGTCGAAAAGTTTGTTGATGAGATCAGGGGGAAGCATGCTGGGTGTGCCTCCTCCAAGGTAAACAGTATCGATGTTGAGGGAGCTTATCGAAGCTGACCTCGTCTTAGCCTCTCGTAAGATNCCATCAACAAAGAAGCTCATATCTGTCTCGCCCGGCTTATGTTTGTAAAAAGAGCAATAGGGACAGATGTCCCGACAGAATGGAATATGGAGGTAAAGATGAATGAGATCTCGGGATGATTTGGGATTGGTCAACAGGTCTGTAAGTCGTCACATTGCTTCCTGACNATGAATACGGCGGACCTTTCTACCGATATCCTGAAAGCTGTGTCACGGTCGTTTTATCTCACTCTCAGGCTCTTGCCGAGTGACTTTCGAGGCCCGCTGAGCCTNGGTTACCTCCTGGCGAGGCTCAGTGANACCATCGCCGATGCAGGGGCCTTGGAGTCTGCTCATCGTAANGCGCTTCTCAATTCCTTTTGTNAGGTAATTAAAACCCCCGGTCCCGGCCAGCAGGCGAACGATCTTTGCGCCACGCTTGTCAGGGAAATGGAAGGTGCTGGTCTCGCGAGAGGCGAAATGGAGCTCGTGAAGCGAGCAGGGGATTGCATCGACTGGCTGGAATCCATGGAGGATCGACGGGCAGCGGCGATCCGAAAAGTGGTGGGCATTATCACAGACGGGCAGTCATGGGACCTCGAAAGATTTAAAGGAAAGGAAGTAGTAACTCTGGAGGATGATCGAGAATTGGAAACCTACGCCTACCAGGTTGCAGGTTCCGTTGGCGAATTCTGGACCGAGATAGGGCTAATTTGTGATTCAGGCTTTTCCCGTTACTCCGCAGAAAAGCTTCGGCGTCTTGGGGCCAACTACGGGAAGGGGTTACAGCTGGTGAACATCCTCAGAGATGTTCCCGAGGACCTTGAGAGAGGCCGGTGTTACCTGCCCGAGGTGAATCCCGGCGATCCAACCACAATCTGTGAGGCTCTACCCCGGTGGCAGAGCAGGGCCCGGGTTCTTCTTGAGGACGGTATCAGATATACAGCTTCTCTGCGAGGGACCCGCCTTCGAATCTCCACAGGACTTCCGGCCGCGCTGGGGCTCCGAACGCTGGAACGGCTTGAGGGGGCCACATGGGAGGATCTGCAGCAGGGAGTAAAAATTTCTCGCAGGATGGTGAAACGAACCCTTTTCGAGGCCTTCAGATTCAGCGCCTGGTGGTTGCCCGGGTCATGGGATGCTTATTCAAGTAAAAGCGAACCTTCGCCAACCCGCTAGATCTTCGTCCATGTCCAAGTCGACCGATATACGCTGTGCGGGTGCGGATCTGTATTTCCTTCCGGTAGAGACGAGAGTTCCACTAAAGTTTGGAGCAGAAACCCTTACCTCTGTGATATGTGCAAGGGTGAGAGTGCGGGTCGAGGGACAAAAAGGCCGATCGGCGGAGGGTTGGGGAGAGACGCCCTTGAGCGTTACATGGGTCTGGCCCAGTGGACACTCCTACGACAAGCGCGAGAACGCGATGCGGGCGTTTTGTATCCTGCTCGCTGAGGCGTGGTCTGGGTCTGGTGAGTCGGGGCACCCGATCGAACTTGGGCATGATTTTCTCGAGTCTCAACTGCCGCAGCTACTGCGAGGATTCAATGATGCGAGGGAAGATGCTCCTATGCCCTGGCTGGCAGCGCTGGTCTGCTGTTCCCTGTTCGATATTGCAGTTCATGACGCTTACGGAAATTTACACGCTCTTAGCAGTTACAAGACGTATGGCCCGGAGTTCCTGAGTCGGGATTTGTCCGCGTTTCTATCCCCCTCACCGGATTGTGGGAGGAGCCTCGAGGGGAGCTTTCCGGCTGATTTCCTGAAGAGTCCCGCAGCCTCCCTCCCAGTTTGGCACCTGGTGGGAGGCTTAGACCCCGTTGGGATTGACGAACTCAATGGGGAAGAGCCCGACGATGGCTATCCGGTTGTGTTGTCCGACTGGATTGCCCGTGATGGGTTGAAATGTCTTAAAATTAAATTGCGGGGGAATGATGCGGCTTGGGACTTCGCAAGACTCGTCAAGGTAGGCGAGGTGGCGATGGCGGGAGGGGTGGACAGTCTCAGCGCCGACTTCAACTGCATGGTGAAGGATCCGCAGTATGTCACCGAGATTCTCGATCAGCTCGAGAAGGAATATCCTCTGATTCATGGGATGCTCGTCTATGTGGAGCAGCCATTTCCGTATGATCTTGAGGAGCACCCGATTGAGGTTGGTGCAGTTTCCTCCCGCAAGCCTCTGTTTCTGGACGAAAGTGCCCATGATTGGAAACTGGTCAGGATGGGGCGCGAATTGGGTTGGACCGGAGTCGCATTAAAAACGTGCAAGACGCAAACAGGTGCGTTGCTAAGCTGTTGCTGGGCGGAGGCTCATGGGATGAAGCTCATGGTGCAGGATCTTACCAACCCCATGCTGGCTCAGATACCTCATGTTCTTCTTGCTGCCCACGTGAACACAATAAGAGGTGTAGAAAGTAACTCGATGCAATTCTATCCAGAAGCCTCAAGGTTAGAGGAAGAAGTTCATACCGGCCTCTACCGAAGAAGGAATGGAAGACTTGTTCTCGACAGTATCAGGGGTAGTGGCTTTGGATACCGGGTTGACGAGATCGGGCGCTCTCTGCCGGATCCCGCGGTGCGGTGCTAGTCAGGTTGTGGCGTCTCACCGGTGGCTGCGGGTGACTCACCGATTAACCCGATATTACCGGCAAGCACGTTGTTGCCTGGGTCGCGGTCCTGATTGCCGTTGAGGTTTATCGAGCTCCGTATTGCTATCTGCTGATTCTCCTCTGGCTCGTTTACCGGAAGGGAGACCACGTGGGAGCCACCCTCCTGAAGAAGAGGAAGGGCCATGCTGAAGATGTCATCATTGATAATGACGTCGACGGTAGCTCCGGAGATTGCTTCGGTGCCCTGATTCTGCACGGTTACCTGAAGGGTGCCCACCACTTCGTCAGGGCCGGGTTCCTGATACCAGTTGGAGGCCACTGCGAGGTCAAAGCGGCCATCCGTATAGCTGTTGACCATGCGGTCAACGTCCAGAGTGCCACCTCCGTAGAAAGGGTCGTGACCGGGTGCGCCCGAAGCATTCAGGTTGTTCTCAAGAATGGACTGGGCTTGGAGGGGAAGTAGTTGACCGGATTGAGTTTCAGTGAGCGCCGCTCCGAGAGCTCCTGCGACCAGTGGGGCGGCGGCAGAGGTGCCGGTAAAACTGGTGTATTCCTCGCCGGGCCAGGCAGCGAGCACCTCGAATCCAGGTGCCGCCACGTCTATAGAGTCGCCGGTATTGGAGAAGGCAAGGTGCTGGCCAGCAGCATCGACTGCGCCAACTGCGATAACGCTTTCATAGGCTGCGGGGTAGGCTGGCACGGTATAGCCCTCGTTTCCGGCTGAGGCTACGATGAGAACCTGTTTCTCGCCTGCGTAGGCAACGGCGTCCTGCACAAGAAGGCTGTCACCATAAGAGGCCATTGAAATATTAATAATCTGTGCCCCTTCATCGACTGCCCTGACGATTCCCTCCGCAAGAAGAAATGAGTTGGAGCTGCCATTTCCGTCGGCGATTCTTATCGAGAGAAGGTTTGCAGCGGGCACGATCCCCTGACTGACACCGTCTCTTCCGACCATGAGGGCAGCAACTGCTGTGCCATGCCCGTGTATCTCTGCGCCAGTCTGGATGCCACTAACCAGATCGATCTCGCGAACGCGAGATCCAAGAGTTTCGTGCTTGCCGATACCGGTATCCAGCATGGCGATTCTTACTCCTTCTCCCCAGTCAGAGTTGTCAGTCGTGATGCCGAGCCATTCAAGGGTCGTCCTGCCAAAACCTACTGCTCCTGGCTGCGCGCCAACTTGCGGAAGATCGGGAATCGAGACACGGAAGTTGGGGGCACTCTCATCTTCCAGCAGGCCATCAAGGTCGTTTCGGTCGTCAAATCCAATGCGAACCGCTCGAAGGCTGTCAAGGCGTCCCAGGATTCGGATTTTGTCATCATCGATGCGACTGAGAAAGTTCCGATAGCCTTCTTCATCCTTGAATCGGATGATGCGTTCCCCCGGAAGACCGAACAGGATTTCGTCAATGCCGGGGGCTTTCCGACTGTTGTGGCGCCAAGGGGCTTTGCTGGGGACGTTGGGTCGGTCGAATTGAACGTGGGGACGAGAATCTCCTGAATCAACACCTCGGTCTTGGCCTCTTACGGTCGCGACAATATCCCGAATGAGCCAGAATCCCAGAGCCAGTGCTGCAATGGCCGCAATCCCAAGAAAATATGTATTTTTCGGACTCGTCACAACATCTGGAGTTAAAGTCCTGGAGTGCCCCTGGCACCATCCCCGACCTCCCGTTCAGTATACAGTCCATCGCACCAAAGAAAACTCAATCTGCCTCCACTTTATAAAGCTAGATAACACCTTCGGGTGCGAAGAAACTTGAGCTTTGTCGACGGTGGGTCAGAAAGCGCTGGTGCGAGACTTACTGCAAGACCCCGCGTGGCAGGAGAAGGATGTTGGGTTTCCTTTGCCTGATTCTTCGCATGCCTGTGTCGTTAGTCTGCCAACTTGGGAGTCGGTCATCGGTTACGAGGAAGACGATCCGGCGATTGTCGCTAGAATGCGAGCAGGGTATCCCCGTTTTTTTATTCACCCCATCACAGCCCGGTATTTTGAGCACGTCGAAGCGAGGTTTGCCGATGAGGAGTCGAGAATCATCGCCTATTCTTCGGAAGAGGCCGCAAGGCGGGCTGCATCCTATGTTTTGAAACAGTCGGGCGTGACTGCACGTCTGTTATCCGAGAAAAGGGCGCATCTATTGGTGCCGAAAGCAGGTTATGCGGCAGCACGGGACTATTGGAGGCATACGGGGGAAATTATAAGCAGTCGTCAGGCGGAGGATCTCCTAAAGGGCGGGAAGGGTGATTCACGTCTGGCAGAAGTCCACCGTCAATCAATAGCGGGTGTTCTTGAGGTGGAGCCTCGGGATGCCTTTCTTCTGGAAAGTGGTATGGCTGCGATCTTCACGCTGTTTCGAGTTATCACTGAGCGGCGGCCGGGGTTGAAGACTCTCCAGCTGTGTTTTCCCTATGTCGATGCTCTCAAGATCCAAGAGCAGTTCGGCACCGGAGTGGATTTCGTGAATGACGCAACTGGAGATGGGCTCGAAGAAGCGTTATGTGCGATCAGGGCTGGAACCTATGCCGCGGTTTTTTGTGAAGTGCCAAGTAACCCGTTGCTGCACACGGTAGATCTTCCGGCGGTCGCAGAGGCATGTCAGGATGGAGCAGTGCCTCTGCTGGTGGATGATACGGTTTGCAGTCACCAAAACATTGATACCCTGGCCTACGCCGACGCGGCTTCAACAAGTTTGACGAAATGGGTTTCTGGAGTTGGTGATGTTCTTGCAGGATCGATTCGGCTGCGAAAAGATTCTCAATTTGCCGATGAGTTTCGGGAGGTGCTCGAGCGAGAAGTGCCAGGGGGGTCTCGCCTTTACCATCGAGATGGTGATGCCCTCGTTCGAAACGCTTCTGATTTCCGTGAGAGAGTGAGGAAGTGTAATTGCAACGGGGTAAAGGTTGCTACTTTTCTTTCGGCTCAGCCCGAGGTGGCAGAGGTCTGGTATCCAGCGTTTACAGACCGAGAAGCTTATGAGGTCATACGCCGTCCCGATGGAGGCTACGGGGGATTAATCAGCTTTACGCTCAAGGACCCTGACAAAACAGCCGCAATGTATGAGGCGATGCAATTTTGCAAGGGCCCGAGCCTCGGAACTGACTACACCTTGGTATGCCCCTATACCCTGCTGGCTCATTATCGGGAAATGGCATGGGCTCGCTCCTGTGGAGTGAGTGCGGCACTCCTTAGGATTTCGGTCGGGAGGGAGACGGAGGAGGAGTTGATCGCGCGGTTGGAACGAGCATTTGCAGTCGTCCGCTAAACAGGAGTCAGGACTTGAGCCCCGGTAATATGTTAGGAGCTAGTCTCTATGGTCCTCGGGATGAAATGCTGCAACGGCAGAACAATATGGGCCCAGTCGCTCAGCGGCTGCGTTCCTCACCCGGGTTGCGATCTCAAGCATCAGAATTGGAAGGAGAAGGGATGAGATCCGACGCTCCATCGCCTCTGAGGGTTCGACGTCATGGGTTGGAGGGGGGACCTCGTCCGGGCAGAGCACTGCAAGGATGGCAAGGAGCGCGCGCGGAGATCCTCCAGTCATTACGGTGAGTAGCTGTTCGCGCATCCAGCGAGTGCAGAAGAGCCAGTGGGTAGTATTGTTCTCTCGATCCTCGAAGCTATCAACGATGTCGTCCCAGAGAGAATGATTTGCACTGTGAAGGATTGGTTCGGTCTGGCGTGCAGTTTCCTCCACTGAGTCCAGAAGGAATTTGAAATGGCCCGGTATGTTCATTATCCAAGAAGTTGGTGTCTCTCTTACCGTAAAACGTGACAGGTGATTTTTTTATTCAGATTTGATTCTGGGGCTTTGGCAGGGAGCGACAGAGGTTATGACGTAGTGGTTTAACCTACACGGAAGGTGGTAGTGGTGCTATCCACCTGTTCTCCTTTTCGCGGGAAGAGGTGGCGACTCTCTTTGTTGGGAAATCAGTCTGTTTTTCAGGCGTGTAAGCCTTCGATGTGAGCTCGTTGAGCTTCTTCCGCGGGGCGCGTGCTACCACTGCAAGGTTATGTAGCTACTTCAAAGAGCTGACTCTTAATGTGGGGTAAGATCCCAACGATGTTTAAATCCAAAGCGCCCCGTAGCGTCCATGGAGAGGGTGCTTTCCCCAGGTGGTAAGCAGAACTGGGTCGGCAGGGAGCCAGCTGTTCTGGTTCCTCCTGCTTCAGGGGCGCTCCCAGATCTGAAGAAGCAACGTGTCCCGGGGGATGCTCGGGATGGTGAGAGGGAATACGGTGTCCTGATCAATTTCAATCCTGGGTCGAAAAGATCGAAAAGAGCCTGTTGAAGATCTGCGAATCTCAAAACTGCCAGCTGGTAGATTCCTGACAGTCAGGGTCAATTGCCGAGTTTTCGGATTGTAGCCATCGATGACAAGTTCGACTGCCGAGCCGCACCCGATGATCCCAGAGGCATTGTAACGGGAGACAAAATTCCAGATCACTTCCTTCGAGAAAGAAGGCCAGGAATGGGGGCCGTTTTGAACACGATAGTGTTCCACGGTATGGCAGCCGTCTCCCTTGTCCCAGAGGTAACGGGTGACTCCGGGGGAGACCGTCGATGTGACTGGAGACTTGTTCGTGCCATTCTGAGAGGCCCAGTGGGTATTGAGGCTCCCGATGGAAATAGAATACTGATTGCCGTTGTAAGGATTGTAAGTGTCCTCGGTGCCATGGATGGAAAGAATTCCGGTGCGATATGTGGTGGAGCAATCTTCCAGGGTCCATTCCCACATGCTTGCCGCGACCGAGGCAACGGCCGCAATTCGATCGCCAAGATAGCAGGCAAGATCCCACATGAGGTTTCCACCGAGCGAGAAGCCGCAGGCGTATATTCGGGCAGGGTCTGCCGCATAATCTCTGACCAGTAAATCAATCATCTCCCGGGTAAATCCGATTTCATCGGTGCCGTTATCGTAGGGACCCTCAGAGTTCCAGTGAGAGGCTCCCTCGAAGATCAAGCCTTGTGGGTAGACCACAATAAACCGTTCGGAATCGGCGAGGGGCCGAAAATCTGCTGTGAACCGCATCATACCCTCAGCAGAGTCATCTCCTCCATGAAAGCAGAAGAGAATCGGTAGCGATTCGCTGGGTTGGAAGTTCCGTGGGAGATATACCAGAAGCTGTCTCTGGGTGCCCTCGACTGCGACAGATCTTGTCAGCACCTCCTGAGCTCGAGCAGCCCCAGAAGCGATCAAAACGGCGATAATGAGGGCTTTTAGCGGTGCGACGGGTCTGTAGGCCATCTGCTGGAGGTAAGGTGTTCTTTGTTTGTCTTCCAAATATCGGTTGAACGGATTCTTTCTCCGGGAGCCAAAAGTGCACGCAATTTCCCAGATGAATGGACGTCAGGTTTGCAGAAAGAGGGTTCTCAGTCACAAGGCTTTCCCAATTCTCCCCACTGTGTATGCTCCCGGCGCCTCGAAAGGGGCCTGTAGCTCAGTGGTTAGAGCTGACGACTCATAATCGTTAGGTCGCGGGTTCGAGTCCCGCCGGGCCCACCTTCGCACTGTTCGCTCGACAGGGGGGGTTCCCCCCCGATCCTCCCGCCGTGTTTCGCCCCGGCATTGTTGGACATCGCTACTGGATTGCGGTGGTCTTCTGTCTTCTCGCTGCAGCGCCCGGGGCGTGGCTTCCGGTGCTCTCCAACGTTCTTGAAGCTC
>PBAI01000009.1 GCA_002715825.1 Roseibacillus sp. | reverse complement strand
CCTGAGACGCTTCTCGTAAAGCCCTCGGTAACCCGCGACCCGCTTGGGGCTGTGTCTAGTTGAGCAGCCATTCATCCTCCCCCTGCGCCCGCCAGCGCCCTCATTTGCCTCGGCTGAATTTGCCATTCCCCCAGAGTAGACACCCCTGTCCAAACTATTATGAGCCGGGGAGAGGCCGCTTGATTACTGATGAAACAGTAATCGGAGCAGTAATCGCGGAGATAAAAGGCCCCCAAAACGGGAGGCCTTTTCCCCCGTAAGGCACTGAAAAGAAAAAACATACCGGGAACAGGACTCGAACCTGCACGTCCTAGGGACACCTGATCCTAAATCAGGCGCGTCTACCAATTCCGCCATCCCGGCCTTGACGGGNAGGCTAGGAGGTTCAGGGGAAATGACAAGGGGCCATTGGCAAAGAGTATTTCTCTACTCGTAAGAGCCTAGAATCGTCCAGGAAAGGCCAATCCGGAGCTGATAGGGCCCTTGGCAAACTCGAGAAAGTGAAAGCGGGAGCCGAAAAAAGCAGGGTGAGTAAGGGTCTGGAACTGGCCGAGGAATTCCCGGTCTGCTTCGGGCGAGGAGAGGTTTTGTAATAACCCTGAGGCCAGATGCACCAAGTAGCTTTCCTGCCGAGCAGAGCCTAGGGGGTTCAGACCGGCATCGTGAGCGGCTTCTCCCACGCTGGTGAGATCCAGGTGGGTAGACAGGTCGTGCTCGCCCGGGGCTTCGAGGGGGTCTTTCCCGACTTGATGACGGGCGTAGGTCTGCAGCGTACCCTCGCATCGGTCCGGATGATAATAGTCGCTGCGCTCAAACCCGTAGTCCACGAGAAGAACCAGACCGTCCTCGAAGGTGGCGGCTAGTTCCTTCATGAGAGGGAAGAGGTTGAGGCACACCTCAGTGGTATAGCCTTCCGGCAGATCCACAGGAAGTTTGGAGAGGTGGTCGCTCAGATGGCCTTCAGAACAGGGGACCATGGTCCATACAAGTTTCTCGTCCTTGAGTCCTACATACATTTCCTGCCAGGAGCTTCCTGACCAGCGGATGAGGTGAACAGGGAGAGCGTCGAGGACTTCATTGCCAAGGACGATCCCTTGCTCCGCCTTGGCTCCGGNAGGAGATCCTACTACGCGAAGGTTCTGCTCCCCGGTAGCTGCGAAGCGGTCGACAAGGACTTCACGCTTGCGGGCGCTGGGTTCGCAGGCAGCGTAGTGGAGGGCCCGGTAAAATGCGTTGTCCTGTTGACGAGCGGCCTGAAGAATGTCGATGGCAAGGGAGCCATCCTCGGGGCCAATTTCGAGGACAGAAAAGATCTGCGGGCGGCCGTGAGCTTCCCAGACTTGATGGATCCTTATGGCGAGAAGCTGNCCGTAGGCTGCACCGACACTGACGCTGGTCGCAAAGTCACCAGTCTTCCCAACCCGGCTGCGGCCTGNATCAGTATAGTAGCCAAATTCCTCGTGGTAGAGGGCTAGTTCCATGAAGCGGCAAAATGAGAGCGGACCGCCCTCCTTGATCAGNGGAGCAAGGACATGGNNGAATAGAGGAGTTGCCCCAGTCGGGGAAGACGGGTAATTTCCCTCGACAGGGGAGGGACTAAGCCGATTTGGATCCCTTGATTCCATGGCGAAACAGAACACCAAAAACCGACGAAAGCGTCGTTTTTACAAGCGCAAAGGGTTGTGGGTTTTTCTCCTTCTCTGCATGACTGCTGCGATCGTGGGCCTGAGAATTGCCAATGAGCGGCTTGAGCCGTATAAGCAGCAGGCGGCGGCNATAGACATCTCGACGATTGATGACGTTGAGATCCCCAGCATGATTCTGGACCGGAAAGGCCGGGAAATCGGCCGGATGTTCGTGGAAAACCGCAGCAAGGTTTCCATCGAGGAAGTCCCAGAAAAGCTGATTGATGCCCTTATTGCTCAGGAAGATCAGCGGTTCTTTGAGCACAATGGGGTTGACCAGGTTGGAGTGGCACGGGCGGTGTGGCTCAACTTCAAAGCCCGGGCGGTGACCCAGGGTGCCAGCACGATCACCATGCAGCTGGCCCGGAATGCCTTCGACCTGAAGTCGGGGGCTCGCGCTCTCGGTCAGACGGGAATCGAGAGGAAGATCGTGGAGGCCTTCCTTGCCCTTCGAATCGAGCGGCACCTCACGCGGTCGTTGATGGCGGACTATCCCGATGAAACGGAGAGAAAGGGGCGCATGAAGAAGGTAGTGCTGGAGTATTATCTGAACCGAATTCCCTTCGGACACGGATACTATGGTGTACGCTCTGCGGCGTTGGGATACTTTGGCAAAGAGCCCATGGCACTCACGGTGGGAGAGTGTGCTTCGCTAGTGGCGTGTGTAAAAAATCCAACTCTGATTTCTCCTCTTTCCAACCCGGNGCGGAATCGCAAGGCGCGAGATCATGTGTTGAAGCGGATGCTGGCCGAGGAGATGATCACGGAGTCAGAATGGATGCGGCTCTCGAGCAAACCCGTAGTGGTCAACCCCAAGCCCCTGCGGAAGGGGAAGTCGCACCTTTACGAAATCGTCGATGATATCGCCCTCGAGAAAGTCGGTATCGAGGCGATGTCGAGGGGAGGGTTCAGGATTCATACCACAATTGACCGGGACGTGCAGGAGCAGGCAGAACAGAGCTTGCGAGAGCACTTGGACGTGATCGAGGCCAAGACGGGATACAGCCATCCGAAGCGCAGGGAATTCGAACCCTCGCCAGGTAAAGTGCCATCTTACGTGCAGGGGGCAGCCCTGATGATCGATCCGGATACTGGAAACGTTCTCGCTCACGTCGGGGGCAGGGACTACGCGCATTCCCAGTATGACTTTATTGAACTTGGGCGCCGGCCCTTCGGAACAGCCTTTCTTCCGATGGTTTATGCGGCNGCCCTGCAGGATGGAGGACACCCNTGCACTACTGTTCAGGATGAGGCGATGGATGCGCGTGCGGTTGCGGTTGGCGCTCAGGAAGGGATCCTCGGTGAGTGGGGGATGGAGGTTACGAATCCCCATTATGAAGGGCGCATTTCCATGACGCGGGCGCTGGCCTCATCCAAGCTGGCCGCTACGGTGCGCTTGGGGCGCGAGTTGACTCTTGCGAAGGTGGCGGCACAGGCTAGAGCGTTTGGTCTCCCAGTGGACAGAGAGGATCTTCTTACCCGGATGCTTCTCGGTCACGACTCAGTTTCACTCCGGGAAGCGGTCGGGGTTTATGCGGCGATTTCCCGGAAGGGTCAGCTTCCGGGTGAACCTCGCTATATCGAGCGTATTGAGAATGGAGATGGAGAGGTGGTTTACGAAGCACCTGCTCCCGCGAAGTCCGGGCTCGAGGCCGCATGTGACGAAATCACGGCTTATCAGATTCACGAAATGCTACGAGAGTCCATGATNGATGGGAATCTTGCTGAGGAAGCTTCCGCCCTTGCCTCCCCTTCTTTTCCAGGAGTGGTTAAGACCGGAACCACGCACGATTTCGCCGACGGGTGGAGCCTCGGTTACAACGGTAGAGTCGTTCTGGGAGTCTGGGTCGGGTTCCATCAGGGGAAAAAAGCGGTCTATGAGAATGCTTTTGGAAAGCACCTCACTTTNCGTCCGTGGGCCGAGGTGATGAATGTAGCTGACCAGCACTACCCAGGAAAAGGGATCGAGGCTCCCGAAGGTTTGACGCCCGCTAAGNTTTGCCGTCATTCCGGACTGCTGGCAACCCGCTACTGCTACGATTCGGTAGAAGATACACAAGGAAACCGAAGCTTTCGCTACGCGGGCACGACCGAGTGGTTGCGGGCCGAACGAGCAAAACTTGGANTATGTGACCTNCACGGCAAGGGGGGTATTGGAACCAATGAGGTTCTGAAGCGCTATGGGCCTCTCGCGATGGAATCAGGTGACCAGCAACTTCTTCCGGTAGCTCCAATTCNTCCTCAAGCGAGTGGACTGATTGGAGAAGACCCCTACGATGCTGAGCTGGTGAGTCTGGAGAATATTCAGGGGGAATTGAGTATCTTCGTGAAGGGCCCCAGTCTGCTTCTGGAGAACGAAATTCTTGGGGATGACGATGGAGGGATACCGCTTCGGCGCCCGAAAAAGATCGAGATCAAATCAGATTGAGCCCATCGCGGCGGGGTATTATCCTGATTGCACGATGGAGCGAGGCCCCGACGAGGTCCAAAATGCATGGAGTGCATACTCCTGCCCCTTATGTCATGCCATTTTTCGACTACCTGCTGGGTCGAGGGGAGTCATGGTGGAGTGTCCAAGCTGTGGGGAGATCATGGGTGTCGATATATTACGCTCCCCGGCTGCTGCAGCAATGGAGGTACCAGTAAGGCCAAGGCAATTTAAGGCTNATATCAATCTGGAAGAAGATCTTCCAAAAGGGCGGGTCAAGGTGGAGCAAAGCAGGAAGACGGATGTGGTAGTGAATCGAAGGGTCGAACAGGAATTCCGGAAGGCTGATGTGATGGTGAGCCNAGCCACTGGGCAGGAGTTTCGCAAAGCTGGTTCGCTGGCAGGCAGGGCCAGCGGCCAGGAGAGTGAGGACTCTCTTAAGAGTCAGCCTCCTGCTGAGGGAACAATCAGAAAGAGGAAAAAGAGACGTCGAAAGGTGGCGAAAGGGAGAGGGCGATCCAAGAGATTTGACTGGGATTCGGAGACCTCTCAGGAGCCCACAGGAGGGACTCAGGGCGCCCCCTGGAAGATAGTGCTTTTTGGGGGGCTATTCGCTGCCGTCCTGATCGCCGGGGTGTTGGTTCTATTTCTTGTGGATCGCGATAAGGAAGAGGGGGNCGCTTCTTCCGGGGAAGCCATGCTTGGAAGGGAAGGAGTGGTTCTTGAAGCAGAGAACGAAGAAGGTGTGCTCGTGGAGGAATTACGAACAGCGGATATTGATGCCGAGATCGCTGCGATGATTGACATAGTCGAGAGCTTTCTGGGAGCAACCACTGTCGACGAGCTTCTCGATTTTACTCTGCGGGATCGCTATCAACAGGACAGAATCAGGGAATACTATCGAACACGTGAGGTGAAGCCGCAGGTCGCCAAACAGATCGCGGCCGGCGGGCGCATCGTGAAAAATGGGGATCTGTGGGCCACGGATGTGATTTTTTCTGACAACAGTCGTAGACCGATCACTGTCCGGCGAAGTGAGAGCGGCTACCGGGTCGACTGGGAAAGCTGGGTTGGATACTCCGAAATGACGTGGGAGGAAATTCGGGAAGCCCGGACCATGACGCCGGTAGTCTTCCGAGTCCTTTGCTCGAAGGTTCAATACTACAATTATGGGTTCCGAGATGAGAATAAATGGACTTCCTTCCGTCTCCAATCTCCTGACCGTGAACATACACTTTTCGGGTATGTGGAACGTCGCTCCGAGGAAGAAAAGAGGTTGATCCGGTATGGGAACGAGGAGGGAAACCCCCGTGCTTTTATCGTAAAGATTCGATTTGCTGAGGGTTCGGGACCTGATCAAGTGATTATTGATGAAGTGATCTCCACCGGCTGGTCTGCAGTCGGGGACAAATTTGGATTCTCAGATTCACCTGCCAATCTTGAATAACGTTGCTTTTTCTCGCGGGCCGACCGTGAGCCTCAAACCAGTGCAATCCCATGGAATTTCTTGATCTTGCCTCCGTTCTCCTCGTACTCGCTGCCGTTTTTGGTTACCTGAACCTGAAGCTTTTCAAATTGCCCACTACGATCGGCATCATGCTTATAGGCTTGTTGGTCAGCGTTCTGCTCCTGATTTTCCGGGACGCNGTCCCTCTTCTGCCGGAAGCAGCGGATCGCTTTGTAGAGTCCATTGATTTNAACAAGGCCCTGATGGAGGGAATGCTTAGTTTCCTCCTTTTTGCAGGAGCTCTTCACGTTAATCTGGGAGACCTTCTGGATCAGAAGAAGGTGGTAGCCATCATGGCGAGCTTCGGAGTAATCCTCTCGACGTTTCTTGTCGGAAGTGCCTCCTGGCTGCTTCTACCGTTGTTCGGTTTCGAGGTGCCCTTCATCTGGTGCCTGGTTTTTGGGGCCCTTATTTCACCGACAGACCCGGTAGCTGTTCTTGGAATTCTAAAGACCGCGGGGGCTCCAAAATCTCTTGAGACCAAAATCACGGGAGAATCACTTTTCAATGACGGGGTGGGGGTTGTGGTGTTTCTTGCGCTACTCGGAATTGCGGTAGGAGGTCAGGGGGATCATGGAATTTCCAATGCTGGAGATGTGATCCAGTTGTTTCTGGTGGAAGCTGGAGGTGGGATGCTGTGGGGATTGGTCCTCGGATTAGCAGCATATTTCATGCTCCGCTCTCTCGATAACTACCAGATGGAAATCCTGATCACCNTGGCACTAGTGGTGGCAGGCTACCGGCTGGCTTCCCAATGGCACCTGAGTGGACCACTCGCCATGGTCGTCGCCGGCCTTCTGATGGGCAATCAGGGGAGGAGCTTTGCGATGAGTGATAAGACCCGGGAGCATCTGGATACTTTTTGGGAGCTGGTTGATGAGATTCTGAACGCGGTCCTGTTTCTTCTGATCGGGTTGGAATTGTTCGTACTGACTTTATCCGGTAAGGCGATTGCTGTCGGGGCGGCNCTCATCATAGTTGTGCTGGGAGCTCGATTTACGGCCACTTCGGTGCCNGTGATGTTGTTAAGAAAGAAGAGGGAATTTTCTCCCGGAGTGGTGAGGGTCCTGACCTGGGGAGGGCTGCGGGGTGGCATCTCAGTGGCTCTGGCTCTTGCGATACCCAAGTCGATAGAGCACAGGGAAGTGATCTTGGTGGCGACCTACGTGATTGTGATTTTCTCCATTGCGGTGCAGGGACTTACCCTCAAACCGCTGGTAGCCAATCTTGTTCGCTCTCAAGCCGAGGAGGAGGAAGAGATATCCCCTCCTGTCTGAGTGTCTCCAGCGGTGTAGTTCTCAGGCGAGAAGCGGGGCGATCACGAGGCTGACGATCGCCATCACGTTGATCATGATATTCATCGACGGGCCGGAGGTGTCCTTCAAGGGGTCACCAACAGTATCGCCAACGACACAACCCTTGTGGGTCTCTCCGCCTTTGCCTCCGAAGTGGCCATCCTCGACATACTTCTTGGCGTTGTCCCAGGCTCCACCAGCATTCGACATCATCAGAGCGAGGAGGATGCATCCCAGAAGAGCNCCGCAAAGGGTTCCCGCGAGGGCCGTTGCGCCATCTGCTCCAAAGCCGAAGCCGACAACCACCGGAGTCCCCACCGCTAAAATGGCGGGCAGGATCATTCGCTTGGTAGCCGCTTTTGTGGCGATATCCACGCAGCGTTCGGAGTCGGGCTCGCCAGTGCCCTCGAGGAGGCCGGGTATTTCACGGAACTGACGGCGTATCTCGGAAATCATGTCGAAGGCTGCCCGCCCTACTGCGTCCATGGTGATTGCTCCATTGAGGAAGGGCACAACCCCTCCAATGAAGACACCCACGAAGAAAGTACGCAGGATTTCTGGCTGGCTGAGGTTCAACACGACTCCAGTTTTCTGAATGAAAGCCGTGGTCAGGGCGAGGGCTGAAAGCCCAGCTGCGCCAATGGCGAATCCTTTTCCAATTGCAGCGGTGGTATTCCCAACCGCATCGAGGCCGTCGGTGATCTTGCGCGTCTCCTCTCCCATGGCAGCCATTTCGGCGATTCCACCAGCGTTGTCAGCTACGGGTCCGTAGGCATCTATAGCCATGGTGATTCCCACAGTGCCAAGCATGCCCACAGCGGCTATTCCAACTCCGTAGAGGCCAGCGAACTCGAAAGAGACGAAAATGGTAGCGGCAATCGTCAGCAGCGGAATGGCTACCGATTTTAAACCAACCGAGAGGCCAGCAATCATAATAGTAGCAACTCCTGTCTCTCCCTGACGTGCGATTTCCTTGACGGGCTTGCCGCCAGTGAAGTGCTCAGTGATGAGTCCAATGATGATTCCTCCCACCGCGCCGCAGAGAATGCAGAGCCCCACGTTCGGGCTCAGGCCCAGCATGCTGGAAAGGCCAAAGGCCGCACCGATATANAGAACAGCCGACCCGATCGTTCCAAACCGAAGGGCTTCAGCGGGATTTTTTCCTGCGAGGCTCTTTACGATCAGAATCCCGAGAAGAGAGCAGAGGAGTCCGACGGCAGTGAGGAGAAGGGGGAGCTGCATGAGCTGTTCCAGCCCTTTTTGCCCTTGAGCAGCGCCAATTTTGTCCATGAAGGCGATGGCTTGCTCGTCTGCGGAATTCACGGCTCGAGCCCCAACCGCAGCTGCAATAGCGAGGGTCGCAATCTGAGCATTACAGTAGGATTCGAAGATATCTGATCCCATTCCGGCAACGTCGCCGACATTATCACCAACGTTGTCGGCAATAACCCCCGGGTTTCTCGGGTCGTCCTCGGGAATACCCGCTTCAACTTTGCCAACGAGATCGGCACCGACATCCGCCGCCTTGGTAAAGATTCCGCCGCCAACCCGATAGAAGAGAGCGACCAGAGAGGCTCCCATGGCAAAGCCCTCCATGATTTCGGCAACTTCGTGATGGTCCTTGAAAAACGCAAAGAGTCCTCCGAGTCCAATGAGGCCCATTGAGGCCACCGTCAGGCCCATGACCGCACCACCAAAGAAAGCGATGGTTAGGGCCTTGGCCGCTCCCTCATTCTTGGCGGCAAGAGTGGTCCGGACATTCGCCTTGGTGGCGGTATACATTCCGATGAATCCAGCGATAGAGGACGAAAGAGCGCCGAGGAAGAACGCCAGTGACTGCTGCCTGCCATATTCCTGCTTCTGAAAGAAAAAGAGCGCACCACCGATTACCAGAGCAAAGATAGAAATGAGAAGGAACTCCCGCTTCATGAACACCATGGCGCCCCTGTGGATTTTTTCGGCGATTTCGGCTACTTTTCCCTCACCTCCCGAATACCGGACAATGCGAGCGAGAAGAATGAACGCAATGATCAAACCGACGATTCCGGCAATCGGGACAAAGATCGGGGGTATGGTCATTAGGAAAAGGGGAGTGGAGGAAGACGATCAATCGCCCTGTAAAAAGGTCGCTTCTGCGCCTTGAATTTTAATAAGCCCTTCGAGTGATCTGGCAACCAAAATGACGATTTTAGTTCTTCTGGAGAGGTCTTCCTCCGCAACGGGCCCGGAAAGTGGATTTTTCCCGCATCCCCCGACTGGGGTGGAGATGAACCGGTTTAGGGAACCTAATGCTTCAGCTGTCCGGTGATTTCCAGGAAGGGAATTCTTTCNGGAGTTGCGCTCTGATTCGNTTCGCCCTTTCGCGGTTGCCACCNTTTTCCAANGCTTTGGCTGCCCGGAAAAGGCCCAAGGGTTTGATTTCCTGATCGTCGATGAAGAGTTCGGACGCCTTGAGATAGTTTTTAGCCGCGATCTCGTATTCCATGCGGTGCATTTCGATATCTGCGCTCGCAAGATAAAGCCCCGCCTGAACCGTTCCCGACGGGTTCAGGGAGATTCCTGCCGCCGCTGAAGAATGTGCTTCTTTCCATTTCTGGAGTCCGATGAATGCATGGCTCTGGTCAAGAAGGGCATCCGCCTTCCAGAAGTCTTCCTGATCGAGGGAGAGAAGAATTGAGAGTGCTCCCGCAGCCCCTTCAAAGTCCCGCATCTCGAGGCGGGCCTTAGCAAGATGACGCCATACGAGGGTGTCAGTCTGGGTAGGCGCCTCCGGCGTAGTCGCAAGCCCGAGAAAACGATTGGCGCCGTCATAATCCCCCTTTGAAAATCTTTCCAGTCCGAGCCACGTGAGCATACGGGCTGGGAACTGCTGGTGCGGAGCATCTGAGAGGAGTTGATCTACTCCCTCCTTGAGCTGATCAGAGTCCAGCAGGGAATACGCGGAGAGTACGATATGCACTCCAGCTGGTTCACGATAGCGCACCGGAAGAAGAGCTCTGGCTTTCTGAAAGTGGGTGATGGCTTTTGCCCATTCCTGCTGCTTGTAACAACCCCACCCTATCCAGTATTGGGCATCGGCTCTCGACTTCTGGGTGATCTCTGACCCGGACACGGCAAGAAGTTTTTCGTAGCTGGAGATCATTTCAGGCCAGCGCTGCTCATCCCGGTGAATTTTTCCGCAGTATTGGTATGCGAATGATGCAAGGTCGGGTTCTGGTGTGCGCTCAAGAAGGTTTTGAAGATCCTTGAGCGCGGATTTCCGGTCACCTATCTTGATGTAGGCGTATGCCCGCTTGGCGAGGGCCTCGCTGAAACGTTCGTGATCAGGAAAGGTTGCAAGGAAACTTGAGAGGTTTTGTGCAGCTCGACCATATTCACCTGTATCTGCAAGGCACCAGCCCCGTTTGAAGTAGATATCGGCCCTCATTTCGACGGGCAGGGCGGAGGGATTGACTTCGTTGTAGGCGGTTGCGGCCCGGCTGACGTCGGCCTCGTGAAAAAGGGTTTCTGCTTTCATGAGGAGGGCTTTGTGCAGCCATGGACTTCCGAGGTTTTCTTCTCCATAGGCTTCTGCGAAGGCGTCGACCTGGGTCGGTATGTTTGCGCCGTTAATCCTGTAGAAGCAGTTCAGTCTGCGATAGCTCGCTTCAAACCCAATCTTCCTGAGAGGCTTCGGCTTAACGCTTAGGGCAAAACGTTCAGCGTTGAAGAACTGTGCGATTGCTTTCTTTTGCCGGTCGAGGGCGACAAAGGATCGGCCCGCAAGCAGGGCGATCTTTGCAAGAACACTACGCTCACCGAGGTATTCCCCCATCTCAAACGTTCTGATTGCCTCCCCATGTTGCTTATTGGCAAAGCACATTTCCATGAGGGCGAGCTGTGCCCGCGACTTGTACTTCGGTTGGATTCCGTTTGAGCTGAGCGTGCTGTCTAGAAATCCGCGAGCTTTGGCCTTCTGACCAAGTTTGGCGGCAGAGACGCCAGCGGCAAGGAGGGCCTGAGCGCGCTCTTGTGGAGCTACCGAGGGAATGAGAAGAGCTTCGAACGCCTCAAGGGCCTTCTCGTGCCTGCCTCCCCGGGCGTGCAGTTCACCCATTGCGAGGCGTGCGTAGTCCCGGTAGGGGTTGCCGGTGTCTTTGACGATGTCTCCGAGGCGTGCAATGGCATCCTCGTTTTTGCCAGCCATCTGTAGGCAGCGGGATTCGTAGAAGACGGATTTGTGTGCCAGTTCGTCTTTCACCGCTTCCTTTGCTGCTATCTTGAAATAAGGAGCAGCACTCAACCAGTCCTGACGATTGTAAAGCTGGGCAGCCAGCCGGTAAGCGGAAAGGGCGACCCACTCACCACTTCGGAACCGCTGTATGATTGAGGAAAATCCCTGCTCAGCCCCATTTCTGTCACCGGTGAGAAGAAGAGCCATGCTGAGTTTGTAGCTGGCGTTCTGCACGAGNGCCTCTCCTGGCCGATCGGAGAGATATTCTCGAAATAACGGAATAGACATCCGGAACGCCCTTCGTTTGTCGTCGAGGTCCCGGCTTTCTTCAGCGTAATTGAAATACCGATTGGCGCGGTGGTAGATCTCAGAATCAGTTTCAGGCGGGCTAACAATCCGAGGAACCTGAGCCGAAATCAGGCTGATGCCAGCAAGCTGGATCAANGTCACCANAAGNANCNGGANGGAAGNTTTCTTTANNAGGTGCACGTTGAAAGCTGAGAGNNTTGTTCGCAANGGAGGAAGATCAATCACGAGACCCTGCCTGGGTTGTCTNTCGGAGTTCCTCCAGNCGNATCCGGTANCCCTGTGCGATCTTCAGCGACTCNGGGGNGTCCTTGAGNTTNAGAGCGCTGATAGCGTGNCCNAGCGCTATCACAGCTATCTCCGGGTNTTTGCTNTANAGCTCNACGACNGGAACGAAATACTCTGTTGCNGNGTCAGGATCGCCAAGNGCCATGGCGATNTCNCCCAGTNGCANGCGTGCCCNNGGGTTGAGATCTCCCTGAGGTTTTAGAGANAGACAGGCTTCGGTGGCATTCCTNGCCTGTTCTGTNTTTTCGAGAGCAAGGTNGGCTCGACCGATNAGNAAATGNGTTTCCGCTTTNCGGTAGNCGTTTTCCTCNACTTGCAGNACNATGTTCAGTGGTCGGAGGGCCGCCTCGTGATTTCCGGATTCAAGGGCGCTTCCTCCGGCGGCGCGCCAGGTGCGCAACTTTGTTGCACTTGGCTCCTCAGGAGTAATAGCNCGACTCAGATACTTCCANGCCTCGTCGTATTTACGATCATCNTGGAGAGCNGTCCCCAGCCANGCNAAGACAGGTCGTGGTATTTGTTCGTCCTTGTAATTCCTNAGGAGAAGATCGAGTTCCTGTTGGAGTTCTTCTTTTTCCTGCAGNTGGTAGTGAGCGAGCGCAAGGTGCAAGGTGGAACTACGGTGCAACGAACCNGTTTCGTCCTTCCGTGCCTGCTGGAAGGGCATGATGCATTCAGCAAACCGGTCAAGACGATAGAGGGACCAACCNAGCCAGAAATGAGAAGCAACTTGCTTTGCATTTTCTCGTTCCGGGAAGTCCCTGAGAAGTCGTAGATGGCACTTTGTAAAATTCTCGAGAGCATTNAGGCGGACNTTGTCACTCTCTGCGGCATCGATCGTGTTTTTATAAAGAATGGCCTTTTGCGCCCATGCNTATTCCTGCTGTGCTCCCCGTTCNGGTTGGTTGATTAGCCGATCNAACTCCTTGTGAGCGGAGATCGAATCTGCTCTTTCGAGAAATATTTCGGCTCGATTCACGATTGCAGNATTCANCTGNGGATGACCGGAGTGCTCTGTGATGAAGCGATTGAACGAGNCCAGAGCCGCCTCCTTTTTTCCTGCCCTCATCTGCGCCTCGGCCATTCTGTAGCGCAANCCCGGATAATTCCGTGAGGCAATATGGGTGAGGTCGATGGCCTCGTAGGTTGCAACCGCCTNAGAGAACTGATTACCTTCGTGGTAGCTTTCCGCGAGCATCAGGCGTGCGTTATGAATGCGAGNATCANNCTCATATTTTTTCCCGAATCGGTTAAGAAAGGCCTCGATCTGCTGAGCGTGACCCTCGCCCTTGGTCCGATATTCCCGNGAAAGAACGAGGTAACTGGCCTCCAGCGCGGTGAGGTCGTCAGGTGAAATTGAAGCGAGCTTGCGCAGGAGAGCCGTTGATTTCTTCTCCTCGCCNAGAGCGGCGTAGGACTCGGCTGCAATTTGCAGCCGTCGGCCACGGGGTTCTTCCTTGAGCGGATAATCTCCCTGCTCGAAGTATGAAATCACGTCTTTGTGNCTGGCTTCGAGAGAGGCTTCACTCATAAGGGCCAGTTGAGACTCCCCATGCCACTGTTCCAGTTCAGGGGTGGTCAGAATATCTTCAAAGTACTTGCGCGCAAAATTCCGCTTGCCGAGTTTTCGCGCGAGCTGTGCACACTGCAGAATTGCATCCGCCCGCGTCTTGATATCCATTGAGTCTGCAAGGTGGAGGAAATGGGCAAGTGCCTCCTCGTTCATTCCTTCCTGAAGGTAGTGGTGCGCGAGAACGCGTTCCGCCTGAGGTTGATAAGGGGATCCGGCATCAGAGAGGATGGCCTTCAGGGCGGAAACGGTCTCCTGTTTCTTCTCCATTTTTTCAAAACAGAGTGCGCGGATATACAGTGCACGATGGCGGTAGCTGGCCTTTTCAGATTCTGATGCTGCGATTTCAAAGAGAGGTTCTGCTGCCGCAAACTGCTCGACCTTGTAATGCTCGAGAGCCCTCTGGTATGCGGCTGCTCCGACCAGCGCTCCCTTTCTCTTTAAAGCAAGGACTTCGTCAAGGCCCGTAAGGTAGTCCTCCCGGCTGTCGAGTTTCTGGTAGCAGATCGCCCGGTAATAGAGGGCCTTGATGGCATCCGGGTGATCCTTGAATTTCAGGTAGAATCGATTGAACTGTCGAGCAGCAGCACGGTAACTGTCATGCCGGCGGCGTGGGTTTTTTGTCTCTGCTGCCTCCCGATAGGATTGCAGTGCGAGTTCAAACAGGTCCCTCGATGGATCTGCCTCCAAGGGTAGGTCCTGAGCCGCTGGCGGAGGTGCTGTTGGCAGACCTTGCTCCTGGCCCTTCACTCCNTNTGCGAGAANGANNGTTATAATCAACCCAACCTGAATCAGGAACGGGAGATTGTGGAAGCTGCGCATGAGATGGAAAGACTGTAACCTGGACCAGAAATGATCGGTGGTAAAACGCTTGAATTCAAGTATTCATGGCGCCCGAAGGTTAGTTGGGCCTTCGAGTAGCGAAGGAAATATTCCAGATACCAGCTTGTTGGCAAATATCGATCACNCCCATGAGCGTCTGGTAGGTGATCTCGCCATCGCCCCGTAATCTCACTGGCTGGTTCTGATACACTGCCACAATTGCACGAAGCTTGGNCAGNAGTTCTTGTTCGGTGAGGACCTCGCCNTTGATCACCAATTCGCCGCTTTGGCGTATATTCACATTGATCTCACTGATAGCCCGGTTCTCCTCCTTGCCCTGACTGGAGGTCGGGACCTTTACTCGGCTGTCCTGTTCTGAGCGGGAGAACNGCCATGTCACGAGAAAGAAAATCAGAAGGAGAAAAACGATATCAATCATNGGCGCCAGTTGAATGACGCTCTCGGGAGGTTTTGGAGACTTGAATTTCATCCTGCAAGTGATCGTGCTGTATCATGCACCTGNCAGGTCCGATTGACCGGGACGGGCAGGAGCCGGTCTTTGACTCCGGGGCACCTGATATGTATCCGCAGGTTCCGGCGCCNGCGNTTTCTTTTCAGTCCGGTAGCGTTCCGATTGCTGCAGCTGGGATCCCAGAAGAGCGAGGAGGTGCGTTGCTGCAGCCTCGAGCTCGGTAAGGTAGCGCTGGACCCTGCCCCGGAATACAGAATAGAAGATCATGGCAAGAATCCCTATGGAAAGTCCGCTCGCGGTAGTGACGAGAGCCTCAGCAACTCCGCCCGCCAGTTTCATCTGGCGCACTACCTCGACGTTGCCGGTGTTTATTTCCAGAAAAGCCCGGATCATTCCGAAAACGGTTCCCAGCAGGCCGACCATTGGTGCGATCGCGCCGATATCTGCCAGATAGCTGATACGTTGATTAAGAGTGCTGGCTTGGCGGGATCCCTCCGCCTCCGCGACATCTCTAACCTCGCTGAATTTTGCCTCTGGATTCTTTGTAACAAAATCGAAGGTCTTTTGAGAGATCCGGGCAATACACTCGCCTCTGCGGTGGGCGTAGCCCGCAAGGCCAAGGTAGTCGCGCTTTCGAATAAGGCCCTCTGCGACGCGCATGAATCGATCATTCACCACGTTGCGACGATGAATCGTGAAAAAAAGTAGAAGGATCAGAACGAGGGCCCCGATAGAGAGGGCTCCAAGTGGCCACATCATCAGNCCTCCCTCCTTGATGATTTCAAGGATGTTGACTTTTGTTGTATCCCCCGGCCCTTCCGCTCCCCAGACAGCGCCTGTAGTGGCCATCAGGGGCAGGGTGACGAGCAGAATGCGGTTCATGCANNTACCNCAGTGTATCTGCTCGATATCAACGTTCAAGCACGGGGGCTGCCGTTCAGGACGTTAATCATGCCTCAAATCGGGCACTCGGGGGTCTCAGGCTGCGGATTTTCGGGTTCTCACCCCGTGTCATGCCCCCCTTGACTTAATGTCGCCTCTTTGCGTTGGTCTCAGCCTGCGCTAAATTACTGCTGAAAGATGAAAAGCCGGCCAGACATGAAAGCCCGACTGGGGGAGATCCCTCATCGACCGGGCGTCTACCTCATGCTGGACCGGCTTGGGTCAGTGATTTACGTGGGGAAAGCCCGCGACCTCCGGAAGCGACTGGGGAACCATTTCATGCCTTCGAGGAAGCAAACCGCCGACCATAAGACCCGAGCTCTTCTGGACGCAATCTGGGATTTTGAAGTGCACCTTGTTCGAAATGAGCAGGAGGCACTTCTGCTTGAGGGAAAGCTGATCAAGCAGTATCGACCGCGATACAATGTCAGCTTCCGCGATGATAAGCGTTTCCTGCTCGCAAAGATTAATCCTTCGGATCCTTGGCCCCGTTTTGTTCTGACCCGGGTAAAAAAGGATGATGGCGCGCGCTATTTTGGTCCATTCGCTCACTCGGGGGCCTTACGGGGTACGATCGCATGGTTGAACAAGGAGTTCGGGCTTCGGAGTTGCCGGACCAGAGATCCAGGTGAAAAAGAGCATAAGCACTGCAGCTCGGACGTGATACGGAACTGCAGCGCTCCTTGTATCGGGAGTATCGACCGGGATGCTTACCTCGATCAGGTGGAGCAGGCGAGTGCCTTGCTGGAGGGGCGGGGGAGGAGAGAACGTCTGAAGTCTCTGGTTGAAGAGATGGAACAAGCGGCGTCGCGTATGGACTTCGAACGAGCGGCCCGGTTGAGGGACATCGTNCAAAATCTCGAGCGGACTCTCAATCCGACTCGGCAGTTTTCAAGAGGTCGGGGAGTTCCTACCACCGTGAAGCCCTTGGATGACTTGGCGCAGCTGGCAGAGCTGCTTCAACTTCCTGCCTCACCAACTGTGATGGAATGTTTCGATATTTCCAACGTCAGCAGCACTCATATTGTCGGTTCAATGGTGAGATTCGTTGATGGTGTCCCGGACAACCAGAACTACCGACGTTATCGAGTGAGGACAGTTGAAGGACAGGATGACTTTGCGAGCATGGCGGAAGTGATAAGACGGCGCTACGCTCGTATCCTTCAGCAAGGAGCAAGAGCAAACCCTGAGGCAGTAGATAGTCAGGAAAGCGCGATCGATTCCATGCGCCGCCTCGCACAAGAGGGAAGGCTGCCTGTTACCCTGCCTGATCTTGTTATCGTGGATGGGGGCAAGGGGCAGCTGAGTTCAGCGACAGATGAGTTGCAGCGCCTTGGACTTCANGGCCTGCCTATTATCGGACTCGCAAAGAAACGAGAGGAAATTTTTCGCCCTGATGAAAGCAACCCTCTCGTGCTGAGTCACGAGGTTGGTGCACTCAAGCTCCTTCAGCGAATTCGCGACGAAGCACACCGCTGTGCGAATAATTATAACGAGCTCCTCTTCCGAAAGCGAATGAAGGAATCCCTGCTGGATGAATGTCCCGGGGTGTCTCCAAAACGGAAAGCGACCCTTCTTGCAAAGTTCGGATCCGTGAGTCGGATCCGTGGCAAAAGTGCAGAAGAGATTGCGGTCCTGCCGGGGATCTCTCTGCGCTCAGCTGAGGCCATGTTGAAGTGGCTGAACCGCTAGTACGGCTGGGAAAGGCTTTCTGGACAGGTCTCTTCTCGGGAGCGTAGCTTTCTCACCCCGAAAGCCTCAATCGGATGTCCCCGTAAAATCCAGAGCCCGTTGCTTCATTTGGATGGCCATGAGATTGAGGGCGTTGGCCCGTGTGGGGGCAAGGTGCTCCTTGAGTCCTGTTTTTTCAATGAAGGCGAAATCCGCGGTGAGAATGTTTTCAGGAGATTCTCCATCCAGAAAGTGAATGAAGAGGGCGATCATTCCCTTAGTGATTTGAGAGTCGGAATCTGCCCTGTAGCGAACACCNCCGTCTTCGAGGGATGCTTCCAGCCAGACCTGAGACTGACAGCCTTCAATCAGCTTGTCCTCGGTCTTGCTCTCCGGGGGCATCTCATTCANCTGTCGCCCGAGGCTAATGACATACTCGTAGCGCTCAGTCCAATCCTGAAAGAGGCTCAAATCCTTGAGTAGCTGTTGCTGGCGTTCGGTGATGGTCATCTTCACGACGATACTAAATCGGGCTGCACCGGGGTGTCAGCGCAGCATTTTCACTCCCTTTTCCACAGCTTCAGTGAGGCGATCAACGTCTTCCTCGTTGTTGAAACATCCAAATGATGCTCGCAGGGTTCCAGTAATGCCAAAGCGCGCCATCAGAGGTTGGCAGCAATGATGGCCGGTGCGAACCGCGATGCCCATCTTGTCTACGAGGGTGCCAAGATCGTAGTGATGAATTCCGGCGATATTGAAGGANAGTGATCCCGAACGATCGTTTGGCCCGTAGAGGGTCATTCCCTTTATGTTCGTGAGTGCATCGGCAGCACGCCGAATCATTTCATTCTCGTGATCCGAGACCTCCTGAAGCCCTAACTCGTTCAGGAACCGGAGGGCTGCGGCAAGGGCGATCGCACCCTCAATGTTAGGAGTGCCTGCTTCGAACTTGTAGGGGAGTTCATTGAAAGTTGTTCCCTCGTAGGAGACTTTGCGGATCATCTCTCCACCGCCTCGCCACGGAGGAAGCTCTTCCAGAAGTGCTCGTTTCCCATAGAGGACGCCAATACCTGTAGGCGCGTAGACCTTGTGGCCCGAGAAGACATAGAAGTCAGCATCAAGTTTCTGTACGTCTACGGGGAGGTGCGGCACGGCTTGGGCGCCATCAACCACCACGAGAGCACCTGCCCGATGGGCAGATTCTATCATTTGCTCAAGGGGTAGAATCGTACCGAAAGCATTTGAAATATGTGTCAGAGCGAGGACTTTCAGCCGACCCGAGGATTCGTCCAGAAGATCATCGAAGTCTGCGGGATCGATGGCCCCTTCGTCTGTGACTGGGATGACTTTCAGCACGGCTCCTGAGCGTTCGCATAGCATTTGCCACGGCACAGTATTGGAATGATGCTCAAGATTGCTGATCGCGATAATATCCCCAGCGCGTATTCTGCCGGAATACCCGAGGGTGGAGCTAATAAGGTTTATTCCGTCGGTAGCTCCGCTGGTGAAGATAATTTCCTCGATCGAGCTGGCGTTGAGGTGACTGGAAACGAGCTCGCGTGCGTTCTCATGGGCTGCGGTCGCTTCCTGAGCAAGATGGTGGGTTCCTCGATGAATGTTGGAGTTGATCCGCTCATAATAATCGCGACTTACTTCGAGAACTGCTTCTGGCTTCTGAGAGGTTGCTGCATTGTCGAGGTAGACCAAGGGCTTTCCGTGAACCTCATGGCGAAGGATGGGAAAACCCGAGCGCACTGCACGGACATCGTAGCTGCTCATGGAAGATCGAGATTTAAGGGAGGTGCCGGGAGGATTGAAGGTTGCAGGAGAGGTTCTCACTACATTCAGCCCCAGGACGGGTCAGCGTCCGAGTTTTGAATGGCAGATGCCAGTCGAAACCTTCCTATGCCTAATTGAGCATAAGATTCCCNGTAGACAAGCGGGAGCCCTCGATTCCCTACATATTTGGCAGCTCGATAAAGCCTTCCAACTTCCGTATACGCGTAGGGTGACGCATCTTCCTTAGTGCTTTCGCTTCAATTTGGCGGATACGNTCGCGGGTAACCTGAAATTGACGACCGACCTCTTCAAGAGTCCGGCTGTAGCCGTCCTTGAGCCCAAATCGTTGCTCAAGAACTTCTCTTTCACGCTCGGTAAGGGTGTCGAGAACTTCGTTGATCTTGTCCTTCAACATGGAGAAGCCAGCTTCCTCCATGGGGTTTTCGGCGGTCTTATCCTCAATGAAGTCNCCGAAGCTCGTATCATCGCTGTCTCCAACAGGAGCCTGCAGGGATATNGGCTGCTGTGCCATCTTGAGAACGGCACGCACGCGTTCCACAGGAAGATGGATCTCCTCAGCGATTTCATCGGGAGTAGGTTCTCTTCCGTATTCCTGCACCAGCTGCTTCTGGACCCGCATGAGCTTGTTGATCGTCTCAATCATATGGACCGGAATCCGAATAGTCCGGGCCTGATCGGCGATAGAGCGCGTGATAGCCTGACGAATCCACCAGGTGGCGTATGTGGAAAACTTGTATCCGCGGCGGTATTCGAACTTTTCCACCGCTTTCATCAGTCCCATGTTCCCTTCCTGAATCAGATCAAGGAACGAGAGTCCTCGATTGGTGTACTTTTTCGCGATAGAGATTACGAGCCGAAGGTTAGCCTCAACCATTTCCGTCTTGGCCTTATGTGCTTCGCGCAACCAGTGATTCAGGTCTCCCGTGGTGGCTTCAAACTGCTCCTGATCNTGCCATGAATAAAGTTGCAGTTCCTTCAGTTTGGTTTCGAACTCCTTCTTGTCCTTGAGCCTCGAGGTGAGCTTGCGCTGGTAGCGCCATATCTTGGTCTGCGTCTCACGAACTTCTTCGCAGAAGTCCTCGATCACCTTCTGCTTGAAGTAAAACCGGTTGTAAAGGCGGGCCAGAGTTGTGAGATTCTTATCCAGACTGCCGAGCAGCTTCTTTTTTCCCCGGACAGACTTCGCGCTTAGTTTTTTGAAGACCTTGCTCGTGTCTTCATGAAGATTGCGCACCTGGTCACAGAGCTTCGGAAGCGTTTTCATGTAGCGCTCGCGGCTCTCGATCTTCTTGTCAAGAATGACCCTGTCGAAGCGTTCCTTGCCGCGCTGAAGTTTGTCCGCAAGGGCCAGATAACTGTCGGCGGTGAATCCAAACTTATGGAGAAATTTCTGCACGCAGATCTCGGCGTCCTCTATCCGCTTGGAGATTTCAACCTCCTGCTCTCTGGTCAGGAGCGGAACCTGTCCCATCTGCTTCAGATACATTCGGACCGGGTCATCGAGAATGTCGAGCTTCTGATCCTTCGTTTCCTCCGCTGCATCATCTGAAGATTTCTTATCCTTGAACCGATCTACCTCTGAGGAATCGATGATGTTGAACTCCATGTTGCGCAATCGGTCGAGGATAGCGGCAACGTCAGTTGGGTCGACGAGGTCCTTAGGGAGGATCTCGTGGATGTCGTCGTAAGTGAGATAGTCTTGTTCCTTGGCGAGCTTGATAAGCTCTCGCATCTTTTCCTGAATTTCAGGTGTATCGATGCGGCTTTTTCCCTTCGGCAGCTTCTTTTTGGGAGTATCGGTAGCTGTTGGAGNCNCGGCATTCTCCGNTTTGGAGACGGCTTTCTTAGNTGCCTTCTTAGCCGCCTTTTTGGTGGCTTTCTTAGCTGCCTTCTTGGNGGCTTTCTTAGCNNCCTTCTTGGNGGCTTTCTTNGCNNCCTTCTTGGTGGCTTTCTTNGCNNCCTTCTTGGTGGCTTTCTTAGCNNCCTTCTTNGTGGCTTTCTTNGCNNCCTTCTTGGNGGCTTTCTTGGCGNCNTTCTTGGCTACCTTCTTGGCTACCTTCTTGGCGGCTTTCTT
>PBAI01000008.1 GCA_002715825.1 Roseibacillus sp. | reverse complement strand
GGCTTCGGCCTCTTTCTCTCCGGGGTCTTTTTCTCCTATTACATTGTCCTGCCCGAGGTCCTCGAGTTCTTCCACGAATACAGCTCGGACATGATGATCGAGAACGAGTGGCGGATCGGCTACTACATTTCGTTCGCGACTCAATTCACTCTGATTTTTGGACTAAGCTTTGAGCTTCCCGTTCTCGTGATGACCCTCGTCAAGCTGGGGGTCCTCAATTGTGAGATGATGCGGCGCACCCGGGCCTACGCGATCCTCTCGATCTTTGTCATCGCGGCCCTGATCACCCCCACCCCTGACGCCTTCACGCTCTGCCTTCTGGCTGGGCCGATGGTCGTTCTTTACGAGATCTGTATCTGGCTCGCCTTCCTGCTCGAGCGCAAGACCGCTCGTCTGGAAGCTGAGGAAGAGCGCGAGCGAATGGAACGGATGCTGGAAATCCGCCGACGTAAGGAAGAACAGGGAATCACTGATGAGGATGAGGAGGACGACGGACACNACGACGGAAATGATTCGGAGCATGATCCGTATCACCACGATCACGATCCATACCATCACGACGAGTATCATGATGATCATGACTCGGAAGATGGCCACTACCACACGGATGATGATGCCTTCCGGGCAGACCATCACACCGAGGGCGACCTCGGCTTCGGAGATGACGGACACACCGGGGATGAGGACGAATCCTCCGAGCCGGATCCTACTGCAGCCCCAGAGGCTGAGACCGACGGCCAACAGGGATTTGATTTCCATGAGGAATCAGACCCTTCAGAATCCGGACCAGACGAGGACGAGCATCTCGATCCCCACGAACCGCCGGAGGATATTCCCGACGAGGAAAGGTATCGGGACCGCGACAATCCCCACGATTCAGACAAGGACTGATCGACAGAAGCGAGCCGTCTGGGCCTCCGCAAAGAACTGCCTCTTCGAGGTTGTTCATNGCTGCACCAACCCTCTTCGAAGCTGGTAAAATGGTCGGGACGACTGGATTCGAACCAGCGACCTCCTCACCCCCAGTGAGGCGCGCTACCATGCTGCGCTACGTCCCGACGATGGTATGGAAAGTGGGGTGAGAAGCCGCGCGGTGTGTAACCCGTGTTATTCAGCATTGGCAAGCCGCGATTTTCCTGCCATCCAAAAGCGGTAACCATGGAAACCACCAAGGTAGCCATTCTCGGCGCGAGCGGCTATACCGGAATGGAGCTCGTCAGGCTTCTTCTGGCTCATCCTCGTGCCCAGATCACTGCAGCGACTTCCCGGGCCAATGCCGGGAAACGTATCGACGAGGTTTTTCCCCGGTTTGCCCGGCTTGCCGGCAGCGAACTGCCTTTCATGGAACCTGACATGGAAGCCGTCGCCGAAAGCGGTGCCGAGATCGCCTTCCTTGCCCTGCCCCATGGGACCGCCGCCGCCTACGCGACCGAGCTGCTGGCCAGGAAGATTCGGGTTATCGACCTCAGTGCGGACTTCCGCCTCCGGGAGGCCTCGGTTTACGAGGAATTCTATGGCGAGCCGCATCCGGCACCGGATCTCCTGAAGACGGCGGTTTACGGACTGCCCGAGGTCTATGCCGAGGCAATTACAACCGCCCAACTGGTCGCCTCTCCCGGCTGTTACCCTACCTCGATCCTCATTCCGCTGATTCCTCTGCTTGGCAAAGGGCTCGTCGATCCAGCCACAATTGTCGCCAACTCTCTCAGCGGTGTCAGTGGCGCGGGTCGCAAGGCCGACCTTTCTCTACTCTATGTCGAATGTAATGAGAGCGTGCGCGCCTACGGGCTACCGAAGCATCGGCATCTCTCCGAGATCGAACAGGAGCTCTCCTTCGCGGCGGGGAAGAACGTCACTCTGACATTCATCCCTCACCTGATTCCAGTGAATAGCGGGATCTGCACCACGACCACGGCCACCCTGCAGGGGACTGTTGTGGAAGTAGAGCAGGCCCTCCATGCTGCCTACGAAGACAGCTCCTTTGTCCGCCTGCTGGGACGGGGCAAATCGCCCGACACCAAGAACGTAACTCGCACGAACTTTATTGACGTTGGTTGGGAGTTCGATGAGCGCACTGGACGCCTCATTCTTCTGAGTGCCGAGGACAATCTCGGTAAGGGTGCCGCCAGTCAGGCGATCCAGAGTTTCAACCTCATGACCGGCCTGCCTGACACCATGGGTATCGCCACGGTGTAGGAATCAACCAAGAAAGGTTTCGCTATGTCCTTTAAAAAGGTAAAAGGAGGAGTTTGTGCTCCTCAGGGTTTCCGCGGTGGAGCGGTTAGCTGTGGCATCAAGGAGGCCGGGAATCCCCGCAACGATCTTGCCCTCATTTACTCCGATCATCCCTGTGTCTCAGCGGGAACCTTCACCACAAATCGCGTTAAGGCCGCGCCTGTCAAGGTGACCCAGGCTCACCTTCGCGCCATGGACCTTCGGGCCGTGGTGGCCAATAGCGGAAACGCCAATGCCTGCACTGGAGTCCCGGGAATCACTGACGCCCGTAGCATGGCCAAGACCGTCGCCTCTTCCCTGGGTCTTCGTCAACGAGAGGTTGGGGTTTGCTCCACCGGGGTCATCGGCCTTCCACTTCCCATGCGGAGGATGGAGGAGGGATTGAACGCTCTGCCCGCCCAACTTACCAGAGATGGCGGACGTCATGTCGCAGAGGCCATCATGACCAGCGATACCACCGTGAAGGAGATCGCTATCACCACCACGGTAGGGGGAAAAAAGATCCGGATCGGGGCCTGCGCCAAGGGCGCCGGCATGATCTGTCCCAGCATGGCCACGATGCTGTGCTTCGTGACAACTGACGCCTCGATCAGCAAGACGTGCCTGCAAAAGTCACTGCTCGAGGCGGTGGAAGGATCCTTCAATCGCATCTGTATCGATGGCGACATGAGCACCAACGATACCGTTCTCATCCTCGCCAACGGACAAGCGGGCGGAAAGCCCATCACACGACGCAGCAAGGCCTGCCGTGAATTCAGCGAAGCTCTGCATCATGTCCTTCTGGAACTGGCCAAGGCCTGTGTCCGCGATGGAGAACGGGTGAGCAAGTTCGTCACCCTCAAGGTACGGGGGGCCTCGCTCTATCTGGATGCGAAAAAAGTGGCCGAGGCCATTGCGAAATCTGCCCTCGTTAAATCCTCATGGAATGGTGGGGATCCTAACTGGGGCCGCATTATCCATGCTATCGGCTACTCCCGGGCAAGGATCCGAGAGGAACTCATCGACATCGCCTACAACGGGAAGATCGCGTGTGAAGGAGGGCTGATGGCCAAAACACCACTCAAGACACTGCGGGATATCGCCTCCCGGGATCAATTCACCATTACGGTCGATCTCCACCTGGGGAAGGCCGATTACACCATCTACACCAGTGACCTTTCGCCAGAGTATATCGACTTCAACCGAAGTGAATACGCCTACTGGAAAAACGCCGGTATCGATTAATGCTCACCGGCAGGACGCACTTCACAGAGGCCATCCCTCCAGCTCACCCGAAGCTCGACTCCATAGCAGAGGCTGAGGCTTTCGGCCGTAAGCACCTCACGTTTTTTACCGTCAGCGAGAACGCAGCCCTCACGCATCAGGACAACCCGGTCAATCTCAACTGGAATCTCCCGGACGTCATGAGTTACCAGAAGGACTCCTGTCNCNTTCTGNATNAGCTGCCGNACNACNGCCATGAAGGCCCACGCCCCGGGAAGATCGAGGGAGGTTGTTGGCTCGTCGAGAATCAGCATTTCGGGCTCATGAACCAGAGCCCGGGCCAGTAGAAACCGACGGCGCTCACCGGACGACAACTCTCCATAGTCCCGCCACACGAGCGACTCGACTCCTGCTTGCTTCATGGCCTTCCAGGCCTTGCGCTTCTCTGCGTCAGTATAGGCCTGACTGTGTGTCATGCCGTGAACTCCGTGCAAACCGGTCAACACAATATCGCTGGCCAATTCGTCATCATCAAAGAGACCCTGCTGCTCAGCTGTAACCAGCCCAATCCTCTCCCTGAGGTCGTAAAGCGACCATTGACCCTCTCCAAAGATCCGGCAANACCCCTGATCTGCTACCGGATGGATGTCTCCAGAGATCAAAGATAAAAGTGTACTCTTACCCGCGCCATTCGGACCCAGGACCGCCACCCTCTCACACGAATCAATCTGGAGGGAAAAGTCATCAAATACNTTCCTGTCTCCCCGCCAGACCGTGATGCCTTCAAGCTCCAATGCGGGTGTCTCCATGTCGCCTTGTCGTATGTGTATTTCTCCTGCTACTTGTTGCCGGTAATCTCAGGTGGATTTCAGCTGACCAGTTCCATTCCTCAGGAGCGGCGCTTCACGTCCGAATGACTGGCAAGCCTCACCCCAACGGGGGAATTTTCCGAGCCGGGAAGCATACCCTCTGCGGGCTCTCGCTGGGCGATCCCCTGAAGAAGCCTGCCAAGAACATCAGCCCCTGCAACAATACGTCGGTGTCCATCGGTCCACAGCAGGATCACGTCACGATCGACAATGCGGTCCTGACTGTTCTCCGCCTCGACCACCATTTTATCGAGAACGCTTTCCAGTGGCAGCCCCGGATCATTTACTACTACCGGGCGGTGGCAGAAGGCGGAAATCTCAACTCCATCGTTCCCTCCAAGAACCTCCCGCAGGTATCGATTGGTATCAAGAACGAGGAAAGGATTACTCTCTTTATCGGTAACGATCGTCCACTTGTAGCTGATCTGCTGCAGTTCCTCGATAAAAGCCTCCCATCCTTCATCTCCTACCCTTGGAATCTCAGGTCCCTCCTCCCCGATCGCAAAAGAGAGGACCGATTCCGGGGCAATCTCTGTTCCTTCAGTTGCCATCTTTCGATCATCGAGACTCAGGAAATTGAGGGCTCCCCGTCCCTCAACAGCACCAATATCACTCTCCTCATCATGGATGTGCCTCTGGAGAAACACCTCCATGTTCCGTTCCCGGAGGAAGGAGGGCCCCTCTGGTCCAATCCAACTATCAAGAATCAGGGCAGAAGGCTTTGCCACCGGGAAGAGAATGAACTGATAAAACCGCACCAAGGGGGAGAGGAGAGCCCCCATTCTCATGGCGTGTCTCGAAAAGTAGGCCTGGGGAACAATTTCCCCGACGAAGGTAATACCTACCGTACTGACAAGGAAGGCCCATACTCCTGTTAGCACCGAATCACTCAGCAGAGCGAGAAGGACATTCACACTTACGTTTCCCCACAGGATCGTGCACAGGAGAAAGTTGGAGTCTTTTCTCAGTCGCAAAATCCGGAGAGCCTCCTTGTTACCAATTTCTGCTTCCGCCTCCAAACGCAGCCACCCCACAGTGAAAAATGCGAGGTTCAGGCCAGAAAACATCGCCGAATGGGCAAGGCAGGCAAGGATCGCCACCCAGACAAATGATTCTGAGGGGAGACTGGCGAGCAATGAATTCGGGAACACGGAAAATCGATTATCTAGCCACGGCGCTCTCCGAGATACGGTGAAACTCACGCGCCGCAAAACCCAGCACCAATTCCTCAAGTTCGGCACTTTTCAGGCGGGAAATGCATTCCACACTGAAACCCTGGGCAACTAACTGGCGCGCCACGTGGGGTTTCACTCCCCGGGCCCGCAGGTAGAAAATTTCGTCTTCATCAATCATCGCAGAGGTACTTCCATGCGAGCACTTCACCTGATCCGCATTGATTTCCAGACCAGGCATCGAATTGGCCTCAACCGTGTCGCTCATCAGCAGATTCCGGCACGTCTGGTAGGCGTCAGTATCATGGGCGCCCTCATCCACAAGGATCAGGCCTGAAAAAATTGTCCGACTCTCNTCATACAGCGTATTCTTGTAGAGCAGATCAGAGTAGCTTTGGGCGCTGGCGTGGTGCTGGAACGTGCGCTGGTCATATTCCTGACCATCCCGCGCGATGCTCACCGAGAGCATGTCCGAACGAGAGTTCTCGCCCACGAGCTGGCTCAGGGATTCCTGCCGAACCCACGCCGCTCCACAGTTCAGGATNAACGACTTGGCGGTCGCATCGCGTGCCACCGAGGTATGACTCAACTGGATGATCCGGGATTCATCNCTGAGGTCCTGCAGGGCGAGGTAGGTTAATTGCGAATNGGGACCTGCTACCAGCTCGTTCACCGGGATCGTCCATGACCCGTGCGCACTGGCGTCAGACTGGAAATAGTCTACCACGGAAACCCGGGCATTTTTGCCGGTGACCACGAGGGTATGAGGAAATGTGACCACGTGGTCTTCGGTGATCCAATGTGAAACTTCGATGGGGTCCTCCACTTCGACCCCATCGGGGACATAGACAAACACTCCCGACGAGACGTGAGCCTGGTGGAGGGCCGCAAACTTTGCAGACCCGAGACGGGCCTCTGCCTTCATGAAGTATTGCTCGAGGAGCTCGGAATGTTCCTCGACGGCTTCCAGCAATGGGAGACAGATCACTTCCCCGGGGAGGTTACTTTCCCTCTCAACCAGACAGTCATTGGCGAAGGCGATTCGAGCCGAACATTTGTCGAGACCGGTCGTCCCGCGCGACCCCTGCTCCTTACTTGAATTCGGCAGCGTCACGTTTTTAAAATTGAGATGCCGAAGTCTCGCGAANCGCCACTCTTCATCCTTTCGCGAAGGCATCGCCAACTGCTGGAAGCGCTCCCAGCCAGCTTGACGGGACTTATTGAACCACTCGGGGATCCCGTCGATCCGACGCGGTTCCTCGGCCAAAATGCTCAACCCTTCAACAGTAGTATCCATCAATTTCGTTCAGCTGCTTTTCTCATTCAGCCCATTCGCTCCCTAACCCACACTCCCCTCCATCTCCAATTCGATGAGGCGCTTGAGTTCAACCGAATATTCCATCGGAAATTCCCTCACGAGGTCGTTCACAAAGCCATTCACGGCAAGGCTCATCGCAGCACCTTCACTCAATCCCCGCTGTTGCAGATAGAAGAGCATCTCCTCTGAAACTTGGGAAACACTGGCCTCATGCTGGGTCGCATGCTGGTTACCCTTGACCGTGATTGCCGGATANGTATCCGTCCGACTGTTGGTATTGATCAGGAGAGCGTCACACTCCGTATTGTTCCGGCACCCTTTCAGGTGCTTCGGGATATGAACCTGTCCGCGATACGTAGACCGCCCTTCTCCCACGGAGATGGACTTGGAAACGACATTCGATGTCGTTTCGTCTGCCGCGTGTATCATCTTGGCTCCGGTATCCTGATGCTGCCCGGAATTGGCAAGCGCGATTGAGATCACCTCACCCCGGGCCTTCCTGCCCTTCATCACTACCCCCGGGTATTTCATGGTCAGCCTGCTGCCAATATTGCAGTCAATCCAGCGGACTTCGGCGTTCTCGTGAGCTATTCCCCGCTTGGTAACCAGATTGAACACGTTATCGCTCCAGTTCTGGACCGTAATATACTGTAGCTTCGCGTCTTTCATGGCTACGAGTTCGACAACCGCCGAATGCAGCGTTGAGGTCTCGAATTTCGGTGCGGTGCATCCTTCGAGGTAAGTCAGCTCGGACCCCTCATCACAAATGATGAGAGTGCGCTCGAATTGCCCGAAGTTTTCCGAGTTGATCCGAAAGTAGGCCTGGAGGGGATGCTTCACCTTCAGGCCCTTGGGCACGTAGATAAAAGATCCTCCCGAGAACACCGCGGTGTTAAGTGCCGAAAACTTGTTATCGCCTGCCGGAATGACCTTGCCAAACCACGGCCGGAAAATCTCTTCATACTCCTTCAGCCCCTCGGTTGAGTTGACGAAAATGACCCCATCCTTTTCGAGCTCCTCCTTGACGTTGGAATAGGCCGCCTCCGAATCATACTGCGCTTCTACTCCGGCGAGAAATGCTCTCTCCTGCTCGGGAATTCCCAGACGCTCGAAGGTTTCCTTGATGTCGTCCGGGACCTCGTCCCAACTCCGGGTGGGCTTTGTTCCGTCGGAGAGATAATAGCGAATAATATCAAAATCGATATTGTTCAGATCCTCGGTGGCCCAGTGCGTGGGCATTGGCTTGGATTCAAAAGTCTTGAGTGCACGGTGACGAAGTTCGCGGACCCAATCGGCGTCGTCCTTTACGTCACAGATGTAATCAATGGTTGCGGGGCTCAACCCACGGCCCGCATCAAACTTGTGAGACTCGGGGTACGAGAAATTTCCCTTACTCTGGTCGATCTCAATCGCCGCCTGAGTTCCTGCATCCAAGACTGATTCACTCATATCTTTCTCCGGTTTATCAAATCATCTAGCCGGCCACCTCGAGCTCCTCCTTGAGGAAATCATAGCCTTTTTTCTCCAGCTCCCGTGCCAGCTCCTTGGTTCCGCTTCTCACGATCTGTCCGTCCGCCAGAACATGGACATGATCGGGTTCAATATAATCGAGGAGACGTTGGTAATGGGTAATCACCAGAAATCCACGGTCGGGGGAACGCATTGAATTGACGCCGTCCGCCACGACCTTCAGTGCATCAATATCGAGGCCAGAATCGGTCTCATCCATGAGGCAGTAACTGGGTTCCAGCATCATCATCTGCAGGACCTCGTTTCGTTTCTTTTCTCCACCCGAAAAGCCCTCGTTGACAAACCGCGAGGTGAACCTGCGGTCGATTCCGAGCTGATCCATTTTCTCGTAAAGATTCTTGTAATAAGTTACCGCATCCAGCTCCTCTCCCTCCGGGAGGCGAGCCTGTAAGGCGGCCCGGATAAAGTTAGCCATTGTAACCCCGGGAACCTCTGCGGGGTATTGGAAAGCCAGAAAAAGACCTGCCCGACTTCTCTCGTCTATCTCCAGTTCAAGCAGATCTTCACCNTCCATTGTGACCGAACCTCCAGTGACTTCATAGTCCTCGTGTCCGGCAACAACCTTGGAAAGGGTGGATTTNCCAGATCCATTNGGCCCCATGATGGCATGGACTTCTCCGGCAGGAACCTCAAGGCTGAGTCCCTTGAGAATAGGATTTCCGTCAATCGCGGCATGGAGGTTCTTGATGATCAGGCTCATCTTAATTGGAGGGGGGTAGTTTAAAAAGGTCGTGGTCAGACGTTGGCGGGAAGGTCNCCACTGATGGTTAGTTCAAGCTCGCTCACTTCTGCACCATCCGGAAGNTCCAGCAGATCGGTAATCTGGCAGCCTTCCTTGAAAGCTATATCATGAATAACCCCTGTTCTCGTATCCCTGAAGTGGACGTGCGGCGCTGGGTTTACACAAAATCGGGATGGCTCCCGGTCAAAATTCACCTGGTTGATCAGGCCATGTTTTGCGAGCGCATCAAGGCAGTTGTAAACAGTGGCTAGTGAGATCGTGGCCATCTCTCTCTGCACCCGGCGGAAGACGTCGTTGGCAGTTGGGTGATCACGGTTCTGAAGCAATACGGAATAGACGATCCGACGCTGCTTCGTCATGCGGAGTCCACGAAGCACCGATGGAATGTCAACTGATCCGGAGGCCTGTTCAGCGGTGTTTCTCAACGCGATTACCCTACGATAACAGCCCAAGTTCGCAAGGTCTAATTAGAATAATTCTAAATCACGATGCAGCCGCCCGCCGGGTTTCGCGATTCCTTTCAAATCACCTAGTGCCCTCCCCAGAAAAAAACTGCGCATACGAGGGTGAGGACCCCGTAGGCCAATCCACCCAGGGCGAGACTCATCCAGCGTTTATGGCTCTCGGTCGCCCACTTTGCGACATCTCTGAAAATATACGGCATACCCACCCAGAAAAGTCCTGCGGTAAGCAACACGTACGAGAAAAACGGAATCAGCAACCGGGTTGCCGGATCCCTGTTGAAGGCCGCCTCGAGGAGGGGACCACTTGCCATCAGGGCAACCACCCCAAGCGCCCGGACAAAAAGAAACTCCTTTACGCAGATCACCATGCCGAAAAAGGCAGCAGGCACTATGATCCTGAGCCAGGGTTTGACCGCATTGAACTCGCCAATATCCATCGTCAGGGAGGAAAGCACTCCAAGGTTTTCCGGGGCGATAAGAAGCCAGAACCAGAACATTCCGATCGCAAGCGTGTAGACGCCCGCGGCACGGTGCCGGGGAAGCCTGTTCAGCCACTCCTTGCAGCGCTCTGCCTTCCACACCATGAGGCCATGAGCGATCAGCAGATATGCCGCAAGCGCATATCCTGCCATGTTGAGTGGAATAGTTTCGTAAGGGTGAGGACCCATGGTCGTGTTCGCTAGCTATGCCAGCAGCGGGAGCAGGTAAAGGGCAAAGGGCTCATTTTCGCCGAAAGCGTGATCTCGACAAAGACTCTCTGGCGGCTTCACAGCCCGGCAGCTACCGGCTGGCTTTCCGGTTGCAGGTTGCCGAAAAGTGTGTAGCCGGTGGAGTCCTCGATATCTACCTTGAAGATTTCGCCGGTGAGCTGATCCGCGTCTCCCTCAACGATCACGATCTTGTTCTGCGTAGTGCGGCCACTCAGCTTCTCCTTGTTCGTCTTGCTCGGACCCACGCAAAGGATTTCCTGGCAGGTGCCGATGAGCTCTGCGTTCTTCCGCATCGCAATCTCCCCCTGAATCCGAAGCAGCTCCTGATTCCGCTCTTCCTTGACCGTCTCGGGCAGCTGACCCTCCATCTCGGCAGCCGGCGTGTCTTTTCTCTTTGAATAACGAAAGATGAAACTGTTATCGAACTGCAGTCGCTTCACACATTCAACGGTGTCCTGAAAATCTTCGTCCGTTTCAGTTGGAAACCCCACGATGATGTCGGTGGTAATCGCAAGATCAGCACGTGCGGCCTTCATTTTCTCACAGATCTGGATGAACTTCTCATTCTTGTAGGGGCGACGCATGGCCCTGAGAATCCGATCACTCCCACTCTGCATGGGGAAATGGATATGCGAACACAATTTCGGAAGGTAGGTAAAGGCCTCTACCAGATCATCCCGGTAGCCGATCGGGTGAGGCGAGGTGAACCTGATCCGTTCGATCCCTTCCACTTCATGAACCGCTTCCAGCAGCTGCACGAACGGTGACTTCCCATCAACCCGCCCGAATTCAGTCCGCCCATAAAGATTTACAATCTGACCCAGGAGGGTGACTTCCTTGGTCCCCTGGAAGGCCAGCCGCTCTACCTCCTTGACGATATCGGAAATGGGACGGCTTCGTTCCCCTCCTCTGGTATCGGGAACGATACAGAAACTGCATCTCATGTTGCACCCCTGCATGATTGAGACAAAAGCCGAGGGCCGTTTGGTCGCCGCCACATGATCTCGGATCGTATTCTGGCTCCCTTCTTCAATCCCGGTGTCCACCACCTTTCCATCAGGACCGTGAGCATGAGCTCCCTCTTCCTCAACCGCATTGCCGTCAAGAGACAGAGACGGTTCATCCATTCGACCCTCCATCCTCTTCCGCAGAATGTCATCCACGTAGCTGAAGACCCGATGGTATTTTTGGGTTCCAACGACAAGATCAAGGTGTGGGACACGATCGAAAAGCTCTTTCCCACGGCTCTGTGCCATACATCCCATGAATCCATAGACAACATGGCCACGCCTTTCGCGGTGCTTTCCCATCATCCCCATTTTACCGAGCGCTTTCTGCTCGGCCTGATCTCTCACCGAGCAGGTGTTGACCAGGATCGCGTCGGCGTCCTGCTCTTCCCGGGTAAGGGTATAGCCTCCCTCAACGAACATCCGGGCAACCTGCTCGGAATCGCGTTCGTTCATCTGTCATCCATAGGTCTTTATGAATACTCTGGGCATTGCACTTGGCTTCCTTTCGGAGGATGAGGCGGGATCCTTAGCGTCCACGGTCCGGAAAATCAACCTTGAGAAATACAACAACGCCTCCACAGGGGAACTTTTCTGACCTTCCCCAGCCCTCTTTCTGCTACACTGCTGCAGGTGGCCCCCGAGATTGATAGCTTTATTCTGTTTCTTGCAACAGAGCGCGGCCTTTCCTCCGCCTACCAGCTCTCGGTGAGGCGCAGCTTGGAAACCCTCGCCGACTGGGCAGTAGGTGAGGGCGTCACCAGCTGGCGGGATGTCGACACCCGGTGCCTGCAGGAGTTCCTCTCGAGGCAAAAGGAGCGAGGACTCGAGGCCTCATCGCTGCGCATTGCGATCGTTCACCTCAGAATCTTCTTCCGGTTCCTCGTCCATCGAGACTTCTTGTCCGAAGACCCCTCCGAACCGCTTCTTTCCCCCCGGACGGGAAGCTCTCTGCCTGAAACCTTGCAGGTCTCTCAAGTGGAAAGGATTCTGGGATCCATCGATACTTCGAAACCGCTGGGCCACAGGGACCTTGCCATCCTTGAGCTTTTTTATTCATCCGGCCTCCGCCTCGCTGAAGTCTGCTCCATCCGGCTGGAAACCCTCGACCTTGATGATGGCTTTCTCAGGGTGACCGGAAAGGGCAACAAAACCCGTATTGTTCCAGTCGGCGGCCAAGCCAGAAAAGCACTTGAGAACTACCTGCAGAATGAACGCCCCACACTGGTAAAGACACGAAGCTCCTCCGAAATTTTTCTCTCGGTCCGCGGCGGCCCCCTGAGCCCCGACCGCGTCAGACAAATCGTCAGGAATAGAGCGCGCCAAGCCGGACTCTCCCAGAAAATCTACCCCCATCTTCTGCGCCATTCCTTTGCGACTCACCTTTTGCAAAATGGGGCCGACCTGCGAGTGATTCAGGAGCTTCTGGGCCACGCCGACATCTCGACGACTCAGATTTACACTCATGTTGATGAGCAACGTCTTCGAAAGGTCCACCGTGCCTATCACCCTCGCGCATAAAGTTCAGTATGCTCACTTCTACCCAAGCCCTGAGGCCCCGAATAAGCCAAAATGGGTATAAAGACTCTTTTTTGACCCGCGAGGCTGCTTGCACGACGGGTGTGAAAAGTTAAAGTTTCAATCTTCTTTCTCCGGTTGGAACAGCTCAGCCTATGACTATTTTTCCCTTTAAGCCGCTCAATCTCAGGTCAGCGGTGGTTCGCCATCGTCATAGTTGCCTTGCAGGACTCCTCGTCTCCCTTTTGTGCCTTCCAGCCACGGGACAGATCAGGATTAACGAGATCGTTGCCAGTAACAGGGACACTCTCAACGATTCTGATGGAGATTCTTCCGACTGGATCGAAATCTTCAACGCNGGNNCTCAGCTCAATCTCGGAGGTTACAGCCTGACGGATGATCCTGAAACTCCTGGGAAATGGGTATTCCCCAACGGTAAGTTCCTCGGCTCGAACAGGTTTCTCGTTGTTTTTGCTTCCGGGAAGGACCGCGCCTCGCTCCGCGGGCAGCTTCACACCAATTTTTCTTTAGATTCTGCAGGCGACTATCTCGCTCTCCATGATCCCAGTGGAGCCCTTGTNGACGAATTCGCTCCATCTTTTCCCCCACAGAAACGCGATATCGGCTACGGCGTGGGGAGTGACGGATCGGTGGGCTACCTCTCCCCATCGACTCCCGGCAGCATCAACGGAGCTACTCTCGAGGGATTCGTCGCAGACACCACCTTCTCTCACCAGCGAGGGTTCTACACNAGACCGATTGAAGTCACCATAAGCTCAGAAACTCCNGATGCAGAAATTCGCTANACCACCGACGGGCGAGAGCCNACCCCGCGATTCGGTCAGATCTATACCGGCCCCNTCACGATAAGCTCAACNACGATCCTGCGTGCGGTCGCCTACAAGAGTGGCATGATCCAAACTAACGTAGACGCNAAGAGCTACCTCTTTACCGCCGATATCGTCCAGCAGCGCGAAATGGACAGCTCCATCGTAAGTTCCCGTATTTACAGCCGGGAAATCCGCCCCGCCCTGACTCGGCTCCCGGTTGTCTCTCTTTCATTCAATCCGACCGATGTTTTTGGAGGCTCAGGGATTCACAGCAACCCCTCGTTAAGTGGGACCAACAGCGAGAGAGAGGCTCATTTCGAGTTCTTTGATCCTTCGGACCCTGAGGACTCAACCCATGAACCAGCTGGAATACGAATCCACGGTGGTAACGCCCGCCAGCACCCGAAGAAAAACTTTCGACTCTACTTTCGCTCCGATTACGGNAAAACCCGCCTGACCCACCCACTTTTCCCGGGATCTCCAGTTGAGACCTTCAAGAGCGTCCTGCTGCGCGGCGGAGGCCACGACGCCTGGACGTTCCGGGACGACTGGGACAACGCCAGCTTTATTCGTAATGAGTTCCTCCATCGGGTTCAGAANGACATGGGGCAACCTTCTCCGTGCGGGCGCATGGTTAATCTCTTCATGAACGGCGANTACTGGGGTCTTTACGATNTGCAGGAATTCCCCCACGAACACTTCAANGCCGATCACCACGGCGGAGATCCGGACGACTGGGACATCGTCAAGCACGGTGCGGAAGTCGAATCCGGTAATGCCGTCGCTTGGAATGAAATGATCAATCTGGCAGAAAATGGGATCGAATCCGAATCGGAGTATGCGGCCATTCAGAGATTCGTGGATATCGACAACTTCGCTGACGCCATGATACATCGCATATGGTCCAGNGATGAGGACTGGCTGGCACCAGCCACCCGCAACGGCCAATCCATNTCGACCTTCTTTGATGACAAGAACTGGTATGTTGCCCGGAAAAGCCGAAACGGAGAAGCTCCATTCATTTTNTATTCGTGGGACGCGGAGATGTCGATGGGCATACCTTTCTCGCGGAATGAATCCACTGGGCAGGACAACCCCCGGAGCTGGCGGAATAATTTTACCAGGATCGACAATCCGAATTCTCCTGGAATTGTCTATGATGCCTTGAGGCAGAATCAGGAATTTCGACTGCATTTCGCCGACCGGTTACATAAACACATCTACAACTCGGGCGCACTCTCCGTGGAAAGTCTTCAGACCAGATGGGANCAACTCGTCACCAAAGTCCGGACACCCGTCGTTGCTGAATCTGCCAGGTGGGGCCGAGACAGCTGGGGGGGGAACCGGGGAGCCCCTTACACGAGAAATACTCAATGGATCCCGGCCGTGGACTGGGTGCGCTCTGAATTCCTCGTAAACCGAAGCAATGAAATTCTGCGGCAGTTCCGCGAAATTGGTTTGTATCCTGATGTTGCTGCACCGGCTCCATCAATTGCAGAAACGCAACTCTCAAGTCCTGCAGATCTCGCACTTAGTACGACCACCCGGGGAGCAAGAATTTATTTTACCACTGATGGGGCCGATCCCCGGAGCCCGAGTGCCGGGGGAATCGTTCCGCTCATCACGAGTGATCATCCCGTCGAGGCTTTAGTTCCCTCACTGGAGAGTGACGCCGAAATTGGAACCACGTGGCGTCAGCTAGAGGACCCATCCAATATTGACCAATGGATCACGGGACCGAACGGCGTTGGATTCGAGCGATTCCCCGCCAGCGATCCTAATTTTACGGATCTCGTTCGGACCGAACTTCCAGAGATGTATAATAACAACGCTTCCGCCTATATCCGCTACAAGTTCAATATAGCCGATCAGGCCACGATNGACTCCCTTGGTTCCGTAGCGCTCAGAATGCGCTATGATGACGGCTTCGTCGCCTACCTCAACGGAGTTGAAATCGAATCTCGTAATGCAGGAGCCACCGAGTGGAATTCCGCCGCCACGGCTACTCACAGCGATGCGCTCGCCGTGACATTCGTAACCTTTGATCAGACTGAGGCTCTCAACCTCCTGCGGCCCGGTGAAAACATCCTCGCCATTCATGGCCTCAACCGCACAACCAGAAGCAGCGACTTTCTGATTCAGGCCGTCCTGGAAGGTGACACCAGTTCTGCCGGAGGATCGCTCGCACCCTCGGCCCAAATCTACAACGAGCGCATCNCTTTGAANCAGACCACCTGGCTGAAGGCGCGCTCAAGGGGAAATGACGGCACCTGGTCAGCTCTCCTCGACATACTTTACAGGATCGGATCCCCCGCCTCTTTCGAGAATCTGAAGGTGACCGAGATTCACTACCACCCAACCGATCCGGAAACCGAGGTCGAGCAGCAGCTCTCAGATTCAGACAACGACTTTGAATTTATCGAGCTGCAAAACATAGCGGACGAGAGGATCGACCTGAGTCTTCTCAGCTTCAGGGAAGGCATCGATTTTCAGTTTCCCGTCGGCAGCTTTCTGGATGCTGGTGAAAGGGGTCTCGTGGTGAGTAACATCGCCGCCTTCCTTGGCCGGTATGGCCCCTCAGCTGAACCTGCCATCATCGGTGAATTCGCTGATGACACCAATCTCTCCAACAAGGGAGAACGGCTGGCATTGGAAGATTCTGCGGGAGAAAAGATTTTCAGTTTCCCATATGACGACAGCCCGCCGTGGCCAACCCTTCCAGACGGAGAAGGTCCCAGCCTTGTATTGATCGATCCTATAAACACCCCCGAAGAGGAACTTGATGAAGGTTCCCGTTGGCGCTCAGCCCATATTGACTTTGGGGCCCCAAACGCTTCGGACGACTGGTCCTATGACATCTGGGCTCGCCAGTTTCTAGGACCTCTGGATGGCGCAGATCCTCTTATTGCCGGACCCGACCTGATCCCCGGACCCGGCGGGCTCAGCAACTTCATGCTTTACGCACAGGGCTACGATCTTGGGACTGCTCAAGCCGATCAGCTCAACATTGTAGAGATTCAAAATCTCGATAACTCCAGCTACCTGACCCTCACCTACCAATTACGATCTCAGCTTCCTCTCGCCACGATCACTGCAGAGGTTAGTGACGATCTCCAAAACTGGAGCCCGGACGTAGTGGTTCTTTCCCAACGGGATAACAACGATGGAACCGCAACCATTACAGTCAGGGACACACAACCAACGCTAGATGGGCAACAACGCTACATCCGCGTGCGAATCGAGGAATAGTAAAACTCTGCTGACGGTAGAAAGCGTTGGGCTTCACCCCAACCCTGAAGGGATCGCTACTTTAATTTGACCCGGACCTTTTTCTTGGTCTCGAATGCGACGCCTTTTACTCCCTTNAGGGACTCTGCAATCTCTCGCCGCTTGGCCCCCTCAAGTTTCTGCAGTGCCTGCAGGCCCTTCGGATTTTTCATGATCTCGTCAAAATCCATGAGCAGAAGCGTAATAGTATCATCCTTGAGATAGGTTGCGTCAGATTTCTGGATGCCCTTGGAGGCCACCAGCTTGGTAGTGATTTTCATCCCCTTGAACATTTCTACCATCATTGCCTCCATGGCCTCGTTTGCCACCTTGGCAACGCCCTCATCTGCTTCCGCCGCGTCTTCCGCGCTTTCNGCTACTTCCANGTCAGGCTCGGGAGTGGTGACAGTCAGCACGCCTCCCGCNTAAGCAAACTTCAACGGATCGCCCTTTGGCCCNTTCTCTTCCTTGTCGAGCTCCTGCATGGGTGAGCCTGGAGTAAGAGTCACATGGTTGATATCCTCGAAGGTATAGATCGCCTTCACTCCCTTTCCCCCGTTACGTTCGATTTTCTCCATTCGGGAGTANGCGACNCCTTTCCCGAAATCGGAGGCCTTNGCCTTGTATTTTTCCGGGTCATAAAGATCCGCAAAAGGATTCTCCGCCCCCGCACCCCCGGGAAGGCCTTCCAGCATGGTAACGATTTTCGCCCCCATGACGATCTCCTCGGAAATTGTCCCGGAGCCATCTTTTTTGAGAGTAATCACCTGCTCGACCTCCAGGCAGCTGGGCAGGCAGAGCAGGGAAAGAGCACCTAAGAGTATCGGTAAAATTTGACGCCTCATATTGGGAACAGGCTCGCAGGACTCGTCCCCTGCACCATAAAAAAATTCCAGCAACTCCATACTTCCCAACGGGAATCCAGATTCCCAATGTTCCTCCTCATCACAACATCGCTTCTCCAGCTCCAAAACCCATTGCCTGTGATCGGGAGATCGCTATGATTCGGACACCATGAACGTAACGCCGGCGGTTCAGGTCAAAAGCCTGGTCAAGGACTTCAAGGGCTCCTTTGGCCAAGGCTGGATCCGAGCTGTCGACAAGGTCTCCTTCGAGATCGCCCCGGGTGAAGTCTACGGACTGATCGGCCCGAACGGGTCGGGAAAATCTACAACAATGAAGGCCCTTCTCGGCCTCGTTTCGCCCACCGAAGGCAGCTGCGCGATCTTTGGTAGGGATTCCTCCAAGGTCGACTCAAGGCAGGATGTGGGATTCCTGCCGGAAAATCCTTACTTCTATAAACACCTTACCGGTGAAGAGACCGTCCGATTTTATGGGAAGCTCTGCGGAATGAAGGGAAAGGCCCTGCACGACCGTACACGAGAACTCCTTGAACTCGTTGACCTCGAAAGTGCCCGGTCTCGTCGTCTGGGAGGTTACTCGAAAGGTATGCTGCAACGGATTGGGCTGGCACAGGCTCTCGTACAGGATCCACGGCTGCTCATCCTCGATGAGCCTACCGCTGGCGTTGACCCCATAGGATCTCGACAGATCCGGGACCTTATTTTCAAACTAAAGGACCGGGGCTTTACCGTCTTCCTCTGCTCCCACCTGCTTGAGCAGGTTCAGGAGGTCTGTGATCGGGTCGGTATTATTCATAAGGGATCCCTCGTAAGAGAAGGGACTCTGGAAGATCTCATCGCCATCGAAGACCAGACCGAAATCATTCTCCGAAATGCCACCCCGGGTCTTCTCGATAAGATCCGCGAGCTCACTCAGCGCGAAAAGGATGTCGAACTCCTCAGGACAGGAAATCCTCGCACTACGCTGGAACGCCTGTTCCTCCGCGAGACAAGGCAGCGAGATCAGCAGGGGCTCGAAGAGGCCGGATCTGAAGCGGCGGGAGAAACAAAGACAAGTGGGAGGGACTGCTCGTGAGCCAAGGACCCGCCACCACACCCCTGCTTTCTCTCAGCCGGATATGGATTATCGCCGGAAACACCTTCACGCATCTGGTGCGCATGAAGATTTTCTACTTCCTGCTTATCTTTGTCCTCATCTGGCTCGGCTTGAACGTATTCAAACTCCCTTATAATGCAGGCCCGGAGAGTGTGAGTGGCGCTGGCGGCGAAGAGCTCCGCATCCTGAAGGCTCCACTCGTCGGCACGATGAAGCTCTTCGCCCTCATCATAGGTATTGTAGCAACCTCCCTGCTCATCCCCCGCGACATGGAGGATCGCACTCTCTACACCCTTCTGGCCAAACCGGTCCCCCGGCTTGATTATCTGGTGGGAAAACTGCTTGGCGTTCTTCTCCTCGTTTTTTCCGGCCTCCTCGTCATGACCCTCCTGCTTGATGGCGTACTTTGGCTTCGTAGTCAGACCATTCTTGTCGAGTTCGACAAGATCTCTCAGATCCTCGTGGAGCAAGGTCAATGGACCAAGGACGATCGCTTGGCGGAGCGAAAAGAGCTTCTCAGTCATGGAGTGACGTGGAGCTTACAGGGAGCGATCCTGATTCTCTTTTTCGAAGCTGCCATCATTGCCGCATTGGCCCTGCTGATCTCAACGTTTTCCAGTAGCACCTTGTTTACGGTGGTGATCTCAGTCCTGACGTATTTTATCGGAAACTTTATCGCTGATGGTCTTGACCAGCTTCAAGGATCCTCAATCTCCGGCGGGGGAAATATCGGAGCGCTGGCCGTGAAGGCGGTCTTCGTTGCAGTTCCGGATTATCGGCCCTTCAAAATAGTCGACGAAGTTCTCACCGGACAGTCCCTTCCGCCTGACATCCTCGGCAGCCTCGCGATCTCTACTGCCTTATATGTGGGCCTCTATGTGATCCTGAGCTGGTTCGTTTTCAGTCGTAAGGAGATCTAGCAGGCGTATTCAAACCCACCCGGACCTCAGTGAACACTCTCCGCAATCTCTCCGTGGTTCTGGCAGTCATTGTCCTGACTGGCTTTGCTCGCCGTCCGTTTGACGACAGCCTCTCCGAGAGCATGCGGGAGAGAAAACTGCTACCACCACCGATTGGAATAGACACTCGCGAGGAGCTCGGCCAGACCGCTCTCGCCATCGCGCTAGGCGGACTGCGTCCTCTCATGGCTGCCATGCTGAACATTCAGGCGCACACCCACTGGGAAGAGCAGGACTGGCATGAACTCGAGAGGAGCTACCAGACGATTGTCTCCCTGCAACCCCGGTTGCGCTACTACTGGGATACGGGAAGCTGGCACCTTTACAGCAACGCTTATGCCGATTATTCCGACAAGCCCGGCCTGAGCAAGGGACGACGAAGCCGGAAGCAGAAAGAATTCTTTGAAAAGGGTATCGCATTTCTGGAGCGGGGAGTGGCGCAGAACCCTGAGGACTGGCGCCTCTGCCAGCTTCTTGGTAATGCTCTTAGCACAAGCTGGCGCCCTCAGAACCTCGAGCGGGCTGTCGAATGCTTCTCGCAGGGATACTCTGAAAGCGGAGCTCCGCGTCTTCAGCGCAGCTTTGTATATTCTCTGGCTCGTATTCCAGAACGTAAGCAGGAAGCATGGAGACAATGCCGGGACATGTGGAAGAAAGAAGGGAATCGTCGCTACAACACTCCGCAGACGATCTTCTTTGCGTTGCAATCGTGGGCCGGCGAAAAGTCTTATTCCATGGAGGAGATTTTTGGTTCTCCCCGGCAAGCGCTGCAAAAGCTGACCGACTACTGGTTCCGCCAGGTCGAGGGGTTTCCCATGGACGGTGTTGCCGAAGCAATCGATACACTCTGCTCAGAATTCGAGGTCCCAAAAAATCTCCACCCTCTCGCGTTCCCACCCGAAAAAACCTTTTCTCACGATCCTTTCACTCGGAAGCCCCATCCAATTAATCCTCGAACTGGAGAACCTCGTGAAAAAAAATGGCGCAGTATCTGGATGAATAGACCTCGCGACACCTTTCGAACCCACTTGAGAATGACCGAGGCACAGCGGTAGGATCTCTCCTCCTCACAACACTAGCTGCCTCAAAGCTTTCACTCGACAGCGCACCAACCCGTTTCTATTTCTTCCTGCCCGCCCAGTAGTGACAAGACCATGCGCATTGCACTCTTTGGAGATATCCACGCAAACCTTGAGGCACTCAATGCCGTCATTGAGGATGCGACGGCGCAGGGGTGTGAGCAGTGGGTATGCCTCGGAGATATTGTCGGATACAACGCAAACCCCGGAGAGTGCCTGGAACTGATCAGGTCGATGAGTTGTCCGTGCGTCAAGGGCAATCACGACGAGGATGCAAGCGGCGACCACTCTCTCAAGTCGATGAATCCTACCGCCGCTACTGCCCTCGAATGGACAAGAGCGCAACTTTCTGAAGAACAAAGAAAATGGCTGCGGGGCCTCCGCATGGTTCGGCAGGTCTCTGACTTCACCATCGTTCACTCCACTTTGGATGATCCTCAGGTCTGGGGTTACGTGACCAACAAGTTCGATGCCATGTCGAACTTCTCCTANCAGTTCACAGACATCTGTTTTCATGGACATACCCANGTCCCCCGCGTCTTTGTACGGAGTAGCAAGGTTCGGGAGGAGGCTGCTGAGCTGNTTGAGATCGAGAAGAGCCTGAAGTATTTCGTCAACATNGGTTCGGTGGGGCAACCTCGCGACGGCGATCCGCGAGCTTGTTACGTCATTTACGATANNGAGAAAAAGCTGATTCACTTTCGCCGCGTTGAGTATGACATCGCTACGACGCAGCAGAAAATTCTCGATGCCGGACTACCCTCCAGACTNGCAGAGCGACTCGCAGAGGGAAGATAGCGCCCATCAGCGCTCCCTGNCCCATAATTCCCTGAGCCCTGCNATTGAGAATCCACGTTCTTCACCGTCGATAATCGTCGAGGACTTCTTNAATCCTGATAGCCGGCAAACTACGGGCACTGATCATAGCTTCGAGATTCTTGTCCACGGTTGAAGCCATATGCTATGCGTCTTCCGTGCTGAAAGTGGTTTGTGCCGTTCTCATCCGGAATCACAGGGTTCTGGTCTGTCAGCGCGCCCCGGGGAAACATCTGGAGGGATGCTGGGAATTTCCCGGAGGAAAGGTTGAGAGGAAGGAAACTCTTCACGCTGCTCTNAAACGAGAAATCGTCGAGGAGCTCAAGTGTGGTATCGAAATCGATGAGGCNCTGGCTGCGATCGAGCACCATTATCCGCAACTGTCAATCAACCTGCATGCCTTCTCCTGCCACCTCACCCCGGANTCTCCTGAACCTAGCGCTCTCGAGCACACTTCNATACGGTGGATGAGTTGTNAGGATTTAGACGAGCTTGATCTGGCAGGGGCAGATCGAAGACTATGGCACATGATCGCNTCGAAGATTNGAGGTATTTGCTCAGAAGAGTCTCACTCAGAGGACTCAGCGCATTCCGCCGATCCTCTTNAAAGCTGAAGAACGATCCTCTGCCAAGACGTGAGGCGTCCCATTCGTTCAACCGCACCACACGGACGGGGCTCTGGAGCCAATTGAGCTTTCCTGCCTCACCTTCCCACCTGTTCCACATGGATTTGCCGCCTTGCCATGCATACNCCAAACGTGTTAGATTGAAAATTCGACANCAACCCATGACNATGACTCCACCAACGCATGGCGGGGAGACCCGACGAATGCTCCGAAATCTCGGCTGCGTTCTTGTCGTTTTGGTGTCGAGTTGCNCGGAGAAATCTTCCGAGAATTCTCAGNACGAACAAACCGGGCTCTCGGGTGGAGATCNAAATGCACCCTTCACNTTCCGCGTAGCTAGTGCTCGGGAACAGCAGGCATACGAGCAGAGGGAACGGGAATTTGATCCAAGCAATGACGGATGGGACAGCGAAACCTTTCATGGAGACACGACCGCGCAATTGAAAGTGCTGGCCGAATCTCTCTCTGTGAAAACCCCCCCGTCAATCCTCTCTCCCNGTGCCAGCGCAACAGTTCTCCGACCAGAAAATCTCGTCACGGTTTTCGAAAACGAAGGAATGAGAGTCCTAAGGGGNCCGTCTGCTGCAACTGTANAGGATCGCCCTCTGACCGTTCAACTGCAGGATCTGACCCGCCCTCTCCATGAAAGCGAAGGAGATGTGTCGATTCGGTTTAAACAGTTTCGGGTTCGTCCTCCCGCCAATGGAGCGGCGACCTCCTCGTCTACCGTCCTATACAAGGCCAGAGCATCAAGTCCGACCAGAGAACTGGTTCAGAATGCCACCTGGGTAATCGAATGGATNTACGATAAGACNTCTTCGAGTTACCTCATCGAGTCGATTCGTCCTGACAACTTNGANGAGGTTTACCTGACGAACTCTCCTGATCTTGCTTCAGCAGGACAAGGCCAGACCCTCTTNACTGATCGAACTGAAGANCTGATCGAGCGCCTGCCTCGCGGCGGTCTGATCCANTGGGGTGCAAACGAACTCTCCGTCCGGGGACTGTATCAGAACGGNAGAGGGCTGATTGGCCTNGCTCTGGGGGACGCAAACGGGGACGGTATCGATGACATCTACCTGCCTCAGTTTCGTGATCTTCCAAATATGTTTTTCCTCTCTCAACTCGATGGGAGCCTNAAGGAGGTCGCCGCAAATTCCGGACTCAACTGGTTGGACGAGNCCACTGTTGCCCTCTTCGCGGACTTTGATAACGATGGAGATCAGGACCTTGTNATCGGCACCCGCGAGCGCATGGCCATTCATGAAAACACCGATGGCTCGGGAATGAATTTCAAGCGAGTCTTCGAGNNACCTCAGGCAGACACCTCTTCCTTGGCTGCAGCCGACTATGATGGTGACGGGCTACTTGACCTATACGTCTGCAACTACCTCAGCAGCGTAGGGGATGAGACTGTCACNCTCTCCGATNCTGTTTACAACGCCCTCGACGGTGGAGCTAATCGGCTCTATCGCAACNTGGGCGATTTCAAATTTGATGACGTNACGNAGTCAACGGGCATGGATGCGGATGCCACCCGCCTNAGTCTCGCCGCGTCTTGGGAGGACTTNGACAATGATAACGATGTGGACCTTTATGTCGCCAACGATTTCGGNCCGAATTCTCTCTACTTAAATACCAACGGGACATTCACCCAGNTTGCGGCCGGAATGGGAGCTGATGACCCTTCCTTCGGAATGTCTATTACATGGGGAGACATAAACCGGGATGGCTTCATGGACGCCTGTATCTCCAACATGTTTTCCGCTGCAGGAAACCGCATCACGGCCCAACCCCAGTTCGGGGNNGACTTGGCCGANGGACTGGAGGTCGATCGCATCGCCTATCTNGCCCGCGGAAACACCCTGCTCGTGAGCAAGGANGGAACCACGTTCGATGAGCAGAGCGCCCAAGCCGGCATGGTGAACACTCAATGGACATGGGGGACCCTCTTTGCAGACTTTGACAACAGCGGCGATCTCGACTTGATGGCGATGAATGGNTACGTAACCGGCCCCTCTGTCGACGACTTGTGAAGTTTCTACTGGCGGCAGGTTCTGCCGGATTCAGGAACGAAGAGTTCAGCTCGTAACCAATTGGAAATCTACCTGCGCGAAGGACGTTCTCTCAGTGGCAGGGAGAGGAACGCTCTCTTTCTGAACACTGGAANNACATCCCGTCGCTTTGCCGATATCTCCGCCATATCCGGTATCGATCAGGACAGCGATGGCCGTGGGCTCTGTCTGACCGATTGGGATGCTGACGGGGACCTTGACGCATGGGTCAGCAACCGCACGGCTCCTACCGTCCAGGTCTTTGAAAACCGCTGGGGNTCCAAGGCTGGAGACTTCCTTGCCATCAACCTTCAAGGAACAAAGTCTAATCGTGACGCCGCCGGAGCTCGGGTCACGGTGTTGCTCGAGGGAGAAGAGCGGTCTCCCNTCACTCGTACTGTTCGGCTCGGCGAAGGTTTTCAAAGTCAATCCTCCAAGCGNCTGCATTTCGGCCTCGGAAAGAATGCNAGNATCGCATCNGTGAAAGTCCGGTGGCCTGGACCAACCTTCGCAACTGAGACGTTCTCCGGCATACAGAAAAACAAGTTCCATCTTCTGGTCGAGGGAACCGGTAAGGCNTNGATCACGGAGCCTCGAAAGGGCCTCTTCCAGACTCCGGAAAAATCCACCGTGAATGACGCGGAGCGAATTCCCAAACCCGAAGGACCCAACAGCATCCTGCTTCAGACTCGCCAGCTCTTNCCCCAGATTCGTTACAAGGATCTCGCAACCGGCAGGACGAAGGCTGGCTCTGGCACCGGCAAACCAACTCTCCTTCTGCTATGGCATCCTTCATGCGACCTGTGCACAGAGGAGCTTTCCATGCTGAAAGAGCAGGCGGATAAACTGAACGACCTTGGAATCGAAATCCTCGCCACCACCGCCGAACCTGGNCCTGACGATGATCCCGATGAAGCCGCCCGCGTAATCGGTAAGACTGGATTCCCATTTGCTGCGGGNTTCACTCCCGGGGAAGTAGTCGAAAGTATGCTCGTACTTCACCGCCACCTCTTCTACAGCCCNTATCACCTCGGAGTTCCCACCTCCTTCCTTCTGGATAAGNATGGCTACCTCGCGGCNGTCTATCGTGGTAAACTGGAGCTCTCAGATGTTGTGTCTCACCTCAAGNCTCTTTCCATTCCTGAAGATAAGCTGTTCACAGAAATTCGNCGCTTTGACGGAGTCTGGCTCCAGGATCCTCAGGGACCCAAGCCCTCAGTCCTGATCAAGGGTTACCTCGAGAATCAACTCCCACTCGAAGCCGAGCGCGCTTTCATTCTACAGCTTCANGACGACTCGATCTCGGGNCAGAAGAATCATATCATGACCACCATCGCCCAGAGCTATATGCTCAACAAGGATCTTAAGAACGCGGCGAGACTCTTCCAAGAAGTCNTCAAGCGCGATGTCAGCGACGCCAAGTCCAGNAACTCTCTCGCCGCCATTATGATGAAGGAAGGCAATACCGCTNACGCNAAGCGTCTCTGGCTCGAGGCGTGTCAACTGGAGCCCGAGTTCTCTTCACCGCGTTTCAATCTCGGAAAGCAACTGATGAAGGAGCAGCGAACCTCCGAAGCGATGACTTTGTTTCTGGAATACCATGCTCTGGAGCCAGACGACCCTGACGCACACAATTACCTTTCTATGGGATACTTACGCGCGAAGGATTTCGGAAAGGCTGAATTCCACCTCAGGAGCCTGATCGAACTCCGGCCAACCGACGGAGTGGCCTACACCAATCTCGCCAAGGTTTACCTGGCCCTCCGCAACCTCAAGGCAGCCCGCGACATCGTCACTCGTGGACTTCAGGCCGAGGGTATCGACGCGCAAAGNAGGCAAACCCTGCTCCAGATGAGCCAGCGACTTTAAGACCGCGGCTAACTTNANCGGTCAGGCTCCGATTCCTCCCCTGCATCCTTAGCNCGGACCACCAAGTGGACCGTCGCGCCACGGTCTTCGACCACTCAATGGGGCTCCATCGATAAAATTCTGTCCCCTATAAAAGCAGGACCAGGGAAAGCGAATTGCCCGTCAGCCCAACCAGCTCCCTTCCGACGGGCCCTTCGCTGTTAACGTAATTCNCTCATAGTGAGAGACCAAACTCGCACNGCAGCGGAANGACCAAAAACGNTCTCAAACGGACATCGTGAATCCCTCAACTGAAATTGTTTAAGACATCTTAATAGTTCACCCATACGGTCTACAATTCCATTGCACCCGTTTGGGTTAGCTGGCAAAACTGCGGGGTAGTTCTTGAAGTACGGCTAGGTGCCTGCGAGCGAAATGCTTTCTAACAACATCTGGTCGAAACCCAAAAAAACAACCCAATCCACATACATCAATGAAAGTACACAACGTACTCGCCGCGCTCTTCTGCGCGGTTCTTATGGCAACACCCTTGCTCGCGCAACACACGCCTGAGCGAGTCCTCTACCGCAGGACTGATAACGCCGGACCCGACTTCAGCGGAGCGCTGCCCGGCAACGTTGACCTCCAAATTCCTTTTGGAGAACTCGATGACGGATCCTTACTCTCTCCATACATCGATGTGGACCGTGAACCAGGATCGGCTCCAATCACTCTTGGCGGTGACAACTTCGATCTCGCCTTCGTCATGCAGTTCTACGATGAGGATGGAATTTTCTCATTTACCGAGAATTTCGATGACAAGGTTAAGGTGGTAGCCACTCCGATTGCCGGATCCAACGACCTCACGGAAACTGGAGCTTCTCAGGAGCACTCCAACGGTAGTTGGAATACCCGGACTTATGGGAACTACGACTTCGGCGCAGGTGGATGGTTTAATGCCAACATCTGGATGACCGAGGGAGGAGGCGGAGCACAGTCCGCAGCCGACATTGGTTTTGGTTACTTCAATGGCACTTCCCAAACAGTGACTGACTTCGGAGGCATCGGCTATACCCCATCCTTCGGTCAGAGCAGCGGAGCCCCCGCAGCCTTCGATACCGACGCCAACGGTGAAAGCTGGGGCGTCTTTCTGAACAGCTTTGACCCGAGCGTCGACACTGATGCTGACGGACTCCCCGACGGCTACGAAGAAATTTTCTTCCCCGGCGACCTGACGCAACTGGGCACTGGCGACTTTGACGCAGACGGCGTGAACGATCCCGACGAGTATGTGGACGGGACCGATCCGACCGAAGCGGACGTCGATAACGACGGCTCCAACGACGGCGAAGAAAAAGCTGCCGGCACTGACCCGGCGAATCCGGATAGTGACGCTGATGGCCTTCTTGATGGTGTTGAGACCGGAACTGGCACTTTTGTGGATGCCAATGACACCGGCTCTGACCCACTTTCTGCTGACTCCGATGGTGACGGCGCTACCGATGGTTTCGAAGTCACCTCAAACACAGACCCGAACGACGAGAACAGCGCGCCTGAGATTCCAGTCGTGCAGCCTTCCTTTGTGCCGATCAATGAATTCGTTCCCGGCGCCTATGTCCCGGATCTGACCCAGACAGGTCTCAACTACCAGCAGAACAAGTATCCCGGTGGTGTGATCTTCAACAACCGGGCTGAGGGCAACTACAATGCCCACGTCTCTGGCAACCCCACCCCGAACTCTTCGTTTGACGCGATTGTCCCTTGGGCCAGTCACGGTAACGGTGGCGGTGCGATCTCCAACCGCAACAGCGCATTTGTTGACGGTGGCGGTGAGAACTTCACCGTGCGGGTCAACGGATACATCGATATGTCGAACTTCGACCCGGGCACCTACAACATCCACCTCGGTGGTGATGATACCAACTACTTCATCATG
>PBAI01000007.1 GCA_002715825.1 Roseibacillus sp. | reverse complement strand
GGTTCCTGCAGGCGCGTCGTCTTCACCGTGAGACTACTCGCTCGCGGATTCTTGACTGGTATTGTGACGCTCTCGACCTCGAGTGCCANTTACACCTTTTCTTGGACGGNGAAGATATTTCGGAGGCGCACATCTGTTTCGGCAGGGAGGCGAGGAANACNTGGGCTCGTGTAGCGATACCCTCTTTACAGGCTGGAGAGCAGGAGGTGATGGAATATCTTGCGGGAATTCGCTCNCATTTTGNCAGCGGAATGAAATCCCTGGGAGTGATTCTTCATGTGGCCGATGAGTTTGCCATATCTGANCTCGCACGCACCANTGAGCNTCCTGAGGATCTTGGCGATCTGAGGGAGAAGCTTGTAAATGAACCCAAGACCGTCCTTGAAGATCACAGTGATTCCGTCGAGGACCTCTCCTTCCGACTGTTTCCCTACCCAGGGGCTAAGCCCGGACAGCAATTTGGATCAGCGATAACCATCTCAAGAAGATGTCAATCCTATCTGCGCCAGATCAGGAGTGTTGGGCAGGCTCTCAACTTTCCTATTCGAACCTGTGCGCTGAGTGCGCCTTTAGTCACTCTTGCTGCTCTGCCTCGACTCGCTCAGGAACTGCCTTCGCAACCCTTCGCTTTCTTTTTTTCTTATTCGTCTTTTTCCGTTATCGCATTTTTTACAGCGGGAAGAGAACTCGTCATGCTCAGGTCGGTGAGACACCACGAGGGCACCACTCCTTCCCATGTAGGGAGAATAGTGCAGACAATGGCGGCAGCACTCGAATTGCCCGACCCGCCCATTTTCACTCTCCCGCTCTCCCGCTCCGAGCANGATTCAGTTGCACCTGAGCTTCCCGGGGCGGTGGTGGTCGACTGGCGGAAAAATGGATGGTTTGACTCCNCGGTTCCGCTTGAGTTTCAGGGGCCATCCAGCTTGGCCTTTCGCAATGAGGAAGGAGCTATCAGAGATGTCCGGACCTTTCAGGGCATGACTGAATCCGGGTGGGCGACTCAGGATTTTCTTCCGGAATCAAGAGACGAGGTGGAGCTTTTTCCGTCCCGCACAGAAATGAGAATCCTGAGACTCGGTTCTGCCGCTTTGCGCCTAGGGATTGCAGCGGTTCTTTTNTTTCTTGGGTGGACCGGGGTTCGCGGTCTTAAGATTATTAACGACGAATCCTGGCATCAAACCGGTGAGGTTTCGCGGGAAGGAAACAAGGTTCTTTCCTCAGAAATCCGTAGGTATGAACAATGGAGCTCTCTGCTTGCCGACCGATCAAAGGCGTGGGTTTCGATGGAGCTGGTGAATAAACTTTTTCCGGATCCGGAGAGTGTGATCCTGTCAGAAGCGAGTCACCGGGTCAGACCTGAAGTGGCTCAGAACAAGGATACCAGCGCAGGGGTGGTCAAAGATTGGACGATCAGCGGATTCTCTGACACGGACGCTCTTAATCACCTCACAGTGATAAGCACTACCGAGGGCATGGGTAAGGTTTTCGACAGTATTCATATGCANACAGGCAACGAATCCTTTCGTACTGATCTGGGCTCCCGAACGCTTTTGGTGAATCTGNTGACCTCTGAAAACAAACGCTTCAAGCCCCTCATCGGAAAGAAACCGGAGGAGCGGTTTGCTCATAATTTCCGATTGACGATCACCCAGCGTATTACCGCCGAAGATCCCATTGCCATCCCCATAACTGCTGCGCCATGAATCCTCATTACAAGGACCCCGTGATCGTTTTCGGACTAGTAGTTCCGGTCTTTCTTGTGGTTGCCACCCTGGGTCTTGGATTTCATTTCCGTGGCAAACTTGAAACTACCTATGAGGCCAGAAAGAAGCACTATCAGGCCTTTAAGAGTGTGGAGAAGGAGCGGCGAATGCTCGAGCGCAAGGTGCATTCACAGGCACCACANATGCATCGATGGATGTCCTTGTTTGAACAGCCAGCAGCTACCTCNGTGAACACGTTTTTTCGTGACTTTCAGAAANACTACGACGCTACCCACTTCCAGCAGACGGCTTTTCGTCCTACCACCATAGCGGGTGGAATTGGAGGTGCTAGCCAGCAGCCATCGATTCAACTCCACTTCGCTTTCCGTGGTACCTACCGGGCACTCCAAACGGCTTTTCTGGAGCTCGAAACAAAAATGCCTCAGCTGCAGTTGGACAGTATCCAGCTCTCCAGAGCGGCGAATCAGAATGTTCTCAACGCAGCCGTTGTTTACACCACGTGGCAAAAATAATGAAGACNACCCTCCTAATGATTCTTTTGTGCGCTGCTGNGGCGGGAGCCGGGGAACCCTCCTCTGGTTCCAACTCCCGTCCTGAAATAGTAACGCCAGCCAGATTTCTGGCGGATACAGCGGATGACCGGATCGCCGAGTTGAAAAGNCGGCTTTCTATTGCAGGCCGGGAGCGAGGTCCCTTTGGATTGTATCAAAACCCGGGAAAAGCACCGGTGATAAGCCGTTCGTCGCGGGAAATTCCGAAAACATCGTTTCGGGATTTTATCAAAGACATAAGAATCTCTCTCATAAACTCGCGGGAAAGGGAGTTCCTTGTCGGTGCTCGCCTGTTTCGTCTGGGGCAGGTCTTTCCTATTGTGCGAGGTGGAGAGAAAATATCCGTCAGGGTGGAAGCGGTCGACCCTTCGAGGGTGACATTTAAGAACCTGCAAAGCGGTGAGGTAGCAGTCAGTCGTCTCGATACGCTTCCTGACGGAGTTTCCGCAGCCGGACAACCCCTTCGGTTGCAGGGAATCACACTCCGCAAGAAGAGCGAGGTTGAGCCTCTGCNNATTGAATCCAATTCTCCTCCCCCNTTGCCGTAGGGAGCTCAAGATCTATCCAGAAAACTCCATGAAAAATCACGACTTTTTGTTTTCCCTCNTGCTGCTNAGCGCGGCTGTTGCTTTCGGGCAGCAGGTNCCCGAGCAAGTGTTTCCTGATGATCCAGATGAACCNCTTCCGGTCGTTGGACCACCTGCGGTTGAACCTCCCGCTCCAGAACTGCCTGACCCTCCTGTCGAGCCGGTAGANCCGGTTTCTGAGGTGGTGCCGATTGCAGTTCCTGCCTTGCCGGCTCCCCTTCCTTCTGTCGGGCGGGACCTCTCTGAACTTCCCCCTCCACCTCCACCTGAGGAGAGCCTCGACGAGCTTGGTGTTCCGGGCGATACCGCCGGGCAGATCGATGAAAGTAATGGGGAATATCTGATTCGAGATGCTGCAATCAACGACATCTTCCAGATGCTGGCCAAGCGTGCCAATAAGCAATACTTTCACAACGTCAGTATTGCGGGACCGGATTTCAATGTAAGTGGTCACCTCAACAGCGGGAATCCACTTGAGCAGATGGAGGAGCTGGCCTTCCAATATGGGCTCACCCTCTACACCAAGGGCAACACAGTCTACGCNTTAAACAATGAGCAGCTNAATCGGTTGCCAGCGGAGGAGTGGCACTACCAGCTCCGCTACTTGCGTCCGACTGATATCGAGCAGATCAAGGGGCTGATCCAGCCGATGCTTTCTCCTACTGGTATCGCGAACTACGAACCCAAGACCAACACGATCATCGTCGTGGACACNGCTCATCAGGTGGAGCGTGCAAGGAATCTTCTCACNTCNGTGGATAAGGCAAAGGGGCAGGTCGTGATTGAGGTTAAAATCCTCAGTGTCAACAGCAGTGCGGGTGAGAAGCAGGGNGTAAACTGGGCGTCCAGTCTCGGGGCTAACGGAATTCCGCTAGAGACTATTACCAGCCTGAATTCACTCTTCGGTATCGACAATGCGCTCTCTGCGACAGGCACTCTGGGGTCAGGGTCTGTTCTTCGAGGTACTGATACACCCAGCAGTAATACAATTGTTCTGTCCCCGGTTCAGATGGGTGGTGTTCTCCGTGCCCTGCAGCGAGGAGGGCTCGTTACCCAGACTTCCAATCCCACGCTTATCACCGAAGATAATGAAAAGGCGACGATCTCACTTATTGACCGTGTTCCGATCATAACGACCACAATCAGTGAAACAGAAGTCAGCAATCAGGTAACCGAGGAGGTCAGGTATTCAATCGACTCGAAGGACCCGACAGGCGACCCCTCTACCACAAGGGAAATTGGAGTTACGGTTGCAGTGACCCCGACATTGCTCCCGGATGGTACAATTCGTATGCAGATGCGCCCTCGCTCTGCCCAGGTTGTCGATGAAATCGTCGGTCANAGCGGAAACAGATATCCCCGTGTCTCAGAATCGATGATTGAGAGTATTGCGCGTATTCCTGATGGGCACTCTCTCGTTGTCGGAGGGTTTTACGGGCAAGTGAAAACCAAGGACAGGAACAAGGTCCCGATCCTTGGAGACATCCCGGGAATCAATTTTTTCTTCAAGAGCAAGGAGGCAGCAAAGGAAACATCCAGTCTTGTCTTTGTGGTAACACCTACCTCCTACAACCCGGGAAGCACTATCGAGAATGGTGTAACCAGCAGGGCGATTCGGGATAATGTGAGTCTCAAGCCCGATCATGACTGGATAGAACCCGCCCTTCCGGGCCCTGCACATGAGCCTAACTGGCAGAGGGCAGTAGAGGACCTCCGNCCCGGCCAAAGNGATCACCGTCCAACGGCTGACGAGCTCAAGGCGGATCTTGAGGGGGCCTTTGAGAAAAAGGCCAAAAGTGGCCTTCACCATGGACGTTTGAAATTTCTCCGTAAGCGCTAGATAGCATGCAGGCCCACGCCGAAAACCAAGTCCAAGCCCCCAGTGCTCTTACGAGTGCAACTGTCTCGCGGGCAACCGACCCTGAATGCCTCAGCCAGACCTGCAGAGTTCTTGATGATCATGCTTTGGCAACTCCCGCAGAGCTGAAAGAGTTAGCGCATCATGGACATGGGCCATTGCAGGGCCCGAGGCCATGGGACCCTCTCGAATTCCTCGCGGCGCTGAGAACTCGGGATCCTGACGCCCGGGCACAGGAAGTGGAGCGTCTTGGAAGGTCCCTCTCCCAGTCACTGGGGCAGCCTTTGACGCTGGTTCCCTTTGCCAGCAAGATGCCAACTCCATCCGCTTTCTATGACCTGAACGACAGTCTCCTCCTCGAATGCCGGAAGTTAATGACTCCCGTGCTCTTCGCAGAGGAGTCAGAAGTCATTGGTATCGGNTCTATTAACCCGGTGGCCCTGAGGCTTTCCGCACGAACCGTAATGCAATTTATTGCAGATAAGACGGGGACCACCCCGGTGGTCTCAACGGTCCTCCTGCATCATGAGGGCTGGATTTCACTCTGTCAGCAACAGTTCGGAATATGATCGAGTTTGATGGCATCCAGTTTAATGATTTTATCAGCGGTCGAATCATGGCCGCGCTTATTGAGCACGATTCGTCCCTGACCGAGCTTGGTCACGATCAGGTGCCAAACAGGGTTTCCAGGCCGCTCTTTATGTCGGCTATAGCTCAGGTTAACGGGTTGCCCTTTCTCCCGAAGGTGGCTGAGTTTTGCGATGCCTCGCTGCTAGAGGCATGCGATCCCGCTCTTATGACGAGGGGGGGGTTCACCCCTCTCTGTATTCATGGAGATCGATTGCTGGTAGCGATATCAAACCCCTGGAGCTCCGTACCGGATGAATATCTTTCTCCACGGTTTCCGTCGCTGCAGATTGAAAAGGTAGTAACGCTTAGTAGTGAAATCAGTCGTGCAATTGAACGTGTCACCACGACACAGGGTCCAAATCGTTCCCAACTTGAGTCGATCGACGTGGAGGATATCGACGACGGTCTGCAGGACTTTGATGTTACGGTTGAATATGATGAGCCGATTGCACAACTCGCGGCCACAATTCTTGCAACGGCAACCAAGCTCAGAGCCTCCGATATTCACTTCAAGGTCGAGAAAGAGTCTTTTTACTACTGTTATCGGATTGATGGGGATCTGGGAGACAAAGTGGAAATGCCAATGAAGCTTAAGGATCGGATCGATGCCTTTTTCTTGAATCTAATGAAGTTGCCGGCGGAAACGCGCAACACGACACCGGGAATATCAGGACGCTTTACAATCGCGTATTACCACCGGCCGATTGATATCCGGTATGAACGCCATCGTACCTATCGGGGATATCATGTCACGATGAGGCTTCTCGATAAGAGCCACATCAATGTCAAACTGGGGAAAGGTTCTCTGGCATTTGATGATGAAACTCTTTTTGAGCTTAACAGGGTAATGGAGATTCCGGCTGGAATTATCGTCATGAGCGGGCCGACAGGTTCGGGAAAATCCACAACCTTGAATGCAATGTTGCGGGAGCTTAACCGCCCCGAGGTAAATATTCTGACTCTGGAGAATCCCGTGGAGGATGAAATCCCGGGGGTGACTCACTGTGACTTGAAGAATTCATCGGAATTTAAACCGATGATCACAAGTTTCATGCGTAGCGACCCTGATATTATTCTGATGGGGGAGGTTCGCGACACGGAATCTGCTGAGTTAGCCATTGAGGCTGCAGTTACCGGACATAAGGTTTTAACGACAATTCATACACCTCGCGCTTCTCAGATTATTGAGCGTTTCGAACAGCTGAAAATCGAACGTTGGAAAATTGCACAAACCCTCAAGGCAGCATGCGCGCAGCGTCTGATCAAAGTCCTTTGCCCGGAGTGCAAGATTCCCATCGAAGGTATTGGTGAAAAAGAGAGGCGGCTTTTCAACCTCGGAGAGGAATGGGCTGATCGGTCGCTGTTTGTGGGGAGGTCGGGAGGGTGTTCCGAGTGTCGTGAAACCGGCTACAGCGGGCGGACTGCGATCGTCGAAATTATCCCGATTACGCCCCGGGTTTCTGATTTGCTTTCGAAGGGAGAGATCAGTCCATACGACCTTGAAATGATGGTTTTGAAAGATGGGGCGCTTCCCAACCTCCGGCGGAGCGGCCTTCGTCTTCTGGCAGATGGACAAACTGACCTGAGGGCTGTCAGCAAAACAATCGATATGACCTACTCTGATGAATAACGGAACCGTCACAACCAACGCAGGGACTTTCTCCCCTGCTGCATCACGGCCTGTCGTAAGGGCGAAAAAAGAGAGCAAGGTACAGAGATTCAAAAAAAAGGATTTAATCCACCTTTTCAGAGGTCTTTCTTCGATGCTGAAGGCTCAGATCAACACCTCTGATGCTCTTAAATATTACGGGCAGGGTCTGCCCAACAAGGTTATGGCATCTACCCTCGAGCACATCCGCCTCGATACGGAATCCGGGATGTCGATCCACGAAGCATTCCGTAAGACAAACCGGTTTGACGATATGACGATCGGACTGATTCAGGCGGGGGGTGATTCCGGTCAATTGAATCGTGCCTTCCGCGAGCTGGCTGATCGCTTGAAAGCAGAGCTCTACTTCAAGAAGCAGATTCGCAAGGCAGTTCTTCTTCCGGGAATCGTGATCTCAGTGCTGATTGGTGCCTTCATTGTCTCACAGGTTAAGATCGTCCCTCAGGTCGAGGGAATGCTTGAGCAGGTTCGTCAGGCGCCAGACGGCCTGACCGCACTTGCGTTCAAGGTCAGTCATGCAACACAAATCCTTTGGCCCTTTGCCNTGCTCAGCGCTCTGGTGATTGGAGTGCTCATCTGGCGTTCGGAGGGAACCCGTAATGTTATTACCTCTTTAGCAATGTCCAAGTGGCGTCTGCTAAGCCAATTGATCATGAGTCTCAGGCAAATGACATTTCTTTCCACCATGGAGCTTCTCTACTCAAACGGAATTAATCTTTCAAAGTCGATGCGTGTTGCAGCCAATTCGGTCAAATCTACGCCGCTATTCCCCGAGATTCGTAATGCGGCTGAACAGTATGAGCACTCCGGGGTTCCTCTTTCTGTAGCTTTCAGCAAATTCACTTCAGTGGATGAACAGGTAGTTCATATGATGTCGATTGGGGAGAGGTCCGCTTCAATTGACAATCAGCTGAAAATGCTTGCGGACATGTACGAGGAGGAGTCGGAAAACTACATGAACGACTTTACTCAGGTTTTGAACTTTGTGGTACTCCTGATGGCGGTTTCGTTGATCGCGGCGGTTTTCATCGGGACTTTTCTTCCGATCTTTCTCATGGGTCCGAAGATGATGCAAAGTGGTATCTAACTTAGAAGAATGATGCAACTGACTCAAATAGACCGCTGGCTGCGCGAAAGATTTATCTATCAGACCCATGTTTACACGATGCGGCTTCCGGAATCAGGCCTTTCGAGGCAGGTCACCATCGAAGAGCTTGAGGAGACTCCTGGTCGGCGTTACCGCTACCGCCTTATTGTGAACGCGAAGAGGGATCTTGAATCCCTGCTGACAGCCCTCCGGTCAGGAAACCAGATGTTTGTGACAAGAATTGTTGAAACAGATCCATGGTATCGACCGATCATCGCGCCGCGCGGCAAGAGTTTTTTCTTTCGGACATTCTGGTGGGCTGCAGTCGCTGGATTGGTCGTAATCGCACTGGGGGTTGGCTACCAGGTGAACTCTGATGCGGAGCTTAAGGCCGAGATCATGCAATCGGTTGATGTCCTTTTAGGGAAATAGACCCGGATTGTCTCAACGTGAAAATTTATCCATGAGAATACATACCCGTTACGATCTTTCACCACGAGGAGTTACCCTCGTGGAGCTAACCGTCGTGATTTTCGTTATCCTCAGCATCATGGGAGCAACGATGTACTTTGCAGGAAATATCGGCGAGTGGAACAAGGGAAAGAAGGCTTCGGCTGCGCTCCGTGAGGTCTTTGTGGCGCAGCGGTCCTATTTGGCGGATAACCCAAGACGAGAGGTGGCCTCGATCACAGGGAACGATTTGATCCAATATCTTCCCAGTGGAGGCTCTCTTCTACCCCGGGTGGAAGACCTTAATGGAAACAGTCTTTCATATGATGTTACCAAGTCACCTCCTGTTCTTACAGAGTTGAGTGGAGTGGTTTATGACCCGTCAGGGTCTCCAGTAGATTCCCTGTGGGATGTAGGCGAATGAAGAAGTTACATTTATACTGGCTGTTCGTAATCAGCGTAACGATCGTGTTTCAGCCTGCTGAGGTGCTGGCTGAAAAGGATGCTCTTCCTGAAGGTTTTCGATTTGCTGGGAATTACCGATTCGATAAGCGCGTAAAGATCCGGGATGGGGAATCGCTCAACATTCCGAGTAAACCTTTTTATTGTCGTGTCTATACAGATGGGATTTCAGTCAGGATTTATGGAGAGAGTTCGAAAGAAAGTTATACCTCTTTCACGATTCATCGTAATGATGGAATTCTGACGGGTAGCGGTTCGCAAAAGATGGAAACTCTGCCCGGATTGCAGGCCTATTCCCTGGTGGGGAATGTGCTTCGGCAACTCACTCTGACGGAGGACCGACTGGTAGTGACTAAATTCCCTGCGTTTTCGGATGTAGTGGAGGTCACTTACGCCAATAGGAGAATCTCCCTTAGTGCAGGGAGATAACCATTTTCTATGCAGTTGAAATGAACGAGAAAGCAGCGANCGATAGAGCCGTCCGGAATGAGGACGAAGCAAGGAGAGATGAGATATCAACTTGTTCGCGTGGCGAGTCCTCGGCTCCACACAGGTGTCAGCACTGCAGAGTTTCCAGATGGTATCCACCCATGCTACTTGCGAGCACNGCTCTGACGGCAGTGTTTTTCTGGATGTATATCACCAAGCCGGTTTTTTTCCCGGCCTCGCCTCCAGCCCCTGANTCAACCACCGAGGGGCAGGAGCNGATTCGAGAGGCTGAAACTACGCCTCACCTGGNTTCCCAGCACAAGTTGGATCCTTGGGCGTCCACGCTTCCGGGGGAGGTTCAGGGCCAGCCGGTTGGCGTCGAGGAGGAGGAGATTTCCGGAGACCGNTTAAGGCCTCTTATTGTTAAAAGGAGTGGCCCTTCGCTTTTTCGTCCATTCAACCCGGAAGCCTCCTCGGGGCGGTCAGCCGGAGAGACTGATTCCGGTATTAGAGAAAGNGAACCGGTGAGCGATAAGCGGCCGGAGAGGGTAGATGTAAGCGGCGGGGAAGATAGAAGCCCTGATAATGAGAATTCATCAGCAAGACATTTGGATTCAGGACATCTTCAGGTTCACGCATCCATCATGGGTGAGTTCATGGTATCAGAGCAGCTCGGGAGAACAAAATATGTGGTTGAGCGATGAGAATTTGTTTCTTTCAGATACTGATTTCAGCGGCTCTCTTGGGAGTAATGTCAGGGGCAGCATTGATTCATGCCCTGCAATTCGTCGAAAACGAATGGATTGAGGAACGGCCGGTAGTCGCTCAGGAGGAGAGATCGGAAAACGAGGAGAGCATATCACCGGCCGAAGGCCATGAGCGAGGTGGGATGGCGACATCACCAGCTTCGCATGATGACAGGATGATGACTTTGAGTGCTCTTGAGGAAATTGTAGAGCAGCTACGGGAGCTAAACTCAGCGAACTTGGAATTACGGAATATCAATGTCTCGCTCCAGGAGCAGTTGAGCGAAACCAACCGCGATTTGAATGAACTCCAGTTTCGTGTAGATACACACAGCGAGTCTTTCCGGCCCCTCAGGGCTTCTTCCAACAAGGCGTCTCTGTTGTGGAATTCGATCAGCTCTGGAGGAAATCTTCACCCTCTTCTTCCCCCAAAGGAGTGAATCACTTCCTTCCCCGGGAACAACCCCGAAGCGGATCATTGGCTGCTGGTCAAACGGATGCTCACATTGAGCAATCTGTGGATCAGTCAACCTGCTCGATAACCACAAGCCAGTTCATCTGACTGATGGGAGGAAGCTGCTCCGGTTCAGTGATCGAATAAAGATCAGCTTTAATTTTGCCGGCAAGGACTTCGTCATTCGCACCAGAACGCAGGTCGAGCGGACGTGCGTTTTGGTCGCTGTCTTTTCCGACATGGTTAACCTGCCCCTTTAAGGTGATGTTCATGGGTTGGTCCCGGATTCCAAAACGTTTTTCCGGGGTAAAGAGGGACAGGGCAGGAAATACTTCCTGTCCCTGAGCACCAATCCCGCGAGCGACGATATTGACGTCATTTACCAGGTAGGTTCTGAAGGGTGTCACCAGTGAAAATCCATTGGAGAAAGAGGTAAGGTCCCTTGTATCCCGCAGAACGAGAGCAATATCAGTGGAAAGAGATGGTATATTAGGCTTACGAACCCTGATGTTATCCCGATAATTTGCGTTCACCATCAGGGAATTGTTCACGGCGGTGGAATCGCCTCCAATCGATCGAAGAAAAGCAGGCAATCTTTCGACGTAAACCGAAAGGGCCTGCCGCTGGATACCGTCACTTTCAAGGTGAAACGGGAACAAGGTGCCCTTGGCGGTTCCCGTAGTTGGCCAATTATTTCCGCGCGCGTATACGATTTTACGCTCAATTCCACCTGCGAGAAAAGTAAACGAAATGGAGGTTGGCGTTTGATCCTCAGGCGAGAGGACATCCTCCACTCTCAGCTTCATGACGGTCTGCATGGCGGGACGGCTATAATAGTTCCAGCCAGTCGGGGACCCGGAATCTTGATCGTCGATGCCCTCAAGATCGTCAAAGGCATCTCGCCCGCGAGCAATTGGGAGAAAGGCGACAAGGCCGGAATCCGAAGAGCTGGAGATAGGGTAAAAGGCAGTATTCTCAGACTCGTACTGCTCTCTGGAGAGAAGTTCTCCTGTCAGGCTGTCCAAGGCGACCCCTCCCACCGATGACTCATCCGCCAAGGAAATCCCCCGCCGTGCGGCCAGCCGGTCCAGTCGAACGCTTCCCTGAGTTGATGCACGAGTGGCAAAGACTCCACCCGAAATCCGGATATCGCTCCAATCGGATCCGTCTTCATGTTTCCCGAGAATCGCACTCCCCGCACTTCCAAGAGCCAGCTGAGAAGGAACCTCATAAATAGAGAGGATAAAATTTTTCCTGATGGTGGAGACTCCGGTAGATGATTTTGAAGCTTCGCCAGAGGCGAGCGAGAAGGCCCACCAATTACGTTTCGCGACGAAATTTCCCGATTGGGCAACATAACCGAAATGAACATCAGGGTAGGGCACGACCTTGAACTGGCTTCCGTCAGGATATGTTTTTTCAACACTGATGATGGGGCGGTCACGATCCATCTTCTCAACATCACCATCTAATACTCTCAGGGACTCGGGATATGCTCCCCCCAGAAGACGGCTCGTATCGTTCGTGCCAGCATTCACGTAGAAAGAATTGAGGGCTGGTTGGCTTCTGACGCTGTCGATGGTATTTTTCAGATCTCCTCGGGTGCCGTCACCAGTATTTCCGGAAATCGATTTCCCACGGATTCCAAGAACTCTTGCCTGCTCCACTGGTAAAGCCTGTTCGCTGTTGGCTTTTGTCAGTGCGCGCTCAAAGATCCACTGCCAGCGTGAAGGGACTTCGTTCCCCGGGGAATTGGAATTCGCCATCATATTACGGATCGCGCTGTTGGGGACTTCAGTGAGAACAGAGCGGAGAAAAGCTTGTTCGCGGTTGGTGTAGTCCACCCTGATCTGGGNCTTCTTTTGGACCTCCTGATTCCGAATACTGTGGCGAAACGAGGCCGTCAGCATAAGCAACATNATNGAGGCTAGTGTNACGACAGACAGAATCGATATGTAGCCAGACCGAAAATTTCTTCTCATGANGATTGGGGGTGATGTCGGATTTAAAGTCTAGGNGTGCCGGAATAGGTGATGATTTCGCCAGCCGGCCCCGTGAGGCGCATCCGGAATACCCCGTTTTCAACGAAAAACCGGGCGTCGTCTACCTGCCGGGAAATGAGCCAATCTGGATTTCCTGCTTCTGCCATGGATGCGTTGGAATCCATGTTGTAATAGGCGAGTACATCTCGTTCCCCCTGAGATTCGAACGAAATCATACCGAGGTTTTTGGAACCATCAGGGTTCATGAATCCAAGAACCAGAACCTTGCCGTTTTCTGTAATCGCATTGGCTCCTGCGATCGCATCGCCAAGATTGGCGTGGATACGGTAGGCGTCAGCACGCGAGAGAATCTGAGTTACGGTATTGTTTATCTGGGGAGCATCATCAACCAGAAATCTCTGAGCACGGATGATCCGATGGAATGTCACCTGTTGCTGCAGGAGGGTCATCATGATAGCTGCAATGGCAAGGGCCAGACCGATAGCAGTAGCCAGCTCTGGCAGAGTGAAACCACGGCGGAGTCTTTTTGGATTATTTCCGGGTTGGNGGATAGAGGTCCTCATTGGGTGCGTACTATTGTTCTCGATTTGACGTAGTCTCTTCCACTTATCTTGTAGGTGACATGACTTTGGAGAATCCATGTCTGCATCTCAGCCGGGTTGGTTGCCTTTGTTGCCTCGCCTCCGAAAGCTGGAAGATTGTTGCCGTCAGGAATTCTAGTTCGGATGACATTTCCAGTTAGGGTACGTCCACCTGGAAGAGTTCCGAGAGTCACAAGGTCCTCGGATTTTGCGGGATAGACCGGCCAGGGAGAAGAGGATCCAGTCAGACTTTCGAAGGGAATCCGTTGAGCGAACGCCTTCTCGTAGGAAAGGTAAGCGTCAGATACATTCTGCACCATTGTCCACTGGCGAGGGGCNAGAATNTTCATNGTTCCCTTCAGGATTACCAGGCTGACGACGAGTAGGAGCGAGAGGGCGATGATGGCCTCGACAAGAACGCTGCCACGCTTNGACCTGACTAATTGGGAACGNGTACTGATGAACTTGAATTGAAATCGATTTGTTGTAGTTTNCGGGTGGCTGTGAGTCGGTTCCTTATCTGCACTATCCTCATTCACGGGATTGTCTTCTTGCACGCCGCTGAGCCGTTGCTTCCGCCTTTCGGGCTGAAGTGGGGGGACTCTCCCAATGGCCTCGTTGAATGGGCTTTGCGCTCCAGCCTCGACCAAACCGTTAAAGCACCGGCGTCCGACCCTCGCTTGAAGGTTTTGCTGGTATCCTCTCCCAAGGGGCCCTTGCCGGGTCATGAAGCGACCAAGCTTGAAGCTCGCTTCATTGATGGCAGGCTTTTTGAGGTCACTCTTCACTACACTTATCCGGGAAGAGAGAGTACTTTTGTCCGTGGACGGTTCGCGGAGTTGAAAAGAATTCTCGCCCAGCGGCACGGGCCATTGGGCCTTGGTGCAAAAACTCGCAGGCAGCCTCTCGAAGGTGTGTCTTCCAGCTCGATTGCCTACCAGCTTGAGCCTGTAGTGGGACGGAGCCTCATGCTCGTTTTGACAGAGGTTGTCGACACGAAGCGCGGAGATCGTTCGGCGAGGTTCTCTGTAGTTTATCATAACGGCGGAATTGTGGAAAGTGATGCACCTCCGGTAATTATCCGGAGAAGTGGAATTGATTCTCCGCAGAAGCCCTAGGCTCCGCGGGGGCGAGTGTGAGTGGTTCGAGTTCAAATACGTGTTAGAGGAATCAGGGACCAGATAGCGCTTCGGTCTTGTTTGGGAGTGCGTTGGAGGAATGAATCCATTTTTCCCAAGGGCCGGCCGGGACTTCGGACTCCTCCACAAATTTCCAGTCCACTTCCGCGTTACCTCGCATCTTAAGGAAGTCACGGACGGCGGGACTTACATCGATACCTGCATTCTGATTGCGGTTGGGTCGAGGCTGTTCGCCCTGAAACACATAGGGCCAGTCGTCTACCGTGAAGGGACCAACGTCTTTCCATTGCGCGTAGGCGATCCTTCCGTTGTGGTGGATCGCGATCCATCGATTGTGACAAACGGAGACTCCGGGGCCGCGGTAAATTTGCCAGAACCATGGGATAATTGAAGAAGCCTCTGGGCGATGACTACTCCCCGCAACGAGGTCATTATAAGGGAGAGCAACGTAAAAAGGGTTGAGCTTTGGTTCAAAACCAGCGGGTAGAAATGCGTTTCGCTTGAAAGGATGGTCGTAGCCTCCGAAGTTCTCTTCCCAGTTAGGATCCCATGAACTTGCCGTATTGGGAGTTGGGTTTCCGGGCGTTGAGCGCTCTCCGACCCAGAAAACCGTGGCCCTGATCTGGTAGTGCCATGGGTTGCTCTTCACCTTCCATGGGGGAGGGGTTTCGTCGACGATTTGGGCAACGGGCGGCCCAAGGTAGGGATTTTTGCGGGCAGCAAGAGATGCCCTGCGATCCGTGAGAAACTCTTCATGAATCTGGGCTGTGCGTTCGACTGTCGTAAGAACGTTAGCTGTGGCCTTAGGATTCAAGGGGCCCAGAATCCCACCCAGAAGCACGGCCACAAAAAGTGGGGCCGAAATCGCATAATGGATTCCAGAAAGAGTCATCTTGTAAGGGGGAACTAATAGTAAGTATTATAAAATGTTTTAGAGTAGTCAATCATATGGGACGTCAGAGGAGAAAAAACACGAAAGATTCGTAAATTTATCTCCCCTGTCTCCAGAAGGGTCCGTGCTATCCGCCGAGCACGTTGGTTGCGAACCAGGTTGCGCCCAAGCCTGAGACTTGGACACAGTTCGATTTTACACTTAAATTCCAGTATTTTCTTTGAAAGTCGGGATTCCCAGAGGGAAGGACCAGCCACTGGAAGACAGCAGACGGGAGGAGCGTGAGGGAGGTGAGACGCCACCAAGTAGGGACGGTCAAAAGAGTCCATCTTAGAGGCAATTTTTGTGATGAAGTGCTGTGTTTAGGGTGTCTAAAGCCGTATTATCAAGTAATTTTAATATTTATATTGATCAAGAGGTCATATTTTGTAATTTTATTGGAAATTCGAAAGAATTGCACTCGTTCACCCACGCACGCATGACTAAAAAAGCAGCTCAACTGGCATTCTTCCTCGCCTTGGGATCCTCTCTTCCTGGCGATACTGTTACCGCTCTCTCCAACGACGTTGCGGGAGGCCACAAAGATCCCTACACGCCGGTCGGATCTATCTCAGTAACTCCAACTGTAGTTCAGCCAGGGGTTCGCCCAAGGATGGTGTGGGGTATCAAGTATCCTGAGTCGGTCGCGGATATCAGCGAGCTCGACCGCAATGGAACCATTAGTCTTCAACAAAACGTAGATCTCAAGATTCGGGTGATGGGGGTCGCTCTGCAAGCGGGCTCAACTCAGCTGCCGGCCGCTCTCTGGGTGAGGGTTGGTGCTTCAGCGCCATGGGAGTTAATTTTTTACGGTAGGGAAGGTGATGTACAGCCTGATGAGATCGTGTTTGAGAAAAGCGGCGTTCCAGCCAACACCCAGATAGACTTTTCTGCACGGAGCCAGACAGCCTCAGGCACATGGTACGAAACACAGTCGACGTCCGGATCCAGCCTGTCCGTGATTGGAATGGTTGATGGAGATAAAGTCCCTGACTTTGTTCCGGCCTATGAGCAGGGACGTATCGAGAGCTTCATGACGCAGTTCCTCGATGAGGAAAATCATGTCGTGCTAGGCCCTCGTGACATCATCCACACCTTTGAGCTGGGAACCAGTAGCCCGGGAGCGTGGTGGTTCGATATGCAGGATATCGTATGTATGACAACTCTCAGCCAGGTCGAAGAGGAGCAGAGTGGTGTTGATCGCAGCCAGCTGGAAACGGATTTCGCGCAAGGNGGGATCATCCAGGTAATTCCAGGAACCGTTGATGACAGGGGAGTGATCAAACTGGGCAGGAAATAACAAACAGGGCCATTTCAAAGTTCCTTATCCATCCAACGTTAACCTATTTTGTAATGAAATATTATTTAGCTTCACTTCTCGCACTTTGGNCCTCCTTTTTGCAGGCCACTCCTGAAGAATATGTCAACTTCGTCCGCCAGATACAGCAGGATAGCGGCGTAGAATGGGATATGGGTATTGGCTCCAGCGGAGTGAAGATTTCCCCCACGGGGGTCAGTTCCGCGGGCTCTTTCTTTGAGCTGTGGTCCATTCACGACCAGAGTATTACGGAGTATCGCCTAGATGAGCAGTATGTGACAGCATACACGCCGAATGCCTCGATCACGATTCTTACAGGTGATCCCTACCGGGCAGTTGCGCGGACCCGCGTGGACCAGCCGTTTCAGGTTCATATCTCTGTCAGGGGTCTAATTGATGCGAGCGATCCAAACTATGCCACTGCACCAGATGCAGCGAAATGGGTTGATTATACCAACTACGCCTTTGCTTATCCTGAAGGTGTTTACAGCTTTGAAGGGATAAAGAACCCGGTGGGAACAGTTGTCACGGAAGGTTATATGGAGGAGACGGCNAACACTACNGTTACGTTCTCTGNAACGAATCTTACAGGACCCGATCTGACGCGAGTCAGTGGTGAGGAGGTGTTCACTATCACCGCACAAGCTGATTTTGGAGTCTCCGCGACCATTCTGGATTCTGAAAAAGTCCAAATCTGGCCAATCGCTACAGGCGGAATCAGTGGTCTCAACCCATCCAGGTATTACGAAGAGGTTCCTCCCATTTCTATAAACCTCGAGAACCTTTATCCGGATAGCACGACGTATCTCAGGGTCTATGAAGGGCCTAGAAGAGAGTCTCCCGGCAAAACAAAAACCGTAAATTCAAGTTACGTGATCATCGAGGATTCGATTCCGCGGGATCGTGATCTGATCGTCAAGGGTATCGATCAGTATTTCACTGAAGAGGGTCTTCACACTATCGAATTGCTGCATAGAACTCCATTTGGCACGGATCTTCTCGATTCCGCTGAGGTGAATGTTGACCGGACCATTGAAATTAATGGTGGGGTCGTCGATCAGGAGTAGCCCCGTTGAGCATTATTTCCCGGGAATCAAGACACTTGAGATGAAAACGATAGGCGCAGTAGTTTTGGTGGCCGCTCTGGGCCTTGGTATCGGGGGAGCAGTTGAGCCCTCCAGTCTTTCCTCCGGTGGAGCAAGGGGGAAGGAGACAATCAAAGTGCGTCCCAGGATGACGCATGAACAACTTTCAAGGCTACAGAGGCCCCGTGATCCAAGCGTAAAGGAACGAAAGGTCAGGCTTGCGGACATCGAGCAGCCCAGAACTGATAAACTGAATCCGGAGGTNTCATCGCAGTTGGAAAAACGGAGGGAAAGTCTGGTGGCCCGGTCGACGATCGTCAGTAGTTCCTCCAGCTGGACCATTCTGCCCCGGGGGTCGGTGTTGCTTACGCCTCCACGATTCAAAGCCCGGGTTGACAGTAACCGCAGGGGAAAGTTGGTCTCATGGCGGGACTTCTATGCTAAAAACACATCATGGATCCGCTTGCTTCCGGTAACCCTTGATCAGGCGACGGGACGTGTTCCATTGACTGAAGACTATCTTTCATCTCTGAAGCGGACGGGGCTTCTCGTTGTAGCAGTTTGTGAGGGAGGGCCGATTTCAGTCCGTCTCCCGGAAAAGGGCAAGGAGTTGCCTGAGTTGGCTCGACCCGTCAAGGCGGCCGACTGGAAAACACCTGCGAGGCGATAGCGCGGTTTAATCTGGCTGTTCTCCGTGATTATCTCGAGACGAGTGCTTCCACTCAGCACCCGGGTTGCGGGTGATATCCGGAATCTGCAGAAAACCTCGAGGGTCTGCTCTTGAATTCTCTACTCCGGTCAGTGATACTGTGGGAGTGGAAGAGGCCACTCTGCAGTTGCAGCTTTCCTTCAAAGAGGGAAAGGGCAATGAGGTGCGGAAGCAAAGACGGGTATCCGGAAAAGACATTGAGCTAACAAGCAGGGCGGCACGACTTTGCGCTGAGTTGGGTCTCAGCTTACTTGCTCAGAAGGTTGGCGTACGATGGAATGCCCGGATGAGGTCGACAGCCGGACGGGCCACATGGCCTGATGCCGTGGTGGAATTGAATCCTGCCCTGCAGGCTATATCACAGGATGAAATAGAGCGAACGTTTCTGCATGAATTGGCGCATCTGGTCGCTTACGAGCGAGCAGGCCGGAGGCGAATACGGCCCCATGGTCCTGAATGGCGCAGGGCCTGTTGTAATCTCGGAATTCCTGGAGAAAAAGCGGGACACACCCTTCCTCTACCCACGCGGACCATCAGGCGGAAATGGCGCTACTTCTGCCCTGGCTGCTGGGCGGTATTTGATCGAGTTCGGAAAATGAGGGGCACTTCAGCCTGCTATAGTTGCTGCCTGAAGCACAATGGCGGAGCGTATGATGAGCGTTTCCGGTTTGTAGAAAAGCGCATCTCCTGAGCTGCGTTATTTCCCCGCCAATTGTGGGAAGAGCTTGAGGACCGCCTGCGGAAAGGTTTTGGGCCAGCCCTCGTTAGAGCGAGGAGGGCCCGAATTTGAGCGTCCTGCTTGAATGGCGTGGTGAAGGTCTGCAACAAGATCTTCCACAACTTCCGGGAACTCAGCTTGCAGGTTGGTGGTTTCGGCAGGATCGTTTGCGAGGTGGAATAATTGAATGGGCGGAAGTGACTTGTCCTTGAGAGCCTTGGCGGGCCTCGGAGAGGACCAACCTCCTGAACCCGGGCAGAGGCAAAGCTTCCATGGCCCTTTGCGAATCGCAAAGGAGCCATTTATGGAGTGGTGAATAGTATAGGGTCGAGTCGGAGTCTGCAGATCGGGGTTGCCAAGGGCTGCAAGGAAGGAAAAAGAATCCTCTGCAGCATTTTGAGGGAACTTACGGCCCCGAGCGCCAAGAATATCGGCTACCGTCGCGAAGTAGTCTGTGGTGCATACCGTCAGATTGCAGGAGCTTCCTGCGCTTACACGGGCGGGCCACCGCACAAGAAAAGGAACCCGGTGACCTCCCTCGTAGATGTCTGCCTTATGGCCGCGCCAGTCTCCATTAGGCTTGTGCCCTTGAGAAACAAGTTTCGGGATGCCTGCGGCAGGAGAGCATCCGTTGTCCGTGGTAAAGATCAGGACGGTATCTTCAGCGACCTTCTGCTCCGTCAGTTCCTGCATGATCTGGCCGACAACCCAGTCTGTTTCCATGACGAAGTCTCCATAGTGTCCGAGAGGTGATCTACCCTGCCACTTTTTTGAAGGGACGATCGGAGTGTGAGGACTGGTCAGAGGTAAATATAAAAAGAAGGGAGAGCTGCTGCTCACCGCGTCCTCGATGAAGGCTCGTGATTCACGCGCGAAATCAATGAGGCAGTTCTTTGCCTCAAAGTCAGGGGTGGCCGGCCCTTGTCGATTCCACCCCTTACTCACCGTGGGCATCACCGTGACTCTGTCGTTACGCAGGTAAAGGTAGGGCGCCATGTCGAGCGAGGCCGGGAACAGGAAGTCTTCGGTAAATCCGAGCTTCAAAGGCCCTTGTTGAGGAGGCTGGGCAAAGTCGATATTCCAGCACGTGCCTTTGGTTGGTCCAGTGGTCGCCTTTGCGGGTGTTTGCAACATATGCCAATTCAAACCAAGGTGCCATTTTCCAACCACGCATGTTCGGTATCCCCGGTCCTTAAGAAAGCCGGCAATTGTTTTTCGTGCCGGGTCCATGATCGAAATATCTGGAGGGAAGAGGACGCCTTTCTTCAGTCGAGACCGCCAGTTATATCGACCCGTCAAGATCCCATATCGGGTTGGTGTGCACACGGAAGAAGTCGTGTGAGCATCCGTGAAGCGCATTCCATCTGCTCTAAGCTTGTCGAGATTGGGAGTAGGAATCTTCCCTCCAGCGTGGGACACGTCGCCGTAGCCCATATCATCAGCGAGAATGAAGACAAAATTCGGGCTCGCCTGAACTTTGGCAGAAGCCAAGAGAATGGATACAGTGGTAAGAAAAATCGGGATTTTCATCGTTTTCAGGGATGCGCTAAAGCTATTTGACGACCATTTCTCCTTTCATCAGGACCCAATGGCCGGGGAAGGTGCAGAGAAAGGGGTAGATGCCGGGTTTCTTTGGCGCAAGGAAGCGCAGCGTCTCGGAGGAGTTTGGTGCGAGCATCTTTGTTGAGAGCAGAATCCGGTCATCTTCAGGAATGAAATTGTTTTTTGCCCCCTCCGGGCTCTTGGCCATCTCATTCGCAGCCATCCCTACACTCTCGACAGGAGTTCCAGGTTGGAGAATCAAAAGATTATGGGGCGTTGCATCTGGATTCGTGAAGGTCAGCTTGACCGCTTGCCCTGCTTCGACCTCGAATTTTTTCTGACTGAAGAGAAGTCTGCCGGGGATACAGCTGATCTTGATCTCTGCAAGGTTTGCCTGAGAGTCGAAGGCAGCATCTCTTGCGTTGAGGGTGGAGCTTCCAGCCTTTGTTTTAGAGCTGAGATTAAAAGCCGCCATGAACTGTTCTATGGTCAGAGGTGTGGATTTCCGCCAGAAAGGAAGGAGAGATTCCGAGCCTAGAGCGGTTCTGATTGCGTAATTAAGATGCGCTTCACGGGGTCGTTGAATCGCGGCCAATACTGCTTGGAACGCCTGTGGGGTAGCGATGTAGGTGGCGGCAGTCACTGCTTCCAGACGGACGAGTTCACTTTCGTCCTTTGAGCTGATCAGGAGCTGGTTGTCCCTCTCCCTGCTGCTTAACCCGCAATCAGCATAGCGTAGTTGGCGTGTCGCAGCAGCGCGTGCATGATGAAGGTCACAGTCCAGAAGATCCAGAAGCAGCTTGGGATTAGCGGAGCCGATTCCCCTGTAGGTCCAGAGGGCCTCGATCTGATGATGACGGAACCGGTGCTTGCTGCGGTCCAGGTTGTTTACCCAAGCAGTCAGTTGTTTCTCTACCTCCTGCTTAGGCCTGCTGCGCAGTTCCCGCTTGGCCCAGTAGCGGTAACGATATTCCCGGCGTTTGAGAAGCTCGAGAAGGGATAGAGTCGGAGCCCCTGAGATCCGGGGGGGCTCCTGCAGTTCTGCCCCTTTGGGGATGACGCGCCATATGCGGCCCGATTTGCGATCACGTCTTGGATCTCTTAGTGAATACTGAGCGTGCCCCTTTATTGGGTTATACCAGTCGCAGATATACAAGGCTCCCCGAGGGCCGAAACGGATGTCCACCGGAATAAACGAAAGGTTTTTAGAAAAAATCAGGTTGAACTGAAACTGTTCACGGAAATGGTCTCCGCTTTCAGTCCATCGGTGAAACTCAACCCTGTTGGTGGGTTTATATCGAACCTTTACGAATCCTCCCTGCATGTCCTCCGGCCAGAAGGGAAAATCGATAAACTCCTGGCCACAGACTCCGGAGTAAGCAGGGATGCCATTGGCTCTGGGGTGTTGCGAGGGGTAAGGAGCGTTGGTGGAATGAAAGGCGGTGGCGAATATAGGATGACTCGCCACATGCTGTCCCCAGTCATCAAAGGTTACACCCCAGGGGTTGGTGTTAGGATATCCACCAAATGCAGTGAGCTTGTGTGACTCTGGCCGGAATCGAAACCACGAGCTGTTTTTTGCCCGGACGGGTCCGTAGGCAGTCTCTACCTGCGAGTTATGAAAAATGGACTCCCGGAACATGAGATCCCCATCTGGCGTCCATACGAAGTCATGCAGAGCGTGGTGAGAGTCTTCACAGCCGAATCCGGTAAGTACGATTTCCCGATGGTCAGCCTTATCGTCTCCATTCGTATCGGCGAGGTAGATCAGATGAGGTTCCTCCGAGACGTAGACGCCGTTTCTCCCGAGAACGAAGGAGAGGGGGATTGCCAAATTATCGGCAAACACCGTCGACTTGTCGGCCTTACCGTCTCCATCGAGATCTTCAAGGATTATGATTTTGTCATTGGGCTTTTTGCCAGGATAGAGATGGGGATAGGTTGTTGAGCAGGAAACCCATAGCCTGCCACGGGAATCCCAGCGCATTTGAATCGGGCAAGCCAGATCCGGAAATTGCTCTTCGGAAGCAAAGCAGTTCACTTCAAATCGTTTGTCGATCTGGAAAGAGGCAAGCTCATCCTTTGGGGAAAGCCATTTGTTCGCTCCGCGACCTTCGGCGGTTTGTTCCAATTCGGGNAGGTTGGAATCATTTACGATGCCCTGCTGCCCCTGAGCTGTTCTCCAAATGGCTTCGTTGCGATTTGCCACCATGAGGTCGAAGTTTCTCATGGCTGGCAAGAAGTCGAGGTAACCATACCTCTTGTTGCGTCCACCGGTATAATAGAACGTATTTAACGGGCGGTAGCGGTGGAAAAACTGAACGGATTTGTCCACTACCAGCTCCCGAATATTCTCTTTTGGCTCTGGAGCGGTCTCTTCGAACAGTTGTCGGTAAAGCGTTCTTGCAAGCAGGAGCTGCCCGGCTTGGTTCAATTGGTTGCCATTGGTAGTCAGGTCGTTTTCCCCTTCTGTCATTGCCGAGGCGGTTGCACTGAAAACGTCGATGAATGGCAGTGCGTTCTTCGAAGCGATTTCAGATATCGCTGTGGTATAGAGTTTCAGGTTTTCATTATTGCGCTCAGCGGCGTCCACGCCTTTGACGTTCTCGTTAGCGGTAGGTGACAAGACAATGATTCTTGCGCCACTTGTTCCGTTGTAGGCCCGGGTCTTGATCTGGGACAAAAATGCGTCGAACCGGGCCTTGAAGGCTGGTAGTCCCTCGCTGCCCGCAAACGATTCATTATAACCGAAAGCAGCAAAAATCACATCGGTCCTGTAATAGGTCAGGTGCTGGTCGAGGTCTCCAAAGTTTGCGGGTCTCGGCTGGAGATCGACCTCGTCTGCAGGCCAGGAAAAATTCCTTACGCTTAGTTGATGTTGAGGATGACGTTGGTGGAGCAGGGTTTCAAAGAAACCGTAATGTCGAGCATTATCCAGAACTCCACTTCCTATGAGTGCGATCCGGTCTCCCTTCGTTAAGCTGAGGGGCAGGGAGGACACAACGGGCGGAGCCTGCTTTGCCCGGGGAGAGGTTTTTAGATTGATGTAATACTGGGCCAGATCAGGCGATTTGGCTGGGTTTCTGGATGGGTTCTCTTTTTTCTTTTGCGCGGAGAGAGGCAACAGGAGAAAGAGGTTTAATAGCACGAAAATGGACAATCGCATGATGAGTAGGGAGTTCGTAAAGCTGACAAAGCCCTCCATCGAATAGCGAGTCGAATTTTGGGAGATTACCTTTTCTCAATGCCTCTGAAGGCCTACATGAAAGGGGTGGCTAAGAGAACTCGATCACGAGCGGCAATTTTGCTCATTCCCCTTCTTTCGGTATTTTCATCTGCTTTTGCTGCGGAGTGGGTTGATCTGTTTGATGGGGAGACCACCAAAGGTTGGACCCCCCGAAGCAAGGTTCAACGCTTTGAGGTGAAAGATGGGGCCTTGGAGCTGTTATCGAGAACCAACTGCTGGGTGACTACTGATATCACCATGCGTGATTTCGAGGCAGAGCTCGAAGTTCTCCTGCCCATGGATGCCCGTGAAGTAAATTTCAACTCTGGCTTTGCCTATCGTTGCTCAGGAAATTCAGGTAAGCCAAAGGGGTATCAATGTGAGATCGACCTTCAAAAACCAGGGAGTGTCTACGGTATTGGCTTGGGAGGATGGCTTTACCCGGCGAAAAACCAGAATCAGGACTACCGGGAAAAGATTAAAGGTCTGCTGAAGGAAAGGGATTGGAATCATTTCCGGGTCGTAGCTCGAGGATCTCTCGTGCGGACATATCTTAATGGAGCTTTGATTGCCGAGCTGTATGAGGAGCGGCAGTTGGGAGGCTACTTCGGGATCCAGCACCACGGAAAGGGAGGGATCGTCCGCTTTCGAAATATCCGGGCCCGCAGGCTGGATCCAAATATTCTATGGATNACAGCGGAGGATATGAGCCCCTATCTTGGATGTTATGGCGATGAGTTCTCCACTACGCCGCACTTGGACCGACTCGCCGAGGAGAGTGTGCTTTACTCCCGAGCTTTCGCGGCAGCACCAGTCTGCTCGCCTTCTCGGGCCTGCCTGATCACAGGGGTGAGCACGGTCAGTCTGGGAGCGCACCAGATGCGATCGAACTTTCCAATACCGGAACAGGTGAAGGCCTTCCCCAGCTACCTGCGAGGGGTGGGCTACTTCACGAGTAACAATGTGAAGACGGATTATAATAATGGCGCAGCCCCGCGTTTGATCGCGGAGGCGTGGGATGAGTCCAGTGGTGAAGCTCACTGGCGCAGCGATCAGCGTGAGAAGGGTCAGGCTTTTTTTGCCGTGTTCAATGACATGAGCACCCATCAGTCCCGGACGACGGTGTGGCCTTATGACGTATTTAAGAGGGAGGTGCAGTCCAAGCTTACTGAGGAAGAGATCCATGATCCCGCGGAAGTTCCCCTGCCTCCCTACTACCCGGATACACCAGCGATTAGGAAGGAATGGGCGCGGATGTATGACTGTGTTACCGTGATGGATAAGAACACAGGGCGACTGCTGAAAGAGCTCAGAGAGGATGGGTATGCGGATAATACAATTGTGTTCTTCTACTCCGATCACGGCACTGGGATGCCGAGAGGAAAGAGAATGCTTCACGACTCCGGGATGCGTGTAGCNTTGATGGTGCGGTTTCCNAGATGCTANCAGCACCTGGCGCCCTCTGCTCCGGGAACNGTCAATGAGGAGCTCGTGAGCTTTGTGGACTTCCCCGCGACAGTTCTGAATCTGGCAGAAATTCGCAAAAAGGATTACATGCAGGGACGGAGATTTCTCGGTCGGAATCGTGATCCAGAGCCTGAATACGTTTATGGGTGCAGAGACCGGGTTGATGAGGTTTTCGAATGTGCCCGCTCGCTGCGGAGCAGACGCTTTCTCTACATTCGAAATTATCATCCGCATCTAAGCCATAATCAGCCCAGTGTCTTTTCTGATCTCGGCTTGGCTCGACAGGAAATCACCCGTCTTGTCCGGGAAGAACCCAAGAAGCTGAACAAGGCACAGATGGATTACGCTGGTCCGGAAAAGCCAGCCGAGGCCTTTTACGATTGTGATTTGGATCCACATAATCTGACCAATCTACTGGAAGGAGTGATGACTGTGGAACAGCAGGATGCTTTCCGAGCGCATCGCCAAGCTTATGAGGCTGAACGTCTGAGGTTGAGGGATCCCGGGGCCATTCCGGAAGACGAGATGTGGAGCTGGGTAAAGGGCGAGGGGAAGCCCTTGCATGATATTCTACGTGGAAAGAGTGATCGTCAACCGGATCTGGCGAAGGCGTGGCGTGCAGCCGACCTTGTTGGCCGATCAGATTTTCAAACTGCACTCAAGCTACTGGAATCAGACGATCCCGTAGAGCGCTATTGGGCGGTCGTCGCCTTGCGGGCTGGAGATTATGAGGACAAGGAGCGCGTGGTGCATTGTATTGACGATATTTCGGCCTCAGTCAGGATTGAGGCTGCGGACTGGNTCGCCCAAGGAGGGAGTAGTCGAGGAGCAGCTCTTGAGTATCTGATGCGAGAACTCACCAATGAAGACTGGTGGGTAGCCCTGAGGGCTTGCAGGGCCATTGAGCTGCTCGGGACGGATGCCCGGGCTGCGCTTCCTTCCATGAGGAGACTCTATGAAAAAAACCGGACACGGAAAGGAGATGGACCATTCTATCTCGCGTTTTCCTCAGGTGCATTTCTTGACGCCCTTGGCGAGAAGACGCAGCCTTGGGACTTTACCCCAGGGGCTGGAGCCTTTACGCCGGAGCCAAAGAAAAAGCAGGATCGGGACCGTGCTCGAATCGGAAAGTAACCCTTGCTCTATTTCGACGGGTAGGACGGATTGACTCTGAAAGCATGTAGCCGCGTTCCTTCGGCCCATCCTTGGGAAGCTACCAGGGTTCCCGAGACTGTCGTTCTGCCTTTTGGACTGAAATCGGACCGTGTGCCTGTGATGAGGTAGCTGCCATCGTCTTGACGATGCACCTTCTGAGCTGGTTCGGATGTGATCTGCCCGTCCTCACTGAAGAAGTAAATCTGACCGGGATTCTTGGAGGCTCCGGTAGAAGGGCTCACCCGAAGTATCACAGGATTTGCATCAGCGCTTGATTCTACCGAAACTTTCCAGAGGGAAGATTTTTGCGGCAGAGCCTCGCGTTCCTTCCTGATGGCGGTAACCCACCTGCGGTCATACGTCGGTCTGCTGGTGTGATTTACGGGGAGTTCAATGGAGCGGGTTGCAAACCCCGGGTGGCATTCCCTGTGACAGGCCATCCATGCCAGGTCTCCTGAGATCTTTATTGTGCTTGTCGGGATTTTTTTGGGTGGGGTGATTACTACGAGCAGAAGAAGTTCCCGGCGATATCCATGCGCTGGATGGCCCGACATATCTACAATCTCGGGAGTGGGCCACGAAATCTCCCCGGCATGAAATCCCTTCGGGAGCTTCCATTCTATGGAAGTAGGGAGGCCGACTATTCCCGGATACTTCCAGTAGGTATGATAATTTTTCTGGGGAACAACATGAAGACCAATCGTGAAAGGAACTCCGGGTTGAACGGACTGGACCTCGGAGGCAAACTGGATGTCTGCCCCGGCTCCCTGCACCGGCAGGGACAGAAGAACAGCAGAAGTAAGGGAAATCAGAGTTTTCATGGAAGGGGCCTTCTATTTTTCCCAGATGAACTTCCAAAGAGGGGAAGGGGTATGGGCTCTCTTGAAGATACTCCGGACCTGAGCGATGAGTTCAGGCTTCTGATCGGCCAGATTACGGGTCTCACCACGATCACTTTCGAGGTCGTAAATTTCGATAGGTGCGGTCTGACCCTCTCGATTAACCTGATTCTGAACGGCTTTCCACTTTCCGACGCGAACAGCGCGTTTGCCGCCTCCTTCAAAGAATTCCCAGTAGAGGTATTCATGTTGTTTCTGTTCGGCACCGAGCAGCGTTGGAAGGAAGCTGATGCCGTCCAGATCTCCGGGGGTTTCAGTTTCTGCCAGCTCACAGAAGGTAGGAAAGAGGTCCCAATGGGCTGAGACATGGTCACTGGTTGTTCCCGCTTCAATCTTTCCGGGCCAGCGAACAAGAAGGGGGCACCGGATTCCACCTTCGTAAAGGTCACGTTTGAAACCCCTCAGGCCTCCATTGGAATTGAAATATTTTGGCATATGCCCGCCTTCCTTGTGCGGACCATTGTCAGAGCTAAGAAGAATTATGGTGTTCTTATCGATCTGATGTCTTTCCAGCGTTTTGAGTATCCGCCCGATTCCTTCGTCAAGGGCAGTCATCATTCCGGCAAATTGGGCCGCTGGGTTCTTCGCGAACGGCTTGTTTTTGCCGTAGCGTCCAACCTTGTTTTCAAATTCTGGAAATTTCTTGCGGAAAGGAGCCGCATATTTTTCCGGGACATGCATGGCGGCGTGCGGAATCGTGACTGGAAGAAAGCAAAAGAAGGGTTTGTCGTGTTGGTGATCGATCCACTCCACGGTCTTATCCATGATCAGGTCGTGAGCATAGGTTTTCCCATCCAGTTCAATTTTACGGAGATCGTCAAAAAGCCAGGTGGGATAATAGGTGTGAGCGTTTCGCTGGCAGTTATAGCCAAAGAAGCGGTCAAATCCCTGATGAATGGGATCTCCCTCAGATCCAGGATTTCCGAGGCCCCATTTCCCGAAAGCACCAGTGGCGTATCCAGCCTTTTTGAGGGCCTCAGCAATCGTGTAGGTCCCGGCAGGTATAGGGAATTGCCCGACAGGCCGTATTTCCCGGTTTCCCCGACTTGGAGTATGCCCAGTATGAAGNCCGGACATGATGACGCTGCGAGTTGGAGCACATACGGTTGAACCCGCGTAGTGGTTCGTGAACTTCATTCCTTCACTCGCAAGGCGGTCGATATTAGGGGTCAGGAATTTCGTTTGCCCATAGCAGGAGAGGTCGCCGTAGCCCGCGTCATCGAGGAGGATGTAAATAATGTTCGGTTTTGCCAGAGAGTTGGCTGCCATCGCAGCGAACGAGAGACAGGTAAGCAGAAAGCAGGAGAAAGCAGTCTTCACGGGGAGTATGTTTACGATCGAGCAGGATCATTCATTCAGAGATTTTTTAGGCAAGAAACAAAGAGGTTGGCCTTACATGTAACCCGTAACGAGACTACTTTTCGGGATGGTAGGAAATAAGGCACATGGCACAACGGAGTCACCCCCGTGGTGCTGATGGGTGTATCGACATAGCTTCAAAAGCGAGCCCGGTAGGGGTCCCCGCTCATACAGAATCGCGGGGGTATCATGGGGATCAGACGCAGTGGGGTCCTGCTCTATTCAAAATTAAAGACCCCGCGGTTCCTGCTGGCAGGAAAAGATAAGCGCCCTCGTCAGGGCTTTCTTGTCGACATAGCCTGATCTCTGATCCGGAGCTCGTTCAGGCTGCGCTGAAGGTCGTTGAAAGACTGGTGGAATTCCTCGTCGCTCATCCCCTCAGACTTCTCTACCCACTCAGCAAGTTGATCGTCAAATTNNGCGGATTCNGTTTTTAACGAGCGGTTTTGCGAAAGATGAGAATTCATTCTCCAGAGGCTTTGCACTTGCATCAGNGCAATCAGACGTTTTTCGCGGGCACNCCCGGGAAAGCCTTTACTGGCATCAGCCTTGTTTCGGGCGATACGCATGGAGTCCGCCCGCTCTTCAAGGAGACGTTTTCGCTCCGCAGGGTCCGAGACGTCCCGAATTTTTTGAGCGAACTCCTCTCTGGCCTCCACGGACTCAAGCTCATTTCTCAATCCTTCGCGGAGAAGCTTCAAATCTCTGCGGGCACGGATGGATAGAGCGATCATGGCTTCCTTACGCGAGGGCGCAGAGTCGACNCGCTCTGATTCAATCTTGTCGNTTGCAGGCCTCTGGGTAGTGGACTTCCTTGGGGTGTTCCCAGATGCGCTTTTATCGGGGGATTTGAGCGCNGGAGGTATTTTGTCGAGGGGCGGATTTGCTGTGTTTCCGGAATCATCTCCTGAAGGGAGAAATTTGATCCCAACAAAAGTGGCGAGTAAAAGCACTGATGCCACACTTGCCACGATCATGGGCTTGGAGAAGCGGGCNGGAAGAGGCATGACCGGATTCGTCGAAATGAATTTTCAGCAAAGGCAGAGAGGGCGGTATCCTGATGGGCGGTCGGGCTGCACCAGCCATCCTCCAGCAAAAAAGATCTGGTGGTNTTCTATGACTCTCGGAGGCTCCAGCTTGGAAGTTTCATGAGCTCTCCACCCTTGAGCGCTGATTCATGAGCAAGGATACCAGTGCAGGTGATGTTCGCGGACTCGATGGCATTAGGATAAGCATCCTCATCCGTGATCAGCATGTTGACAAACTGATGGGCCAGATGGGGGTGAGAGCCACCATGCCCTGCTCCCTGAGTAAAGGACAGGTGATCTTCTCCGGTATCGCCACCGTAAACTCCTCCGGTAGTAAAGGGGGCAATTTCTTCAGGAAGTAAATGCCCAAAGTCAGGCGATTCGACCTCCTCTGGAATCTCTGGCTCAGGCTTCTTAGCTGTGTGTACAACCAGCGGCTTNCCTTCGATAAGAGGCCATTCAACCGATTTCTTTTCCCCGTATACCTCAAAGGATTCCCGATACTGGCGAGCAACATCAAAGAGGGATCGATAAACAAATCCAGTCAGGTCACTATTCCGGAACTTGATGTGACAGCTTTCCACCGCGAACGGAGAATTGTAGCACTCATGCATCTCCTCACGAATGGTTCCTGAGGGGAAGCATGAGACGTATTCAGCTTCACCACGAGTCAAGCCGAGGACTGGGCCGACGCAGTGTGTGGCATAGTGCATTGGAGGCAGACCAGGCCAGTAGCCGGGCCAGCCGTCCATGTCTTGTTGATGTGAGGCCTTGAGGAACTGAACCTTNCCAAGCTCTCCGCTGTCATAGAGTTCCTTCATGTAGAGAAACTCCCGGGCATAAACCACGGTTTCCATCATCATATACTTGAGGCCGTTCGCTTTTGACAGGCGAACGATCTCCTCGCATTCCTTCAGGCTGGTTGCCATCGGAACCGTACAGGCTACNTGCTTCCCTGCTTCAAGGGCAGCGATGGATTGTTCGCCATGATTCGGGATCGGGGTGTTGATGTGAACGGCTGTAATCTCTGGATCCCGGAGGACGTCATCGTAGTTCTGATAGCGTTTCTCCACACCATACTTGTCACCGATCTCATTAAGAGTTTCCTCCGTGCGCTGGCAGATCGCATACATGTTTGCCTGAGGATGACGCTGGTAGATGGGGATGAACTCGGCNCCGAATCCGAGTCCGACAATAGCAATGTTTACCTGAGACATACGTGCGAGTGGTGATTTCTGGTTTAGGGAATCGAACAGGGAAGAATCGTCGGTGGCTAGAAAAAACGTGTGGGCTCTGCGAGACGGAATCTCATATAGCCNCTAGAGTGACCNGTGGCAGCGACCGCCGGCTTTTGCAGGCTGTTGACTGCTTTCTCAGAGTAGAAAGGAGGTGGTGTGCTNGCTCTTTCAACGGTGCACCACCCTGCAGGGTGTGGAATTGATCGCATCGGCGATCTTCCGGGAATTGGTTTTGAGTGGGTCGAATACTACTATCGCCTTCTGATTTACNGGGCAGACCGTTTCAATGGATGTAATCCCGGNCTCCTNGCGTATCGCAGCCTCAACCTTGTCCGCCAATGCCCGCGTATTCAGCCCTTCAATTGTAAAGGTCTCCTGTTCTCCGGTTACTCTAAAGCCGCAGCGCTGGATGACCTCTCGTAGCTTTCCTTTCGTTATTTTTTCCGGAGCATACCTGATTCTCACGTTGCATGAGTCNGGACCNGCGTTCTGGGGTTGCACACCTTCGAGGACGGAGAGCGCAGTGGTGATTCTGCCGGCTCCTTGTGAATCGATACTCTNCTCAACGANAANAACAANAGACCTGCCTTTGCAGCAGGGCTTGGCGCAAGTTGGGGGACATCTGCTAACAGTTCCGGCAAACAGGTGGGCACGGCCAGGCAGTTTGCAGAGTGGGCAAGGCTGCTTGATTTTTTCGTTCCCTGAGGTTGGAGGAATTGTGTGTTTGCTCTCTTCCCCGTGGGAGGAACTTGCGATGCAAAGAACTAGGACTAAGAAGANCGCCTTCACGGTTGGTGGATATCAAGCGATGGAGTTCGCAGATTGCCTTGGCGAGCAGGTAACCTCAAGTTTTTCCACCGACCTTGCTAGAAGCCTCCTCTGCTTGCTGAAACGCCGGGAGAGCCGCCTCCACTTTACGGTGAAACTGCAGGCGGGGCTTAATTTTTTCTCAGCAGGTGGAACCTACGGNGTGCATGGCTTACTTCGGTTACGCACCGNTAGATCGTCTTGAGGCAGGAAACAGAAGTAGGGTTCGATGGAAGTCGCAGAGTCTGGCTAGGGCGCTGTCTGTATCGCCTTGATACGGAAGTAGCGGCTTGCAGGCTGAGGTGCAGGAAGCAGCCAGCGGTAGCGGACGCGCCCCCCGGGAAGATACTCGTCGAATACGGGAGCCGCCGGTATCTGCGCCCACGATTCGAGATCATCACTAAACTCGATTGCAGGGACATTCAGATTTCGGACTGCGAGACTGAAGGCCAGAAGTAATTCAGTTTCTCCATCCACGGTGGGGTTAAAGGCAAAGAAGTCGGACAGCCGGTTTCCCCTTACATCAGACGATCCCAGAACAAACTCGACCAGAGCAGGGATGCCATCGCCATCGCGGTCATCACTTGGAGCGCCCGCAAAGGTGACCAGATCATCAGTGGCTGGATTGCCATCAATACTTCTGCTGCTTCGCCAGCTGGTGTGGCTACCATGATCCGGGTTGGAAAGCGGATTGCTGAGAACGAGAGAAAAGCCATCGCCATCGGTAGATTCTGGCCATGGAGGGTCGTCCCCATAATTGAAGTCTATCAGGATGCTGCCCTCAGCATCGATCAGGGTCAGACGCTCACCACTGTTGCTCAGGGCGCTTTCCGTTTGGAATTCCCCGANCACTGGAAGNCCAGAGCCGTGGACTGCCTCGAATGCGTCCCGGTTGCGGACCACGAGAATCCTTCCGCCCGGNGCGAGCGCGGAGCCAACCGGGAAGGTGAAGTCAATTCCTGCGGTAAAACGAAGAAGGGTCAGATCGATCGCGGTGTTCGAACTCGTATTCAGGAGTTCAACAAATTCGGCCTCAGGGTCTCCCGTGGGATTATACATGATTTCTGAGAGCACGATGTCTCCGGCCGCGGGGGGAATGCCAGTGACATAGAAAGCTTCATTAAGAGCAGACCACTCGCCGTTGGTTGATCGAATACGAGACCTGACATGGGCTGTTTCGGGAAAAGAGATCGGACGGGAGAACCGGCGCCCTGTCCCGTCAATCGGGTCGCTACCATCAAGGGTGTAAAAAATCGTTCCGGATTCACCGGTATCATTCGAAATCGTCAGATAAAACCGTCCGCTCACTGGTCCTCCGGGATGACTAAATGTTGGAGGCCTGAAAAACTGCGAATCAATCCAACTTGTCCGGGCAGAGAGGTAGTTGCGCATTCCTGTCAATTCTGCCGTCCACTCCTGATTGGTCGTTCCCTGCCGGACGGCCATCTCAGAGGTGAACTCACTGGCTTGCTCGTTGACAAGTTGAATCAGATTCGACGTGGCAAACGGGCCGCGACGGAGTTCAAACCAGCGGTCGATATATTCCCGTAGAAAGTCGGGATCCTCAAAGAGGCGGGGATACCAGAGGCGGTCTCCCTGATAGAACAGGTCTCCAGTAGCCTCCGTCCAGTAAGCTCCCAGATTGTAATCCCAGATAGGACCNATTCTNAGCTTGCGATCACNGGAAGATACCCANGGGAAAAGGCTCAGGGCCATGCTGTCCCCGTGCTTTGCCAGAACGTTCAGNTGAAAGTAGTCGATGAAATCTCCTGTATCGAGGTGGCGTCGATAGCCCGCCTCCGGATCAAGCCACCGAATATCGTCGTATAAAGTGTCCTCGAATTCTCGGAACCAAGTTTCAATAGTTCTACGCTGATTTGCATTGATCCTGTAGCCGTTTGGGCTCTCAAAGTTGAAAAATCCATTGTATTGGCTTGGAATGTCATCGTCATTNTCGTCGTTGAGCTGGTTAGGAGAGGTCTGCAAGATGCGATCGGGCCCAGCGGTGTGGAAAAACTGAGGGCTCGTCGCTCCGTTTTCTGCAGGAAATCCTCCGATCGGAATCGGGTCCATACGGTTGATNCTCAAAAGCCATCCCCCGCTACTTCCGTCTTCCGAGAGGGGCTCGAAGTCGATTCTATCGGCATCGCGGGTGACTTTTTCNGCAAAGGCGTAGACACCGATACGGTCCTCGGGCGTAAGGTCTCCTCCATCCTCGTTAATAAAGGTATCTACCAGCCGATATCGTGTTCCGTAGCGCCCGGTAAGCCGGGAGAGCTTCCACGAAAAGGTGTTGGCAATGAGCTGGCGATCATACAGAGGGTGGGGATAATACATGACCCAGTCAGATTCATCCGGAAGTCCGAGCGGAGTGGTGTCCTTGTCAGAATCATATTCGTCCCACGTTTCCACAGAGTAGGGCTTTGGATCCCATGTGGAGGAGAATGATCCGCGAACTCGTATTCCGATTCTCTCGGTGAGGTCATGAATACCAGTGATCGATGCCGTGCCTGATTGCGGGTCAATATCGATCANGTGGAGGCAGGCCGATTGGCGAGGTAGCTGCTGGAGACCTGCAGAAGTCTGAGTGTCGAACGACCATCCACGGTTGGGAATTTCGCCTCCCCCGAAATTCTCGATAATCGCTATCGGGAGGGGAGAAGTATAGCTTTCGAGTCCCCCGGACAGCCGTACGTAGCTTTTCGTTTGTGGTTTCGAGACAGTTCCACCCCAGATCACGCTGGCGCGTATCGGTGTTGAAGAACTCACCTGAACGGGGCCGGTGTAGGGCGTTCCATTCTCCGCTGTGGGTATGGATCCGTCGGTCGTGTAGATGATCACTCCAGGGTCTTCGCTGCTCATGGTCACTTCGAAAGGGTCGACGAACGTCCCTTCCCGGGGAAGCAGATCGGGTTGTGATGGCCGGGCCGGTATGCAGGCGTAAGCGCCGATGAGACTAACCGAGACGGTCGGACGGACCGGGTCGTTCGTNGTGATTTCAAGGCGGGAAAGGTGACACCCTTCAACTGCAGGTAATGTGACCGCAAGACTTCGGACCTGTCCCGGGGGAATTTCAAGGGAACTGCTATCAATCTCGAAGGGAGGGACTGACAAGGGGTTCTCGATAACGAGGGGCTGACTCCCGATATTTTCAATTTCAAGGCTGCGTTCGGGTATCGGTTCTCCGGAAGCGGTATTCCCAAAGTCCACTAGCGGTCGCAGAAAAATTNCTGGGTCTGGCCCTGCCGGCGGCTCTGCGAGGAACTTGATTTCACCGAGGCCGACCCGCTCTCCACCGACACCCCTGGATGAGTAGTGATTGTCGGTAATAGTCACCCTGACCGCATTCGCTTGGAATCTGCGTCCCAGTGGAATGGTTTCGCTGTCCTGAGCTGTCTGCTGATGAAAGATCTCCTCAAGACCCGACCAGGTTGCGCCGCCATCAGATGAAAACTCGAGCGTAAACGCGCTGGCTTCAGAGTTGTTGGGCGAGGTGTAATAGAATCCCCAGACAACGAGGTGGGTGACCTGATAAAGGTCCGGTAGTGTGAAGGTAAGAACAGGGTCGGGTCTACGCCCGGCGAAATAATCACGAACTCCGCGAGGAGCGGTGGTTGCCCACGTCCGGGAAGGGCTGGCTGAGTCGTGTTGGACAGACCTGTATGTCTCCAGAGTAGGATTTGCTAGCAGACCGCTGTTATCGATGAGGTTGGTGGCAGGAAATAGGTCTGTAGCAGAGGAGTCAGAAGTAACATCTACGGGAGTAATGAGGAATTGCTCAGCCCCTTTCACGATACCCGCCGTGAGAACCATGAGTACGGAAGCGNTCACCCCGGCGAAGGTTCGATTTGCCNCTCGCCAGAATACAGGGCACCGACGAGCCTTAGCTGGGTCGTTTCTGTCCGGGAGCCGACNAAGTAAAAACACTTGCGGCCATTAGTCTAGGTCTGGCGGGGATTCGGGCAAGGTGGAAACTTTCTGCTTATTCCGAGGAAGCGTGAGGCGAACTGCCCCACCTCGGCGATCGAGCCCAAAAGGGTTACCTCGAACTTTTGGTCTCCTCAAACTTTGGATTCTTCTCGCTGGGCACTACAGCAGCGGTTTCGCGGCGCCACGATTTCATCAAGTGGTGAAGTTCGTCGCGGATCTGTGGTTTTTCCGAAGACCTGTTTCGTTTCTCCGAGGGATCTTCCCGGAGATTGTAGAGCTCCAGTGTGTTATCTTCAAAATATTCNATCAATTTCCATTCGCCATGCCTGACGACTCCGCATGGAGTCGTCCGGAAGTGTTTAAAGGGCGATCCAAGATCCTTGCCGTATCCCTGTAGGTAGGCTGGGAAATGCCAGAAGAGAGAGCGATCAGGAATAGAATTCCCCTGAAAGAGTGGGCTTAAATCAATTCCGTCCAGTCTTTGCGGGGCCTCTGCTCTCCCCAGAGAGGCGAAGGTTGGTAGCAGATCGATCTGGTGGATTGGCGTTGTGATACGGGAGGAGGCTTTGATTTTCCCAGGCCAGCGTATGAGGAAAGGTTCGCGGATACCACCTTCATAGAACATTCCNTTCGAGCCCCGAAGGGGCTTTGCATTTGAGACTGCTCCATGAGGTCCGTTGTCCGAGGTGAAGACAACTACCGTATCATCAGCGATTTCAAGCTCGTCCAGTAGATCCAGAATCTTGCCGACTCCCAGATCCATCGCCTCTATCATGGCGGCATACTTGGCGTTTTTGTGATGGGTGCCTGATCTCCCGGCATACCGCTCTGTCAGATCTTGACGAGCCTGAATAGGAGTGTGCACCGAGTAGAATGGAAAATAGACGAAGAACGGATTATCTTTTTTTTGTGCGAGGGTTATCCAACTGCAGATTTCTTGAGCGAGTCGGGCAGGAAGGTGCTCTCCCTTNGGACCGTCCTTCAGCTTGGGGTTACGATAGGGAGAAAAATAAGATCTGGGAGCTCCCCATTTGAGGCCTCCGAAGTTCGCATCAAAGCCATACGGGATGGGATCATCGGAAAGGTGCCACTTTCCGGCAACAGCTGTCTGGTAGCCTGCTTTCTTGAGAACTTGCGCCATTGTTGGCAAGCTTCTCGTTAAAACTGTTTTATTGGTAGTCGGGACAAGACGCCGGTGAGCGGCTTTCCCGCGGTCCGAATTGGCAACCGTGAAAACCCCATGTCTCGGAGTGTANAGACCGGTCATAAGCGAGGCCCGGGAGGGCGCGCAGTTGGCTGCAGCCGCATAGGCGTTTGTGAACGTCATGCCCTCCTTAGCAAGGCGGTCGATATTGGGTGTCTGATAATAATCGGACCCTTGGCAGGAAAGATCGGTATACCCGAGATCGTCGGCATAAAGCAGGATGATATTTGGAGGGGAGCTTTCTCCGTATGAACTCGGCAAGGAGAGCAGGAGAAAGGCGAAGAGAATAGCAGAGAGCGAAGGTCTAGACATGGTTCTCGATTTTAGATTCTGAAGATTTGAGGATGGTTGCTGAAGGNGAGGTTTATTCGATCCGGATAATGTGTGATGCATCATATGTTCTACCGTACATATCCTCGGTCTGGACCCAGAGCCGGTGAACACCTTGGAGATTCTTNAGCGGGAGGCTCGCTTTCCAGAGATGGTGTGACGGCACGGCCCCGGGCAGGGGGATGCCTTCCAGTTTGTCGCGGCGGCTCTCCTCCCGTTGTTTCAGGGCGAGAAAGTCCGGGTCGGGCTCCACACTTTTGCGAAGGGTGATCCATTGGCCACTTTTTCCGAGGCGCATTCGGACCTTGGAGTGGCGGGAGCCATTGAAGACATTGGCGTANACGGTGACCGTTTCAGTTCCACCCTTGACCGCAGAGGGGGCTTCGATTCGGAGTTGGTAATCAGCAGGACGGCGACTGGCCTTGAAATCGACCACCGCCTGGTTCCCATCAAAGGTGATGGTAGAGTAGCCCCGGGGTGCTCCGTCCCTTCCCAAGGAGGGGGGAATACCGAGTGCGTCGGGCTCTCCCCGCCACCAGTTTCCACAGACTGTGACATTTACGACATGGTGGTGTGGCTTTTTCCCCTTCCAACCATCCTTCTCGTCGAGGAACATGTGGGCGTGCCAGTGGGTGTGGCCCGATATGGACATTGTGTAGGGGCGTTTCTCAATCAAGCGGAACAGGCGGTTGCGTTCCGGATTAGGGCTGAGGGGTGACTCCGAGGNCTTGAGTGGAATGTGCATCATCAGCATGAGCAGTTCGTTTTCCGGAAGATGAGGGAGAAGGTTCTCAAGAAAGGTCAATTGCTCCTCGCCCAGTTCTCCCGTGTAGCCGCCAGTCCCTCCCGATTTCTTTGAACCACCCCACATTACGTTATCTAGAACAACGAAGTTTACTGGTCCCCATGTAAAGGCGTGGTAAGGGGGGCCATAGACTCGCTCAAAGGTTTCGTCCGAGGTCCTGTCATCAGGAGCATCAAAATTGAGATCGTGGTTACCAATGACGTTCCACCATGGCACGCCAACGAGCGCGACGATNCTGTTGTGTGTTTCAAATAAAGAGAGATCATCAAAAAGAATGTCTCCAAGAGTCACCCCGAACTCGGCATCCGTTCCGATCAGTTCCTGAATGGTATCGCGCGCCATGAAGTCAAGTTCCTTGGTATTACGTGACTGGGTATCTCCGAAGAAGTGGGCCTTGAACTTTGAGGGTTCGTCCTGCCGTCTCAGGGGAAAGTCAATTGAGGCGGGCAGGGGGCCGGTTGGCTTTACGCCGGGAAACTTGCTTCGTGGTGAACCCTTGGGTTTATGAACGTAATAGAAACGGGGGAGTTGCTGGTGACTGACTGGCGGCATCCAGCCTCGTGGTTTGATGACAAAAAAGATGCAGTCCTCGCGGACGGGCAGTGTCCAGCGCCCCGTCAGGTCAGTGGGAACTACCTCCCGCTGATTAGAAACAAGGACGTTCGGCAGGCCCGGTTCTCCCGGATCCCGTTTTCCGTTGCTGTTGCGGTCTTCATAAACGAATCCACTCGCGCTTGGGGTCTCTTGCGCCGGGATAGGGAGGGAAAGAAAGATGAGGACAAGTGAGATGATAAACAGCTGATGATTTTTCATATTTGATCGTCAGGTGAANTGAGCCAGTAGAAGCGAGGTGCAGACCGGATTGAAGGTCTTCCGCGAGATTGAATCAGGTCTGGCNATGGGCCACAGGAAAAACTTCGGTGTCTGGCAAAGAATTCCGGCTGTGCATGGAGACCTCCAAAAATGATGCTGGGTGCTGCTCACACAGGATTCATGGGTCGGGGCTTGCCCCTCTTTATATCCTTGAGAGTATGCTGCCATGCAGCAGCGGCGACTGGGGACAAGCGGAATCGTGGTGAGCGAGATTTGCATGGGAACCATGACTTTCGGGACCCAGGCTGGGAAGGAGATGTCGTTTCGGATCATGGACCGGTCGCTTGAAGAGGGNATCGATTTCTACGATTGTGCGGAACTCTATCCTGTTCCACCAACTGCTGAACTAGTGGGTCTGAGCGAGTCCTGGGTTGGTGAGTGGCTGGCGACCAAGCCACGCGATGGAATCATTATTGCAACGAAGGTGGCAGGGGCGGCTCACGGCTGGTTCAATCCTCCGGTTCGGAATGACAAGGCAGCTCTGGACCGCAATCATATCCGTAAGGCAGTGGAAGGAAGCCTGCGGCGTCTTCGAACGGACTACATCGATCTCTACCAGGTGCATTGGCCCGACCATGGTATGCGACCAGAGGATACCCTGGAAGCTCTCGATGAACTGGTTCAGGAGGGTAAGGTGCGAGCGATTGGAGTGAGCAATGAAGACAGTTATGGTCTGATGAAGTCTCTCTGGACCAGTGACNTTCTCGGGCTGGCACGCTATGACACGGTCCAGAATAACTTTTCGCTGAACAATCGACGTTTTGAGGATGAGCTTTCGGAGGTGAGTCGGAGGGAGAAAGTGAGTCTTCTTCCTTACAGCCCCCTTGCCGGCGGCGTTCTGAGTGGAAAATATAATGAGGGACAGCTACCAGAAGGGGCGCGTTTTACTGAATACATGACATCNACCGCGCCGAGGCAGCGTGCCATGGCCGAGCGCTTTGCCAACAAACGTTGCTTAACTTCNACGGCTCGCTTCATGGCGATTGCTGAGGAGGCAGGTCTCCATCCAGTCACGATGGCCATCGCNTGGAGCAAACAGCATGATTTTGTCGCNTCCACGATCGTTGGGGCTACAAATGAAGATCAGCTCAATGTAATTTTTGATGCTGCGGGCTTAATTCTTGAGCAAGAAGTACTCGAGCGCATTGATGAGGTGAGCCTCGAGATACCCTATCCGATGGGCTGAGGGTGATGGGTCTTAGCCCGTTTTGCTTCTTGCGCGTTTGAAGGCGCCCGTCTTTGCTTGGTCTCCCACCGACCGATGAGCGAAGAAGCGAAACAAGCGGAGTCGTCTCAAGACCCCCTCCTTAGCCTTGACTCTCTTGATCTCGGGCCCGCATGGGCCAGAGGCGAGCCTGAGCGTAAAGGCGGTGGAGCGTCTGATGGCACACGCCGTCAGGGGAAGTCGGGGGGGCGGCGAACGGATAGAAGGGGTGATGGTAGAGGGAAGAGGTCGCCAGATCGTGGTGAGAGGAATGGTCGGCGTAGNGACAGGCGGGCAGAATCAGGTCGTNNGGATGGCCGCGGAAAGGGCNGCCAGAAATTTCAACGGGACAGAAGAGGNCGCCATGATGATGACCGTCGGGGATCGCGTGATCGGGANGAGATTGCACCTCCCGAGGGTTTCACTGCAGGGGTTATGCCCGTCGAAGAAGGGCTGGATGGGTTGGCCAAGGAAATCATGGCCGGTGGTCGAACGTATTCCGTGTTTGACCTTTCCAAGCTCGTCCTCGGTTCCCGGGAGCGCTTCAATGTGACATTTCAGAGTGGCGAGGAGGGCAGCGGGCTTATCCGGTGTAAGAAAGATGGATCACTCTGGTTAACACGAGAGGAGGCGATCCGACATTTTTGGCAGGCAGAATGGCGGAGGGATTTCTACGAGGAGGTAATCTCCGATGCTGAGCCTCCCAAGGGTAATTTTCAGGCTATNGGTCGTTGCGGAATCAGCGGGGAACTTCTGGGTCCTCCTAACTATCACGGATATCAGACTGCTATCGCCCAGCTTCATCGCGAGCGCTTTGGCAATATGTCCCTTGATGCCTTCAGAAAAAAAATAAAGATGGAGCACGGGGAAGAGGTTGTGGCCGAGTGGATGGAAAAAATGGCGAAGAGAACCGCCTACAGACCTACNGGGGGANTCACAGGNGATGACGTTGGGCGTTCTTCAGGCCGAGAGCCGGAAGAGGCGCNCGTAAATAAGAGCGAAGATCCTCGCTCCATGGAATCCACTACTCCCGCGGAAGAAGAATCGGGTTCTGATGGTTTGCCAGCTCCGTCAGACAAGGATTTGTCGGAAACTGCGGAAACTGCGGAAACTGCGGAAACTGCGGAAACCGCGGAAACCGCGGAAACCGCGGAAACCGCTGAAACCGCTGAAACCGCTGAAACCGCTGAAACCGCTGAAACCGCTGAAACNGCTGAAAATGTGGAAGCCGAGGAAACTATGCCTTCGCCNGAACTTCCTCCGGAGGTAAAGATCCCTTGTCTAGAAGACCCGAAGGTGGTGGAGAGGCATTTCGTTGAGCACCACTTTGACGACGCTTTTCAAGAAACCGGCAGGGCTTGGGTTGGTGGAAATATCAAAGGCAATCTGCTGTCACCTGGGCTGTTGACACTTCTTCGACATACCGTGTCAGAGGAGCGTCGGTATCCCGGNAAACTAACCCCTATTCTATGTCGGCAGCTTTCCGGACGTCATGTGGCGGTCTTTAAGTGGAAGCGGAAGNTGAAGGCGGGGCCCTCACGGCCCCATCCCGTTCCAGAGGACATCGCCATTGCAGACCGCCCTCTGGCATTACTTGACTGGGCTACAACACATTCAGGTCGCAAGCTGGAGCTTCTTTGGAAGGACGTCCTTCCGGAGGGAATCAATGACAGCGAGAAGGCAGAGTGGTATCATGACCTGCATTGGTTACTCAACCAAGGCTACCTCCTTCTGATGGCGGATAGCACNATTCACCGGGCCAAGAAAGCAACNAAGGTAGGAGCCGCNGAGCNCGAAAATTCTAACCCCGTAGAAAAATCAGGGAAGGGTNGTAAAAGTGAACGCCCATCACCCCCCGGCGAAATGGATGCCACGGAGTCTCTGGAAGACGCTTCGAGTGGCTTAAGCAAGCAGTCTGGGGATTCAGCGCAGNCCAGTGAAACAAGCCAGAGTGGGCCGGAACGCGCNCAGCAGGTNGAGGAAAATNTNGAGCCGGGGGATGTGCCCCCAGATTCTGTGCCTCAGGCTGAGGCCGGGCTTCAAGCTCCAGATGAGCCACAGTTGCCCACATGAAAGGATAGAAATTGTTCATCAGGTTGTTCCTAGCGCTTCCTGGTTGACGATAATCATGATGCTGGGACACCATTCGNGGCGAAACTGTGAGATCCCGGGCTCCACATCCTGACGGCTGGTTTGGCCGTGATAAGAGTAAACCAGTGGACCTGAANCTCGTAGAGAGCAAGCCAATCAAGCCCTGCGAGCCACGGCCGTTTCCCTTCTGGCTCTCTTCGCTTGTCGCTTCCATGGCCCTNGGNCTGGTGACGATAGGCCTGCACGGCTGGATTCTTCCCGCCATNNTGGTGGAGCCGGAATTCGATGCTCCGGTAATCGGAATCACCCCCCNGCCTGAGAAACGGGAGGCCCTTGAGGAGGTTATCCCTAAGTCTCCCTCNCTCACCAAAACGCCTCCGATNGCTCCCCAGTTGATGATTCCNNTTCCAGTGCCGGCTGTGCAGGCAGAGATCCCTCGTGCGCCTGAGCCATCTCCGGATCAGGTCGAGCCTTACGATCCAGACCTGNTGGTGGATCTTGAACCGGAAGGTTCGAGCCCCATCGCAAAGAAAGTAGCCGACCCTCCGCGAACCNAGTCAAAACCGATAGTCCGAAGCCAGACTCAATCGGTCCGCGACGCGACTCCGGTGGAAGGCCCTTCCGAGCCAGCTCGGGTTCTACGCCGCTATCAGCCAGAATATCCGCGAAGTGCTCGTCGGGACAAGGTAGAGGGTCGGGTGATGCTGGACGTCCAGATCGGCACTCGCGGGCGTGTTGGTTCTGTTCGTGTGCTCAGCTCTTCTGGGAGTGCGGTGCTTGACTCCACGGCGATCGCAGCCGTAAAGCGGTGGTCTTTTTCTCCAGCGCTGAAGAATGGAAAGCCGGTAAGTTCGCAGGTGCACGTTCCTTTCCGGTTTTCGCTGCAGTGATCAGATCAGAGATTGGTCGCATCGAGCTTCCTACGCATGNTTTCGACCTCGTCGGATAATTGAGACCACTCACTGTAAGCCTTTTCGAGTTGACCTCCAACAGCTTGGAAAGCTTCGCTGGTNTTGCGTAGCTCCTCGGTATCGCTCGCTACCTCAGGCTTGGACATGTGCTCGGTGAGGGTTTCTTTGGCGGANTCGAATTCCGTTATGGCGGCTTCCAGTTTTTCNAGTTGCTGCTCCAGAGGCTTGAGAACGAGGTTTCGCTGCTGGCGGATTTTTGCCTCGCGACGTCTTTCCTCTTTCCTTGTCAGTGATCCGTCCTTCGTCGTTGAAGCGAATCGTTCCTCAGTGGCCGCTGTTCGCGAGTTGCTGGTGAAGCGCTCATCCTCAGCAACTTTGTCCAGATAATAGCTCAGGTTCCCATGGTAGAGCCTTGGCTGTTTTCCCTGCCTGAACTCAAGGGTGCGCTCCACTACCGGATCCAGAAAGGAACGATTGTGAGAGACGATNATAATAGTGCCGGGATACTGAGTCAGAGCGTCCTGCAAAACCTCCTGGGATTGCATATCGAGATGGTTGGTGGGTTCGTCAAGAATCAGGAAGTTTGCNGGGCGGACGAGCATCTGAACAAGTGCTACACGTGAGCGCTCACCACCTGAGAGGACTCCAACNTGTTTGAAAACATCATCCCCCCGGAAGAGAAAGCATCCGAGCAGGTTNCGCACGTGAGACATGTTTTCCCGGCTCGCAGCNGCCTCCACGGTTTGGAGGACTGTTTGCCCGGGGTCCAGCTCATCGGCATGAGTCTGGGAGAAAAAGGAAGGAAGGACTTTCGAGCCCAGTTCGAGGCTGCCATCAGCGGGAGATTCTTTTCCCGTAATCATCCGACAAAAGGTTGATTTTCCAGCCCCATTTGGACCAACAACCGCAATTTTCTGACTCCTTGTTATTTCGAAGTCAAAGTTCTCAAAGACGGTGAGGCTGCCATAGCGCTGGGCGCCTCCTTCGATTTTGGCCACAGAGTGGGCACTCGGAGGAGGAGGGGGGAAGGTGAAGTTCATCGCTCCTTCTTCCTCCTCGAGTTCAATGCGCTCCATCTTCTCAAGTTGCTTGATCCGGCTCTGAACTTGAGAGGCTTTGGTGTTCTTCGCACGGAAGCGATTGATCCAACGCTCGGTCTTGTCGATTTCGCGCTGTTGAGCCCGGTATTGCTTTTCAAGAATTTCCCGGCGCAGGGCAGATTCTTTTACAAAGAAGGAGTAGTTGCCGGCATACTCGGCGGCCTGTCCGCGTTCAAACGCGATGGTTCGNGTTGTGAGCTCATCAAGAAGAGAGCGATCATGTGAAATGATAGCGATCGTTCCCTTGTAGTCCCTCAGGAACGATTCCATCCAGCGCTGCGCGTCCACATCTAAATGGTTTGTAGGCTCATCAAGAAGGAGGGCATCAGGCTCTTGCAGAAAGAGTTTAGCCATTGCGATTCGCATCTGCCAGCCACCGGAAAATTCCCCGCAGTCACGTTTGAAGTCATCCCTTCGAAAACCAAGGCCACCAAGGACAGACTCGATTCGCGGTTTGATTCTGCTTGGGTCAAAGTGCTCCAGTCGGAGCTCAAGCTCCCCTATTTTCTGCAGGATATCAGAGTAGGAAGNATCAACTGGATTAAGGCCATCCAGCTTCGCCGAGTTCTGTTCAATTTCGAACTGGAGCTGGCGAGCCTCCTCGAATGCTGATTCNGCTTCCTCCCAGAGAGAGTGCCCAGAGAGGTGAATTCCGTCCTGCGGCAGATAGCCTGTCCTGTGGCCCTTGGGACGGGTGATTTGTCCGGNGTTCGGCTCGATCACCCCAGCGAGACATTTCATCAAAGTGGATTTGCCGGCACCGTTNGGACCAGCAAANGAAATCCTGTCCTCGTTGCCCAAGACAAAAGAGAGCCCGTCAAAGAGAACACGGGCTCCGACTTCGACACGGAGTTGCTGAACCGCCAGCACGGCGCGGAGGTTGCGTGATTGTCAGCAGGGGGCAAGATTTTTGACTACTGAAGCAAGAGGGCCGAAAGCTATTGGNGCTNNGTGATTTTAGCAGGAGGAAGAAATACGGAGGCGANTTTTAGTATTAAAAGACTCAATTTTAACAGGTTTTGAACAAATCTGCCCGAACCATCAGTTGACGCGGGCGAGAATAGGAAATCTATTGTTCACAAGATCNAGCGTTCACGGCGCTTGATTCACGCGGTCCTGCGCCCGCAAAGCGCACCAATAGCACCTTACCATCAGAATGAAGATCAATTTCAAATCCCTGCTCGCCCCGACCTTGGCGGCTTTTATTGCAATCGGGCCCTCAATTCCCTCTACCGCTCAGGAAATGGAGGTCGCCCCCTTGGTTGACGGATTGGCCGATCTTCGGAAACTGAGCAAAAAACTAGTCGCGCTCTCGGATCGGAGTGCTGCTGCCACGGTGTCCCTCGTTTCGACAGGGGGCGGCGGAGCAGGAAGCGGGGTGATCGTCAGCGAAGAGGGATTGGTCCTGACCGCAGCTCACGTCGTCGCTTCCCTTTCGGATGATGTGATTGTTATCTTTCCCGACGGAAAGCGGGTGAAGGCAGAAAAGCTTGGGGGAGATTATGATAGAGATGCGGCTATGGTCCGGATCACCGAAAAGGGTACTTACCCCTTCGTCAAGGTGGGGGAAAGCAAAGGTCTCCGGCGTAATGAGTGGTGTGTGGCGTTTGGTCATCCTGGGGGCTTCGATTCGATGCGTACTCCCCCGGTTCGACTCGGCCGGGTGCTGGGTAATGGCCAGTTTGTAACTACGGACTGTGCGGTGGTGGGAGGAGACTCGGGGGGGCCGCTCTTCGACCTGCAAGGGGAGGTCATCGGGATTCATTCCAACATCGGGTCGACTCTGAGCGAAAACAGGCATGTTCCTATCGGAGTGTTTCTGGGCAGTTGGGATGAGATGGTCGCCGGGAAGCGAACCGGGGCGCGCTTCGCTGGAGGGGGGCAGCAAGTCGACCCGGAGCGTCCGGTACTTGGGATCAATTTGGCTGGCCCAGCGGAGGGAGGAGGAGTTTCCCTCGAGGGGGTTATGGAAAATTCACCAGCGGAAAATGCCGGACTGCAGGCGGGGGATGTGGTTGTGAAAATTAATGAAGAGGGCGTCGACAGTCCTGAGGAGCTGATTGAAGTCGTCGGAGAGTATGACACTGGCGACACCCTGAAGATTTCTTACCGAAGGGGTGGTGAGGAAAGTGAGGTCGAGGTCAAGCTTGCCCGTCTGGGCGACCTTCTTGGCACTTCACCCCGGGGGGAGGAATCTGACGAGGAGGAGTCTGAAGAGAAGAATGGAGCTGAGGATGCAGATGGGCCTGCCGAACAGAATGAGGCCGAAAAGCCCGAGGAACGCGGTGCAGGAATGGATCTTGAAAAGCTACTTAGGGAATCGCTACGGAGGGGAAATCTGGACCTCGATGAGGAAGCCTTGAGAAACCTTGGGGGAATGGCCGAACTGGAGCGGGCCTTGAGGGAAATGGCGGATTCCATTGGGCCGGAAGCCCTTCGCGACATGCTCCAGATGGAAATCCAGAGTGGGCCAGATGATTTCTTCGCCTCTGCGATGGAGTCTCTTCAACCAGTGACTAGCAAAGCTGCGCGCTCCGTTGTCTCCGTGGAAGTGGAAGGAAAGCCCGCCGCACTCGGAACTGTCGTCTCTGACGAGGGGCATATTCTAACGAAGAATGTCGAAACGCTTGAAGGGAATGTGTCCCGCAAGGGCCAGGATGGAAAAATATCCCTTAAGCTCATCAAGCGATTCCCGAAGCGCGATCTCGCATTATATCAGGGTTCACCAGATGGATTGGAGCCAGTGAAGTGGGTGGGAAAGAAAAAATCACCGGTAGGAACACTGCTTACCGCCCCGGATCCGGACGGGGCTCCCCTCGGGATCGGATTGGTCAGTGTGCTGCCACGTGCTCTGGGCGAGATCGGGTTCCTCGGAATTCAGGCCGGAGAGGGTGAGGATGGTGTTGCGATCGTCCGCATTGTAAATGGGAGCCCGGCCGAAGACGCTGGCTTGAAGGCAGACGATATCATCACCCATGTCGACGGGCTGGCCCTGAAGGACCCATTTGCCTTTGGAAGCAAGATCCGGACATACAGGGCGGGGGATAAGGTAGAATTCACTTACCAACGTGGAGGCGAGGTGGACAAGGTCAAGGTCAAGCTCGCCTCGCGCCCTCAGGAGCAGAGTTCTGACCGGTTTAGAAGAATGAACGAGATGAGCGGTCCCTTATCGGAAAGATTATCGGGATTTCCTCTCGCTCTACAGCACGATATGCCGATTTCGCCTGCGGTCTGTGGAGGTCCCCTGCTGGATCTTCAGGGCCGTTGTCTTGGAGTTAATGTCTCAAGAGCTGGGCGTGTAAAAACACTGGCTATTCCCGCCTCGGATATTCGAAAGTTACTTGCATCCGTTGACGAGATGAGTGCCAAAACGCCCGGGGAGCCGCCTGTGGCGGGCCTGCCCTCCGGTCCTTCTCCATCCGATAAGGATGACGCGCGGGATCAGGAAATAGACAAGGTTCTCGAAGAACTTCGCAACGTGGGCGACAGGCTGCAGGAGCTTGAGAAGAGGCTTGAGCTGCTGAGAAAGTAGGTGCCTTCGACCTAGCCCATCGCTGAATTCCAGTCGGCAATTCGTGACTTCTGATCCTCGAAAAGATCTTCGGTGGAATCGTGAACAGTCACGGAGTCAATGGTGATATCTTCAGAAGGACGATCGCCCGGAACTGTTGGAGAAGTGGCAATCGCATCGACGACATCCTGTCCTCCGGTCACTTCACCAAAAACGGTGTGTTTTCCGTCGAGGAACTGCGTTGCAGTATGCGTGATGAAGAACTGGCTGCCATTTGTGTTTGGACCAGCGTTGGCCATCGATAGTTTTCCAGAACTATCGTGGCTGCGATGAGGAAGGCACTCGTTTTCAAATTGGTAACCAGGGTTTCCCCGCCCGGAACCCTCGGGGCATCCACCCTGAATCATGAAATCCTTGATCACTCGATGGAAGATCAGGCCATCATAAAAACCCTTTGTAGCGAGATTCAAGAAGCTGGCACAGGTGACAGGGGTATCGCCTGCAAATAGCGAGATATCGATGGCGCCTTTGGAGGTGTTGAGGGTGATCTTGATGTCGTCCATGGCTCTCTTTTACGGTGGAAGACGAAAGATTCAAGTTTCACCGGCAAGGTTTCCTGCCAGAGCAGGTAGAGGAGGAAGTTTTTCCAAGATCTGGGTGCGACTGCAACCCGATGCTCTGAGGCTGGCGAGAGAGCGCGCTTTGTCTCGGGTAGCCAGCCGATTGCCTTTTTCGTCGCAGACCAGCTCATGATGCAGGTAGAGGGGCTCCGGGTAGCCGAGAAGGTGCTGCAGAACCCTGTGGATATGCGTTGAGGAAAGAAGGTCCTCGCCCCTTGTAACAAGGGTAATTTGCTGTTCGGCGTCATCTGTTACGACCGCGAGGTGGTAGGAGGTGGCGATATCTCGACGGGCGAGAATCACGTCTCCGAGTTTCTCAGCGCAGACAGGGATAACGCCATGGAGGAGGTCACGGAAGGTGAGTTGACCGCAGGCTTCGGCGGCTTTGGCACAGTTCAGGCGCCACGAATGAGGCGTTTTCATCGCGATCCGCTCCGTTCGCTCATCAGCACTGATTTTCCGGCATGTTCCCGGATACACGGGACCCTCGGGGCCATGGGGAGCATTCGTTATGCGCGAAATCTCGTCAGCTATCGCTCGCCGGGTACAGAAACATGGATAAACAAGGCCTTGTTCCCGAAGGGCAGTGAGGGCATTCGAGTAGACCTCGAGTCGGTCAGATTGTCGCATGGGCTCCTCCTGCCATTCGAGCCCCATCCACTGTAGGTCCTCCTCGATCAGGTTGTAATATCCGGGTCGAACCCGGGACCGATCAATGTCCTCAAACCGGAGGAGAAAGACTCCATTGCCATGGTCCGCCGCTTCCCGGGCCACGAGAGCGGCATAAGCGTGGCCGAGGTGCATTGGCCCGGTCGGACTGGGGGCGAAGCGGGTTCGCATGGTAAAAGTCTCAGGGTTTAAGTTGAAGGTTTCAAGTTGCCCTTGGTCGAGGCATACTTTGGGAGCTGCCGAAGCCTGTTTGTGAGGCTCAATAATATCCAGATTGGCGAATGAGTATGCGAAAATTGGAAGCCCGAACCGGAGCCAGAGGAAAAAAAGGGCATCCCGGCCTTGGCTTACTTGCTTCCCTTATAGTGATAGCCTGGCTCATCGAGCTCATCGATTGGTATTTCAAGCTGAATCTGGAGCAGTTTGGAGTCGTCCCGCGCAGTTTCACAGGACTCAGAGGAATCATCGGTATGCCGTGGCTCCACGCGAACTGGGACCACCTTCTGGACAACACTATCGCTCTGCTGGGATTGGGGGTGATTGTAATTCTGGCGGAGGGGAGAAGATTCGGGACGACAACTCTCGTCCTTGCCCTGATCAGTGGGATGGGAACTTGGTTGATTGCCGATATCGGGCATGCGAAATCAGTGCATATCGGNGCGAGTGGTTTGGTATACTCTTACTTTGGATATATCCTCGCTCGAGCAATATGGGGACGTCGCNTGGTGTGGGCCGTGGTGGGGGTTGTGGTGGCCGTAGTTTATGGAGGGATGGTTGGGGGGATTTTCCCTGAAGGGGACCATATCTCGTGGGAGGCTCATCTGGTGGGGCTCCTGGGTGGAATATGGCTCGGACAGCGTCACGCGTAGAAGTCCCTCGGACGTGAAGCTCCGGCTCATTCAGGAGCTTTTCAGCTCCCTGTCAGGAGAAGCTTGATCCGGATGTCCCATGAAAAACAACCTTTGGGGCGGGGAAGTTGCCCAACACTCCGATGCGGGCGCAATTCTGCTGGACATGATCCCGGGGCTTTCCTTGCATGGCGCTTATGACTATCGCATCTCGGATTGGATTAAGCGCTGTCGCTGGAGTTGGTATTCTGCTGGCGGGCTGTGGAAAGAAGGGCGGCGCTGATGAGAGTTCGCTGAAAGGGAAGACCTATGGCAAGTTCATCATCCTCGATGAGGTTATGACAGACGGGGGAGACCGCTCGCTCGCCAAGAAGAACGCGGAGAATACCCTCAGCAAGTATCCGGAGATAGACGCCATGATCGGGCTCTGGGCCTATAATGCGCCCCAGTGTCTCGAGGCCCTTAAAGATGCGGGTAAGCTGGGGGCCGTGAAGGTATTCTCTTTTGATGAGGATCCCGTGGCTCTGGACGCAATCAAGGACGGGCACTGCGAGGGCACGATCGTGCAGGATCCCTATCTTTTCGGATACGATGCCATCAGGTATCTCAAGGATATCGTGGTAGATGACAAGATGCCCGAATTGAACGAAGGGAAGAACGTCCCGGTGCCGATCCGCACAATCGCCAAGGATAACGTGGATGAATTCCGGAAGACCGTGGATGATCGGCTGGAAGCAGGAGAGGCGGCCAAGGGCGCGGAGGTCCCTGCAAATGCTCCCAAGTTTGCCTTCATCACGAACGTAGCGGATCCATTCTGGAGCCATGCCGAGGCTGGGTGTTATGTCGCCGCCAAGGACTTTGGTGTTGCAGTGGAATTCCAGATGAACAGCGCGGGAGACATCGCTGGGCAGAAAAAAATCGTGGAGAACATCCTCAACAAAGGAGATTGCAAGGGTATCGCAATCAGTGTCCTCAATCCGGAGAATCAGACAGAGATGATCAATAATGCTGCTGGAACTCTTCCGCTGATCACTCACGATAGCGATGCCCCGGAGTCTGAGCGTCTTTTCTTCCTCGGAACCGAGAACTATCAGGCTGGTCGGGAACTCGGCAAACTGATCAAGAAGTCCATGCCTGAGGGTGGCAAACTCATGCTCTATGTTGGAAAGATTGACCAATTGAACTCGATTCAGCGCCGCGACGGTTTGCTCGATGAACTCGCGGGCAAGCCCGCCAAATAAAAGGTGGCTGCTGACCCCGACTCCAAGCCACTGCTAGAGGCTCGCGCAATAAGTAAGCGCTTCGGGGGAGTGCGTGCCCTTGAGGGAGTAAGCGCTTCCTTCCGTGCCGGTGAGGTTGTTGCCGTCATGGGAGAGAATGGGGCCGGGAAAAGTACGCTGATGAAGTGCCTTGCGGGCGTGCATCAACCGGATGCTGGAGAGGTCGTGGTGGATGGAAATATTGTGGAGATCGCAGATGTCCGAGCTGCAGAGGACCTTGGTATTGCTTTCATTCATCAGGAATTGAACCTCGCGGAGAATCTTGACGTGGGAGCTAACGTCTTCCTCGGCAGAGAACCTCGGATATTTGGTCCGTTCTTCAACCGTCGCGAGATTCGGATCCAGACCCAGGATCTTTTAAGATCGCTTGAGCTTCAGATTGCTCCCGACACGCGGGTAAGAAGCCTGTCCATAGGGCATCGTCAAATGGTTGAAATTGCCAAAGCGCTCTCACAAAAGGCGCGTATTCTTATCATGGATGAGCCGACCAGCTCGCTCTCCCTTCACGAGACCAGAATCCTGTTTCGACTTGTAAATAAGCTTCGGGAAGAAGGAATGTGTATAGTTTTTATTTCACACCGGATGGCGGAAGTAGAGCAGATCGCGGATCGCGTCATCGTTCTGAAAGATGGGCACAACAGCGGAGGACTTGGGAGAGAAGAGATTAGCCGGGAGAGCATCGTTTCTCTAATGGTAGGTCGAGAGCTCGTCGCACACGAAAAAACGGTCGCAGAGCGTGGTAAGGTTCTTCTGGAAATCCGCGACCTCCGGGTTGCACGATTTCCTGACAGCCCGGTGAGTTTTGAAATACGATCCGGTGAGGTCGTGGGAATGGCGGGCTTGGTGGGAGCAGGTCGCACTGAGGTCGTACGGGCGATTTTCGGGATAGATCGCGCTCTGGGTGGCACAATCGAAGTCAAGGGTGAAGAAGTGAACATCAAACACCCGCAGGATGCGGTTCGAGCTGGACTTGCCCTCGTCCCGGAGGATCGCAAGGCGCAGGGAGCGATCCTGAATCTCGCTATCCGTGACAACGTCGCCATGGTGGGGATGAATCAGTGGCAGAGCGGCGGGTTTGTAAATGATCGCAAGATCGATGAGCAGGCGGAAGAAGCCCGCAAGTCATTGCGGATTCGAACTCCCAGCACGAGACAGGAGGTTTCCACTCTCTCGGGTGGAAACCAGCAGAAGGTGGTCCTCGCAAAGTGGATGCCGTTACAGCCTCAGATCTTTCTTCTCGATGAGCCGACCCGTGGGATCGATGTGGGATCCAAAAGCGAAATTTACGAGGTTATCGACAGGATGACAGCAGATGGGGCGGGAGTTCTCGCGATTTCAAGCGAGTTGGAGGAGATTCTTCGCATCTCGGATCGGGTCCTCGTCATGCACGAGGGACGCATCTCTGGAGAGGTGCGCAGGGATGATCCACAGTTTTCAGAGAAAGGAATCATGCAACTTGCTACCGGAGGAAAATAAAATGTTTTCAGTGAAGAAAGCCCTTAAGGAAAATCCCAAGCTTCTGGTGATCTTTGGACTACTGGTACTTCTGTTCACGGCGACGAGTATTTTACAGCCATCTTTCCGTGATCCTGGCACCCTGACAAATACCATGCGATGGATTGGTCTTTATGGGATCATCTCAATCGGGGTCGCCTTCGTAATCATAACCGGAGGTATTGACCTCTCTATTGGGTCCCTGATCGCCTTGTCAGGGGTCATGCTTCCCATGCTCCTGAAGGGTGATATCTTCTTTTCTGAACCTTTACCGGTGCCCTTTGCGTTTGGGCTCGTTCTGCTGATTTCCCTGGGGATTGGTTTTTTTCACGGAGTTATGGTGACCAAGCTCGGACTTCAGCCCTTCCTCGTCACCCTGTGCGGTCTCTTTATCTACCGGGGACTGGCGCGAGCTGCCGGGAATGACCAGACTCAGGGTTTCGGAGGAGATTTTGGGGGGCTCAAGGATGCCTTGGTTAAGGACAAGCTCTTCGATTTTGTGCCCATGTCATTCGTCGTCCTCGTAATCATCGGGGTGGTCGCAGCGGTCGTACTCAATAAAACAGTCTTTGGGAGGTATCTCCTCGCGGTTGGTCACAATGAGGAGGCGGCGAAGTTCAGCGGAATTAAGACAGACCGAGTAAAGATCGCAGCCTACATGATCTGCTCACTTCTTGGTGGATTTGCCGGCATGTTGTTTGTTCTTGATACCAACGGGGCGACGCCATCGTCCTTTGGAAACTTTTATGAGCTTTATGCTATCGCGGGAGCTGTACTTGGAGGCTGTAGCCTGAGAGGTGGAGAAGGTGCGATTTTCGGAGTCATCTGCGGGGCGGCTCTGGTTCAAGTGGCTGAAAAGGCCGTGTTTTTCCTGGGAGTGGAGGAGAAGTCAAAGTTCACCGTGATCGGAATATTTATTCTTGTTGGGGTGATCGCAGACGAGCTCTTCCGCCGTCTAAGCGACCGCAGGAGTGGAGCCGGTGGTGGTGGTGCTCCGCCCGGTGAGGCCACGGCGAGTTCTTCCTCCTGAGGTGAGGCGTAACGCTACTGCTGGAATTTACCAGGGAGTCATGCCGCCATTCACATAAAGGGTCTGTCCCGTAATGAAGGAGGCCTCCTCCGAGCAGAAAAATCGAACGGCGTGTGCGACGTCGTCAGGAACGCCCCAACGGCCCACAGGAATCTGCGAAAGATAGGCGTCTTTCTTGTCCTGCGGATCATCGGCATGACGTTCCACGGGAATCCAGCCAGGGCCAACCATGTTGACAGTAATTCCGAAGGGTGCCAGCTCGCGGGCCATGGAGCGGGACCAGCCAATCTGGCCTCCTTTTGCTGCCACGTAGGCCGAAAATTCAGGGACGGAGGCAGAGAAGACTTCACTGATGATGTTTACGAACCTGCCCCATCGGGTTTCCTTCATGAAGGGAAGGGTAGCCTGCGCAAGAAGGAACGGGCTCTTGATGAAGAACTCGTACATCTCATGATAAAATTCTTCGTCATAGTCTTCGATCGGTTTGTGAGGTTGAGGGCCGGTCGCATTTGGAACAACGATGTCTATGGGGCCAATTCTGGAGGTGACCTCTTCGACGAGTGCGGCGATCTGTCGGGCATCCGTGACATCTGCCGCCACTGCAATCGCCTTTCCCCCCTCGGAGTTGATGTCATCCGCGAGTTTCTGGGCGCGATCAACGTTATTGAAGGCATTGACCGCAACTGAGGCCCCGGCAGAGGCAAGATTACGGACAATAGAGGCTCCGAGGCCCTTACTGCTACCGGTCACAAGGGCGACGTGGCCGGAGAGAGAGTAGTCAGACATGGAGCGGAGGTTAGCCCAAGTTCGTCGGTCGGGAAGCCTCAATCCGCATGCACTGGAATCTCTTGTCAGGTGATCGCGGAGATGCTCCAAGGGACGAATTCATGATCTCCAAAACCCTGAATTTCAGATTTGGTCCGGGATCCTCCCGCGACTTCAAGGATTCTTCTGAATATTCTTTCAGCCACTTCCGAGTGGTTTTCAACGCCATCTGCGATGGTTCCTGCATTGAGGTCCATATCTTCCTCCATTCGCTGGAACATGGTAGAGTTGCTCGCAATCTTAATCGAGGGGCACGGTTTGTTCCCGTATACTGATCCCCGTCCTGTGGTGAAGCAGATCATGTTTGCACCCGATGCCACCTCTCCAGTAATGGACATGGGGTCGTATCCGGGACTGTCCATGAAGTGAAGGCCCGGCCCAACAGCCGGTTCAGCGTATCGAAGGACGGATTGCAGGGTTGTTGTTCCCCCCTTACTGATTGCACCAAGGGACTTTTCAAGGATGGTGGTGAGACCCCCCAGTTTATTTCCAGGAGCGGGATTGTTGCTGATGTGGCCATCGAGTTTGGCCACGTAGTCTTCCCACCACCTGATGAGGGAGATCAGTTTTTCGCCAACTTCCGTGTTCGCAGACCTTCTCGTGAGAAGATGTTCGGCACCATAGATCTCGGGAGTTTCGGCGAGAATGGCTGAACCGCCATGCTCGATTAGCCGGTCTACGGCCAGTCCCAACGCCGGGTTGGCGGTGATTCCTGAGAGTCCATCTGATCCTCCACACTGCAGCGCCAGACAAATCTCGCTGACAGGAACGGGCTCTCGTCGCGCCTTATCAGCATGAGGCAGGATTTCATCATGCAACCGGTCAAGACATGAGTCTATCGTCCGGCGGGTTCCGCCGTGATGCTGGATGGTCTCGAGGTGGAAGCTTCCCTCGGGAGGTTTTCCAAAGTGGTCCACCATGAGGGGAATTTGATTCGCCTCGCAACCCAGTCCCACCATGAGAACAGATCCAAAGTTGGGATGGCGGACATGACCCCAGATGGTGCGTTGCAGCATGTGGAACCCCTCGTTTCTCGTGCTGACCGCGCAGCCAGCCCCATGAGTCAATGCCACGACACCATCAACGTTCGGAAAGTCGTCAAGAACGGCCCGCTTTTCTACCTCTTTCGCGATGAGGGATGCCACAGTGGCAGAGCAATTAACGGAAGTAAGAATGCCGACATAGTTGCGTGTGCCGACTTTCCCATCATCGCGGCGGTATCCCATAAAGGTAGGGCGTTGACTCTCCGGGAGGATCCCGGTGGTGGAGGCATCCTCAGCGAATGCGTACTCTCCTGAATATTCCGCCATGGCGAGATTGTGCTCATGAACGTGATCTCCTGGAAAAATCGGGCAGATTGCCTGCCCGATTACTTGCCCGAATTTCAAGACGTTGTGACCAGCGGGGATCTCGGCGATCGCCATTTTGTGCCCCCCTGGGATTTGGCTGAGAGGTTCAATCTGGCAGCCATTTACGGGTTTTCCTGCCTCCAGAATTCCGCTCGCCACAACAACGTTGTCATCCTGATGCAGTTGAAATGACCGGGTCTGAGACATGGGAGAACCGGTTGAGAGACCGGGATGGGCTGTCACTACATAAGCTTCTCGTGGTTGGTGCGTCGAGCCGCTTCAGCAATTTGATCTGAAGAGAAGGCAGAGGTAGCTTTGGAGGGCGGGAACTAGTGGTCTTTCGCCTGAGAGAGACCGTAGGGAAGATGTTTTACGCCCTGTTTTCCCGGACCGGTTATTTGTCCTCGTGGTCCTCGTGGTCCTCGTGGTCCTCGTGGTCCTCGTGGTCCTCGTGGTCCTCTTCTCTCAGACGATCCTCAATTTGCTCCCGGATGGCCTCTTCACGGTTCTGGTCAAGCTCCTCGAGTTCAAGCTCCCGTTCCTCCAGCTCTTCTGCCCGTTCCTCGAGCTCCGTTAGTTCCCGCTCCAGCATCATCCTTTCGAGATCAAGAATTCCTTCGAGATGATTCGCAATCACTTCCTCGAGCTCTAGTTGGAGATCTTCCTCCTCGTCTCCCTCTCCATCACGGAGTTCCCTGATGATGCGCTCAGCAACAAGATCGTTTCGGTGAATGGAGATAAATGCCTCTGCCGCCTCCTGGCCAATGTCTTCGAACAAGAGGTAGAATTCACCAACGAGCTCTCTGGCATTCTGCCACAGTTCGTGCTCAGTTTCTTCATCTTCTGCTTCTGAGGCGTCGTTGATATCGTCCACCGCTTCCGGGAAATGCTCTTCAAGGAACACCACAATCTCGGCATTAGTTCTGCGATCGAGATCCTCGTTCACTTCCCCGTGGTCTTCCGCCAGTAATGGTAGAATGGTTGAGATGCAGAACACGCTCGTAATTATCTTTGTGAAAAATTTCATGATCAGTAGTGCTTTGTATTTTCTGTGTGAAACAGGTCTTCCCTTCTTATAATCGAGCTGCACGCAGCTGGCAATACACCATTGGCAGGACTGGAAGTGATCTTTAAGTATGAAAATCTGGGACGCCAAGCTCACTCAGGATGGGCATGGAAGATCCACCTGAAGCTCCGGCTCTCGTTCACAGCGCCACCCTGGCAGAAGGGCAATCTTCCTCAGACCGATAGCTCGCTGAGCTGAGATTTAATAGCGGGAGTGGCGCAGTAGGGGTCCTTGAATTTCTTTCCGTAATTCGCCAGTTCACGAGCGAGAAAGGTGCCTATATTCTTAAGTTTGGGGTCACGAATATAGTTCGTTAGTTCGTCAGGATCCTCTTTCAGATCGAGAAGCCATGGCTCATCCGAACTGGAAAGAATCAGCTTGTATCTTGGGGTGACTGCCGCGATCCATCCGACCCGGTCGCTGTCATCCCGGCTCGTGGACCGGAGGAATGTCACATCGCGCCATCCGGTGGGAGGGTTTCCGGTCTGGAGAATTCTCGCGCAGTCACGGCCCTCTTCTCTGCCCGCTGACTTGATGTTCATGAGGCTGAGAATCGTTGGAAGAAAGTCGACCGTGTTGATCACCTGATCTACCTGCGTTGCCTTTGGAATTGCACTAGGATAGCGCACAACAAGAGGAACCTTGGCAGAGGCCTCGAGAGGAACGCCCTTGTTCTGGCGGTGGTGCTCTCCGCGCATGTCTCCATGATCGGCAGTGAAAACAACGATGGTGTCCTCAATCAGGTTAAGCTTTTCCAGATGCCGGAGCAAGCGTCCAACGTTGTCATCGATGCATTTCATCATTCCGTGATATTGGGCCATGCGGTAGTGGCACTTGGGCGTAGGTTTGGCCCACGAGGGAGCCATCTCCGCCTTCTTATCATAGGTCCTCGGTTTGGTGACAACCGCGTCGTCAAACATCGAATCATAGGGTGCCCGAACCGTGTCCGGACCATGTGGATCAGGGATGCTAAGCATGTAGCAGAACGGATCCTCCCGGTTTGCAGTGATGAATTCCATCGCCCTGGAGGTAAGGAAGTCTGTTGCAAAGGACTCTTCGTCGGCCCCATTGACGGAGTAGCTCGGTTTGCCATTTTGTCTAGCTTTGACGCGTGGTCCTTTCGGGGTGTCCTCGAACTGCTTCCAATGCCCGCGGTTAAACATGTATCGGTTATCAGAAAAGCCGAATTTGCGCCTCGGAGCCCACTGGGGCTTGCCCTGTCCATCGAGATGCCATTTTCCGCCATAACCCGTCGAGTAACCTGCCTTTCTAAGAGTTTCAGCGAACGTCACTACCTCGTCTCCGAGCCGCATGCTGTTATTGGTGACAGGGGTATTATGAGGGTATTGGCCACTGATAAACGAAGATCGAGATGGAGAGCACACAGGAGTTGCAGCATAGAATTTGGTGCAGATTGCGCCCTCTTTGGCGATTCTATCAATATGTGGAGTATCGCAAACGGCTCCTTTTTCTTTTCCCCACATATAGGCTTGTTCAGGGTGAAGGGTTTCCCGATAGCAGCCAATAGTTCGGAAATTCAGCTCATCGCAGTGGATGATCACAAGATTAGGCTTCCGGGGAGAGCCTTGCGCGAGCACCTTCGCTGCGGCTGCTGACGAAAGGGCACCGCCAGAGGCTGCGGTAGAGGATTTAATAAAGCGACGGCGTTTCATTCAGTAAGCGGTGACGTGAACGGAAAATTTATTGTTATCTGGTGGAGAATATTGCCTCGGAGCGACCTAAAGCTGGTCCGTAATAGATTCAATCAATGGTGCAAACTTCAGATCAATATCGTCGATAGCAAGGGGAGAAGAGGTCTGGAAGTCTGGTTCGAATACCCGATCGATCAGTTCGGATACCAGCGTTGATTCAGAAAAAGAGACGTTCAATTCCCGGTTGATGAAGAGGCTAATCGTATCGAGGTTAGCGGAGCCTACCGTAGCCCATCCATCACACACCATGGCTTTCAGGTGAGTCATTTCCGGGTAGTGGTATACTCTCACCCCAGAATTGAGAAGGTTTCGAGCAGTAACAGAGTTTCCTGCAGCCATAATTTGGTGATTAGCCCTTTCGGGAAGGATGATCCGCACGTCGACACCACGTTCTGCCGCGGACTTGAGTTCGGTCTCGATTATGTCCGATGAGAAGTAAGGAGTTTCGATCCAGACACGGTCGCGCGCACAACGGATGGCCTGCTGCATAGCGACAACTATTTCATTACGGGCGGTCAGAACATCCGTTCGAAGCAGTCGAAGAGGTGTTCCCTGTTCCTCCTCAAATTGCACATCCTGCCGCCTTAGAAATAGCGCGAAGTCGCCCAACAGGCCATTCCTTCTCCATGTCTGGTCGAAATCACCGCTTAAGGCGTCGACCACAGGACCCTTTACGCTGATCATGAGATCATGCCATTCGTAGCGTGACTCACGACCAAGATTCATCCCGCCGAGGAATGCGACTTCCCGGTCAAAGATATGAAGCTTTGTATGGTCGGTGATCAGCCAGGGGTTCAGCGTTTCACGGAGCAGAACATTAGAGTTTCCTTCGATGAGATACGCACCGATATCCGCAGGCTGGATAAAGTCCTGTGGAAGATTCGACGACGGGCTCTTTCCATGGGCCATCGTGCTGCCAAGATCATCAAAAATTACCCTGACAGGAATTTCCTCTGCTCGGGCACGCAGGAGGTTTGCGTAGCGCACACCGATATCGTCGTTATCAAAAATGTAGACTTGGCTGTCTATGGAGAGGTTGGCCTCCGTCAGTTCCCTTTCAAAGGCAGTGAAAAATTCGCGGCCTCCAATATGATAGTTCAGTTCACCGGGGATCCGGTCTGGCAGCCCTGCCCTGTCGAGATGGAGTTCGAACTCCGGAGACCCCGGGCGGGGGGCTTTCCCGGGAAGTAATTGAGGAGCCTGCAGAGTTGGAAGGTTATTATCGAAGAGGGTGGCTCCGCGCCGGCGGGATAACGTAATACCGAGGTGATAAGTCGTGAGAGGGTGTCGAATAATGGATCCGACGGTCGAGCGGAATGCAGTTTTGAGCAGGGGACGGGGCGACGTGGCATTCTCTGGTTCGTGCCGTGGTGGGGATGTCTGATCTTCAGTGTGGTTACTCGGCTCTTCTCCGAAGGTGGCCAGTGAGAACACAGCCTGAAGAAGGGCGGTTCCGGAGAGATATAGAAAGTGGCTTCTCACTGGAGGAAAAATATTTCAGCGGGGCACCGTGCATGGCACCCCGGAAGGAGACAAGTTATTTGGCTGGTCGCACGGCAAAGTAAGACCCAGCAACGACTTTTTCGGCAAGAAGAACATTGACCGAGACCTCCCGCCCTGACTCCTGATGGGAAGGGTCTCCTCCGCCAAAGTCCCAGAACCATCCTTTGTATTTCCCCGAGAGGGCCTCCAGAACAAGACCTTGCTCAGTGAGGATAAGCTTCCAGTGGCAATTGTCTGTGACCCTGTTGGCCAATCTAAGGGCCGGTGTGACGGTCAGGTTTGGGCCTTCAGGACGGGTCTTGGCCCGATCATCACGGGCAATTACCCACCCTCTGAATTTTCCTCCAGCTGCTCTGACTAAATACCCGTTTTCGGTTTCAATAAACTGCCATCCCGAGGAGTCCCGAGCTTTGCTCGCCAGCGAGATTCCATTCGCGGTCTCAACATCACCCATGTTGCTTGCTTTAGCACGGTCTGTCACATCGATAAACCAGCCTTTAAACCGGGAAACGACCGGGCTCAGGGTGCGGATGGTGCTGACGCTCTTGGCGCCTGGTTCTTTTTCTTCTCTTAATCCCTCAATGAAGGAGTCATGGCCTTCTGCTGCTGTGGGACTTCCGGCAGGTAAGATGCCAGACGAAAAGGCCAAGAGGGTGATTGAGAGAGCTATCAGGGTGAAACGACTCATTGGGCCGGCGTGTTAGCACCGAAGTGAGTGGAAAGTCCAGCAAGAGGAGCCATTTTGATCCACGGCGGTGCATATCGAGACTACGACAAGCAGTCTCTTTTCACACCGGCCCCAGAACCGAATAACGTTCAGCGGTCAGACTTTTGAGGCCGTCTAGAGCCCCAGCTCCAGAAGCTTGGGCTCAATCGCCTTGGCCCATATCTCATACCCTTTTTCCCGGGGATGAAGGAAGTCAGGCATGATTTCCTTCGGAAGATGTCCCGTCTCGGATAAAAAGTGATGGCTGATGTCAAGAAAGTGAACGCGTTTGCCATCGTGAAAGTCGGAAAGTCGCTTATTGAGAGCATCATTGATCCTCCGCTTTGGACCCTCAGGGTCTGCATCCCGGGGAAAGACTCCGAGAAGGAGAACCTTGGCGTCGGGGCACCGCGCACGCAAGATGGACAGGATCCTAGAGACTCCGTCGGCGGTCTCCCCGGGATCCTGATTTCTATGGCCCGTGTTGTTGGTGCCGATCATGAGGACGGCTACCTTGGCTTTCTGCTGTTTCCGAAGATTTCCGTTGTTGAGTCGCCAGATCACATGCTCAGTACGGTCACCTGAGATGCCGAGGTTGAGCGCTTTCCGTTTCCCGTAATACTTTTCCCAGCTCTTCCTGCCGGCATTTTCCCATCCTTGGGTGATGGAATCTCCAATAAAAAGGAGATCGTGAGAGCGGGCACTCGCTTTTTGATTCATTTCGGAGTGGCGCTTTTTCCACCAGTCTTCATTCAGTCTTTCATCGGGCAAAAGAGCAACGTGAGCACGGTAGTCCTTCTTCAAGTCCTCGTATTGCTTTTTCAGCCCATCAAAAGCATCAGCATAATCCGGGTCGTTGTGCACGCTCTTCATTTGTTGTGGATCCTTCTCATTGTCGAAGAGTTGCCACTCCTGATATTTGGGGACATGGAACAGCGTGTAACGTTCTGTTCGGATTCCATCATGTCGAGCCACCTGATGCGTCTGTTCGCCGTAGTAAGCGTAATATAATGCCTCACGCCAGTTCGCGGGCTTCTTTTTAGCGTTTTTGAGTAGGGGAACAATGCTTCGGCCCTGCATGTCACGCGGAATTTCAGCTCCGCAGACGTCAAGGAAGGTCGGCCCGTAGTCGATATTCTGGATAAGGGCCTTGGTCGTCGATCCGGCCTTGATCACGCCGGGCCACCGAATCACGAAGGGCATCTTGAAGCTTTCCTCAAACATCCAGCGCTTGTCATACCATCCGTGCTCACCAAGGTAGAATCCCTGATCGCTTGAGTAGATCACGATGGTGTTCTTTGCCAGTCCGCTTTCGTCTAGGTGTTTCAGGACGCGTCCAACGCCCTCGTCCACGCTGGCGATACTCTTGAGATAGTCCTTGATGTAGCGTTGGTATTTCCAGCGCACGACATCTTTCTTGCTGAGCTTGCCGGCCTTCATATCCGCGATGAACTTCTGGTTTTCTGGCTCGTATACGGCGTCCCATGCCTTCTTCTGAGTGTCATTCATCCGCTGATACTGGCGATTGACTATGCCACTTGAGAAATGGTCGGGAAAGAGGTTGGGCCCGTTGAACTTCATGTCGTGGCCCCAGTACATATGCCTGTCAATGCCCATGGCGTGTTCACCAAGCACCTTGCTGCGGCCGGCGTAATCGTCGAAAAGGCTGTCGGGTTCTGGCATGGTCACACCTTTGAAGAGTTCGAGATGTCGCAGAGCGCCGGACCAGTTGCGATGAGGGGCCTTGAACTGGATCATGGCCACGAAGGGCTTGTCCATGTCTCGATCCTCCTTGATCCACTGCAGACCGAAGTCGGTGACGAGATCGTTGCAATGGCCTTCGTAGCGCTTGCGACTTCCGTCCATCTCGATGAAGTCCGGGTTGTAGTAGGCTCCTTGTCCGGGGAGAATACGCCAGAAATCGAATCCTATGGGATTAGAGTGAAGGTGCCACTTCCCGATCATCGCGACCTCGTAGCCGGTGTTTCTCAGCAACTGGGGAAAGGTTTGTTGCTTACCGTCAAAATAGGAAGAGTTGTTATCGAGGAACCCGTTGAGGTGACTGTGTTTTCCGGTCAGGATGTTCGCCCGGGAAGGACCACAGATTGAATTCGCACAGAAGGAGTTCTCAAAAAGCATACCCTCATTCGCGATCCGGTCGATATTCGGGGTGGGAGCAATCTGGTCGAAAAGGCCCCCGGGATAAGCTGAGATGGCATTACAGGCATGATCGTCGGAAAACATAAAGATGATGTTGGGCCTTTTGCCAGCTGCAGCACATGGGAGCAGAAAGGCTCCAATACTGAAAAGGGAGAGAAGATACTGGTTCATGAATGGATTCAGGACAGCAGACCATGTCGTTTTGGACAAGCGTGAGAGGCAGCTCCTGCACGTAAACAATGGAAGTTCCATCATTCAGCGGGTTGTATGGTGACAGGTGAAGCGCCGGGATATACGATTCCGAGGTGAAGAGCGGCAAGATAAGACAGTTCCCGGTAGAGATTTGGGCTGTTACCACTCTCCATAGAACCATAACATGAAAATAAGAGAGCGATTAAGAGTGCCTCTGATGGTGGTCTCCATTGGTTGCGGGGTGGCTGGCGCAGAAAGCGAGCACCCTGTGGAGGAAGTGAGATCTGCGATCAGAAAGTCCATTCCTCTCCTTGAAAAAACTACGGTTGGGACAAGTGAACATCGTGGTTGTTTTACATGCCATGGCCACGCGATGCCAGTTGTTGCTCTCGTCGAGGCCCGTCGACGCGGCTTCCTTATCGATGAGAATAATATCCGTGAACAGCTGGAGCACACTCTGGCTGATCTGGAAGTTGGCAAGGAACGTTATCTTGATGGAAGGGGTCAGGGAGGGGGATTCACAAGAGCGGGGTACGCTCTTTGGATGCTTCAGGAAGCGGGGTGGGGACCAGATGAGATCACCGCAATAGTAAGCGGGTATCTTGTGCGAGACGAGAAGGCAGATCATTGGAAGAGTAATTCGAATCGTCCTCCCACGGAGTTCAGTCCTTTCACGGCGACGTATCTGGCCCTCGAAGCTATTGACCAGTTTGGCACCGAGGAGCAGGCTCCCCGAATCGCGGCTAGGAAGAAAAAGGCAAGGGAGTGGCTGTTGCGGACAACTCCAAGAGAGACAGAGGAACGAGTTTTTCAACTCCTGGCTCTCGGGCAGTTAGGAGCAAGTGAGAAGGCGGCTGAGGCGGCGGGGGATTTGCTCCAGTTGCAGCAGCCTGATGGAGGATGGGCCCAGTTGCCTGGGAAGGGCCAGCAAAGTGATCCTTATGCGACTGGGTCTGTTCTTTTCGCCCTGCGCCGTGAGGGATTCCTCACCGCAATGGATAAAGGCTATTGGCGAGGCTTACGCTTTCTTCTCGATACCCAGCATGATGACGGCTCATGGCAGGTGAAAAGTCGTAGTAAACCGTTCCAGAAGTACTACGAGAGTGGATACCCGCATGGGAAGGACCAGTTTATCTCAATGGCAGCCGGAAGTTGGGCAACCCTTGCTCTGCTCCACGCAGTCGGAGAAGAAAAAACCCCGTGATATTGCTGCGCGAGCAGAATGGCCAAGATTGTAAAAAGTAAAGCTGCTGCTTTTGCGATGGGAAACGTGCTGGTGGTGTGCGCGTATCGGGCCAGCACGGTTGTCGCGTTCTGCCTGTGGACCGTCCTAAGCCATGACGTGGCGGAGGCTCAGGGGAGAGAGGGCTTGGCAGAGTATCTCATGGCTGAAAAACAGCTGGAAGAGCGTCAGTGGGTGAAGGCTGGTAACCTCTACAGGATGATTGTTGAGACTGGACCCGAATTTCTGCGCCCCCACGCAACACTCGGATTGTTCCGGGTTGCTACTGGACTCGGTGAAGATGCTGCTGCCTTAAATCTTCTGGAATCGTTAGTGAAAGACGCTGAGCTTTGGCCGCGTGATCGCGAGTTCTGGCTAGCTGTCACTGCTCTTGAGCGTGCGAAAATTCCGCCAGGGGATAAGGGGTTTAAAGGTTCGATTCGGCAACTTGAGGAAGCTCTCAAGGCCATTGAGGATAAGCCTCCACATGTTCGGCTGCGTGCTGAAATACGTCTGGCGATGGCGGAGTTGCTGTCACGGGCAGGGCGAGGGCGGCGAGCTATCCGGGTTCTCACAGGTAGTCTGCCGGAGCTGCGCTCAAGAGAGTGGGCAGGTCTGCGTGCATACCAGAAGGCCCGTCTGGCAAGAATATACATGGAAATCGGTGAACGGGACTGGGCAGTGAGTCTGCTGGAAGAAATTCGCCATGACCCCCACATGGACTCCCGGCATTTCCAAGTTGCGGAGGCTTTCATAGATGGGCGCGGCCCTAGCGAGAGCTGTGTCGTGGGGCTCGTCGTTCGAGACGATCCGGATTGTCTGTCAGTGGAATCGCCCGGATGCTTCGAACTTCGAATCACGGCAAGGAAAGGTGAGGGAAAACAGCGGATCGGGGAGAAGGGGCAGGTCATTACACAGTGGTTTAATCTTCGGGAGGACCCATTCAGGACCGTGAACTTGCTCGCGGGAGGGTCTCTTCTGGAAGTTATCGATTCCTCAGTGACCTCCAGTTCAGCCGCTCCTGTCCCGGTAATAATTGAAGTTCTTGAAAGTTCTTCTGCACGGGTTCGTTTTCGGAGCCGTAGTTTGTCTCTTCCACTCCCGAGGTTTGAGGAATATACGGTTTATCCAGACGGTCGGGTTTTCGTCCTCTTCGGAACGGAGGAGTTACTGCCGGATCATTCCGGAATGGAGCTCCGGCTCACGACTCCACTTATTCATGCCTCTGATGGCTGGCAGGTCATTGATCCCGAGAGGAATCTTCTGGTAAAATCCGGCGCTACCTTTGAGGGACCTCATCTATTGTTATCGCGGTTGGGTCTTGCCGGCAGGCATTGGGCAGTGCCAGATGACCTTCTTCTCTTACCAGCGAATGCAGGGGGTCGACTGATTACCAATGTGCCCCCTGATGCAAGGTTCTCCACGCATAGAAAAGTTTCCTGCAAAGGGTGCGGGAAAGGCGGGAAAATGGCTGTGCAGCTGCGAATCATGCCATCGTTTCTTGAAGAACCCGATCTCGCAGAGAAATATAGAGGTAGTTATCAGCATCCAGCTAATCTGGTTATAAATGCTGGGGAACTTGTTCTCGATGATTCAGGAGATCTGAATTTCGATGGGTATAATGAAGGTGAGGGGTGTCACGTCGTTCGAGGAACAAGAGAAGTAGAGTTGCGCGCCGGGGTCTACGACCGCAAAGATCCCGTGATAAAGTTCGTCCTGCCGGGGTTTGTGGGGCTTCCTGACGTTAGAATTGATGGCAAGATCGCAAATTCGTCATCTTATAATTTAAGCTGGGCGGCCCGCGACACCCTGATCCTGCGCTGGAACGGAACAATACCCGCAGGAGGCCGTTTGCGGTTCGCTCTGAAATAAGGAGGAGGTGAAATCCCCCTCATGCATTCTCGTCAATACCGAGGTTGTAGATTAAGATTCTCCCCGATGAATTGGTATCAGCACAAGGTAGTCCGGAAGCAGTGGCTGCTCTTGCTCACGATCCTTGTGATGTGCCTGATTCTGGGTTTGCAGACTTTCGGGCCCGATGGGGCCGATGAGCGGTTCATGGTTGTTCCGAAAGAGATCACTACCAGCTGGCAGGCGGTCCTCTCTGGAAAAGCCACTATTAATGACGTGTCTACTCTCTCAACCCTCGTAACAAACACCATGTTGCATGGAGATGCGGGACATCTGGCATTTAACCTTCTGTTTTTTTGGATCTTTGCAGCATTGGCCGTGGAGCTTCTGGGATCACGTTGGATGGTGGCGGTATGCCTCCTGACAGCTGTATCGGGATCCCTTGGTCATGTCTTTCTTAATCCCCTTGAGAATCACCATCTGCTTGGAGCTTCCGGAATGGTGATGGGTTTCGAGGGATTGTATCTTGGGATGGCGGTCCGCTGGCGTTTGCCTGATCCCAATGTATTTCCCCTAGCCCGGCCCGTGCCCCCCGCTAACCTCGGGATCCTGACCGTAGTTGGGATCTCATTTGATTACTATCGCCTCATGGAGCGCGCTGAAGTCAATATTGCGTATGGGGCACACCTTGGTGGATTCATGATGGGGTTGTTTCTGGCCTGCTTTATTGTGCCCAAGCCGAGGCTGGCAGACACGAGGTGAGAGGCCACTGTTGCCGAACTTGGAAGAGGGCGGATTGCTTAAGGAAGCCCCGGTCGTCTTGGGTGCTGAGCTTGGGTAGCAACCGGTATCGCGGGGCAAGAATGTGGTGTGTGTACAAGCAAAGTCCGCACCATTGATGCGGACCCTTTGAAGAAGTGGGCAGCTTTAGTTCAGCTTTTCCCGATTTTGGCAGGATACTTGAGCATGGCACGAACCTCTTTCTGATTCATTCCATCCACTGCTGCCTGATCTACTCCGAGCGCGACGAGGCGCTTACGATGATCTGCCTGACGGCGACGCCTCGCGGCTCCGCCCTTTCGAGGACGGGTCAGATGCGTCTTCATGAACTTTCTTTTCGTGCGCATATCAGAATGGAGTTCGATCAGGGAAATCCTCGGCGGGGGGCGGGTAATAGGCTCTCTCGGGCTTCCGGTCAACCTGAATTGTGGAGAGAAAGTATCTTGGAGGAGGAGGTAATCCCCTACAAAATCTGCTATTTTAGAGCGATCGGCTTCCTTGTCCCTGTTCCGGCAAGTCTGCGAGTGCTCCATCTGGAAGCTGGTGGAGTCCAAAGATAGGAATCGCCATGTAATCGTTGTCGCCTGTTTAAGATGGATGCATGACATTTCCCGTGAGGGTGCTCTCTCACGATGGTCTCTTGATTTGAAGCCGGGCGCGTGAGGATTGTTGATGGGGCGACAGAAAGGGCTCTCGCAGATGCAGAGAGTAGTTCGAGCCTCGTTTCTCAAGATTTGTGTCAGTAGAGCCGGGAGTCTTCCACTGTGCCAGCAGGCAGGTTTATGGTTGGGTTCTGCGTCAACCGCCTCATCCTCAGGGGAAGAGAACATGAAGAATACGCCACTAGAAGACTTGCTTAGGCTTTCACATGAGATTGGCAGGGAGGATCGCCGGCTTGCCATCCTTGGGGAGGGTAATACCTCAGCTCGAGTCGCGGATGATGAATTTCTGGTCAAGGCGAGCGGCTCATGTCTGGAGAATCTGCGGAGCGATCAAGTTACTCGCTGTCTCTCGAGTAAGGTACTCACTCTCATGGAGGACAGTGGGAGGGAATTTTCAAATGAGGAGGTTGATGAAATCCTCCAAGCGAGCAGATGCGACCCGGCAGCAAAAAAGCCGAGTATCGAGACCATGTTTCATGCGTGGCTTCTTTCCCTCGATGGGGTAGACTTTGTGGGGCATTGCCATTCAGAGGCAGCCAACAAGATTCTATGCAGCAGCAGGGCGCGTGACTTTGCAGAGAACCGGATCTTCCCTGATGAGATTGTATGCTGTGGGCGGGCCTCGGTCTTCGTGGGGAATTGTGACCCGGGCCTTCCGCTTGCGCTTGAAATCAAGCGGGAAACCCGGAAATACATCCGGGAGTATGGAGAGGCCCCGCGGTTAATTTTGCTGGAAAATCATGGGATCATCGCCCTCGGAAAAACCGCTGATGCTGTGCTTGCTTGCACGTTCATGGCAGATAAGGCAGCCAATATCTTTGAGGGTGCGGCATCACTCGGTGGTCCGGTATTCCTGCCGCGGGACCAGATCGAGCGTATCGCTGGGAGGCCTGACGAAGTCTACCGGCAGAAGCAGTTGAATCTTTAAGAGCGTCAATGCCACCGCGTATCGATGGGTTACCTTGGAATTGATCTGGGCACTGGTGGTGTGCGTTGTCTTCTCGTGGAGGACGATGGTGCCATCCGGTCGGAAAGTTCCCAGAAACTGGGTAATCGTAACTTGGCACGAGAGGTCGGTCGCTCGGAGCAAGATCCGGAGGAATGGGTTCTCGCGCTGGAGGATGCCATGGATCACCTGTTTTCTGATCCTGCTCATCGCGATGTGCATGCGGTCGCGGTGGATAGCACTTCGGGGACGGTTCTCCCGGTGAGTCCTGATGGCAATCCGCTAGGGAGGGCCCTTATGTATGACGATATGCGGGCTACGGAGGAAGCGGATCGTTGTGGGGAGGTATTTGGAGGAAGATGCTCTCCAACCTTTTCCCTGCCTAAAATTCGATGGATGCAGAGCCATCTTGATTTGCCGGAAGATGTGCTCTTTTTCCATGCGGCCGACTTCGTCAACAGTTGGCTGGCAGGAACTCCTGAGATTCCAACTGATTTTACCAATGCCATGAAAACAGGGGTTGACCCAGCTCTTGGAAAATGGCCCTCCAGTCTGGCGGATCTCAGCTTGCCTGAGGTGGTGGCCCCGGGGCGGCGAATTGGATTTCTGAGTGAAAGGCATTGCAAGCGATGGCGATTGCCTCGGGAGGTAGTGCTTGTGAGTGGAGCGACCGATTCAAATGCAGCATTTTATGCCTCCGGCGCTGCGAGTCCCGGAGACTGGTCAACAACGGTGGGGACAACAATGGCGTTCAAGGGTGTGAGTGAGAGAAAAATCGAAGACCCGCAAGCGAGAATCTACTGCCATCGACATCCGGATGGATCATGGCTGCCAGGTGGCGCGTCAAATGCCGGTGGAGAGATAGTGCGTCGACGTTTCGGTAATCGTATCGAGGAAATAGAAGTGCGGTCACGGGAACGAGAAGAGACCAGTCATCTCATATATCCCTCAGTGCGGCAGGGTGAGCGCCTTCCGTTTGCCAGTAGGTCCTTCAAGCCCTTTTGTGATGGTGAGGAGGATGATGAAGTAGGATTTTTTCTTGGTTGTCTGGAGGGACTGGCATGCCTTGAAGCGCTGGTATTCGAGTTGATCGAATCTCTAGGGGGAGTTGTTGGAGAAAACCTCTATGCGACCGGGGGAGGATCCCGGAGTAGGCTGAGTCTTCAGGTGCGTGCTGATATGCTGTGCAAATGTATCAAGATCCCCGCCTATCCTCATTCGGCAATGGGAGCCGCGATCCTGGCTGCTGCTGGATTTCATGGTGATCCTGTTGGGAACTGGTCTCGCAGAATGGTAAAAATGTCTCAGGTCGTGGAGCCTGAGAGCGGAAGAGAGAGCTACTACCGGGACCGATTTCTTGAATTCAGGGCACGCTGCCATCATTCCCTGCTATAGCGCAATGCCAATAGATTTAGTAATTTCAGATCTCGATGGAACGATCTTGGAGACCGAGGACTACCATCGGAGGGCATATAATGCTCTGTTTCGTGAATTGAACCTTTCGCGGGAGTGGAGCGAAGAAGATTACAAGGCGCGGCTTGCCACGATGGGCGGAGCAAAGTTCGATGAGATCCTCAAATGGCTATCGCAGCCCGTGGAAAATCATGGTGAGACCTGCAGCAAGCTATATGCGCGAAAGACGGATCTGTATGTGGATCTTGTTGTAGATGCGCTCGAACGAGAAGAGCTCGCTCTCCGGCCCGGGGTGAAATCTCTTTTCAAGGAAGTGATCGGCTCCGGGGTGGGACTGGCTGTTGGATCGGCGTGTGTCAAGTGGGCCGCAGAAAAAGTCCTAGAGGCTTCGCTGGGTGAGGAGCTCGTTGCGTCGCTGGAAACGGTGTGCGCCGGTGATGATGTGGAGGCTAAGAAGCCCGATCCAGAGGTATATCTATTGGTAGCACAGCGTTGCGGGGTAGAGCCTCGAAATTGTTTTGTCATTGAGGATACAAGGCACGGCATGGAGGCTGCTCATAATGCGGGAATGCGTTGTCTTGTGACACCCAGTAAGCTTGCAAAAGGTGATGTGTTTCAGGGAGCCGCAGGGGAGCTTGAAAGCCTCGAGGGAATTGGCGTTCAGGATTTACACGTGTTCTGGGAAAATTACTAACCGTGTCCGGATCTACTGGTCGCTTGTCAAGGAGCGGTAAATCAGGGAAGACATGGAAATGATTCGTCTCGCTGCAGTGCTGGTCCTTTTTTGGCCAGAAGTGATCGAAGGTGCCGATCGTCCAAATATTCTCTTTGCGATTTCGGATGATCAGTCTTGGATGCATGCCAGTGCCTATGGCGATAAGGGGACAAGCACACCGGCATTTGACCGGGTAGCACGGGAGGGAATCCTTTTCACGCACGCGTTTGCTTCCTGCCCCTCCTGCATGCCGTCCCGGACCTCGATCCTTACCGGGCGGAATATGTGGGAGACTGGACCCGGGGGGAACCTGATGGGCTCCTTGAAATCTGAGTATGCCATTTTCTCGCTCCTCCTCCGGCAATCCGGATACCAGCTGGCCGCAACAGGGAAGACCTGGGGGCCGGGAAAACTTGAGGGATTTACACCGGCTGCAGGGAAATCGTTGCCACCCCGTTCGTATTCCTCAATCCAGACCGAAGCAATTCTAGGAGCCTCTTTTCACCGCAGGACACTGAAGGAGCGGCGTCCTGGAATGAGTCATCTTGATTATGCGTCTAACTTCGAGGACTTCCTTGCTAGCCGGGACAGGGAGAAGCCATTTTTCTTCTGGTATGGATCGAATGAGCCTCACCAGAGGTTTGAGGAAGGGGCATGGAAAAAAAATGGGAAGAAGCTGGAAGATGCATTGCTACCCGGGAGCCTGCCGGATCACCCAGTTGTTCGGGGAGAGTTTCTCGACTACGCTCTTGAGATCGAGCACTTCGATAGGCATCTCGGAAGAATGCTCAATATTCTTGAGAGGGAAAATCTGCTGGAGAACACCTTAATCGTGGTTACCAGCGATCATGGAAACCCGATGCCCCGATCCAAGTGCAACCTTTATGATTCTGGAACCCGGGTGCCCCTAGCTATTCGATTCCCCGGACCAGCCAGGAAAGGTGTGACTCGTCGAGATCTGGTTAACCTCATTGATCTTGCTCCCACCTTTCTGGCAGCGGCAGAGGTTGAGATTCCAGCAGAGATGAACGGGCAGTCATTACTGGAAAAGGGTAGTGTTCCATCGCGCGATTTTGTTGTCACCGGATTCGAGCGCCATATTATCTGCCGCCGTGATGGAGTGGGTTACCCTGCACGGTGCATTCGGACCAATTCCTTTGCCTACATTCGGAACTATGAGCCGAATCGGTGGCCGGCTGGCGATCCGGATTTCGTGTCGTCCCACCAGGGATTCCTTGGGGATTGCGACCGTGGAGCGACCAAGGATTTCCTCATGAAGAACTGTGGTGAAACTAGAATAGCGCCTTACTACCGACTCTCTTTTGGGCGGCGCCCTGCTGAGGAACTGTATGATATGCAGCAGGATCCGCATCAGTTGAGGAACCTCGCGGAAGACAAGAAATATTCAGAGATAAAGTCATCGCTTCGGCAAAAGATGGAGGATTATCTTCGTGCGACCGGTGATCCACGGATGCAAGACCAGTCTCCGTGGGACGACTACGAGTTCACCGATAAGAGGATCTTTGGCAATCCGCGGTGGAGAGAGGAGGGTCTAGCGCTGCCAAGCGTGATCCTCGAGGACCGCCCCGATTGAATCCTCCGCATCTGAGTATCGTGTAAGCGAAGAAGTCTACTTTGACAGGTGGAGTGATCAAAGAGATCCCTTGGGGCGCTTGTTCGCCCTGAGACTGGTATCAAACTTCGTTGCGAGGTTCTTCAGACGATTGACGACGCGAGGATGATCTTCGGCTATGTTGCGTTTCTGACTGAGGTCCTTTTCAAGATCGTAGAGGGTCACCTCTGTCTCTTTCTGAATATAGGGGCCTGGAATTCCATCTTTTCCAGGTTGGTCTTTCAGGCTGCGATACGAGTGATTGAGATGGAGACTCCATTTTCCCGACCGAACCGCCTCAAGCCGGTCTCCACGGTAAAAGAAATACGCCTCGTGTGGACTCTTAGCGTCCCCGGGATCTGTGAGCAGGGAAGTGATGTCCCGCCCATCAATCTGGTGGGGTGGTTTTTTCCCACCCACAATATTCCGTATCGTTGGGAAAAGATCAATGTGCATGGCCGGAGTATGACAAGCTTGGCCTGCAGGAATTCTACGAGGCCAACGTACAATGCAGGGGACCCGTTGCCCCCCTTCCCACGTAGTGCCCTTTCCTTCGCGCAGTGGATGAGCGCTCCCCGCGTGGTTACCGTAGCTTAACCAAGGACCGTTGTCGCTGGTGAACAAGATCAAGGTATCGTCAGCCAGGTCAAATTTCTTCAGGGCTGCCGTGATCTGTCCGACGGACCAGTCTATCTCCATGATGACATCCCCGTAAAGTCCCTGTTCAGATTTACCCTTGAATTTGTCCGAGACAAAAAGAGGAACGTGAGGCATGGAGTGCGCCACGTAGAGGAAGAAGGGCTTGGTTCGGTTACGGGAAATGAAGTCTACTGCCCTTTCGGTATAAGAGGTTGTGAGGCCAACCTGATCCTCAGGCGAAACCTCTTTGTTGACGATTTCGTTACCCTCAATCATAGGGAGGTGAGGCCAGCGCTTCAGTCTCTTTTCCATGGGAAGATGACGGACACCCGGATGGAAGGGCCACATGTCATTGGAGAAGGGCAACCCATAGTATTCGTCGAAACCGTGCTGGAGGGGCAGAAATTTCTTCAGGTGGCCCAAGTGCCACTTTCCAAAAAGGGCTGTGGCGTAACCACAATCCTTGAGCATCTCGGAGATAAGAACCTCTCCGTCTGCGATACCCCCCTGCGAACTTGGGCCGGGGGCTCCGAGCATGTTGATACGATTCGGGTAGCAGCCGGTAAGTAGTCCGGCTCGGGAGGCGCCACACACTGCCTGGGGCACATACCAGTTGGTAAAGCGCAGCCCCTCGTCTGCTAGCCGGTCGAGGTGGGGTGTCGAGAACCCCTTTGCGCCGAACGTTCCTACATCAGCATACCCCTGATCATCGGTCATGATGATGATAATATTTGGTGCTCGACTGGAGGCTTTGTTTCCTGCCGCAGAGACAGTGGCGGGCGTAATGCCAGTGATAAGGATCAGAATGAAAAGATATACGGTTTTCATGGTATAGCGAAGGACCCCATGGCCAAGCCTTCGGGATGGGGAATGGAAAGCAAACAGTCTGGAGATAGGAAGCGAGAAATGATCGAAGGAGACGTGAAGACCCTTCCAAAAGTGGCTTTTCTGAGAGGGGTACAATGCGGCGAGTTGCACTTCTGCTTCATATAAGATGAATTGGGGTGTGAGATTTTCCTGTCCCTCTTGTAATCAGGCTCTTCTGGCTCAGCAATTCGCCTCAGAGACTCAGGTAAAGTGCCCCTTCTGCGCTACTAACTGTACCGTTCCAGCTCTAGGATCCCTGTCTGCTCCGGGTGCGGTTTCCCACCAGCAGGACCCTGCTGCAGAGGGTAGCCCGGGGGGCCAGAACTGGGGAAGTGCCGGGAATCGTGAACTGTGGACAGGATTTGCCATTGGGGCTGCAATTACTGTGGGCTTCCTGCTCATGATGCTTCCTTTCAAGGATGCTTACTTTGGGGCTCTTTTTCTTGATCGCGGATGGGTGCCTTTCGTCCTCGTTCTCTTTCTCGGATGGGCCGCAGGAATTATGATCTTGAAATACCGGAGATTAAAAGTGGAGCGGCGCGCTCTCATCATGGACGTCCTTCCTGTTTCCATCGCGGATGCGATTACCCCACAGAACGTCGACAACTTTCTTAGCTATCAGGCAACCTTACCAGCTAAACTGGGGGACAGTTATATGCTTAGAAGGATTCGCCGGGGTCTTGAGCACTTCAAGGCCCGCGAGAGCAATCCCGAGGTAGCGAGCATGATGGAGATGCAGTCGGAAATCGATGCGGGAAAAATCAGCGGCAGTTACACCCTTGTGAAAGTGTTTCTCTGGGCTATTCCGATCATGGGTTTTATCGGAACAGTGCTCGGGATTTCGACTGCGATTGCTGGTTTGGCCGGTGGGATGTCGGGAACACAGGAAATGGCTTCGCTCATGGATCAGTTGACAGAGGTGACCGTCGGTCTCGGTGTTGCTTTTGATACCACTCTGGTTGCCCTGTGCATGAGCATTCTCTTAAGTTTCCCTGCGAGTGGAATGCAGAAGGCGGAGGAAGACCTTCTGGCTTCGGTGGACAGTTATTGCCTTGAAAACCTTCTCAAAAGGCTCAGTGATGCTGGTGGGGTTTCAGATATTGCCGATAATACCCGGTCCCTTGCCAACGCCCTTGCTCCGGTTCTTGCTGAGAGTCAGCAAGATCTTCTTCAGCAGTTACGAGAGGTTGGTGAGGGAATGGCCGAGGGTCAGGCAAAACAGCTCCAACTGGTCGAACGGACTACGGCTGCAATCGATTCGCAACGATCCGTGATTGAGGAAAAGGTTGGGGCGATGGCTGAAAGCCTTGAGGCTCAGTCCAAGCATACTCTCGAGGCGACCTCGGAGAGGGTGAAGTCCTCCTTTCAGGTCCTTGCGGACGGCATGAAAGAGCTCAACAAGGTCCTTCGGGAACTAGATGGAAAGCAGGTCAAGATTGAGAAAAAAAGGAAATGGTTCTGAGCGTGATAGCCTAAAACCGGGAGAAGTCGTAAAATAAATTCAAGGTAATGGCCAAAGGGCGAGCATCAGCGGGACCAGAGATCTCTCTGTTTCCATTTCTAAGCATCCTCGCGTGTCTGATTGGGTCTCTTACGATTCTGATTGTCGCACTGAGCGTATCGGAGGTTCTGCAGGGGCGGAAGGATGAAGCGGTCGCTCGGGCTGAAGACTATGTTGCTCTGCAGGATGAAATTGCAGAGCGAGAGGCCGAGATTGAGCTGAAGAAGAAGGAGCTGCAGCAGAAGAATGCGGATGCCGCGACTCTGACCGAGATCAAGATGCAGGTGGAAATGGTCTCGGCCGAGATTGAGACTGTCCGGCAGGAAGGATTAAAGCTCCCTCCACTTGTGCGACAGGTTGAGGAGGCGAGGGTAGAAAGGGAAAAGATCTTGGATGCCAACAAAAAGGTTGAGGCGGGGTTGGTTGAGGGGAAAGAAAAACTGGGAGAGCTCGCCAAGCAGGCAGGGAGAGGACTGCCGCTGAGGATTCTCTCCAACTCCAACTATTTCCGTAAGGTCACTCCCGTTTTCATGGAAGCGCGAAAGGAGGGAGTGGTCATCCACAGTCCATCCCAGCGAGTGGAGGTAGCCCGTAAGGAAATTTCAAAGAACGCTAAATTCCGACAGGCGGTGAATTACGCAGCATCTAAGGAAGACCGGATTATCGTCTTTCTTGTAAGGGAAGATGCGCGATCCAGTTTTTATGCAGCTCGTGATTTCGCGAGGGGGGCTGGTGCGGTAACAAGCAAGGTCCCTCTGATTGGCGGGGGAGATGTGGACCTCAAGGAGTTCTTCAGTAAACGACGTTGATAAGGCCATGGCACGACGAAAGAAAAGAAATGATACCATGGGGAGTCTGGACTCCCTTCTTGATACCATGACAAATGTAGTCGGTGTTCTTATCGTCGTTCTGATTGTCACTCAGGTAAATGTTTCGAGCGCGGCCAAACGAATTCGAGCCAATTTACCTGAAGTTAGCGTGGCGATGATGTCCGATCTGGAGGCGAAGGAGAAAATCGTGATGGAGCGCCTTGACCAGTTGAAGGAACCTGAGGTGGTGGCTCCCGAGGACCTCGAGAAGGCGCGAGAAGAGTTAGAGACGTTGATCGCGGTCAGAAAAGAGCTCGGAAGCAACGAGGCCCGTTTCAAGAAACTGGATCTCGAGTTGGCAATCCTCGAGCAGGAGATCGAGGAGCTAAGGCAGAAACTGGAAGCCGAGGGTGGCAGACTGGCGCAGTTAAGAAGTAAGGCAAAGGAGGAAGAGGAAAGTCTCAGAAACAGGAAGGCCAAACTGGTTCGCCTTCCCAATCCTCGCGTCCCTGAAGAGGAAGCAAAAGAGATCCGCATGATCATTCGTGGTGGAAAATTGATTCATTTTGACCGGGAGGGGATTCTGGACGCAATTGCAGCCAAGGTGACCCCGAGAAAGGATCTGCTATCCCGTGATCCCAAATATAAGAATCGCTATGATAGAGAAAAAATTCTGACCGTNTCATGGATAAGTTANCGGAGAGTAACCCTCTNTTCCGGTATGAATTCAAGCTGCATGAAAACGGANATCTGCAGGNTTTCTGTTACCCCAGGGATGGTAAGGGTGAAGATTTAGANAGCCTCGNGAAATCGAGATCTGCTGCCAACAAGGTGATGGTTGCGGCCTCGTTCGACAGAGACTACCTTCGGNTTTTTGTGACCANAGATTCCTTCGAACAGTATATTGGTGTCCGGAGAATNGCGGAGGACAAGCGGATCCCGGTCGGCTGGGTTTTTGCCGATGATTCCGTTCGCCAGACACTGAATCTCGGAGAGAGAAAGATCTGGGCTACCCCTCATCCGGACTGGAAACCACCAGCCCAGAAGCCAGGGAAAAAGCCTCCACCGAAGAAAAAANCGACGGAGGATATTCTCGACTGACCGAGNCNGGATTTTCCGNTTACTTCCAGCTATATGCAGTGAGACCCTTGAGGTCCCGGACGTAGACTTCGTCCCCACACACAACGAGGTGAGCCCATGTTGCTCTNCCGCTTACCTCGATCTTGCCGGCTGGCTTGAATCCTTCCGGACTTGCTTCAATGAGAAGNAGATACCCTCGACTGTCGAGGGCGAGGATCTGCTTTCCGTTTGCGACCATGGACCAGTAATCACCAAAAACTTCCCCGGTGGACCAAAGGACTTCCTTTTTTNCNGGATCGATACAGTGGAAACGCTTGTCGCGTCCATGCATGTAGATCAGGTCGTCGACGACGACCGGTGAGGACATGTATCCTTCAACCTTGTGCTGCCACAGGGGGGCGACGTCCTGCTTGTTTTTCTTTGTTTCAACGCCATACCAGAAGGTNCCTCCCCCGTAGGTCGAAGTGAATACCTTGTCGTCGATCACGGTAGGAGTGAGGATGTTCATTCCCCTGAAGGCTTTGACCGGAGTTTTCCAGATAACCTTGCCATCATGCGGNGCCACGCCTGCGAGTTCCATACGGGTCTGTACTACGATCTGGTCGCGCTTNCCGATTCGGGCACGAACNGGTGATGAAAATGCGGACCCGAACATTGCCCTTTCATCAGAGAGGGACTTCCACATTGTTTCTCCATTATCCTTTCGAATCTTGCGAAGGGCGCTGCCGACCTGAACGTAAATGCTGTCTTCGTCCAGCAGAGGAGAACAGACAAACCCGAACTGAGGTTTGGTTGTTTTTTCNTTCTTGGGGAAGTCCANGCTCCATTTTTGNTTACCGGTGCTAATATCCAGAGCNACAAGGACGTCCAGCATTCCGCCAATGTAAATGTTCTTATCGTCCGCCGCTGGAGAGCTTCGAACCCAGCTACCGTTTTTAGCAGCAAAAAATGGNACCTTCATCGATCCCGCCCATGAGCTCTCCCAAAGCTGTTTTCCGGAATCACGATCGAAAGCCCGNACGATTTCGTTCTTTTTGGACTTGGTTTCGACGGTAATCACGCGACTGCCCGCCACGATGGGNGAAGAGTAGCCTTCGGCGATATCTACCGACCATTTTTTCTTGAGATTACCCTTTGTGAGTTTGTCGGGCCAGGGCTTGGCAGACTTATGGATCTGGCTGTCGCGAGTCGGGCCTCTCCACTGAAGCCAGTCGGGTCGTGCGGCATAGACCGAGGTNCCCATCAGGGCTGTGGCAAGAAGAGTGAGAATAATACGATTCATGGCGAGCAAGTGTTTGTGAGGAGCGATTGATCCGTCAAAATTGCGGGAACAGTGGCAAGGTGCCCANTTTCAGAGGCCGGTCAATGTTTTGTCGCAGAATCGGCNATTCCATGNAACATCNTGAAGGNGGNANGGTCNTGGCCNAAGGAGTTGTCGTNAGTTCCTTNCTGCCAGATGAAAGCATTTTCGGTCTGGCNGCGTNTGACTGAAGTAATAGTGCCTGCCCGCGTNCTATGGCCGTGACTTCCGGNCAGAGAGCAGGTCTTCAAGCTCCTCCTTGACCTNACGAACTGCATAGAATCGCCTCTGGGCCTTNCCGATTATAAGAGCACTCTCGGAGATTCTGCGGGCATCAGGAATCCATNCTTTTTCACGGGAATCCTTCAGTTGTTGNACGAGAAGGGCGCGACTGCGTTCAAATCCGATAATGAGTTGCTCAGATTCCTTGCTCCAGATCTCCGCGTTGTAATGTGCAGAGGAAAGGCGCGCCTCATTTCCAAACTGTTTGGCTTTCGCCAGTTGTGCTCGATAATTNGAGTCCAGCTGACTGATAGATTTGTTCACTAGATCGAGCTCATTGAGGAGGAGCTCGATTTTTTCCATGATAGAGAAAACCTGAGGGTTGGGGACCAGGTGCTCGTCATTTACCGTGGCCAAGGCACGGCAGGCCTGTGCGAACGGCTCATCGTATTTCTGGTTCCATGTTGTCACGGACACAGCCTTCTCTCCCCAGATCATTTTCAAGGTCTTGTTGAATTTTTCGCGCGCCTTTGGAGCGAGATAGTAAAAATGACTATTGTTATGTGTAATCATGTCACTTGTGAGAACCTTGCCGTCTGGAACACCAAAAATATTGCGCTGGCGGTCCGAGGGAAGCTCATCTTCTGTCAGGAGAGAGCGTTTTCCGCTGTAGTGATCCCAGAAATATTGTGAGTAGGCGATCAAGGCGATGAGCGTAGTCTGCGCCTGTCGCTGCTTGTCTCCTGAATCGGTAGCGATTCGGAAACCCCGCTCAATAGCCGATCTTATTGCGGGGAGCTTCAGTGCGACGAAAAATTCCGAGTCAGAAGTGTCGCCAGTATTCGGGTCAACCGAACTTAACAGAAGCTCAGTCGCTTGAGTCTCCACATTGAGATTACGAATTGCCTCCTGCGCGTCCTTGAGATGTTGTTCGTGCTCTCGCTCAAGATTTTCTACAAATTTTCCCCGGGTAGAGAGTACTTCATTCCATGCAGCCTTTCCTCTTGCGGCGAGGCCCTCGAGGTCGGCGTAGGCTGCCTTGAGGCTGGATAGGGTCACTGCTGGATCGTGGGGAAGCTGCCGTAGTTCCTGCTGGGCCACCTGAATTCTTCCGGCTCTGGACCGGTGTTGCTTATAGCGGGATTTTTCCTTGATGAGACTTTTGCGGATTTCAGGACGCTCTTCCGGGTTAAGTTCCGGGTCCTCAAGGAATTCTTCATACCCCGCAATGAGAAGCTGGGCCTCCTCTGCTTCAGAAAGAGCCTGAACCTTCTTTTGATTAAGAGCCTCGAGAAGTTGCTTCTCCTGCACGACTGCGGTCTGTTCAGCCGATTCACCTGTGGGAGTAAGGCAGAGAAAAGCAGTAACCGTCAGGGGGAAAGCGGAGGATTTAAGAATCATACGTGTGATCATGATGAATGTTCCGTTTTGGATTGCCTTAGAGACTCCGTTCTTCTCCGGATTGGGCGAAAAAGGGGTCAGAGTGTATAGCAAAATACGTAGGAGGATGCCGAGTCATTTCGCCAAAGTGGAAAAGGAGTCCATATTACTTCGGTTTGCATGAATAACTCTCTCAGGGAGCAGGTTCGACGATGAGGTAATATGCCCCTAGTTGGTCGCCGTTAGAAGCAGTGAAAAAAGGAGATAAGCGGTGTGATCCAGCGGTGAGTGTTGCGGTGATCTTTACGTGGCTCTCCGAAGATTCCACGGGGACTGAGGCAATATCATTGCCATCGATACGAAGAGTCGCCCTCTCAAAGGCGAAGGCTTTGCCAGGGATAGAGCTAAATGCATTACTCGAGCCGGGGACGTTAGGGAGAGCGGGAACGCCCGCGTTGATCGGAATATTCGCTTCGGCAGGCCAGCGGCGCATTTCGAAGGAATAATTTCCCGCCTTGACGACTTTAACCGCCCAGTGGCCACGATGCTTGCCGTTCTGAGCGCCTGATCCCCTGCGGATGTGACCCTGGTTCCACGGTGGGTTCTGCTCTTGGATCCAGTCGTGGGACGTTAGTGAGACACGAGGATGGTCCTGATGACCGAGGTAGATTTCCGTGGTTTGGGAAAATGTTGGCTCCAGTTCAGCCCACCAGGCATTGTAAAAAGTGCGCATCTTTTTGACCTGCTCGGGGTTTTCAGCGGAAAGATCCTTTTTTTGGCCGGGGTCATCATCGATGTGATAGAGCTCATTACCATTTACCAGTCGCCATCGCTCAGACATTACGGAGGACTTGCGCCACTTGATAGGATCCCGGACCCGCTGGGAATCTGTAATCAGAAATCGATCCGGCCAGCCCTCGTGATCACCTTCGCGGAGCAGTTTACGGATCGAAATTCCATCGAATTTTAGAGCTGGAGGAATCTTGGTGGCTCCACAGAGGTCGAGGAGAGTTGGGACAATGTCGACAAAGGATGTGAGAGTGTTGACGGACCGTTTCTGGTCAAGGTTGCCGGCGGGCCAGTGCACAAGGAATGGAACCCGGTGTCCTCCATCGTATTCGCTTCCCTTTGAACCCCTCATGCCGGCATTGAATATATTTCTGCCGAGAGTCGTCCCGTTATCGGTGGTGAAGATGAAGATCGTGTTGTCAGTGATTTTCAGTTCTTCAAGAACGCGGCGGGTCCGCCCTACATTCTCATCAATATTTGAGATCATCCCGTAGTATGCCTGCTCTGCCTTGCTGCGCCCCGGGTAAAGGTCCATGTATTTCTGAGGGCAATGCAGGGGCCCGTGCGGGGCGTTTGTCGAGATGTAGGCAAAGAAAGGCTTCTTCGCGCGAACAGAGTCCCGGATAAACTGAATGCCATAATCGAAGAATACGTCACTGCAGAATCCCTTGGCGGAGACGATCTTGCCGTTATGCCAGTAGCGGCCATCAAAATAATTATTATTCCAGAGATCCGGCGTTTGACCTACTCCTCCGCCTCCGTGGCGATAAACCTCTGCAAAGCCCCGATCCTCCGGACGGTAGGGAAAGTTATCCCCAAGATGCCATTTGCCGAACATTCCTGTATGGTAACCATTATTCTTAAGCAGCTGACCAAGCGTAATTTCATTTTCGCGTAGCATGGACCTTCCGTTCACCGTGTGCCAGACCCCGGTCCGGTTGGTCCAGTGTCCAGTAAGCAAGCCACAACGGGTAGGCGAGCAGGTGGGTGCGACATGGTAGTCATCTAATGCCACTGCCTGTGCGTGTAACTTATCCAGATGAGGAGTTTTTACCCACGGATGACCATTACAGCCGAGATCGCCATAGCCCTGATCGTCAGTGATAATGAGGACGACATTGGGCTGACTCGCCATGGAGGATTGAATCCACGACGATGACCACAGAATGAGGAGCAGGGGGAAGAAGCGCATTGGCGCAGAAATAGTAACCCGGTGAAGATTTTGCAATAGCCACTTCCAGCCCGGGGGCTACAATCCGGGAGATTACTGCTTTTCGCCCTATGAAGCCCAAATTGATTCAATCTTTCGCGGCCTTTTTGTTGATGACCTTAAGTGCGGGAATGCCCGTGGTTGCCGATGACCTTGCGGAAGTTCACCCACCTGAAGGATTCTCTGCTCTTTTTAATGGAAAGGACCTTTCGGGATGGTGGGGGATTGGAACTGAGGATCCAGCTAAGTGGATGGCCCTTAGCCCGGAGGAGCTTGCTGAAAAGAAAGCCAAGAGTTTGTTGGACATTCAAAAGCACTGGAGTGTTGAAGATAACGAGCTGGTTAACGATGGTCGTGGACTTTACCTCAGCACAGAGAAGCACTATGGCGATTTCGAATTGCTCCTTGAATACAAGACAGTAGCCAAGGCCGATAGTGGGATCTATCTCCGGGGTATTCCGCAGGTTCAGATCTGGGATTACACCAAAGAGGGTGGAAAGTGGAATATCGGGGCTGATAAAGGTTCCGGGGGACTTTGGAATAATCCCAAGACGTGGCCCGGAAAGGATCCACTCGTGCTAGCTGATAAGCCCTTTGGAGAATGGAACAGCTTCCGTATCATTATGGCCGGGGACCTCGTGACAATCCATCTTAACGGCAAGCTGGTAGTAGATCATGCGCGGTTGCAAAACTACTTTAACAAAAAGGGACCACTTCCTGAAAAAGGCCCAATTCAACTTCAGACGCATGGAGGTGAGATTCGCTGGCGTAACGTGTTTCTGAGAGAGATTGGTCCACAAGAATCTGAAAAGATTCAGGCCCGTAAAAAGTGACGCTCATTCAAGTCTCGCGTGCCCATAAGCGATTTGGCTATCAGTTCTTATGAAAAAATACCATCTGCTGCTGGGTGTGGTTGTACTTGGCCTCGCCGCCGCCCTTTTCTGGCCCCGCGCGCAGGAGGCGAAGAAAGAGGAGGACTCTCTTCCGTGGTTCAAGGGAAACACTCATACTCATACACTGTGGAGTGACGGAAATGATTTCCCCGACATGGTGGTAGATTGGTACAAAGATAAGGGGTATGACTTTTTAGCACTCTCGGATCACAACATCCTCAGCCGAGGAGAGAAGTGGATGAAAAGCGCTTCGATTAAAAATCGGCAAAAAGGTGACGGGCCTTCTGCGTTGGAGAAATACCGTAAGCGCTTCGGAGAGGATTGGGTAGATATTCGCGGAGAAGGAAGTGCTGAGGAGATTCGCCTTAAGCCACTCGACGAACTGCGATCAGAATTTGAGGAAGAGGGTCGCTTCATCCTCATCGAAGCGGAGGAAATCACCGACCGTTTCGAAAGACATCAGGTGCATATCAATGCCCTGAACCTTGAGGAGGTAATTCCACCCCAGAAGGGAACATCCGTTGTCGATACCATGCGGAACAACCTTCGAAAGGTTCGAGAGCAGGCGGAACGTCTCGGCAAGCCCATTATTGCGCATTTGAATCACCCGAATTTCCATTTCTCATTCACAGCAGAGCAGTTAGCTGAAGTAGTCGAGGAGCAGTTTTTCGAGGTCTACAACGGACACCCCGGTATTAATCATCTCGGTGATGAAACTCACCCCGGGGACGAACAGCTCTGGGACATGGCTAATGCGATCCGAGTCGGAAAATTGAAGTCGGCCCCCCTGTATGGCATGGCGACTGACGATTCACATGAATATCACGGAGGTAACGTTTCGCCCGGTCGGGGCTGGATCATGGTCAGGGCGGAGCGACTTGATGCGGATCTTCTGATGAGAGCGCTGGAGCGAGGTGACTTCTATGGCTCCTCCGGGGTGACCCTGGTGGATGTGTCGTTCGAGGAGGACATCATCGCCTTGGAGATCGAAGGGCAGCCTGGGGTATCCTACAAGACCCAGTTTATAGGCACCCGGAAAGGTGAGGATTCCGCTGTAGGAGAAGAGTTCGACATCTCAGAATCTCTTCAGCCAGTCTACCGCTTGAGAGGAGATGAACTTTATGTTCGTGCGAGGGTGACCTCTTCGAGGGATCATCCGAACCCCTCCTATGCCGGGCAGAAGGAGCAGGCGTGGACCCAACCAGTGGGGTGGAAGAAATTGATCGGTGAGGGGCAGTGAAACCTGTGAGGCAGCATCTCTCGGGCACTGTGGTGAAGGAGGAAGCATTTGGGTCAGAGGCCTATTTTGACATGCTGAATCTGAGAAAGCGGATCCTGCGTGACCCACTTAATATCCAATGGACCGAGGAGGAGATGTCATGGGAAGAAAAGGAGCGCCATTTTGGTTGCGCTGTGAAAGGGCGAACCGTCGCCTGTCTTGTCATTCGCTCGCTGGGCAACGGGGTGGTCAAGCTGCGACAGATGGCCGTGGCTATGGATTTTCAGGGTGCCGGCTGGGGTCGGCACCTGATACGTGGGGTTGAGCAGACGCTGCGCGAAGAGCTTATCTCTATCATTGAATTGCATGCCCGGGACACGGCCCTCGGTTTCTATGAAAAGCTCGGTTTTACCAGAGAGGGTGAAACATTTCTTGAGGTCAATATCCCACATTGGAAAATGAGTAAGAGGATCACCTGAATCTTTCCACTTTTACCTCACGGAGAGACCGGCTAACTCTCCCCTCATGGAGCATCACGTGTATTTCTGGTTGAAAGAGGTTCGGGACAATTCGTCAGATCGCTCGAAATTTGAGGCAGGCATCGGCAGGCTCATGGAGTCGGAGAATCTTGAGAGCGGATGCTGGGGGAAACCTGCAGCGACTGAAAAGCGAGCGGTGACCGATCACTCATGGGATTACGCGCTCTCGTTCAAGTTCACGACAATGGAGGATCATGATGCCTACCAGAGTGACGATCCTCAGCACGTGGCNTTCNTTGAGGATTTCAGGACTTGGTGGGAGCGAGTCCTCGTAATGGANATCGAGTAGTCGGGGTGCNGATGGAAAGAAAGCCTGCAGGCGCCTCAAGGCCGCCAAGGCTTTGGTCCACCCGGTTTCTGCCGGAGAAATTTTGCATCAACCTTGCGATACCATTCATGCAGATCCTTGCGCATTGAAACGACTTTGTCGGGATTGCTTTCCGCCAGATCTTCTTTTTCTCCCAGATCAGCTGTGAGATTGAAAAGGTGTACTCTTCCATCTTCGAATCGTTCAATCAGCTTGTAATCGCCCTGCCGGATTGCACCGCCCGGGAACCCTCCCTGATTTGAGTAGTGCGGATAGTGCCAGTGCAGTGACTTACGGTTCAGTGAAGAGTCCGGATCTCGCAGTAGCGACACGAGAGATTTTCCATCGAGGTGTTGCTCTGGCTTNGGGGGAATGTTCGCAAGGTCGAGCAAGGTAGGGTAGAAGTCCATCGAGGTCACCGGGTAGTGACAAACCGTTCCAGGTTGAGTGAGGCCGGGAGCAGAGATCATNTAGGGTTCCCGGATCCCGCCCTCGTAAAGCCATCCCTTGCCACCGCGGAGGGGGACATTGGAAGTTGGGCTGCCCTCCGAGGTGGAAAGTCCACCATTNTCAGACATGAAAATGACAATGGTTTCTTTTGTGAGTCCGTTTCTTTCAAGGGAGTCAAGAACATGGCCTACNGCATGATCCATGGATTCCATCATCGCAGCGTAGACAGGGTGCCGCTGGCGGATGCGGACTTTACGCGTGGACCCGTTCTTGCCTTGCTGTNGCGAGACCTGCTCTTCCGAGCCAAAGGCAGATTCTCCATCGGCGAGAGGCATCTTGGACAATTTTTCCCGATACTTTGCCACGAGATCGGGCTTGCCCTGTAGCGGGGTGTGCACCGAGTAGAATGACAGGTAGAGAAAAAAGGGCTCAGTCTTGTGGCTGGTGATAAACTGAGCGCAATCCGCCGCCAGACGCTCCGGGAGGTGCTCTCCTTTCGGCCCATCGGAAAGGCGAGGATTGTGATACGGAGAGAAAAAACTGCGGGGCATTCCACGGCTGTGACCTCCGAAATTCANATCGAAGCCCTGCTTNGTTGGCCAGAATTCNGGGGTAGGCCCNAGATGCCATTTNCCAGCGAAGCATGTTTTGTATCCAGCCTCTCTGAATGCTTCAGCGAGGGTTTCCTCATNGAGATCCATTCGGTCATGAAGGGGAGCGGGCAGGAAGCGGCCACTTCGTCGCCCCGAGAAAAAGTTCGTCGCGTCAGGTCGGGAGGGATGACGACCTGTCATGATGGAATACCGCGTAGGCGAGCAGACTGGGTTGGCGGCATAACCGTTGGTGAAGCGGCATCCCGCCGCTGCGATGCGGTCACAATTTGGTGTCTCGTAGAAGGAGTTCGGATTATAGGCGCCAATGTCCATATACCCCAAATCGTCTACCAGAAAGAAGACCACATTCGGGCGNTCTGGACTTGCCGCGAGAGAGAGTAGTCCCTGAGAGATCAGGAAAAGTCTAAATATGTGTGCAGGAAGTGTCCTTGCCATGACTCGAATTCCTTCACGGGGGCTTGGGATTGGCAAGGCAGAACCGAATCTCACGCTCGTCATTTCTCAAAACTTTCGCTTTCGTCGCCCGGGTGCGGTGGCACTCTAGNNGATGACGATGGNAAGACGATNAGTCATATGGGTTGGAGCTACATTGCTGTTGGTCGTCACCGCATTTGTGCTTTNGATTCAGGAGAAAAAGAGCCTCGNATCCGTTGTTTACGAGGGTGCTACCAAGGATAAAAAGCAGATCCGCTACCAGGGTGCGCAGTTGAATGCGGCACAGAAGGCGGAGTCAAACCGAAGTCGTTCCAAATCAATACTGAGGCTTCCGAATTTTGACTCGGATAGGCTTCTTCGGGAAAATCCTCTCCGTAAAGGGCATCCACTTCGTTTTGCCAAGCGATTGCCGGTTAACATTAACCCGGGAGAGCATGGTGAGTGGAAAGTCCGTGACGGGAAAGCACAGTGGAGCTTTCGAATCGAAGCTCCAGGCGCTGTGAATTTGAATCTGGGCTTCTCCCGTTTCTTTCTGCCAGAAAATGCGCGTCTGGAGCTGCGAGTCGGGGGGCAGTTGCTGGTGAGGCCGTTCACTGCCAGAGATAATGAAAGCCATGGAGAATTATGGACTCCAGTGGTTGCGGCTTCAGAGATCGATTTGCGATTAGAAATGCCGGATGATGAGCGAGGCATAGTCGAGCTGGAGCTTACCTCGGTTAACAGGGGATTCCGTGCCCTGAGCTTCGCAGCGGGTGCGCGGAAAATTGGTAATGAAGCGCCTGANGGGGACTGCCATATCGATGTTGTGTGCTCTGCTGCCGAATCGGGAGTGGGNCCAGCGATCGATCAATATCGAGATCAAATCCGGGCTGCGGGGGCCTATACNCTCAATGGCGAAGACACATGTTCAGGTAGCGCGGTCAACAATACACGAGGTGATAGGAGGCCATACTTCATCACTGCTGATCACTGTGGAGTGACTTCGTCGAATGCACCTAGCATGGTGGTTTACTGGAACCATGAGAACAGCTCCTGCCGAACCCCAGGGAGTAATCAGAATGGAGGAGATGGAAACGGTCCGCTCAGTGATTTCAACAGTGGAGCTATCCTGCGCTCCAGTTACACCGCCGCTGATATGGCCCTTGTCGAACTCGACGATCCGATTGACCCTGAGCATGACGTCTATCTTGCCGGATGGTCGCGAACTGGGGAAATACCAGAAATGGCTGTAGGGATTCATTTCCCCGCTACCTCGGAAAAGCGTATAAGTTTTGACTTCGACGCTCTGCGCTCAACACGAGATTACAGTTCGGTCAGTAGTCCTGATGGAACGCATTGGATGATCATTGACTGGGATCACGGGACAACAGAGGGAGGATCCTCGGGCTCTCCGATTTACGACCAGAACGGCCGGATGGTGGGTCAATTAAGTGGNGGAGATGCGGCATGTGGAAATGACGATCCTGANTGGTACGGAAAGTTTTCCGAGGGCTGGGAAGGAGGAGGCTCGTCAGGATCAAGGCTGCGAGACTGGCTTGATCCGGATGGAACTGGCGCACTGACCGTAGATGGNATTTCGCTNGGAGTTGCCGAGGTGATCTTGTCCGATGCCGAGGTAACAGAGGGTGACTCTGGAACACGAAATCTTCAATTTACAATTCGCCTCAGCCAGTCGCTTGAGGANAGAGTGAATTTTCTCTATTCCACTGAGGATGATACGGCCTTGGCGGGNAGTGATTACGCCTCGGCTTCAGATGTGTTGGTGTCGATTCCGGCTGGCCGCTTGAGTGCGAATTTTTCGATATCGATAAACGGAGATTCCGAAGCTGAGGAGAATGAACGATTCAGAGTAATACTGTCCTCACAAGGAGGCGCGCCGGTCAACCTCAGTGGTGGTGAGGCCTGGGGCATCATCAGAAATGACGATTTTATCATTCCTGTTCTGGAAGGGCCCTCATTAGTACGTGGGACCGTTGGAGAGAATGTGAATATTGCGGTTTCAGTCCGGAATACCCCCACAGAGTTCGCGCTGACTCAGTCTCCATCTGGAATGCAAATCGACGCTCAGGGAGCGATCAGTTGGCTGCCCTCGGTTGCCGGTGATTATGTGGCNAGAGTGAGAGTGGCAAATGAAGCAGGGTCAGTAACCGGTGTCGTGCGGTTTTTGATCACCCCGAACGCGCTTTCACAGGCGGTGGATTCCCCTGGGGGATTCCTGTTCCGTTCCGGGGGATCTGCCCCTTTTGAGATTGANGCAAGCGGGGACTCCCTTGCCGGTAACAATCGCGCGCAGAGTGGAGGTGTAGGAGATGGCGAGGAATCGTGGCTNGAGGTGACTGTNGATGGGCCGGATTACCTTGGTTTCTGGTGGAAGGTATCAAGCGAGGAAGGTTATGATTTCCTCAGTCTTTCAGTGGACGGAGAGCTGAGAAGATCTCTCTCAGGAGAGCGAGACTGGGAATATCGTGTTATTGCAATTCCGCCGGGGAGTCACACCGTTCGTTGGTCCTACANTAAGGATTCGAGTTCTCTCAATGGNGCAGATCGGGGATGGATTGATTTTCTGCAACTGGCCTCGCGCAGCATGCCCTTTCTGATGGATCCCCCGTATCTNCGGCTGCCAGCCGAAACCTCCGTCGATTACCAGTTCCCTTTGTACTCTGGCTCCGGGAATGCCACATTTTCCCCCGTGCGGTTGGGGGGTGGGCTGCTTCTTAATGAGCGGGGCGAAATTACAGGCAGGCCGGTCTCGCCCGGNGTGGTGAATTTTAATCTCGCCGTCACGCAGGGAGGAGAGGAGATGACTATTCCTGCGACTATCGAAGTCATGCCTGATTCNCCAGCGGGTGCAGCGGCCTACTCCGCAGATGGACCTGCTTGGGGTCTGACTTGGGAGACGACTGGTTCAGGTGAATGGATCTCGCAGGCGGATCAGACAGTGGATNGTCAATCTGCNGCGGCAGCATCTGGAGTAGGCGACAGTGAAAGAGCGGCNCTGAGCACCTGGGTATTTGGTCCTGGGGAAGTATCTTTCTCTTGGCGCGCTTCCTCGGAAAGGGACTATGATTTCCTGGTCTTCGAGGTTAACGAGCGGCAAGTNGCATCCTTGTCGGGTAATAGTCGGTGGCAGGAGTATACCGGNGAGTTGCCTTACGGATGGCACAAACTCACTTGGGCGTACGAAAAAGATGAAACCGAGTCGCGAAGGAGGGACACTGGTTATCTGGATAATCTCAGCTTTTCCAAATATACAGGCTGGGTCTTGCAGTCTGAACTCGGGCAGAGGACCGGAGTNACCCTTGACCCAGATGGCGATGGGCAGGGCTTGCTTAGAGAGTATGCAACAGGTGGGACGGCTTNGGGATTGGATCTCATGCCGATGCCNTCACTCGTGGGAGGTTCGCTCCGGCTGGAAATTGACAAGAGTCCCGGGAGCGGACTGCACTTTGATGCTGAAGTAAGTGATAACCTCAAGGACTGGAATCGGTCCGAGCGAATTATCCTCAGAGATGATGANGAAGCCTTTCATGTCCGAGATCAGGTTGGATTGCGAGAGGCCAGCAAGCGTTTTCTGCGGCTGACGGTGCATCCTCTCAAGTAGGCTTGATTGGGCAGAAGAGTTCCTCACGAACCGAAGGTGAACGGTCNGGCCTTNGCGGTTAGCGGAATGTGAGNTTGAGTGATGGCTGCCGACCAAAACCCTGGATTTCAAGTCGTGACTGATAAAGGCGGGCAATGGAAAAAGCGTTATCTTGAGTATTCAGCATGCCGTGCAGAGTCAGATAGTGNATGCCGTTACTGACCTGATACCCACCAGTGTGGCGGTGCCCNTTGAGGTAGGCCTTGCAGCAGGGAAATCGGGAGAGCAGTTNGTGAAGCGCTTCACAATTCCANGTGCAATGAGCTTCCTCTGGTNAAATNGGGTGATGACCGAAGATGATGACGGATTCACCAGCTTCAGTTGCTTTTTCAAGGTGTCCAGTAAGCCAGAGGAGCTGCCCGTTGCTCACTCTGCCGTTCCACGACTGAGCGTAAGTTTTGCCCGCGGCAGCCAAGGNGCGGAGCTCTTTCTGAGCNCTCACGGTAGCAGCATCCTTACGGGGATAGCGGTATGTGCTCACTTCAGTGGTATCAAGGACNAGAAAACGGAACCCNTTGTGGCGAAAAGCGTAATAAGTGGTGGTAAGACCCAATTCTGAGGGAACCTTGGACTTAAGGGTGTCTTCCACGTCAAAATCGTGATTTCCAAGGGCGTGGTAGAGCCGGGATTTGAGCTTGGTAACGATTGGCTTGAGTTCAGAGAAGCTCNTGAAATCACGATCGATAAAGTCTCCCAGATGNAGAGAGAACTTCAGGCCATGCCGATTCAGTTGGCTCACCGCCTGATCCAGTTTTGCAGCACTGTTTCGGTAAANCCGTGCTCCTGCTGGATCAACGTNAGCATACTGACAATCNGCGATAAGGCCGAATGAGAGGAGTGGTGTATCCTNATCGCCATCGGCCGCAGGGGCTATTGATGCCGCAGCCATGGTCGAACCCGTNGTAGTGATAAATTTGCGCCGCGTGGTCACGGCACTGAGGTTGANGNCGAATCGGCTATTNGTCNACATTCATCCGAAGGCTCAGAGGGAAACCATCCAAATATGGAGAGTTTGGTGAGAGGGTGAGGGAATAGCTTGATCAGGGGGTATGCTTCCGGGGTATAGAGAATGGAGCATGAAGAAACTCAACCTACTNTTTCCGTCCTTGATCGTCATGACTGGGCTCCTTGTCCCACTGAAAGCCCAGCTGGAAATCAAGGATGTAGAGGGCAAGAGCCTCGACATCGTTTCTGGNGGCAAGTCACTTGTNCGCTACATGTATGAGTACGATACCTCAACGGATAAGATGAAGCATGCGACCTACAAGCCGTATCTCCATGTCTTCGATGCCGACGGGAAAAGCCTCATCACGAAAGGCCCCGGGGGACAGTTCACTCACCACCGGGGAATTTTCATCGGATGGAGCAAAATCGGGTTCAATGGAAAAAAATATGACCGCTGGCACATGAAGGACGGGGCGATCGTTCACAAGAGCTTNAAGAAAAAGGAATCCAAGGATAANACGGCTTCGATTACGTCNGTAACCGAGTGGCAGGACGCTGCAAAGAAGCCTATTCTCGACGAGGAGCGGACGATGACGGTCTGGACCCCGGGAGAGGGTTGGGCTCGAACGGTTATTTTCTTCAAGAGTAAGTTAACTGCTTCCTACGGTGATATCGCCTTAAAGGGAGACCCGGAGCATGCAGGCATTCAGTANCGACCAGCGGATGAAGTGGATCGAAAGAAGACAGTTTACCTGTTCCCGAAGGAAGAGATCACGACTGCAAACGTCAAGAAAGAGAAGGANCTGGCNTGGATTGCAGAAACCTACTGGCTTGGGGACAAGGCACATAGCGTTGTACAACTGAATCATCCTACCAACCCGAAAGGGACGGTGCACTCTGCCTACCGCNATTACGGACGATTTGGATCCTTTTTTGAAAAAGAAATCAAGAAGGGGGAGTCCCTCACGGTGAATTACGCTTTTGCTATTGTGGAGGGCAAGCTTCCTGCTCGTTCAGAAATCCAGCGAGCTTCCGAGATGTATGCGCAGATGGAACTTGAATCCGAATAGGGAGCCTCAGGGAGACGGATCATGCNGTTCAAGCCACTGGGAGAGGACTTTTGTCCACGTCTGGTATCCTTTTTCGCTAAGGTGTAGTTGGTCCGCGGCAAAAAGGTCTTCCCGCAGGAGGCCCTCAGAATTCATCATCGGGCTGACGATATCGATGTAGTAGGAATTCTCCTCGGTATCACAAATGGATTGGATGGTTCGGTTTGCCAGAGCCATCTCTGGCCAGAGTTGCCACCTCTTGATGCTGGGTTTTATCGCAATAAATCCAAGTTTGGTGCCCGGAACTTTCTGCCGAATGAGCCGGGAGTAGGTNTTATAATCTTCGACGACCTGCTGAGCGGACTTTCCTCTCTCAATGTCATTATCCCCTGCGTAAAGAAAGATTACCCGGGGTCGATGTGGCAGAACGATCCGATCGAAATACAGNATGGCATCTGAAAGTTCCGACCCGCCGAAGCCCCTGTTGATCATCGGTTTTCCCGGGAATGATTCTTTCAGGTTCCACTTGCGAATACTGGAGCTCCCAGTGAGAAGAATGGAATTTTTTGCGGGAGGGGATTCCTGATCCGCTTTTTCGAAGGACCTGATGGAAGGNTCCCAGTTTTTCACTCGTGCTCGCTTCCGGGCAATAGCCTGTCTGAGCTCTCGTTGAGGCTCCTCNTGCCCTCCACTGGCAAGGAGATCACACAGGGGTCTGGCCGCCGGTATTGTGAGTTCGGCATCTCCGGGCCACCGACCCCGGTGCCAGCGAAGAAACCTGCCGTGGTGCAGCTCCATGGTGGCGATAAGTTTCTCTCCCTGGTAAAAATTCAGGTNGTGGTCGCTATGGGACATGCAATACGAACCCGCATTACGAGGGGTGACTCTCATATTGGAGATTAGTTGTTGAACATTTTCAGAGCCCCGTATTTCTACCGGGGACTCTCGACTACGGNCATGTGGCTCTTGAAAGGCATGGGTTCTGACGGAGAGCCTGTCGGCACGGACGAGTCCGGCCCGGAGGGCGTCTTCCCAAGAGGCTTGTACGGTAGAGGCTGGTCTTGCCTTTCGGAGAGTCTCAGCCTCGTTTTTTCTTGTGGTAGGAGGGGTGTCNAGGATTCGAACGTCGCGGAGATGGGCAAGATTCCCGGCATTAGGGAGATGCCTGACTGGCGTATTGGATGCCGAAAGGAGGCGGAGTTGTGAGCACTTGGACAGCGGGCGTAGGTCGGTCACCTCTGTGGAATCCACTTTAAATACCCGCANTTCCGGCATTGCGGAGACAAAGTCTATGGAGTGGAGATTCTCCGTTCTCCGAAGCTTGAGAAACTTGATGCNGGATAGCCCGGCGAGCTCATTGACAGACTCCAGAGAGCCTCCTGAGATACTGAGATTGACGAGATCGGGATTGGTGCAGATCGAGGACAAATCGACGCTCTGGTCATAGAGTCGCAGGTCGAGAAAGTGGAGCTTATTGTTTCCCTTCAGACTGCCGATNTCCTTCAAGCTCGTGACTCCCTCACAGAAGATGGACAGGTAACGCAAATCACTGGGGAGATCGGGAAGGAGNCGATGGTCTCTTCCATCATATTGGTAGTTAAGCTTCAGGGCCGTCCGATGCCAATCGAGGCCTTCCGTTTTGAGGATTGAATGCCACTCCGCNGTGTCCGTATCAATGAGGATACCTCGGATTTGAGAACGNTCCCCCACTGTCATGGCGGCAAGAGGATTAATGAGAACCGGTTTTCTNCCAGAATGGTCCTGAGATTCAGTGATTTTTACAGCCACGCACCGGGGAGGGGCTTTATCGATACGGCAGATGAGCTTGNTCTTATCTACTCCTCCAAATTGAAACTGATAATGTCCGGGAGGCCCCAGCACGAANGGGAAGGGCCCAACCCGGCCAATATCACCCGGAACNAGGTCGCCCTTGCGAGTTCCGGCGACGGGAAGAATGCCGGGATCGAGCGTGCTGCCANCCAAAGAAAAGCGATAATCNGCACCGGATACCAGGCTGCTCCCAAGCAGGAAAACGAGCAGAGGGATGCGTGGGATCATGGCGCGGCGTTAACGGGTTGGTGGAACATGATGGCAAGGTAGTCCTGGATGCCGCTTCTTGTTCATGNTCATCGCAATAAGNGACCGGGACAACCCTTCTCTGAAGCGAAGTTTCCTGCNAGCCGAGTGGTGGGCGAAGGTCTCTAGAATGCGAAGATCAGATAAATGACAAGGACGATAGCGATCAGGCCGATTCCTACTGCTTTGGCGTGTTTCCAAGGGGTAAGGTCGACGACCTTTGCGTCCTGTTGAACGTATGGAGCNGNACGCTTCATGAACCCGCCGAGGATACCCTGCAGAAGCAGGAGGACTGCAAAGACTGCGCCCATATAGTGGAATCCCGAGCGGAAGGTATCGATCATCCAACCCCTGGAAATAACTTCGTTTGTTTCCGNGTCGACGGCCTCTGCTCCTCCGAAAAAGGTGCCGATCACCATTGCGACGAGACCAACCACAATNGTGATGACGGCAGTCACGCCGTTGGCAGTACGGTTGAAGAANCCGAAGAGGACGATGGCNAGGAGTGGGATGAAATAAATTCCGTTGAGGGACTGGAATTTCTCGAAGAGGCCATCAACATTCAGGAAGATGAGAGGTGCTGCGATCACGGCAAGCACGGCAACCACCGCACTNCAGATGCGTCCTGACTTCACCAGTTCGCGCTGGCTGGCNNTGGGGTGGATGATCTTCTTGTAGACTCCAAGCGAGAAGAGGGTCGCGCTGGAATTGAGGACGGAGTTAAAGGTAGAGAGNATGGAACCCATGACCACCGCGGCAAAGAACCCGGTCAACCAGGTTGGGAGGACAGTGCGGACGAGTTGGCCNTAAACCTCGCCCTGTTCCATGTTGGCCTGATCGATACCCTTGTTCGCAAAAACCTGCCACGCNAGTAGTCCGGGGAGAACNAGGATGANGGGGGCCAGNATTTTGAAGAAGGATGCAAGAAGGACGCCTTTCTGGCCTTCTGCGAGNCTCTTGGCGGCGAAGGTGCGCTGGATGATCTGCTGGTTGGTAGTCCAGTAGAAGAAGTTGAGAAGGAGGACCCCGGTGAAGAGGGTGCTCCAGTGCAGGTAGTGATNTTCGCCTGTGGCTATCGAGCGCAGATGTTCGGGCTTTTCTTGTCTGAGCTTATTAAAAGCCTCGGCAAGTCCGCCATCGCCAGAAGCAATTTGAAAGGCGAAAAAGGTGATCATTAATCCTCCGACGAGAAGGCCGAGGCCGTTGAAAGTGTCGGAGACGGCAACTGCGCGCAGGCCTCCGAAAATTGCGTAGGCGGATCCTACCACCCCAATGAAGATGACCACTGCCCAGATTGTTCCTACTTCGCCGAGCCCGAGCATTTCTTCAAGATTCAGCATTCCACCGAGTCCCTTTGCGCCGAGGAAGAGCACAAATGGNAGNAGAATCAACATGTAGGCCACAATGAAGATAAACGTCGTGAGGGCCCTGGTTGCTGGACCATAGCGTTCTTCCAGAAATTGTGGAACAGTCGCGATCCCGGATTTGAGGTAACGCGGNAGAAAAAAGAGAGCGAGTACGACAAGTGAGGCGCCGGCAATNACCTCCCATGCCATGACGGCAAGTCCGTTAGCATAGGCGTCACCATTTAAACCAACGAGCTGCTCGGTGGAGAGGTTGGTNAGAAGGAGGGATCCTGCGATAACCACGCCACTCAGGCTGCGTCCGGCAAGGAAGTAGCCCTCTTCGGTGTCATCCACGCGTCCCCGGGTGAGGCGCCAGGTAAGAAGGGCGACGAGGCCGGTAAAGAAAAGGAAAGAAAGCACTGTTGGAGCGTCCATGGCGGTCTTGGTTCAGAGTTTGACAGAGTCGATAGAAAGAGGGGACCGCAATTAGCGATCCCCCACTGTGCTGGTGATGATCAACGGGTTGATTCAGCGGGTTACCAGGAAAACTTGCTTATCATGGTATGAGTGTAGGTTTCACCGGGCTTGATAATGCAATTGGGAAACGCTGGGTTATCCTGTTTGTTCGGGGAGTCGGGGAACATCTGGGTTTCCAGACAGCATGCGGTACGGTGCCCGTATTTCACTCCCCCCTTACCGGCAGTTTCTCCATCGAGGAAATTGCCCCCGTAAAACTGCACGCCTGGTTGGTCGGAATGGAGTTCCATGGCACGACCGGTCTTGGGGTCCCTGAGAATTGCGGCCTGACGCAAACCCTCGCCGTCCACTGCCCAGCAGTGGTCATAGCCCTTNCCGAACTGCAGNGGAATACTGGCNTCCTCGATCCGGTCTCCAATGACCGTGGCAGTATTGAAATCGAAGGGGGTATTCTCGACTTCGGCCAAGTTTCCGTCAGGGATCAGGGTCTCGTCAGTGGGGAGNAAATACTTCGCCGGAATGGTAAGAATATGATCGTTGATCGAAGTCGTAGGGTCTCCGCTCAGGTTCCAGTANGCGTGCTGGACAATATTGACCGGAGTCGCCTTGTCAGTTGTGGCGGTGCAAACCCATTTCAGTTCATTATCGTCATTGAGGGTGTAGCTNACGGTAACCTCGAGATTTCCGGGATATCCCTCCTCGCCGTCTGCGGAGGTGTAGCTGAGTTTGACTCCCCCCTCAATCGCCTCGCCTTTCCAGAGGACCTTATCGAATCCCTTTTCTCCACCGTGCAGATGGTTAGGGTCGTTGTTGATCGCCAACTTATCATAGACTTCGCCATCGATTTCGAATTTCCCTCCTGCAATACGATTGCCATAGCGACCTACGGTAGCGCCAAAGTAGGAGCTGTTGGTAAGCCAACCGGCCAGATCGTCATAACCATGAGTGACGTCTTTCACGTTGCCGTCCTTATCTGGCACTTCGAGGCTGGTAAGGATAGCCCCATACTCAGTGACCTTGGCGATCATTCCGTTCTTGTTGCTGAAGGTGAAGATCTTCACCTCTGAGCCATCTTCGAGTTTGCCGTAGGATTCCACTTTGGTTTCGTTGCTTGAGTTGGAGTCGGCGCCNTTTCCTTTGCCTTCGTCCGAGCTGGGACTGCAGGCGGAGAGAGCGAGACTAATCAGGGAGAGTGATGTGATTGTGTGTTTCATTCCAAGGACACGTTTCGAAGAGCGGACGAAATCGATGGGCTGTGGTCAATGGGTTATTGGTTAAGCGATATTAGGAAACCGGGAGAAAGATGATGAACAGCGGGGTTTCCGGCTATGAACCTCCATATTCTTCAAATGATGAGTGTCCCGCGGGGCAGGGAAATTATATGCCCCGTTGGAGGATTTCCGGCGGTCTCGGGCGGGTGATAGCGGAAAAGGACATCGCCAGATTCAGGGTAAGACGGCTTGAAAAGCGATTCGAGGTGCGATCCTCTGAGAGAAGAATGAAGTTGGTCCTCGCTCTCGATCAGGGAACTACGAGTTCACGCGCCCTCCTTTTCGATGAGAATGGCAGGGTAATACGCTCCGCCCAGAGGGAATTTCCCCAGTATTATCCTGAGCCAGGTTGGGTGGAGCACGACCCGGAGGAAATCTGGAAATCCCAGCGAGAGACTCTTGAGGAAATAGTGGCGGATGTTGAGGAGGGACGTATCGCAGGGATGGGAATTTCCAATCAACGTGAAACTACCGTGCTATGGGATGCGGAGACCGGGGAGGCCGTCTACAATGCAATAGTCTGGCAGGATCGCCGGACGGCGGAACGCTGCAGGGTCTTGAAAGATGATGGTGTGGAGAGAGAGGTTACGGAGAGGACCGGATTACGATTGGATCCATATTTCAGCGCTACCAAGATCGAGTGGATTCTGGATCATGTAGATGGTGCGCGGGAGAGGGCGGAGGCAGGGAAGCTCTGCTTTGGAACGATTGACTCATGGATCATCTGGAAGTTGACCGGTGGGAGAGTTCACGTAACGGATGTTTCCAATGCCTCCAGAACGAATTTGTTCAATATTCATACCCTCGAGTGGGATAAGACTCTTCTGGAGATGTTCCGGGTCCCAAGGGCGCTTCTTCCTGAGGTAGTGGACTCCAGTGGGGTGGTAGGCGAATGGCGGGGCATAGCGATCGGAGGAATGGCTGGTGATCAGCAGGCCGCTCTTTTCGGTCAGGCGTGCTTTGACCCTGGGATGGCCAAGAGCACTTATGGAACGGGATGCTTTCTGCTCATGAATACTGGTGGTGAGGCGGTTCGTTCCGAAAATGGGCTCCTTACCACCGTAGGGTGGCGAATTGGTTCTGAAGTGAATTACGCGCTCGAGGGTTCTGTCTTCGTCGCCGGGGCGCTCTTTCAGTGGCTCCGCGACGAGCTTAAACTTGTAGAGACTGCCAGCGATCTTGACGCTATCGCAGCTACGGTTCCGGATAGTGGCGGGTGCGTTGTTGTACCTGCATTCGCAGGACTTGGCGCTCCCCACTGGGATCCTTACGCCCGGGGAGCGGTATTTGGTCTCACTCGCGGAACGTCGCAGGCCCAGCTCTGCAGAGCCTCTCTGGAAGCAGTCGCCCTCCAATGTGTTGAACTGCTTGGGTGCATGGAGAGAGATGCAGGAATGAAATTACTGGAGTTACGGGTCGATGGAGGTGCTTCAAAAAGTGACCTCCTCATGCAGATTCAGAGTGACCTCCTGCAGCGCAAGGTGTTGCGCCCTAGTCATGTTGAAACAACCGCCTTTGGTGCTGCTGCTCTGGCCGGGCTTGCTACTGGAGTTTGGAGGGATCGAGGTGATTTTCAGGGGCAGTGGAAAGTGGACCGTTGCTTTGACCCTTCCGAAGAAGATTTCTCAGGAATCAAGGCACGGTGGAGCCGCGGTGTCGAGAGAGTCAGAAGCTGGGAGTCAGACCTCCGGTGATCACCAGCCCGGGGATGCCTCGAAGAGAATCAGTCCTTACGTTTCAACTGCGGAAAGAGGATGACGTCCCGAATCGTAGGAGCACCAGTAAGGAGCATGATCAGTCTGTCAATACCAATTCCGATTCCTCCTGCCGGGGGCATGCCGTGCTCGAGGGTCTCCACGAAATCCTCATCGATTTCCTGAGCCTCTCCGCCGCTTTGTTCCTCGAAACGGGTTCGTTGAGAGTCGGGATCGTTTAGCTCCGAATATCCGGGGGAAATTTCCTGACCGTTGATGATGAGTTCGTAAACATCGATGGTGCCGGGGTCCGCGTTGTTGAGCTTGGCAAGTGGAATCAGCTTGGCGTCCACATGAGTGACATAACAGGGGTCGAAGGTGTTCTCCTCAACTAGCTTCTCAAAGACCTGCTGAGTGACCTCGTAATCCTCGAGTTCAATTCCAATTTCCAAGTTGAAGTCCGTTTCGGCGCGTGCTCTTCGCTCTTCTGGGCTGAGATCAAACCAGTCTTCACCAGCAGCTTCACAAACAAGCTCGCGATATGGCCGGCGTTTCCACGGGCGTGAGAGATCGATAGTTCTTATGACCGTTCCTTCCTCATCTTTATGTTCGATCTGCAGGGTGCCAAAGAACTTTTCCGCCAGCGAGCACACCAGTTCCTCGACCAGCTCGGCCATTTTCTCAAAATCCGCAAACGCCCAGTAAGCTTCCAGCATTGTAAATTCGGGGTTATGCCTCCTGGAGATTCCCTCGTTGCGGAAGTTTCTGTTCAGTTCAAAAACCTTGGGAAATCCTCCCACCAGAAGCCTTTTGAGATAAAGCTCGGGAGCAATCCGCAAGGTTAGAGGCATATTGAGCGCGTTATGGTGGGTCTCAAACGGCCGGGCCGCAGCCCCTCCTGCCACGTCCTGAAGCATGGGCGTCTCCACCTCCAGGAACTCTCGTTCGTGAAAGAAATTTCGGATTTCGGCCAGCATGCGGGACCGGAGCACGAAAAGATCGGCGCTTCCCTGATTCGCCATAAGATCCAGATGCCGCTTGCGGTACTTAATCTCCCGGTCGGCAACTCCATGCCATTTATCAGGCATGGGCCGAAGAGCTTTGGAAAGGACCTGCAGGGAGCCCACTTTAACGGTAGGCTCGCCCTTTCCGGTCGTGAAAGTGATGCCCTCAATTCCGATCCAGTCTCCTCTGTCGAGCAGTTGCCAGACCTCCCAGTCTTTTTCGGAAACACCCTTTTTGTTCAAGTAGCCTTGAATGCGTCCGTGTACGTCACCGATGACAAAGAAGACGGATTTGCCCATGTCTCGGATTGCGAGGATTCTGCCGGCCAGCCTGACATCTTGATCATCTGCGAAAGCCTCCTTGAGATCGAAAGCCGTGGTATCGGTTTCGAACCTGCCGCCAAAAGGATCAACGCCGAGTTCGCGCAGGCGGGCAAGCTTCTCTCGACGAATAGCGATGAGCTCGGATTCCGAGGATCCTGATTCCGGGGAGCTGTCCGGCAAGTTGGATTGGTCTTCAGTCATACGATGGTGGGAAGGTTTAAGCTTTCAAGACCGGAGCTCGATCTGGGTTTGGCGAAACGGCGATCTTTATTCTGATGAGAACTAATGCACAAAAGCCGCGGAGGTCACGGATGAGTCTCCCGCGGCGTCTGTTGCAGTGGGTTTTCTCTCATGGACACAATTTTGCGAGGGAGAAAAGCCAGTGGCAGGCAAAAAATGCTCTGATAGAGGCCGGAATCCTCAGGAGACAATGTCCTTAACGACCTTGCCGTGGACATCCGTAAGGCGGAAATGTCTGCCCTGGAACTTGAAGGTCAGTTGCTCATGATCGATACCCAGCAGGTGCAGGATGGTGGCCTGAAAGTCATGAACGTGGACCTTGTCGTGTATGGCGTTGAAGCCGATATCGTCAGACGCTCCATGGGTGATGCCAGGTTTGACGCCACCACCAGCCATCCACGTGGTGAACGCGTACGGGTGGTGGTCACGGCCCCAGCCTTTGCGGTCCTTCATGTTGCCTTGCAGGAAGGGGGTGCGGCCGAATTCACCACCCCATATGACAAGGGTTTCATCGAGCATGCCGCGCTGTTCGAGATCACGGATGAGACCAGCACTGGGCTGGTCGGTGTCCTTGCACTGAGTGTAAAGCTCGGTGGTGAGAGAGCGGTGTTGATCCCAGCCTGCGTGCATGAGCTGGATAAATTGTGTGCCCCGTTCGGCCAGGCGACGGGCGAGGAGAGCATTACGGGCGAATGTGCCGGATTCGTGGACTCCCGGGCCGTAGAGGTCGAGAACTTCCTGTGGTTCGTCAGAGATGTCGGCAAGTTCCGGCACACTGGTTTGCATCCTGTAGGCCATTTCATACTGCGCGATTCGGGTGACGATCTCTGGATCACCGTAATCCTGATGTTTCATCTCGTTGAGGCGCCCGATGTCATCCAGCAGTTCACGCCGCATGGGTTTACTCATTCCCTCAGGGTTGGAGAGATAAAGAACCGGGTCGCTGGCAGGGCGGAACTTGACGCCTTGGTGGCGAGTGGGGAGGAACCCGGATCCCCAGTAGAAATCGTAGAAGATCTGTCCACAGGTGGTTCCCTTACTGACCGAGGTCATCACCACGAAGGCAGGGAGATTGTCGTTCATTGTGCCCAGTCCATAGCTGAGCCACGCGCCCATCGTAGGCCGCCCGGGTAGCTCCGCGCCACTCATGAAAAAAGAGATTCCGGGGGCGTGGTTCACAGCATCCGTATGCATGCTCTTTACGAAGCAGACCTTGTCCGCGATTCCGCCGATATGGGGCATAAAGTCGCTGACCCATGCGCCGCTCTGACCGTATTGTTTGAAAGGCTCAACGGGAGCGAGCAGCAGCTTGCCGTTGGCGTTACCGGTCATGGTGCTGAAGCGCTTGCCGCCAACGTAGCTCTCCGGCACCGGGGTGTTATGAAGTTCCTTGAGCTTGGGCTTGTAGTCCCAGAGGTCACAGTGGGTCGGGGCGCCGTTCTGAAAGAGGTAGATGACGCGCTTGGCCTTCGGAGCAATCTGACGAATGTAGTCGGGAATCTGGTTGTTACCCTGCGTGGGAGCAGAGAGCCCCTCTTTACCAAGAAGGGTAGACAGGGCAGCAGTGCCGATACCAGTGGCGCTCTTACCGAAAAAATGACGGCGATTAATGTTCAGCTGGTGTTGTGTGAGCGGATTCATCGACGTTGGATCGAATAGACCTGAGAGTTCGCAAAATTCGGACAGAGCTTATTCCCTGGTGAGTGCTTCGTCGAGGTTGAGGATGCCGAGGCAGACGGTGGCGAGGGCTGCGTGTTGAGATTCGGGGAGTTCGGAGTTGCGGGGGGATTCTCCGTTCTTGAGGAAGTTGGCGGCAGCGCCGGGGTCAGCGGTGAAGCGCACTTGAGCACGGTTGTAGATATGCTCAAGGATTTCGTGTTCCTGCTCACTTGGGTTGCGGGCCACTACCAGCTGAAAAGCATGGGCAATCTGGGAGGCAGGCTTGCTGTCCACGCCTGCTAATGAGGCGGCGCGATCCGCAAGGGCGCGGGCAGCTTCAACATATGTGGTATCGTTTAGAGTGCTGAGAGCATGAAGAGGTGTGTTGGTGAGGCTAATTGTTACGGAGCAGGTTTCCCGTCCCGGGTTGTCAAAGAACATGGGTGGAGCCGCAATGCGGCGCCAGAAGGAGTAGATGCTTCGCCGGTAGAGTTCGTCACCCTTGCCACGACTGTAGCGCTTCTTGCCGAAGGTGGCTTCAGCCCAGATTCCTTCGGGTTGATAGCTGTTGACGGGGGCTCCGCCTTTCTTGTCGACCAGAAGTCCGCTGGCTGATAGTGCCTGATCACGAATCATCCAAGCGGGCATGCGGTAGCGGGCACCACGGGCGAGGAGGCGGTTTGCAGGATCGACTTCGAGGAGATCGGCGGAGACGCGGGAAGATTGGCGATAGGTATGGCTGTTTACGAGGGTGCGGATGAGTTTCTTGACGTCCCACCCTCCTTCCTGGAACTCGACGGCGAGCCAATCAAGGAGGCGGGGGTGGATTGGAACCTCACTTTGAACACCAAAGTTCTCTGGTGATTTTATGAGGCCTACGCCGAAGAGTTGCTGCCAGAAACGGTTGACCGTGACCCGGGCGGTGAGTGGGTTCTCTCCGTTCGTAAGCCACTTGGCGAGGCCGAGCCGATTTTGTGGAAGGTCAGAAGAAAAGGCCGGAAGAGCGGCCGGGGTGCCGATTTCAACTTCCTTGCCTCGCTTGTCGTAGACCCCGACATCAAGGATATAGGTTTTCCTTTTCTTGTCCATGTCCTCCATAACCATGACCTTGGGAAGGTCTTTGCGATTCGAATTAAGTTCGTTCTCTTTGTCAGCAATGAGCTTTTTGAGTTCAGCATGACGAGGAGTGGCTTCTCGGTGCGCGATTGCAATCAGGCTGCTGTCTTCCTTGCTGCGTTTGGCGGGTTCGATGGCGAGGGCTTCCTGAAGGAGGCGTTCACCCGTAGAGAGTTTGGCATCAGGGGTCGAGCTGACGGAAATACGGAAGCGGCCAAGGTTATGTTTGTCGTGCTGGGAGTCGTGACGCATTGTGACGATCACGGATGCATGCTCCGGGACTTCGATCGGCTTTTCGAGGTGAAATATCGCTTCGTGGTCGCGGTTAATCTGGTTGTTTTCATAAACCGCCCATCCGGTATCGGCCTTGCTGTCGTAGGTCTTTGTGATCTTGTGATCGCCTTGCTCATAGCTCGCAATAGCGGACTTGAACTTGGAATGGATAGCGGTTCCTCCGAGAGGCTGAACCCGGATCTTGAAGTCGGTGAGGACGAAGTTTCCGCTATCGGAACGAGCAAGGTATCCGTTGGTCATGCTCTCGTGTCTGATAGCCTCGAGGCGGATGCTTGCGATGGATCGGAGATTGGTTTCCGTAGAAAGGTTGTAGACGTCGTTCTTGGGGTTATCACCGCTGGCCAAGACTGAACCGTCCTCGAGGACTCCGAGCTCTTGCTTGTCCGCTTTGGCCGAATTAATGGAGAGAACGGTCCAGTCGAGCTCTGTATTTTCAGTGCGGCGAGACTTTTCCCACGTTGGTTGTTTGGCGATGAGTTCCTTTTCGAAGCTGACGAAGTCTTCCCGGAGAGCGGCGATTTCTTTTTTCAGGGCGACTTCCTCGGCCTTGCGGGCACCACTTGCTACGGCGAGGACAGGGGGAGTGCGGGGGTCTCTACCACTGCCGTTAACAGGGGTCTGGTTAAAGAAGGCGGAAAGCTGATAGTATTCTTCCTGGGTGAGGGAGTCGTATTTGTGATCGTGACAACGGCAACAATTGAAGGTGAGGGCCAGCCAGACAGTTCCGGTGGTCTCCGTCATGTCCATAACGTAGTCGACACGATTTTCTTCGGCGATACGTCCCCCTTCGCCATTGATGGGATGATTGCGGAGGAAGCCGGTAGCAAGGCGTTGTTCATCGGTGGCGTTGGGCAGGAGATCACCTGCGAGTTGCCAGATGGTGAGGTCATCCCAGGGAATGTTGCGATTGAACGCATCGACGACCCAGTCCCTCCAAGGCCACATGGTGCGCTCACCGTCCCCCTGGTAGCCGTTGGAGTCTGCGTAGCGAGAGGCGTTGAGCCAGGGCCACGCCATCCGTTCGCCGTATGAGGGATCGGCGAGGAACCTGTCAACGAGTTTTGCGTAAGCGTCAGGACTATCGTCGTCGAGGAACGTGGTGACTTCCTCCGGCGTGGGAGGAAGACCGCGGAGGTCGAGAGATAGGCGGCGGATGAGAGTGAGATTATCTGCGGCAGGCGATTGCCTGAGGTCATCGCGGAGGAGGCGGTGGGCGATGAAGGCATCAATCGGGTTATGAATGGTGGCGTTAACTGGTTTGGGGATCTCAGGTCGTTCCGGAGCGATGAGGGCCCAGTGCTTTTTGTATTCTGCGCCTTCTGCGATCCACTGACGGATAAGCTGCTTTTCGTTTTCGTTGAGTTTGAGGTGAGAGTCAGGTGGCGGCATGACGTCGTCAGGATCAGTGCTAGTGATCCGTTGCCAGACGAGGGACTCCTCGGGATTACCGGGAACGATGGCTTGGCCCCCGTCCCGGTCAGCGAAGGCCCCTTCCGGCACATCGAGTCGTAATTCGGATTCGCGGGTATTCTTATCGAATCCGTGGCATTTGAAGCAGCGATCCGATAAAAGCGGGCGAACGTCCAGATTGAAGTCCAGAGGCTCTGCATTGGCCGGCGCCAGAAGCTGCAGAGTCAGGAGAAACAGGAGTGATGGGTAGCGGGGAGACATCCGACAGGGAACTGATAGCCTAAATGTGGGGATTCCTCAATAGCACGGGTGAACCACAAATCAGGCTGATTCATGGGTATTGATTGTGTTTTTGGTTGCTCAAGTGGGCATGGAAGCTAGGGCAATCAGTTGCCATGGCTCGCGGGATTTTTCTAGGCGTCGTAATTTTCGTCAATTTCTCCGTCCCCTCGGACGCCCAGTGGANGCGCCATATTATTGATGACTCCTCACGGGGTGCTGATGGAGTCCGTGTGGAGGATGTCAACGGGGACGGCTATCTGGACCTCACNACTGGGTGGGAGGAAGGGGGTGTTGTGAGAGTCACCTTNAATCCCGGTCCAGCTGCNGTGAGAGNGCGATGGCCCTCGGTGACGGTNGGNAAGGTTGCCTCTCCTGAAGATGCCGTGTTCGTCGACTTGGATCAGGATGGNGCCGTGGACGTTGTGAGTTGTTGCGAGGGNTCGAATCGAAGCGTTTTCGTTCACTGGGCGCCCCGACAGGGAAACCAATATTTAGAGGCGCAGGCGTGGACGACTGCNTCTTTCCCTGCCACNAGAAAAAAGCAGAGCTGGATGTTCGCCTCTGCCCTTGACGTAGACGGAANGAATGGAATNGATCTNGTGNTCGGATCCAAGGGGGCCAGCGCTTCCGTGGGTTGGTTACAAGCTCCCCAAAAACCNCGATCCCTGAAGGATTGGAAGTTTTACCCCTTGTATGATGCAGGATGGATCATGACTATTGCTCCCCATGACGTCGACGGCGACGGAGATATGGATCTGGTTTTGTCAGATCGCAGGGGAAGTGCCGCCGGCGTGAAATGGCTTGAGAATCCNGGCCCGTCTGTTGCCGNCGAAGGTGGTCGCTGGAAGGAGCATGAGATTGGATCAAAAGGGAAAGAGGTTATGTTCCTCAAAGTGGCGGACCTTGATGGAGATGGTCTTGAAGATGTGATTTGCACGAATCGCAACGGGCATATGGACTGGTTCAGGAGAAGCGCAGGTGAAAAGGTTGCGTGGGAAAATCACAAGTTTGACCTGCCCTTCGGGATGCCATTCGGGAAATCAGTTGCTGTTGGAGATGTCAATCTCGACGGCAGATTGGATGTGGTGAGTACGAATCGGGGATCTGAACCTGCGAANTGTGTGGCATGGCAGACGTGGGAAGGATCGCCNGCTGATCAAAAGTGGNAAGAGCATGATATAGGCGGAATCGAGGGCTCCAAATTCGACNTGNTTGAATTAATCGATCTGGACGAGGATGGGGACCTCGANGTCGTAACCTGTGAGGAGGTGGCGGGGCTGGGATTGATCTGGTATGAAAANCCGAATCGAAAGCCCTAGAGCTCCTCTTCCCANCCGCCTTCGAGAGAATCTGGGGTGTGCTCTTCNGGAACAGGAGGAAGAAGGTCTTCCCTTTCAAGCAAAAGAGGCAGCGAGAGATCTTCCAGAAGGTCGGCCGGAGTTTTCGTCAAAACTCCGACCAGGGGAACGATTCGATCCAGCTCGGCAATAGCGCAATGGACCATTGAGGAGACAATGTCGGCATCGAAGCGCTCTCGATCGAAAAGATTCGTGATACGGAAAACCAGCTGCTGGCGATCGATATCGAACTCAAAACTCCCGAGCGTCAATTGCTTGTTGGCCCTCATCAGCAATTCAAGGGTTGCAGCCAAGTGACTGGGCTCGGAGGTNAGGGGGCATTCCGCGACGATGGATAATGCGTTAAGTTGCGCGAACGCCTGNGCGTGNAGCTGAATATGGGTATGATGCGCCTCGAAGTGTGCCTCGAGGACTTCCCGTCCTTCGACGGGTTCGCAGTGCCATCCCTGCTGGCCAAAGGCCTGGGCCACCGACTGGAGCTGAAGAGAAGGAGGGGATTCCATCAGGGTTGAAAGATTGTTTGCATCAAAAGTTCCATTAAAGCTGCCACTGCAAGCATCAATTCCTATTCTCTCCCATTTGCAGGGCGTCATTCATTTTGCAGCCTCTTGACTCATCCGCCCGNCGATCGCCTCGGCAAGCAGGTCTCGCTGTCGGGGAAGAAGTGGCTTTAAGGAGGCGATGATTCCGGACGACGGATTTCCGGAGANGCAGATACGAAGTCTGTTGAGTTCATCGATCTCNNCNCGTGAGATTTCGGACCAGTAAATNACCCGGAGGTTATCCTGCGGCTTGAAAAAGGGAAAGATCTCGATGCCGATAGGGGTCATGATCAAGTATGCGTGACGCACGCATCTGAGGGAGAGACGGATGAAGATAAGGCTTATGGAAGCGGGCGGGAGAGCCCAGAGGAAGGTCAGAGCGGTAGCATCGGTATTAAGNGAGAAGAGAAGGATAAAGACAGCACTCCCTCCGAAGACGGCAGCAAGAATAGCAAAAAAAGATGCCTGAGCTCCCCGTGTGAANCGGATCTCCTTGTGAGGTTCGCTGATATTCTTAGGGCCGCTNACCATTTCTCGATTCGTTCAAGTCCGGAGTCTCTTTCTGACGCTGAAGGAGGCCCGATGATGTTTGTAGTCCTTCGACAACTCAATCAAACGGTAGATTTTCTCTTTACGATAAATGTTTGGAGAGTTGATGAGGTCTTCTTAAATCGGGGCGTTAACCTGTCCGAGCTGGATCATTCTGGCTTTGCCTCAGGCGGTATAGTCTTCCCTCAAGGGAACCATTCAGAAGTGGAATAGAAGATGACTGACTCCCACCAAATGAGCCTGCGGCATCGTGGTTGGCAGTATAGATTGCAGCAGATCCTCCTTGCAGATAGGTTTTGAGAAAGGTTCCCAGATCGTTGTAGAGAGGGGTGATTTCAGCTTCAGTTCCACTGCGCAGGCCGTAGGGAGGATTGCAGACAAGAGCCCCAAAACCCGGCCCAGGGTTAACATTCTGGAATTTGCCCCGCTTGAGCTGGATTGGGGATCTGGGAAAATGCCTGTCCCGAATTCTCTCCATGGTAGANCCCGTCCCATGGTCGAGCTCGATCCCGAGTAAGCGGAGGCCCTCAGGATGACTCTCGCGTGCCTCGAGCTTTTTCTTCTCGGCGACATGTAGAGCCTCATCGTAGTCGAGAAGGGTTTCAAATCCGAAGCCCCGATTAAGATTTGGAGCGATTCCTGCAGCCATCATCCAAGCTTCAAAGAGGAGTGTTCCTGAGCCGCACATGGGGTCAAGAAGTGGACTGCGGCGATCCCACCCTGAAAGAGAAAGAATACCGGCAGCGAGGTCTTCCTTCATCGGGGCCTCGCCGTGCTCGATCCGATATCCCCGCTTGAACAGGGGAGTGCCTGACATATCGAGGGCCAAAGTAGCGCGGTGTTTCTCGAGATACACTACGATGTGGACGTCCGGGTCCCTTTTTTCAATCGAGGGGCGAACGCCGCCACAAAGCTTCCGAAAGGTATCCGTGATCCCATCCTTTACGCGGTGGATCGCATACCGGGTGTGTGTGATCTTCGGTGAATGCCCCTTCACGTCGATCCGCAGGCGGGCGTCCACGGGGAAAAGCTTGTGCCAGTTGGTTTTCCGGGACTGGTAGTAGAGGAGATCATAGTTCCTCGCGTTGAAGCTCCGAATCGGGCGGAGCACATTCAGAGCCGATCGCAAGCCCATGTTCGCGCGATAAAACCCTGCCAGATTGGTGGTAATTTCGACAGCCCTCTTGTGTCTGCTAACGACCTCAATATCTAAATCCCGGAGCTCTTCTTCGACTACTTCTTCCAAGCCTCCACGGCAAAGGACGAAGCCTGGGAGGCGTTCCGGGTCAGGTGCCGGTGCTGGAGCGGGCATATTGTTGGATTCGCGAGGAGCGTCGGGGCACAGTTACAATACCGGGTCATGCCCGCTCCTGCGAGTCGCAATCATCTTGCGGGAGGGGGAAGTGGCAGAATCCGGGAATATCTTCCCATGAAGAAATGAAGTTAATATTTCTCTTCGTCGAGTATTCTCCTACTGTGAGACAAACACCCCTGAACAATGATTCTTCGATTAGCCCAAGGCCTCCTGATCGTGACGGGAGCATCAATTGCACTCAGTGCGACCGAACCTGAGGATTTTGAACGCCTCACTTTCCACAATGCTCCAAAAGCTCTTTCTGTTGATGCCACCACTGAAGATTGGCCGCGGTTTCTGGGCCCAAGGCATGACCTGCACTCGCGAGAGAGCAGACTTCTCAAGGTTTTTCCGAAGCAAGGTTTGGCAAAGGTCTGGGAGGTCAAGCGGGGCTCCGGGCACGCTCCAACAGTGGTATCTGGGCGTCGACTGGTCATCTTTCACGTGCTCGAAGGGAAGGAAGTCATAGAATGCCTGCATACGGAGACGGGCCGACGCTATTGGAAATACGAGTATCCAGTCCGGTTGGGTTCCAGTTATGGAGTTGAGGATGCTCCAAGATCTGGCCCGGTGATCGATGGAGATCTCGTCTTTGTAGTCGGTATTCGGGGGGACCTGCATTGTCTGGGGTTGAAGACCGGGAAGTTGATATGGAAAAAGAATCTTGAGAAGGATTATGGTCCGGCTCCTTTCTTCTTTGGACGGGGTGGTTGTCCTCTGGTGTACGGAGAACAACTTATTATTAACGTTGGAGGGAAGATATGTGTTGGAGGCTTTGATAAAAGAACGGGACGTTTACTGTGGAGCACCAAGCATGAGTGGAACGCCAGTTATGCATCTCCGGTCCCTGCCATCCTGAACGGAAAAGAGCGGGTGCTGGTTTTTGCCGGGGGGATGGTGGACCCACCGACCGGAGGGTTACTCAGTATCGATCCCAAGAATGGACGAATTGATGATTCGTTTCCCTGGCGGGCCCGGATGTTTGCATCGGTGAACGCGGCATCTCCGGTAGCAGTGGGAAATGCCATCTTCATAACGGAAAGTTATACTGAGGGNGGGGCTCTTGTTGACGCAGGGCCAAATGGTAAGTTTCGTGCGCGNTGGAAGGCTCCACGCTTTGGTAGTCAGTTCACCACACCCGTTTTCCATGAAGGCCACCTTTATGGGGTCAGTGGCACTGCGGGAACCGAGATCGTCTGTCAGGAGGTAGNGAGTGGCAAAGAAAAGTGGAGAGATCCCGTTGATCTTTCGGGGGNCCGTCTCGGAAGAGCAAGCTTGCTCCGGGTGGACGACGCATTTCTGTGCCTCGGCGCACAGGGGACTCTTCTGTGGCTTGATCTGTCTCCTGCAGGTGCGCGGGTTGTTGCAAGAACACAGCTTTTTCGGGCGCCAGAAACGTGGGGTGTTCCCGCGCTCAGCAGGGGCCTGCTTTACGTCAATCAGAATGCGTTNGGATCAAGGTTGGTTTGCTATGATCTCCGGGGGAAGTAGGCGTATTTAACCGTTTTCGGTAAGACCCCGGTTGCAGTGCAGAGAAAATCCGGTAATCGTAAAGAATGGACGTCGGTATGATCAGGGGGCTGTGGGCCTGTGTNATAGTAATCGTGAGTGTCTTTTCCGGGACGCAAGTGGGCTTCGCAGAGACTAAAAAAATTTCCAAGGTAGAATTTGATCAGGCGAATCTCAGCGACTTGGTTTCCTTTCTGCGAGAAGGAGCTGCAGGTCCGGCACGCAACGTGATCGTCGATCCGAGAGTTAGCCGAGAATTGAGAGTCAGTCTTCGTCTCTACGATGTGACGAAAGGAGTAGCCTTCGCCTATGCGGCTGAACTTGGAGGGTTTGATTATCGTGAGGACCGCTACGCTATCCGGATCGTTCCCAGAGCAGCGAGCGTAAAGACCAAGCCGTTCCTGAAACGAGGAAGTCCGGTCACGGCACGGCGGCTTTCCCAGATCAGGATACCCAAGGTTGAATTCGAAGAGGCCCATCTTGGGCAGGTCGTAGATGACCTCGTGGAAGCGAGCCGCATGCTGGACTCGTCGAAAAAGGCAATCAACATCCTCCTAGGGCCAGGAGTGGACCCTTCCTTTCCAGTGACATTACAGCTTCAGAACATTCCTCTGGGACAGGTTCTGAAGTATATTGCACAATTCGCTCGTCTGGAAATTCGGGTTGATGGAAATGCGGTAGTCCTACTTAAGAGAGAAAGAGCCGGAAGACAGTAGCGGAGCTGAGAGGCCGGCCCAGTTGCCTCAGGGAATGATTCCCGGGTAACTGCGATGGAACGCCTTCAGCATATGCTGCCCGTAAAGAACAGGGTCGAGAGGAGGAATGGTAGAATTCTCTCTCTCAAAGGAAGGAAGAGAGTCCGGCGCCAGAGGTGTAACCATGGTGTCGAGCTCGGGTTCGAAGAAGAAAGGTATGGAGTATCTGGTGGAGTGCCCCCGGGGACTCCGGACTCGATGAGGCGTCGCCATGAAGTAATGGGAAGTCCAGAGCTCTAACATATCTCCGAGGTTGACAACGAGGCAGTCGGGACGAGGGCTGGCCTTGATCCAGGTCCCGTTCGCCTTACGTATTTCGAGACCGCCTACCTCATCTTGAGCAAGAATCGTCAGGCACCCAAAATCTGTGTGGTCTCCGATCCCCTGATTGATCTTTGAATGTGGCTCAACGGGAGGATAGGCGATGAGCCGTAGCATACAGTGAGGAGGAATAAAGTGACGAGAAAAAGTGTCCTCCTGGAGGCCAAGGCACAGAGCCAGACTTTTCACGAGGCTCTCTCCTATAAGGCAGAGCTGCTCCATATAGGACTCGCATGCTTCGCGAAAACCGGAGCAACGCGCAGGCCACTGATTAGGACCACGAAGAGCATGATGGTCTATTTCCGACCGTGACGGTGGAGATTCGAGTCCAAGGTCGAGAGTCTCCTTATGATCAGGAGTGCCCTTTGTTTCTTCCTCATCAAGAATGGAGTAACCTCGAAAATGCCTTGAAAGACTGAGGTGAATGGCATTTTTTTCTGCTGCCGGAAGAGCGAAAAAATTCCGGGTCTGTTCAAACATGGTCTTGAGAAGACCTGTTGTCAGCTCCGGATGCCGCAGATAGAAAAATCCAGTATTGTGACAGGTGTTCCGCAGGCTCTGAAGGACGGAGGGATCTCGGGAAACGATATCCGTATAATTAAATGCGGGAAGATTTTGGTGCATCCCCTACGAGTATTAGGACTATTCGAAGCCAGTCACGGAGAAACGTATATGGGTTTTTCATTAATAAAAAATCGCCCGAGTCCATTGGAGCCGGGCGAGTGGTAAGATGAATGAAGTTCTGGAACGTGGTGTCTCAGACAGATCCGAAAGCCTCCTTGATCACTTTCCCGCGGTTTCCAACGAAGAAGGGGCGGCCGCCCATGGCGTGAATCCTCTTCTCGACTGGTAGTCCAAGGGCGTATGCAACAGTGGTATGAAGGTCTTTGGGTTCGTAGGACTCAGTTTCAATGTTACTTGCGGCTGCATCAGTCTTGCCTATTACCTTGCCCCCTTGAACGCCGCCGCCTGCCATCATTATTGAGAACGCTTTGGGGAAGTGATCCCTTCCACCCCGACCATTGATTTTTGGAGTCCGCCCAAATTCCGTGGTCAGAACAACCATGGTGTCGTCAAGCATGCCCTGAGATGATAAATCCTGAAGAAGGGCAGCGATTGGAGCATCCATGGCGTTCGTTCGGTTGGCTGCAGTTCCTGCGTTGCCATGCTGGCCATCCCATCCTCCAAGTTGAACCTCTACGTATCTTACGTCATTCTGAACCAGTCGCCGAGCGAGGAGCAGGCCTCGGGCGAATCGTGAATTTCCGTACAGAGTCTTCACGCTGGCTGGTTCTTTGTTAATGTCGAACAGTTCCGTCGTCTTGCTGTCGAATAGTTTGACGGTCTCCTCGTAGAAGTCGGCGTATGATTTGACTTCATCGTGTGGAAAGCCCTTGGCGAAAGACTCCCTGAAGGTCTCTGCATACTTGAGGCGGCGCTCGAACTGCGTTTTGTTTATTTTCGGCAGAAGGTCCTTGATGCCGCGGTTGGGATCTCCAATCGGAAGCGGGCTATGGTCTGGCCGAAAAAATCCTGGCCCGGGATTTCCCCCACCGACAACCACGCTGTCCGGCACCAGTTTGCTCCGACGTCCAAGGAAGTATTGAGCCCATGATCCGATCTGCGGGTGGGAAACGCCCGGGCGCCGGGCGAACCCGGTGTGCATGAGGTAGTTGCCTCCCCCGTGATCTCCTGTCCTCGTGGTCATGCTCCTGACCACAGCGAATTTATCTGCCTGTTTGCCCAGCTCCGGAAGCAAGTTGGAAATCTGGACTCCATCCGCATTGGTCGCGACGGGTTGGGACGGGCCTGCAATTCCACTTGTGGTCTTGGGGTCAAAGGTGTCGACGTGAGTCATGCCTCCGGACATGTAGAGGAAGATGACATTTTTCGCGGTCGCGTGAGAGGCAGGGTTGATCACCTCNNTCTCCGCTGCACCNGCGATGCCGGGAAGGATTGAGACNCCAAGNGTTGAGGCNGCNGCTCCGGTCAGNAAATTTCTCCGGTCTAGTTCGGTGAGCTTATTGATACTGTTTTGCATGGCTGAGTGATCGTTGCGGGATTACTTGATGAATAAAAATTCAGGGGTGTTGAGCAGAGCCCAGATAAGGTCAGAGAACACCTCTGGGCCACCGGAGCGGAGTTCCCGGTCAAGAAGGTGTTGTTCGCTGCCCACCGCTCTCCTGCTGAGAATGCTGATGAAGGCAACATCTGCCTTCTCAAAATTGGAGCGGAGATTCTTCATCTCAAGGAAGATTCGAGAGCCTGGCTGGGTCAGGATTTCGGTCGCGTATCCGTTCATCAACTCCATGACCTGAGGAACGGACCCTTTGAGCGAGCTTGCGTTAATCACGAAAGTGCGATCTGACTGTCCGAACTTACTGAGAAAATGCGCAGGGTCGGACGGTTGGGGAAGCTCTGAGGCTCGAGCAAGGAGTAGTTTTCTTTTCCTCGCGGCTTCCATGAAGGCCATCATCATTTCTTCGTCGGTTGGTCCCGTCGGCTTTTTACTGAGAGCAGTTTGACCGAAGGGCTTTTCTCCCTTGGGGGGTTTCGCCTTTAAAATTGAGATGCCTGCTGCATTTACCAGACCCTGCTCCGGTTTGAACTTATTGAATTCGTCCACCCGGGCCACAAAGTCTTTTGGGGAGCCTGGCGATTGAGAGGAATTGATGAGCTGGTTGTAGCGCTTGCCGGAATCCAGCTTGAACTGATTGGGGTCTTCTACCATCAGCGTAATGAGAGAATCCCAGACCTGCTCCGACGTCATTCTCCGCAGGAGTGGACCAGGAAAATAGTAAGGGTCGGTGATATTAACTTCCTTCCTGCTCGCCAGCCGGTTGTAGGCCTTGGTGTTTACGATCGCCCAAGCAAAGGCTTTCAGATCAAAATTGAGCGAAATCATTTCCTCGGTGAGGACTTTGAGAAGGTCAGCGTTAAGGCTTTTTTCGGGATCGATGTTATGAATGGGCTCGGCTGCTCCCCGGCCCATGTAGCGTGCCCACATACGGTTGGCGATATTCATCGCGAATCGCTCATTTTCGCGGGAGGTGAGCCATGCTGCAAGGCGCTGGCGAGGGTTGAGGGCAGCCGCGGCGGAGCCGTTCTCCTTACCGAAAAGGATCCATGGGCTTACCTTGTCGCGCGGAAAACCATCTTCATACTGATAGTTATCGGGAAGTCTCATTGCACGATTTGCAACAGTATGGACGCGAAGCTCACTGGCCCGACTCATGTCACGGAGAGCGCGCTGATAATTTCCGACGATATTGTTTATGCGCCTTTTTTGCTCTTCGTTTCCCGGATCGAGCTTCTGAGTAGTCGCAATGTAGGTCTCGAGTTCCTTCTTCTTGGGCATCTTGACCTGCTGTGCCTTGCCCTTGGTTTCAAGGTCTGCGAGGTAGGCAGAGAATTCATAGTATTGATACTGGGTCCACTCACCGTCGGGGTCATCGTGGCATTGCGCACAAGTGATGTTAGTGCCGAGAAAGATCTTCCCCATGAATGCAACGTGATCGAGTTTCATCCCGTTGTCCCGAAGATGATATCCTACTGCGGGATTGTCCCAGATCCGACCTTCAGCCATGACAATCTCCCTCACCAGCTCGTCCCACGGTGTATTGGTATGAATCTGCTCTTTCAGCCAATGGATAAAGGCATCGTTTCGTAGAACCGTGCCGGGGAACGTGGTCTGGATGCGAAGGAGTTCGGCAAGGTAATTGTAATTGTGGCTGGCGTAGTCCCACGACTTCAGAAGCTGTACCACGAGCTCCTGCCGCTTGTTTTTATTACGCGAGTTCAGGAAATCTCTGGCTTCGTCGTAGTCCGGGATACGGCCTGCAATGTCGAGGTAGACCCGGCGTAGATACATGTGGTCGTTGAGCCCCTCATTATATTTTAAATTCTTTTTTTCGAGGCCGGCATCAATGGCCGCATCGATCCGCTTGACTGCCAAGGCCACGAGGTCGGCCTTTCCGGTCATAGCTCTCTTCCTCACAAATTCCTGGTCGACTTTCGAGAGGACTTTCAGGGGCACGCTGACAACCTTGCTGTCTTCATCGAGTCGGATTTTCACAACTCCGCTGCTCAAATCCATGAAACTACCCTTTATCGGTTGGCCGCTGGAGTTAATCCATGTTCGCCCGGAAACCATCGGAAGAGACAGCAGGCTGATGAGACCAAGAGCGGAGAAAAGCCGAAGGGACATGGGTGAATCGAAAATCCGAGGGTTAATGCGGATCGGGGAGTGAATACGAATTTTACGGGTGATTGTCTATCTCATTGAAGAAAGAATAGCGGCGTGACAGAGGCTTCTATTCCGGCACGACCAGAAATGCCGGGGAATCTTTTACCTCAAAGCGGTCAGGCATGAAGAGTCTGATACAATCGCAGATTTGGCGCTGACTTCCTTCCAAATACTGATGGGAGCGTGGCCTTCGAGGGATGACCCTGAGTTGGATGTGTGGGTGAGGGGTGGGGCTCTATTCCCTGTGTCGAGATGCTGGTTTTGAAAAGGAGCCACGTCTTCAAGATTTTTGATTAGCGGGCAGCCTCCTTTTTTTGTTCTGTATGGCTGAAGATGATTTCGATCTACCGCCTTCTGCTTGTTCTTGTCGTGCCCGTATTTGGATTTGGGTGTATGCCCCAATCGGGAGAGGTGACACCTGTGGAGGCGAGTCTGCCTCTACCAGTTCTGCCGGGAACTACGGTAGGAATTCAGGCCAGACCGAGCTTTCAGAACGCTCTCCAGCTTGCAGATGAAGTCAAGGTGGGTATGCCCCAGCGGGTAGTGGAGGCCATGTTTGGGTCGCCGGATAAAGCTGGATATAAGGAATACGGGAGAGCTGCGGGTTCTCCATGGAGAGCGCTTGTCTGGGAATGGGTCTTTCAAGATGCTACTCCTCCAAGAGCACTTTCCATCGTATTTCAGCAAGACGAATCAGGCAATTGGCGGGTCAACCACGGAGACTGGCCCGAGTAGCATTTTATGATTGGGGAACAGGGGCTTCCAGAACGGACGCGCCGTGGGTTTCGTTCATGACGAGAATGCTGAACTTAAGGACGCTGCCGATATCAGTCGTGCTCACACTGGCGTAGTCGAACTTGCCCCTGAGATCGGTGTATCCGTCCTTGTAAAATTTTGGTCCGGTATCGGTCATTGCGTAGACCTTGACGTAGGTTGCTGGTAGTGGCCGATTGTCATCGCTGTGGCGCACAGTGAGAATGCCGTAGCGTTCACTGACCACGGTATTTAGGTTATTGGAGTAAACAGCGAGTGAGCGTTTCTTTCCTCCCCCCATTACCTCGATGAGAACATTTCTGGACTGGTATTCGCGGGGAATCTCAAAATTGTGTGAGCGTTTGCGCTCGTCGAGCTGAAGGCGCTCCGACTTATTGGGTTGGACTACGGCAAAGCTGTCACTCCCGCTGGATACGAATGGATTAGTGCTGAAGAGGAACTCCAGATCCATTTCGTAGTAGTTGACCTGAAGGTTAGTGATCTGCTGGTAGTCGATGGTTACTAACGATCCATCGACCCGGATCTTCAGGGAGGGCTCCGACGCAGCTAGGCGGGCCTGCTGCTGGTCTCTGTCCTCCTCATTGGCTACCTGCGGACCCTTACCCTCGATCTCGTCTGCTTGAGCGATCACGTTGACGAAGCGTTCACGCCAGCGGTTTACCGGATGCTCGGCGTATTTCATGGCGATGCTGCGGGCCTCATCCGGCTTGGCTTGGTAAAACGCACTGTAGGCGCGAAAGTAGTCGTATTGAATCCGAGTGGAGAGTTCTGCGGGATTTACAGTTGCCAATCTCTGCATGGCATCTTCAGCCCGATCCTGAAGGAATAGGTAATAGGTGGTGCTCAGCTGATCAGAAGAGTCGAGGCTTGGTTTCTGGCTGAGAATACGCAGGAAATTCTGGTAGTGACTGCGGATCTGGCCATTCAGAATCTTACGCGTGCCCCCAACAATGTGGGTGCGGCTATTGACGAGGGGCTTGTATTCGAGGTGCTCATAGGCACGACGGGCAATAGGATCGATGGTGACGAGTTCACTACGGAGAAAGTCACCGCATTTTTTGAGAAAGCGATCGTCCACAAGAAGGAACTGCCGGGCGATAAGCCTATGACCATGGAAGAGCCCGTAACTGTAGAGTTCTCGGTGGTATTTTCCTCTGTGGCTCAGAATCTCAAGTGCCTTCACGAAGAAATCCCTGCTCTCCCTGCAGCGCCATGCGATATTGACCAGATTGATGTTGTGAAGATTTCTCTTTGAAAGGTAGGCGAGAACCTGTGCTTCGGTTCCCCATTGGCTGAGGTGAGCCCAGGAACTCTCGTCCACGCGAGAGGGTTCACTCACAACCTTGAAGGTGAACTTTTCGGCGAACGCTATGACCGACCCCCTCCTTGAGACATGCGCCGGGTAGCATGAGTAGTCCCCGGGGGCCGGGAAGTAGAAAAAGTAATCAAGTCTCTCGGTAGTGTAGGGATCGAGCGAGACGTTACGCGTGCCTGTGGACCGGTGCCCAAGTACTGGCATAGCGCCCTCAGGAATCTGTATCAATACGTCAATTTTCTGCCTCGAACTTGTGGGGTTTGTCACCACCACCTGAGCACCGTAGACCACGCCGGCTACGAATTCACCAGTGACGAACTTATCAATTTTTTCGCCATTCTCGATACGGTGTCGGTCTCCGTGGCGAAAGTAACTTTGACTTACGAGAAGTGGAGGTCGGGTTTTTGCCAGTTGGGCTTCCTTAATTTCACGGTGGAAAGCAATAGCGCTGTCTCCGGCAGTAAAGACCATTCTGGGACCATCAAGATCCATGCTGCTCTCTGGTGAAGCGAAGGGCAGGTCAAGGACGGCAAGGGCGAGGAGTGTCTCGTGAAAGTTTCTAGACGCCTCTCCCAAATGCTTCGAACCGAAGGGTCTTCCTTTTTCATGCCGGACGTAGTCGAGCCAGAAACGGCTTTCGCTAATTAGGTCATGGGTGTGGGAGGCGATTGGAAGGTGATAGTAGTTTGTCTCTGCCCATTCCCTGGTGTTCTCCAAGGGCCGGTAAAGTGTTTCTGCCTCAGCAGTGGCAAAATCGGATGAGGCATAGGGATCGGTAGCGCCTTCTTTCATCCTTCGACGCTCGTTGACGAGTTTCTGGGCCTGATTTGCAGAGGCTTGGATTTTGTCCTGTGCGGATCCCAGCAAGTCAGCTTCGGACACGGATTCGGGCGTTTCGATCTCGGACAACGAGTTGCTAGCCAAGCTTCGCCTCCGGACCCCACTGCGGCGTTTTTGCGCACTGGCGGTTCCTGCTCCCCAGCCCTGACCGGTATCTGCCCCGAAGGCCGAGGGAGGAGGGATTGCATCAGCGTCCGCCTGGAACCAGCGTGTGCTTTGGTCCTGGGCTGTCTTCAGTGCGCTGAATTTTAGTCCGCCGGTGGCGAGCGCTCCATTGAAGAGCTGAATGGATCGGTTGAGATCGGAGGGACGAAGGGCGAGTCGGTCACGAAAATCCCATTGTGTGCTTTCGAGGCGATCTTCACTACGATGAGCGAGAAGAATCCGCTCCACCGAATTAAGGCGCTGGTATTCGAAGGGGGCAAGGTAGGGACGGATTTCGGCCTCCAGCAGGAATCTGTCCATAAAGGTCTGGTCGCGTTTGTTACTAAGGAAGGGAGAAACCACTTCTCTGAAAAACCGTGGGTCTTTTTTCCAGAGGAAGAAGTTCAGTTCATGGCAGGCGAACTGGGAATATCTGGCGCGTTTCTCTTCCTCCTTGAGATTTGGCCAGTTGAGGATGAATTCAAATTGTCGCAAGGTTGCATCCTCCCGGACAGCGAGCAGGTAGCTGTAAGCACTGGAAAGATTCTCAAAAACCTCGAGTTGCGCGGTGCTCAGGTCCCTGATCTCGAGTTTCTCGCCTTTCTTCAGGAGTGTGACCGAGTCCTGTTCTGTGAAATGCCGATCCGGGTCGAGCGTCCGGTTGAGGCGCAGATCTGCGATTTCGGTTTCCCGTTCTGGCAGGGAAAGTTCGGCGTAGCTAGCACCATGATGATCGAGGACGAGGACATGCACGTGTTGGCGGTCTCCGAATGCATCTAGTTCGATGGAAAGCCGGCCCTTGTCGTCAGGTTGCATGTTGATAAGGTTAACAGGGCCATTGATGAGGAAATCGACTGAGCTTCCAGTTGTGCCTTGGTCTCCGGATTGTCCGTCTGGAGCGGGAGCGGATGTTCGTTCGCCCCTGGCGGCCTGGCCGGTCAGGGCTCGATCGTAATCCTCGCCTTTCAGGAGAGTTTCACCTTCAGTTCCGGTATCTCGCACGGCCCAGGGATTAAGGATGATCTCAGGGCGCTCGAGCATGTTCCCAGGCAGCTTCCGGGCGTAGCGGCGTTCGAGGACGTAGCGGAACTCATCGCCAATCTTGCGCCCGCTGACATAGAGGTTTGACAGCTGGCCGGGCCTCCCGTTGAAGAGTCCTCCGCGGGGGGCGTGAGCAAGGAAATCAAAGAGGTCAAAGTCCGGAAGAAAGCGCGTGGCAATAACGTGCACCCGGGTGGTATTGGCGGGATTTGCTACCTGAACTTCCAGAGAGTCGCCTTTGATCGAGAGGGTCGTCAAATGCGAGGGATTCCGTTCGATCAGCTCGAGGGTCCTGGTCCGGTTGAAGACGTGCCCATTTGCCACCGTTCCTCGGGCGACCCTAAGGGTAATGGACTGGTTTGTTTTCTTGAGAAGGAGGCGATAGTCTCCGGGTTCAAGTTGGTCTGTAACGAGGAAACTGTCTTCGAGAGAAAGGGCCTTGAATGCATCTGCAATAATTCCGTTCCTTGAGATAGCGTGGAGGGCCAGTTCTCTACGGGTTAGTGCTCCGGTGTAGGGTATCCTTATACTCTTTCCGGCCACGGCGTGAATGACTCCGGGGTTCGTGCGGCGGGAGCGATGAAGTGGCCAGATGCGCTGGTGGTTATCAGCGGTTCGGGCGGTGATCCTCACGATGCCGTCGAGGGGGCCGAGTTCGACTCGTCCGGACTGATCTGTTTTGAGAGTGAAGCTCCGGGAGTTCTTGAAATTGGGCCGCTGGATCGTGATGTTGAGATGCTGGTCTGGAGCGGGTTCTCCGCTGCGGCCGAGAAGCTGAAGGATGTATTTTCCATCCACTCTGCTGAGGAAAATATCGTTGATCAGGGAGCTGCGAAGTTGTCCGTTGACGATAAAGCTCTGACTTGCTGAGAGCTCGATTTCCTTCTGCCCGTCGCTAGCCATCTTGACCGCGGCCACTAATCGAATATCGAGGCTCGCGAGGCGGTCGGGGACTCGGATTTCGTGAGTGGCCTCCCGGTCGGAGGCAATCTTGAAGTCGTTTATGGTGCTGGTAGTAGAGACTCCGTCGATGTCAGTTGAAATAAGAACCAGACGAACCTTCGAAAGCCGTGTGAGCGAGATAGGTTGTTCTGCGACAGTGAGGGTAGGACGAACCATGATAGTGGCCTTGGCACCCGGACGCAGAGCCTCGCGCTCGATGCGGATACCGGCGTGCAGGTTGTAGGATTCTGACGGGTGATGAAACTGGGCAAGGCTGGCAAAGCCGCCAGGAGTCTCGATGACGGATGTTCGCTTGCCGGGTTCATTGGAGAAGGGAATGAGGGTGCGGCCCTCTTCGTTACAGTCATATCGGCGGCCCCCAAGCCAGATGGCACTGCCAGCGGCTGGTTTACGCACTTCATCGAGGACGGTGATTATTTCTCCTCTGTCCGTCGTAGCAGAGAGAAGGTGAAGCTGGCCCTTACGAATGACAGCCCGGCTGCTTTTACTGCCTCCAATGAACTCGACGATCCATACCCCACGACGGTTTTCGATCTCGGGAAATTCGAAATCACGGGCGATGCGTCGCTGCGGGGCATCTTGATACTCAAACGTGCGTTCGTGGTTCGCTACCAGCCCGTCAAGGGCGAGATCGCTACTGATCTCTGTTCCGTGCTTCAGGTAGTAGTTGAGGGTATTCACCTCAAAAACTTTCACGATCAGGGTCTCCACGTTCTTGAGATGAACGCGGAGCCTGACGTTGTCGCTGATGCCGAAGTAGTCGGGACAGTTTGGAGCAAACTCGATGTCCACCCGGTCCTTCAGGGCTTGGAACTGGCTCGGGCTCAGCAGAGAGGTCCACCGCTCGGGATCTCCTATGCCATTGACGATCTTGGCTTCAGCAAACACCGACTTGAGCCAATCTTCCCTGAAATAAGGCGTATAATCCCGGTAATCCAGTGGTTCTCTGAGGAAATGAAGGAGATAGTTTCTGACGACCGGTTCGTCGGCGCCGACGGGGGCCAGTCCAGTGATGGCACGGAAGTCCTGGCCAAGATTTGCGGGGTGACGCCATAGAGTGCTCTCCTTTCTCGCCCATTCAGGATGGATATGCGATGCTCGCCGAGGGAGCTTCACGTAAGACATGAAGCGGTTGGCATTATATATTCCCTGAGAGTAATCAAAGACCAGACGCTGGTAGAGAAGGTGTGCCTTCAGAGAGTTGAAGGTGGGGCCGAGCTGGGAGGCGAACTTCCAGACACGTTCAAGATAGGATTTGCGGACTTCTGGCTCAGTTGCTGGATTGACGTCGGATCCGGGGCGGAGCTTGGTGAGGTAGGTATGAACATAGGCGGTATCGAGGAGAAGGCCCTTTCTTTTGCCGCGTAGCTCATCGAGTTGGGCAATAGTGAGCGCCCGATGAATATTGAACTCGCCGAATCCCCGGCTCTCCGGGCTTTCGAGGTCCTCCAGAATCAGAGTAACGAGTTCAGGGAGGTCAGGGTTATTGGCACGACTGAGAAGATCACGTTTCTGAGTTCCGGTGAGCACATGTCCGCTGGCGAGTAGATCGAAGAACTCATCCGGGTTAATATTCTGCAGGGTGCGGGTCCCTTGTAAGGCATCAGCGAGGAATTTTTCCCATGAGATTTCTTCCTGCCTGAGGACAGACGGAAATTTGCGGGCCCTGGCCTTGCCTTCCTGCTGGTGGTTGAATTGCAGATTCAGTTCACGCTGGATATGGGCCAGCGATTTCTTCGGATCGCGAGAGTAATTCAGGAGGGCTTCTCGGTTGACAATAAGATTACGAAGGCTCGATTGCGGAAAGCGCTTGGTCCACTGTGTGAGGACGTCGGCGAGCTGCCCTGTCTCTCTGGTGTTCTGGTAGTGGAGGGAGTGGTAGTAGTAGTAGTCCTCTGTTCCCGGAATAAGTTTCTTCAGGGCGGTTTTACGATTCTTGGAGAGAGCAAAATCCTCGACAAATCCGATTTCCTGCTGGGATTTTACCGAGGGAATCAAAGCTGCGAGAAGGGCTGGCACTAGAACCGCGGGGTGGACGAAGCGGGATAGTTTCTTCATGGATTTGCGTATCGTATCAAACTGGGGTGCACGTGATGCACATCGCGGTCAAAAAGAATGGCCGCTAAGGAAAGAACACGCTCCAGTGATCTTTCTTAGAAGTTTGATAGATTATACCTCCCCAATTGCTCCAATCGGGGGAGGGTGCTCCCAGAAATATAGTGATGGGATATGGCGAATTTCCGGAAGCGTGTCCTCAGGGCCCTGGGTAGTAAAACTGGCCCAGCACCCCGGTTCTTCTGAAGATGGGGCGCCAGCAAAAGCTCAAGACCATGGAGATGGCTGTAGGAAGGGCTATGGAGAGAAATAGCGGTGAAATGCCGCCCAACCAGTCAACTGGTGGGCTTCCGTGAAGGCCGAAGAAGAGGGCCGATGCGGGGAAGGTGAAAAGCAGCAGCCCAGGCAGGTTCAGAAAGAACCAGGGAATGGCGACTGTCCACCACAGTGGGGAGCCACCGGACGCCAGAATAAGGACGGCCGTAGCGGTCGTGATTCGACAGGCATTGAGATTGAGAAAGAGCTGGGGAAGCGCTGGCATACAGGAGATAAGACTCCTGTCCGGTCCTCCATATTCATTTTGATTTCGCTAGCTTGAGGAGAAAAGCATGTTCCAGCGCAGTATCGCGAAAGCGGTCAAAGCGTCCCGAGGATCCTCCATGGCCAGCTGTCATATTGGTCTTAAGGAGAAGTAGGTTGTTTCCAGTGGACCGGTGACGGAGGCGGGCTGCCCATTTAGCGGGCTCCCAATACTGGACTTGGGAATCGTGAAGTCCAGCGAGTATCAGAAGGGCCGGGTACTCAACGGCCGCGATATTATCGTAGGGTGAGTAGGAGAGCATGTAATGGTACGCCTCTTCTTCGGAGGGATTTCCCCACTCATCGTATTCGAATGTGGTGAGAGGAATTGTTTCATCGAGCATGGTAGTAACCACATCGACGAAAGGAACATCGGCGATGAGACCTCGGAATAGTTCGGGACGCATGTTGGCGATCGCTCCGATCAGCAGTCCTCCCGCACTGCCTCCCCCTGCAAACAGTCGATGAGTATCGGCGTATTGTTCCTTTACGAGGTGCTCAGCACAGTCAATGAAGTCTGTGAAAGTGTTTTTCTTTTTCATGAGCTTGCCGTCCTCGTACCACTGCCGACCATGTTCCTGACCGCCGCGAACGTGAGCGATCGCATAGACAAATCCACGATTGATCAAACTCAACATTGAAGCGCGGAAGCCGGCCGACATGCTGGATCCGTAAGAGCCGTAACCATAGAGATACAGTGGGGCAGTTCCGTCCCGCCTTACACTCTTGTGGTAAACCAGGGAGATAGGGATCTTTGTGCCATCCTTGGCTGTAGCGTCCAGGCGCTCGGTTCTGTAATTAGCACTGTCGAAACCTCCGAGGACCTTCTGCCTCTTGAGGAGGGACTTTTCCCGGGTCCTCATGTTGTAATCAAAAGTGCTGTCCGGAATTCTCATCGATTCAAAACTAAAACGGAGAATCTCGGTGTTCATTTCAACATTAACGCCGAGTGACGCGGAGTAAGCGGGCTCCTCGAAATCGACCTCATGCCATTGCCCTTCAGCATTTCGAATGCGAATGCGGTTCAGGGCATTGCGCCGTTCCGTCACTACCAGAAAATCGCGAAAAACTTCGACGCTGCTCAGGTAGACATCATCACGCGAGGGGATAACTTCCTGCCAGTTCTCCTCAGACGTATCTTTGAGAGGACAACTCATCAGCCTGAAGTTGGGAGCCTCCTTATTGGTGCGGATGAGAAACTGGTCGCCTGCGTGGTCGATGCTGTATTCCAGATTGCGGCGACGGGGGCTGAAGACTCGGGGTTTATCATTCGGGCGGTCTGCCTCGATCAGAAGAAACTCATCGGAGAGCGTCTGGCTGGAACCGATTACGATGAAACGGCCGGACTTAGTCTTGTAGACATAGCATCGGAAGGTTTCATCCTTCTCCTCAAAAACCAGAATATCATCCTGTACTGGGGAACCCAGAACATGTTTGTAAACTTGGTAAGAGCGCAGAGTTTCAGGATCCTGCCGGGTGTAGAAGACTGTTTTATTGTCATTTGCCCAAGCGTGATTGCCTGTCACGTGTTCCAGTTTGTCGGGAAGAATCTCTCCGGTGACGAGATTCTTGAATCGGAGGGTGTAGATCCGACGACCCCGGGTATCCGTCGAGAAGGCCACGATTTTTTCGTTACTACTCAGCTCTCCGGTGCGGTGACGGTAGAACTTATGCCCTTTCGCCATGGAAGGGATATCGAACATAATCTCCTCCTCTTGAGTTCCGGCACGTCGTCGACACGAGAGGGGATAGGAGTCGCCTTTGCGGTAGCGCCTGTAATACTCGTAGTTGTTTTCACGGTAGGGAACGGATGAGTCGTCCTGAACGATTCGTCCGACGATTTCGTCGAAGAGATCCTTCTGCAGATCCTCTGTTTCCCTGAGCATAAGAGAGGTGTAGTTATTTTCCTCGTTAAGGTAGGAGATAACTGCGGGATTTTCCCGGTTCCTCAGCCAGTAATAGGGATCATCGCGCGTGTGCCCATGGGGAGCAACAACCTGGTAGGGAATGCGCTTGGCGCTCGGTGGAATAGGATCAGCCATAACTAGATTGGGGAGAAGTGAGCCGAGGATGAAGAGAAGCCGCATGGCGGAGTGCATGGCCAGACTGTAACCTCAAAGTCAAGTGAGCGATCGGAGGCTTGTTACTGACGGACTGGAGCGCTAAGTGGAGGTCAGCAACCTTACTTTGATTCGATGCCAAATCCTTGGACTGGAAAAGGAAACCCCTATACGAGGGGAGAAGTGATCGAGCGCCTGCAGGACACCCTGAGTCGGGGTGAGCCCATTATTGCAGCAGGTGCCGGAACGGGGATTAGTGCCAAGTTTATTGAGAAAGGGGGAGCGGATCTCATCATAATCTACAATTCAGGTCGCTTCCGGATGGCTGGTCACGGGTCTACGGCAGGTCTCATGGCCTACGGGGACGCTAATGCGGTCGCGATGGAGATTGGAGAGTTCGAGGTTCTTCCCGTTGTGGAAGAGGTACCGGTTATCTGTGGAGTGCATGGGAGCGATCCCCGTCGGCGGATGTGGCATTTTCTCGGGCAGGTCAAGGAGATGGGCTTCAGCGGAGTTAACAACTTTCCAACTCATTCTATCGTGGATGGAAAGTTCCGGCAGATTCTCGAGGAGACCGGGATGAGCGTGCAGAAGGAGGTCGACATGGTCGGGTTGGCGCGTCGCATGGACCTTTTCTCCATTGTCTATGTGGGTTCTCCGGAGGAAGCTCGGGACATGGCAACAGTGGGTGCCGATGTTATCATCGCCCATGTGGGGACAACCATTGGGGGTTCGATTGGAGTTGTGGAGGCGTCCATGACGCTTGAGGAGGCAGCGGACAGGACGCAGAAAATTATCGAGGCAGGTAAAACGGTAAGAGATGATGTGATCTACCTCAGTCACGGAGGTCCGATCTCCAGGCCGGAGGATGCAGCCTACATCAATGAGCATACGGATGCGGTGGGTTTCGTTGGAGCCTCCAGTCTTGAGCGGATGGCGATAGAAGGCTCTCTCACTGACCTCACGAGGGAATTCAAGTCCATCCCGGTCAAGCGGAAGTAGCCATGTCAGTCATCGCAGTTCTCGGAACTCTTGATAGCAAGGGCGCTGAGCATGCCTTCGTTGCTGATCAGATTCGTTTACGGGGACACGAGGTTCTCCTGATTGATGTTGGAACGGGTGACGATCCGACGGTAGAGCCGGGGGTAAGCCGTTTTGAAGTAGCGGCAGCTGCGTCCGTTGACCTGCAGCAGGTTCTCGATCGAAAGGACCGCGGGGAATGTGTGGCCGCGATGACCCGTTCTGCTCCTGTGCTTCTTGCTCAACTCGTCGCAGAGAGTCGAATCAGTGGAGTAATTTCGCTCGGTGGAGGAGGAGGGACAGCCATCGCGACAGCAGCAATGAGGGCTCTTCCAACCGGTTTTCCCAAGGTTATGGTTTCGACTCTGGCGAGCGGAAATACCTCTCACTACGTAGGCACTCGGGATATCGTCATGATCCCCAGTGTTGTTGATGTTTCGGGATTGAATCGTGTTTCGCGCACTATCTTCACGCGAGCTGCCGGGGCTATCTGTGGAATGGTCGAGAGTGAGGTCAATATCAGCGATTCACGTCCAATTGTTGTAGCCAGCATGTTTGGCAATACTACGGACCTTGTGTCGATGGCCCGCGAGCAGCTGGAAGTGGCCGGTTACGAAGTGCTGGTCTTTCATGCAACTGGAACGGGGGGGAGAACCATGGAGTCTCTCATCGAGAGTGGGATGGTTGCTGGAATCCTTGACGTAACTACCACCGAGCTGGCGGATGAACTGGCTGGCGGTGTATTGACAGCCGGTCCCAATCGCCTTGATGCAATGAGCAAGGCGGGAGTGCCTGCGGTTCTCGCACCCGGATGCTTGGATATGATTAACTTCGGCGAGAGGGACACGGTTCCTTCTCGATTCAAAAACCGGGCTATCTATGAGCACAATGCTCAGGTCACTCTCGTGCGGACCAGCCCGGAAGAATGTGGACAACTGGGCAAGATTCTTGCGGAGAAGGCCAACGCGAACAAAGCGCCTGCGTCGATTCTTATTCCCACCCGAGCGGTAAGCGTGATTAGTGCACCAGGAGGGGTGTTTCACAGTCCGGCAGCAGACTCGAAGCTTTTCGAGGCGATCCGGAAAGAGTCAGAGGTTGAGGTTATCGAGCTGCCAGCTGAGATTAACAGTGAGGAGTTTGCTGCTGCGTGTGTGAAGACGCTGCTGAGATTAATGAGTGGGAAATTCACCTTGGAGTCAGCCTGAGGATTATGACGCAATTGATCAATCGCAGGAGTTTCCGATTCTGATACAACCTGCTCTCGACAGGTCTTCCTGTCCTGCACAAGGTATGAGCGTGATGAGCCTACTACCTGTCTGTTCCGGGATGATTCTTTTTGCTCTTCTATCTGCCAGAGCGGATCAGCACGAGGCCGCTCCGCCAGAGGTTCTCTTTGATGGAAAGACACTCGAAGGATGGAATGTCAATGAGGGTGAGGAAAAGTGGTGGAAAGTATCTGATGGGGCAATCGAGGGAGGATCGCTCACGGAACACGTTCCACACAATACTTTTTGTGTCTCGAACAAGTCGTATGGCGACTTTGAATTAAATTTAAAGTTCAGGATCACGCCCGTGAAGGGAGGTATTAATTCCGGTATTCAGATCCGGAGTCAGCGTATTGCTAATCATCATGAAATGATCGGCTATCAGGCGGATGCTGCGAAGAATTACTGGGGAAAGATTTACGATGAATCGAGACGCCGCAAAGTCATCTCCGAGCTCCTCAACCCTGAAGCTTTGGCCAAGGCTGTGAAGCCAGACGGCTGGAACCATTACCGCATAATCTGTGAGGGTCCCCGTATTCGTATGTGGTTGAACGACGTATCCTGTGCGGATTACGTCGAGAAGAACCCCAAGATTCCCCTCGAGGGCTACATCGGACTGCAGGTCCATGGAGGAGGAACCCTTACCGTCCGCTTCAAGGATATTATCGTCAGAGAGTTATCTTCACCTGAGAAGCGGTAGGATAAAGGAGAGACTAATTGTCAGCCAGCTTCTGATTAGTGAATCCTGAGCGGCAGGTGGAGTTATCCTCAGCTAGGGTTGAAGGACCGGAATGCTACCGGTTCAGGATCAGGTAGCGATGGTAGAGATAGAGCTCGCGAAGGGTGAAGTTAGTGCGGTATTTCAACGATTGAAACCGAGATGTTCTTGTGCCGGAAGGTGCCGCCTTAAGGCCCTGTCTCCGGGCGATCAATACTCCACGCTTGAGGTGCCACGGATCGCTTACTACCAGCGCGCTTTGAAAGTTCTGTTCGGCGAGAATCTTTCTGGCCTCTTTGATGTTCTGGATCGTGGTGGTAGAATTCCCCTCCATGAAGAGCACGTGCTCAGGGATGTTACGTTCAAGACAGTATTCGCGGGCAACTTCGCCCTCGGAGTAGGGGGCTCCAGCGCCCTTTCCGCCGGTCAGGACGAGCGCACCCACACGACCCTCAAGGTAGAGTTTTATGGCATGATTAAGCCTTTCCTTGAAGACAGGAGAGGGTTTGTTGTGCCACGCAGCTCCTCCGAGGACAATCGCGCAGTCTGCTTTCCGGCCGGCATCTTGAAAGCCATAACGGCTGATGATGATGAACTGCCAGATGAGATACAGTGTCAGAAGGACAGAGCTGAAAGCTATCAGGCGTATCAGGAGTCGAATTGAGCCCAATTTTTTCCGAGATGGTCTTCTGCTGGATTCAGGGGATCCACCCGGTTCCGGATCGGAGCCATGGGCCTGATCTTTTCCGGGAGGCTCACTCATCTTGATGGATCTATGTTAACTGAGGTTGGAGTGATGGCTAGAAATCAGTCCTCCTTCTGGAAGTAATGGGTCTTAAATCAGATTCTGGAATTCCACTTTGCGGCAACGATTCAAGAATATTAATAGAGCTTTGGATCCTGTAACTCTAGTGGGCTTCCAGCCAGTTTTTTCCCGTTCCGGTATCAACCCTCACTGGAACACCGTGTGGAAGGGGTAAAGCGTTTTGCATGGCTTCGATTATCTTGGGGGTCAGAATGTCCAGCTCCTCTTCATGCAGATCAAAGACGAGTTCGTCGTGAACCTGAAGAAGCATCCGGCTCCTATATTCGCCACTTTCAAGCATATCCTGAACTTGGATCATGGCGATTTTGATCATGTCGGCGGCGCTCCCTTGAATGGGGGTGTTGATGGCGGCTCTCTCCGCGTTTCCGCGCACGGTGGCATTGGCGGAATCGATATCCCGGAGGTAGCGCCTCCTTCCGGTTAGGGTTTCGACAAAGCCGGAGCTCTTGGCCGCCTCCACGGTCGCATCCATATAGTTCTTCACTCCGGGATATTGTTCAAAGTAGGTGTTTATAATTTCGCTGGCCTCTGCTCTGGGAATTCCGAGCCTCTGCCCGAGGCCAAAGGCGGAGATTCCGTAAATAATGCCGAAGTTGACCATTTTTGCGGCACTGCGCATTTCAGGCTCCACCTCGGCGAGGTTTACCCCATTCACCCGGGCCGCGGTTGCGGAGTGAATATCAACTTCCTGTTCGAAGGCTTCGATCATTCCCGCATCTCCGGACATGGCAGCCATGATGCGAAGTTCAATCTGTGAATAGTCTGCGGCAAAAAGAACGAAAGGCCCTTCCCTTGGTACGAAGGCTGTTCGGATCTCACGACCGAGATCCGATCGAATAGGGATGTTTTGCAGATTGGGATCGCTCGAAGCTAGCCGGCCGGTNGCTGCTACCAGCTGGTGAAATTGAGTATGCACCCGANTATCCTTCTCGGCCACCCACTCAGGAAGACGGTCGACATAGGTTGACTTCAGCTTATTAGCCTGACGATAGGATAGAATGTCTGCAACGAAAGGGTGCTTCACTGCCAAAGCGGTCAGGGTCTGCTCGTCGGTTCGGTATTGGCCGGTGGCTGTTTTGCGTGGCTTTTCAACAAGCTTCATTTCACCGAAGAGTATTTCTCCCAGCTGTTTAGGTGAATTCAGGTTAAAATCCCTCCCGGCCTGTTCAATCAGTGATGCGGAAAGGATATCGAGACGCTTCTGCATGGTTTCCCCGCACGAGGCGAGGACCTCTANGTCGAGGGCGATTCCTTCATCTTCCATCGCCACCAGAACCGGGAGAACTCTGGCTTCGATATCATAGAACACACGGTGCTGTCCTTTCTCTTCCAGCTCGGGACGCANGAGGTTGGCGAGTTGAAGCGTGACATCGGCATCTTCCGCCGCATAGCGNGCCATTTTTTTCACGGGAATGGAGGCTACGTCCATAATGTCCTTTTCGGCAAAAAGATCTCCCTGCTTGTCACCCTTTCCAACCTCAGAGGAATCATTATCGGTCAGATCACTCAGTTTTATGGGGCTATACCCNAGGAGGGACTCAGCGAGATAATCCATGGAATGTCGCTGGTCCGGATACAAAAGAGTGTGGGCNATTAGNGTGTCGAAGAGNGGACCGGTAACCTCGACTCCATGGTTGCGCAAAACCGCCAGATCATATTTCANGTTGTGTCCAATTTTTTCGGCAGGTCCGGTCAGAGCCGGGAGAAATATATCCAAGGATTCCCTGTCAGGTAACGTTGCGTAAAAGGCAGAGCCTTCTTCCCAACTGAATGAAATACCGAGAATTGCAGCGCTGAAGCGGTCGAGAGAAGTGGTNTCAATGTCGAAACAAAAGACATCCTGCTGCTTGAGCTTTGCAGCAAGTTCACGGCGTTTATTCTCTGTCGAAACAAGAGTGTATTCCGGATCAAGGTCGTCAATCGTCTTGAGATTTGCAGTTAAAGTTTGGCCTCCCTTTTCCNTGGTCGTGACTGATGAATGGCCGCGCCCGGTGACGAATTCCTTTCCGAAGAGNCGCTTGCCAAGGGTGTTGAATTCAAATTCAGTGAANAGNGATTGGACTTCCTCGTCGTCCCGCGGTTGCAAAGCNAGATTCTCAATAGAGGTCTCAATCGGGACGTCCCTTATGATGGTGGCAAGCCTGCGGGAGAGTCTTGCTTGCTCGGCGTTCTCAATGATGCGCTCCTGGAGTTTGCCTTTGAGAGAATCCGTATTTTCCAGAATTTGATCCACGGACCCCCATTCAGCGATAAGCTTCTTGGCGGTCTTCTCTCCGACTCCCGGAACGCCGGGAATGTTGTCAGAGGCATCTCCCATGAGACCAAGGATGTCGATCACCTGGTCGGGATNTTCAATTTGCCAGAGTTCTTTAAGAGCGNGNAGATCTATGATCTCGCGCTCTTTACCTTGTCTTCCNGGCTTCCACATGACGCAGTGCTCTGAGACGAGCTGGCCAAAGTCCTTGTCAGGAGTAACCATGAATGTTTCGAACCGGCCCTCTTTCTCTGCCTGGCTGGCGAGGGTTCCGATGATGTCATCGGCCTCGTAGCCATCTAGCTCCAGNATGGGGATATTGAATGCACTACAGAGGCGTTTGATACTGGGAAGGGCCGCCGCGAGGTCTTCGGGCATTTCCTCCCTGTTGGCCTTGTAAGCGGGATAGATCTGGTGGCGGGNTGTTGGTGCCCGGGTGTCAAAAGCGACGGCNAGATGCGTAGGTTTTTCGCTCTCAAGAATGGTAAGGATCGTATTCGTAAAACCGTAAAGAGCGGAGCTGTTTACCCCTTTAGAGGTATAGATGGGACTACGGATAAGGGCGAAATGCGCCCNATATGCCAGTGCCATACCGTCAAGCAGGAAGAGCCGTTGCATTCCAGAGGATCCCGGCCTGAGGTGCCGAGGTCAACGGTTTCCCCTAATTTGACAAATCGCCTAAAATAGCGCTTTATCCAAGGCAGATTTTTCACTCCATGAACAAATACGCAATCTGGGCTGGCGCCATCATTCTCAGCTTCTTNGCAGGGCGCATTATGTATCTGCCCCTTAGCGGCCCCTTGCTGGCCAAGGGTCNGTCCTCGGTGGCGGTGCCCCAGTCCATGCAGGAGGTGAAGTTTGGAGCTGGAAGTAACGAGCTAAGAATCAAGATCAACCTTGGGACAATCAAGCCGAGCGAGTGGCCAAAGACCGTNAAGTTGACCAAGAGGGTCTATGTGTCCACGGGCGATAATAATCAGGAAACCGCTCTGGAAAAAGGGACGACGGTGGAAGTGCGCGACTTGGATGGGGAGAGTTATATTCTCAAGGTTTCCCCGGGGGGACCTCTGGAGGGAATTGTTCCAATCGTGCAGACGGACTTTGCTCAGCAGGTCATAGCCTACCGGGCCCGTAATCATTTCGGAGCGGGCACTGCTGTCGCGAAGAATGATGATCCNGCACCAGTGCCTCCGCCCACCTTGCCAGATGTTGTTGCAAACGATCCTGCTAAGACGCNCTCTCCCGCGACCCCCACTGCTACTCCGGAGCCAAATCCGGTNCCCGAGCCTGCGCCAGCTCCCAAGCCGGAACCGGAACCGGAACCGGAACCTGCTAATCTGAATCCAGAGCAGATTGTCGCAGCCATGCAGGAGAGCGTCAAAGGAGGAGGAATCAAAGAGTTTAAGTTTGAACAGGTCGAAGGATGGAAGGCGGGTGAAGAAGAAAATGTGGATGGCGAAATGTATCAGACAGGACTCGCGGCCTACAAGGCGCAGACAATTTTTGGAGAAAAAACGGTTCAGGCCAAGGCGTTGATCCAGAAAGGGAAAGTGGTCAAGTGGATCTACGCGAAGACCGGAATGGAAATTCGCTGAAGCGTTTCGCGAGGTCTGAATGCCGGATGTCGGGAAGGCTCCTTAGCAATCAGTCTCCCTGACAAAAACGTTTGCGTAGGTGACGCAAATAGTGGGAGGGGTTGGTGTGCTCCCCGGTGGCGGATAGCATGAGCTCCTGAGGCAGCATGATAGAGCCTGCTGAATGAATGTTCTTCCTCATCCACTCAAGGAGGGGCAGGTAGTTTGCCTTATCGCATTCACACGATATTTCCTCGCTGGAAGTGGCAGCCTTAAAGAGCTGGGCGCTGTTGAGGTTTCCTATGGTGTAGGTGGAAAAGTAACCTAGCCCACCCATCGACCAGTGAATATCCTGGAGGCAGCCACTGGCATCATCGGGAGGTAGAAAGCCGAAGAGGGATCTGAATTCCTCGTTCCATGCCTCCGGAACTTCGGCTATTTCCAAGTCCCGATTCAGCAGACGTCTCTCTATGGAAAACCTCAAGAGGATATGTAAGTCATACGTTGCTTCGTCGGCTTCCACCCGGATACATGAGTAATTGGCACGATTTACGCCCTCGAGAAATTGATCGAGGGAAAAACGGCGAAGGTCAGGAAAAATATCTGATGCTCTGGGAAGCCATTTTTCCCAGAAAGCTCTGGAACGACCAACGTGGTTCTCCCAGAGCCTCGATTGGGACTCGTGAATCCCCAGCGAAACAGCCTGTCCGGAGGGCATTCCATGCTGACTATCGGGTAGGCCCTGATCGTAAAGCCCGTGCCCTGCCTCATGCATCACACCGAAAAGTGAGGAGAGGAAGTCCGTTTCATCGTAGCGAGTGGTCAGGCGGGTGTCATCGGGGCCGAGATGTGTGCAGAAGGGGTGTGTTACGGTATTAATGCAGCCAGCCTCAAAATCGAAACCAAGACTCTCAGCAATTTCCCGGTTCAATACCTTCTGTTGCTCAACAGGGTAGTCTCCCTCGAGAAGATTGGCAGGTGTGTCAGAGGAATTTTCAACGGCCTCACGCGCGATCTCGATAATGGCTTCCCGGCAGCTTCCAAAGAGGTCAGCGACCTCGGCTGTCGTCGATCCGCGCTCATATTCCTCGAGCAAGGCATCATAGGGCTCTTCCGCGAATCCCCAGAGATCTGCTTTCTGGCGGGCGATATCGAGCAACGTTCCCAAGGCGGGTGCGAAGAGTGAAAAATCAGATTTCTTGCGGGCCTCCATCCACGCGGACTTTGCGCGCGAGGAGGTTTGGGTTTCGTGCTCTACAAGCTCCCGTGAGAGCCTCGCGGAACGATCGTAATGATGGCGGAATTCGCGAAGGTTCGCAGACTCGAGCGGATCAGTGCTGCCCTCTGCCTCTGCCTCTCCGAGAGCTTTCTCCCATGCTGAAGAGGTAGCCAGTTCGTGGGCTTTTCCCGATAGCCAACCCAGTTGTTTCGCCCTGTACTCTACCGCCTTAACGGGTAGAAATGTTTCCTGGTCCCAGCCGAGAACAGAGGCCGTGGTTGCAATCAGGGCTCGTTCCCGGGCTAGCTCGCAGAGAGAGTGATAAGCGGATTTGCTCATACGCCAGCGCTTAGCGGTAGAGACGACTTGGGGCAAGTTAAAGGTAGATTTCCTACTTGTGAGTAGTCGTTATGAGACTCAAGCTGGGCCATAGGGTAAACTCTGGCGGCGCCAATAATTATCAGGTTTATGAGTATAGTAAGTAGTTACGCGACTCCCGAGGCGCAAGAGGCCTTAAAGCGTCAACGCCGAATGGCCAGTATTGCGAGTTTAGTGATCGCGGTCCTCGTGGTGGTTCTGGTCGCCGTCCTGCTGGCTTTTTTGCTGTTGCCTTCGTTACGGCTGGAAGTAGCTCCACTCGTTGCCTATTCATCTGAGAAGCAGGAGGAAGAGGTAATAGATCGTCCCGAGGTTACCCCGCAGGTGCAGCGTCAGCCGGCTGCCCCAAGCTCTGCCCTTGCCAAGGTCATTGCCACATCCGTGCCAACACCGACAGCTGTGCCTGTCCCGGATACGGATACTCCTGAACAGTCGATTGAATTTGGGGATGGGGATGACTTCGGCGAAGGATGGGGTCAGGGGTCCGGGACCGGTTTCGGAGGTGGTACCAGCTTTTTTGGAGTGACTTCAAAGGCTGAGCGTATCGCGTATGTGATCGACTACTCTGCTTCGATGCGTTCTGGCGGACGAGAGGATCTGATGCGGGAGGAATTAACGAAGTCAATAGATCGGATTGCTCCTAAAACGAATTACGCCCTGATTTTTTTTGCAGGACCTGCCTGGGTCGCGGGGGACGAAGTTGATTGGACCAAGGGAGAGGCAACGGTTATCGGGAAGGGGCGTCGCAAGTATGAATGGAAATCCCCGGGAACCGCTCATGAATGGAGACAGGTGGGAAAAAAGCAGCCGGTGGAATGGCTGAGTGCCACTCAGGGACAGCTTTCAAAATCTCGTAAAACCATAAAAGAGACACGGCTGGTGTGGGGAACGCGCTGGGATAATCCACTGGAGATGGCGCTCGATATGGAACCGCCACCGCAAGTGATTTATTTCATGACCGATGGCGCAGCCAAGGGTTCAGACAGTTGGGCAAGGGAGATCGGCGCGAAGGCGAAAAACAAAGGCATCAAGATTAACTGTGTCGCCATGATGCAGCCGAAAGCTCATGATTCCATGGAGGATCTCGCTAAGAGAACCGATGGACATTTTACTATTGTCATGCAGGGCGGGAAGCGAAAGAAGGTGCGCTAGCTCCCCGGCTTTCCTCCTGCATCAGATCCGGGTAAATCCTTGTAGCAAATTCTCTGCAGAGATCTACGACATGCTGAGTCTCAGATGCGAGGAGGCACTTGTGAGCCAGTTCGGAGCAATCAGTCAAATCCAGCAGGCGAACAGCCTGTTTGACGAGAGGGACCAGCGGTGCTCCCACGGATAGCTCGTCTATTCCCAACCCGATGAGCAATGGTAACAAGGTAAGGTCACCAGCCATTTCTCCACACACTCCAGTCCAGATCTCGTGTTGCGATGCTCCCTCGACGACATGTTTTATTAAACGGATAATTCCTGGGTGCGCCGAACGGTAAAGTTTTGCGACGCGTGGATTTACGCGGTCAACCGCCACGGTGTATTGCACCAGGTCATTTGTGCCAATGGAGAGAAAATCAACTTCGGCGGCAATTTCTGCGGCCACCATCACGGCCGAAGGGACCTCAATCATTGCGCCGATAGCAATGTCCGGGTTAAAGTTGAGACCCCGTTCCTTCAGTTCATCGATACACTCGGCTAGTAGCCTCTTCGCCCGGCGCACCTCACCGACTCCGGAAATCAGGGGAAACATGACACCTACGCGACCGGATGTTCCAGCGCGCAGGATGGCTCGCAACTGCTCTTTAAAGAGGTCTTTTCGGTCGAGAGAAAACCGGATGCCCCGCCATCCTAGAAATGGATTTGGCTCAGGTTCACTCAGCGGCTCCCCGGGGACCTTGTCGCCACCAGCATCGAGGGTTCGAAAAATCACCTCATTGGGAGCCATTCGTGCCGCCACTCTCGAATAGAGCGCTGCCTGCTCCTCCTCGTCAGGACACTCCTCATGCTCGAGCAGGAAAAACTCTGTCCGAAAGAGACCTACACCCTTTGCTCCGGATCTGGTCACTAAATCAACTTCATGCTCAAACTCAATATTAGCTGAAAGCGTGATGGTATGCCCGTCGGTGGTAGAGGCTTCAAGGTCTCGAAGCTTGTCCAGCTCCTTTCGCCTGTTCTGGTGCTGCTTCTCCAGCTCACGGTATTTTGCAACGGTTTCGGGCGTAGGGTTGGAGATAAGTTTTCCCTCGTAACCATCGAGAATGCAGGGGGCGAGAGCACGTAAATTGAATACGGCATTTTTGAGACCGACCACCGCTGGAATCCCCAATGAGCGAGCGAGGATGGCAGTATGAGAGGTCAGACTGCCTCGCTCAGTGGCAAAACCTAGTACCTGGTTACGGTCCATTGCGGCAGTGGCTGAGGGAGTGAGATCGTAGGCGACGAGCAGGTGCTGATGGTCGGGCTCGTCCGGAGCAGGGTCCTCGTGTTCTGTATTGAAATTTCGGAGAACCCGCTGGCAGACGTCCTCGATATCGGTAGTTCGGTCACGAAAGAATGGATCCGGAATGCGCCGCATTGACTCAAGCTGGTTCTGCATCACTGCGTAGAAGCAATACTCCGCATTCTGCCCCCGCTCCTCAATCGCCTTGGGGACGCCGGTGAGAACCACTGGATCCTCCAAAACCAGCATATGGGCCTCAAAGATACGGCCCTCTTCATTGCCCGAGAGGGATTCCATATGTTTCCGGAGCCCCTCAAGTTGCTTGCGGGTACGGGCGAGTGCATCCTTGAATCGCTCGGTTTCGCGAGCTGTATTTGCGATCGGGAAAACCTCCGGAGCTGCAAATCCTCGCGCGATCACGTGAACAGGCCCAAAAACGATCCCGCGGGAGACAGGTGTGCCCACGTATATCATCTCCTTTGCGGCTCCGCTCATCGGCCTGAGTTTGGCCAGAGGGCCGAAGGTGGTCAATGCCTCGCCTTCAGTTGATTGTATTCATCCTGAAATCTTCAGGATTCTCCAAAATTACGAGCCACCAAATCTTCCAAGGCCTGCAAAGCTTCTTCTGCATCTGGCCCTTCCGCAATCAGCTTGAGGACCGATCCGTGTCCTGCGGCCAGCATCATCAGACCCATAATGCTCTTCCCGTTAATCTCCTCGCCATCCTTTTCCACACGTATCTCGGCTTCAAACTGACTGGCAGTCTTCACGAATTGAGCTGCTGGTCGGGCGTGAATTCCGAGTTTATTGGAAACTGTTACTTCTTTGCTCAGCATGGGAAAAACTTCCGTGGAGGGATTGTAGGAGGCTCATCGGCATGGTGGGAAGGCAAATTTCCTGCCACGCATGAAGTGCCCATGGATTTATTCGCTCTGTGGCCATGCTCCCATGAAAACCAGAGGCAAATTGCGGAGCATCGTCGTGGTATCAGATCACAGGATCGTTTCCCTGCATTTTAGCCAGCAGTCGCTGATTGAATTCATCAGCCATATCGTAGCCAAGGCGGCGTAACTGCAGGTCGAGAGCTGCGACCGCGACGAGTCTGGCAGTATCTCTACCAGCTGCAACGGGAATTTCCACATGGGGGACAGATTGACCAAGGAGCTCGTGGCTCTCACGGTGCAGACCAACCCGGTCCACCTTATTCAGGTCGCTTTCGCCCTTGAGGGTGACAACAAGATCAAGACGTTTTTCTGGACGAATGGCGGAAAGACCAAAGAGGTTGGCAGCGTTGATGATGCCGATTCCACGCATCTCGAGGTATCCCCTCGCTAAATCAGGGCAGGAAGCAATGAGTTCGTCGCCATGACGCTGAAACCGCACCATATCATCAGCTACCAGGGCACCTCCTCGTTCGAGAAGGCCTATCGCGGTTTCACTCTTCCCGGAGCCGCTAGTTCCGATAATCAGGATGCCGACCCCGCGGTAGTCAACCATGCAGCCATGCATGGAGATAGATTCAGAGAACTCCTGTTCAAGAAGGATCGAGGCCATGTTCAGGAACTGCATGGTCACCATTGGTGTCCGGAAAATGGTGAGCTCGTGTTCCGCTGCAATAGCTAGAAGGTCATCAGGCAGGACGTGGTCCCTCGAAGTGACAATGCATGGAATTCGCCTTTCACAGAGTTGGCGAAAACGTTTGGAGCGCAGCTCGGGAGCCAGCTTCTTAAGATAGGAGACCTCTGAGTTGCCAACTACCTGAATTCTTTTGTTGGCGAAATAGGTGAAGAACCCAGCAAGTGCCAGTCCCGGGCGATTAGGAGCTGGTTCGCGGATGGACCTTTCGAATCCTCCTTCCGAGTCACCTACCAAGCCGAGTTTGAGGGCCTCGTGGTGCCGCTCATAAAAATCCCGAACGCTGATAGAGGTGATCTTTTTCACCCTGGATGCCATGCCGACAGGCTAATACTTCCAACAGAATTCGAAATCTCATTTTTGAAAATCACGAGAGAGCTCCAGATTTCGTGCTTTAAACAGCAACTTGGAGAGGATTGCGGGTCCTGATGGGCGGGGCGGAAGCCTGCATCTGATCACCAGGCCGGTTCATAAAACGTTATTTGCGCCACTTGTCACTTCCCGGTGGATGTGCTCTCAGGGGAGTCCCCTCAGAGCTCTATAGTCCAATCGCGCAACTCACCGGGTCTGAATCCTGCGATTCTTGCCTGCCGGTTTGCGGACAGGACTTTGTGCACGCTACATGGAAAAGTTTTCGCCGAGGTAATGACGCCGGGCGACAGGGTCATCAGCGAGTTCTTTGGAAGCGCCATCAAGAACGACACGTCCTTCGAGAAGGAGGTAAGCTCGATCTACAATCTGAAGAGTCTCCCGGACGTTATGATCGGTTATCAGCAGGGAAATGCCGTAATCACTACGAAGCTTCTGGATGATCTTTTGGATGTCGAGGACCGCTATGGGATCGACACCACTGAACGGTTCGTCGAGCATTAGGAGGCTGGGATCCGTGCAAAGAGACCGTGCTATGGAGAGGCGCCTTTTTTCTCCACCGGAGAGAGTAAGAGCGGAGGCGTTCCTAACTTCTGTAATCCCAAATTGTTCAAGTAATTGCTCGCAGCGTTCTCTACGCTCTTTCCGGCTGAGATCGTGTCTGGTCTCTAGAACAGCCAGAAGGTTTTGTTCGACGCTAAGCTTACGAAATATGGATTCCTCCTGCGGAAGATAACCGAGTCCGTGGCGGGCACGCTTATGCATCGGCATTCGTGTCACATTGCGATGTCCCATCAAGACTTGACCAGAATCCGGCGGGACGAGGCCTGCAATCATATAGAATGTTGTGGTCTTACCAGCTCCGTTAGGTCCAAGGAGTCCAACAACCTCACCCGGTGAAACGGTTAGGCTGACACTCTCCACCACGGGGCGGCCACTGTAGACCTTACGCAGGCCTTCAGCTTGTAGAACGGGATTGCCTGTCTCCAAGGATTCAGGCGCTCCCGCAGTATGATGGCGTTGATTCTCCACGATATCGTGACCTATTGATCATCTCCCTTCTGTCGAAGTTTCTCAAAGTTTTTATCCTGAAGATCGAAGAATTGTTCCCATGCTCCGCGCGAGAGTTCAAAGCTCCCATTCGCATGGAAGAGGATATAAAGGCCGTCTTCCTGCGCTGCGAAATAGCTCTTGCCTTGACGAATGGCTGGGCGTCCACCGCGGAGCGCGAGAGTTCCAGTGGCTGCTTCGTAGGTTACAGCCGCAGATCTTGCCACTACTGGTTGCGCACCAACCTCAGGTATTCGTGATATCATCACATTCCCGAGTGCGACAATCTTGTCAACATCCGAGAAGGCTTCCGGGCCTTCGAGAGACTTGTCATTTGTCCCGTCCTTTGCGCTCAGGGTGATACGCATGCTCTTATCACAACGGAGACGAAATCGAGGCTCTTCTGCGACAATCTCACCGAAGTACATGATTTGTCCCTTGAGCGAATCGAAGGAAACTCCACCCTCGCATGTGATGGTAATATATTCCTTCTGATTCTTCGCCTGTTCTCCCGCTGAAGAATTTTCTGAGAGTTTTCCGGTGGTCATCCAAGGTCCAGGCTCTGCGAAGAGGCTGCCATTTTGGTAAATACGCAGGTAGAGTTCCGGTGTGCCAGCACGTAGGAAGTTGTCGCCAATTCCAAGGAAAGGAGTTCCCCCCTTGAGGATAATATTGGATCCCTTTACATCTACAATGACATGTTCGGCTGTCGCCTTGACGGGATCGCCCCCTTTGTCCGGGTCCTGCTGAGTCAATCGAACCCTGCCACTGGCGACGATATGTTCAATGTCCGAGAAAGCCTCAATTCCGGAGGTCTTCGTTGAATTTTTCCCGAGGAAAATCTTTATTTCATCCTCGGCCTCAACGTGAAATTTTGAATGAACAACCTGAATATCCTTCAGGTAAACGACCTCTCCTTCGCTCGCGTCAAGGTAGAGGCCCCCGTGACAAGAGATTGTCACNAGCGATTCAGCGTCCTCACCNCCTGCGGCTNCAGTGCTATTGGGAGAGAGNATATTTTCTGGAGATGTTCTATCCTGAGCAAGATTACCAATTGTTGTCCATGGNCCCTCTTCCGCATAGATGTCTCCGTTTTCGTAGATCCGGAGATAGAGGTCTGGATCCTTTGCGGTTAACGAGTCTGACCCTCTCGTGATGGAGGGCGTTCCTCCCTGAAGAACGATATCCCCGCTTCGGCGATCAATCACGACGGTTTCGCCGGTAGCTACCATCGGAGANTTTATCCTGGAAGAATCATTGATTTCCAGCCGGACTCCACCAGAAATCACGAAGAGATATGGATCAACGAGTTCGGAAAAGGATTCTCTAGGCACCGGCCCCCCGCGTTCTTCCAAATCGATCTCATTCAGGGCAGGTGGTTGATCTGATTCTTTGATGAACTCGGTAAGTTCCCGCGGAGGAAAAAAGACCTTGAGATGTCCTCCTCCTGACACGGTAAAGCGCGGGTCGAGAATCTGAATATTACGAAGATACGAGATGTGACCACGTTGCGGATTGAGGAAGATGCCGCCTTCCGCTGTGATCATGATTTCCCCATGCTTCAATCCTGAAAGAAGAGGCTCTGGTTGAGATGTCGACCCTCCGAGGAGCCTTGCCTCAGAAATTTCTACGGTATTGGAAAAGCTACGGAGGTCAGTGTCAGCTCTCCCANTGAACTGGCGACTTTGTGTCATGAAGTTCCGCGTGGGAGCACGGTTGGCTATGACGGATTTGGTTCGTGATCCCAGAAGGCTGTCAATTATGCGGCTCTCTCTCGCGGTGAGTCCCTCGGGTCCCGTGAAGGCGGCTGCGAGTGCGCTAAGTTCGGAAGGTGAGGAGCGTGCCAAAGATTCTGCTCCAGCTGCAGGCTTTGGTTGCTTCAGACTTTCCGAGGTGAAACGGGTGAATGCGGGCCCGCGGATGAAGCCGGAACGAGATTCAAGATGGAATACCCCGCCTGTGCCCGAACCTTCCAATTTTTCGGTGTCAAGGGTGACCGCCTGATGAGCCTTAAGCACNCCGTCTGTCAGTGAGAAGTCCGCGGACTTCATTCTCATCCGGAGGAGAATGGAGTCNTCCTGAAAGTAGCGAAGTGTGATATTTTCGGCGACCAAATCCCNCTTCGTGATAACCTTGAGAAAGCTGGATTGGAGAAGGGCCATTCGCTCAAGCCTCTTATCGAAGATTGGAATCCGGACTTCCCGCAGCATGCTTCCAGCGGGAAGGTTGTTCATCATTGGGCCAAGTTTCTCATACGGCAGTTCTTGGGATTTAGCTCCGAGAACTCCTTGGGCNGAGGCATATTGGATNCCGGTTCCCAGCAAAAAGGCTGCCAACAGGAGANCCAAGGCACGCATGAGCCCCCAATTATGCCCAGCGTTTGCTATTCTTCTCATGCATTGAGTGCGCGATGAATCTTGAGAAGAGAATGCAGGACGCTCTCGATCTGTGCGAGTGGCACCTGATTTGGCCCGTCTGAAAGAGCCTGCGCCGGTGTCCGGTGCGTTTCCATGAAGATTCCATCGACACCAGTGGCCATTGCCGCGCGGGCGAGAACTGGTGCCAGTTCTCCGTCTCCGCCTGTGGTGGCGCCCATGCCGCCAGGGCGCTGCACGGAGTGAGTGGCATCAAAAATAACCGGGATTCCCTCCTCGCGGATCCAGTAAAGGGAGCGCATGTCAGCAACGAGATTATTATAGCCAAATGTAGTTCCTCGTTCTGTGATGAGAAACGTATCGCAGCCAAAGGATTTTAGTTTACCGGCGATGTTGACGCAGTCGGANGGAGCAAGAAACTGCCCCTTTTTCACATTCACCACTCGCCCGGTCGCAGCGCAGGATTCGAGGATATCNGTTTGCCGACANAGAAATGCGGGAACCTGAAGAAGGTCAATAAATTCTGCGGCGATCTCAGCTTCTCTGGCGGTATGAATATCAGTTGTCACGGGAACATTCAAATCCCTCCCGATGGCCCCAAGGATGCGACATCCAACCTTTACCCCCGGGCCCCTAAACGAATCAACGGATGTNCGGTTGGCCTTATCGTAGGAAGCNTTGAAGATAAAGGGNATATCCAGTTTCTCGCAGATGTCCTTCAAGCTTCGTGCCATGCTCCAGGCAAAGTCCTCATTTTCGAGACCGCAAGGGCCAAGGATGAAGAACGGGGTTGGACCACCAACTTCAACGTTCTGTATTTTGAAGGAATTTACCATAGCGGTAGTATCTGCAGAATGCCGCAAACAGGGTTTGGATTCAATCCCGGGATTTTTTACCCGCTAAAGCTGGTCGGGATCGTTGCTTTCCTGCGTCTCGACAGCGGAATAGAGCGTGCGGATATTGAGCAAGGCAGTTTGGAGTAGCTTGTCCTCCTGAGGAGTCCTGTTACCAGTTGTTTTCAGCTCCAGCATNTCGAGAGAATCGAGTACGGAGCGNGCCGCCTTGGCATTCACTTCCATCTTGCCACTGACGGGGTTTGGAANTTTCCCGAGGAACATTCCGGCATTCTGAGCCTGCAGGAGGACGAAATCAGCGAAGCGTTGGTCATTTTCCATGTCGGACTGAAAAGATGGTGACCTTTTCTTTTCTTGATTGCGAGTTGTTACCGATGTGGCAATCGCCCTAGAGAAGAATTTTAGACCCGATCCGAGTGGATTCCCGGTCCNACGCTGACAACCACCGGCTTCCGGCCGAAGTATTTCTGGGCCGTTTTCATGATATCTGTGCGACTCAGGGTCTGAATTTTCTCGGCGTGTGCGAGATGATGAAGGGGGCCCAGGCCGAAAAGAGTATTCAGCGCGCATACCTGAGCCATGGAGTGGTTGCTTTGGTTCTCTAGGGCATCTCCTGCGAGGACACTGGTCTTGGTATGATCAAGTGCAGCGTCCGGAATACCTTCCTGGGTAAGTTTTTCAATTTGGGCGAGAAGCTCCTCCCGGGCTAGGGCTGCCTTGTCGGGCGCGGTGCCAACATAAAAAGCNAAGAGGCCTTTTCCAAACCCGAGGAACTGTGTGGCATTCACATAATATGCGAGTCCCAGTTCCTCCCGCATCCGGGTGAAAAGTGGCCCGGCCATATTTGAGCAATATTCGTGAATCACCTCAAGGGCGGGAACGTCTTGGGATGTGATGTGGGCTCCCGGATACCCGATTGCAATGACGGTTTGCTCCTTGTCCAGGTAATGGGTGATTTCTGACGAAACCGGTTCAGATAGTTCTGTTACTGTTGCCTCGCTTTTTCCTCCGCGAGGGAGACCGGCGAATGCTTGCTCGCACCACTCAATGGTTGCTTCAGGGTTGATATCTCCGAAGACCGCAAGAACGCCATTGTGGCGAGTGATGAATTGCTGATGATGTTTCTNCAGCATCTCTCGATCGATANGGTTGAGCGATTCCTCGGTTCCGAGTCGAGGTAGTCCGTAGTCNTGGTAGCCGAACAGATTTTCGCGGAGCAACTGAAAGGAGGTCTTCAAAGGGTCTTGAAGGCTTTCAAGGAGGTCTGCCCGCTGAATCTCCTTTTCTCGTCCGATAGATCCTTCTTCGAACGTGGGTGCACAGAGAGCTTCACCGCTCAGACCAAGAATGTTTAAGAGGTCCGGCTGCAGGCAAAACGAGGAGATGATGCTGGTATTATTGCCAGCACTTGCCCGGATATTCGCACCGAGGGATTCGATNCTATCGGCAAATTCTCCCTCCGGATGATTGCGAGTGCCCTTTGTAAGGAGAGAGGCATGCAGGATATTGATACCGCAATTTTCGGGCTTCTCTACAGCGCGCCCGGTGTGGAATACGCCCTGAAAACTCACCGTGGGAACCCGAGAATCTGGCCGCAGCAGAAGAGTTAGGCCGTTCTCCAGGTGATGGGTTGTGATCTCTGGTTTCTGTCCCGCTGATCGAAGCGTGCTGGCAACCGGTGATGTTCTTTCTGGATCCAGGGAAGTGATCGTTGCCTGATCGGGAGAAAGATAGTGCCGGGAGACTCGGACTAGATCTTCAGGGGTAATTTGGTCGAGGCTGGTCAGGTAGTCGCGAGTAAAATCAAGGTTTCTTGCCTCGTGCCAGTTTGAGCCAAGGTCAGTGGCTCGTCCTGAAGCTGTTCCCAAGGTCTTGAACTGTTGTGAAAAAATCTGCCGGCGTGCTTTATTCAGTGCGGATTGAAGTTTGCTTCCGAGGTTGGGAGTGAGCTCCTCAAGAATGGATTTCTCGAGTTGGTCCCGCTTTTCAAAATCCACTTCTGCAGAGATGCTGAACATGCCTGGGCCGTCTGGTGGACTCCACGCCCATGCCCCCAGATGATGGGCAACGCCCTCTTTTTCGTGAAACCGTCGATAGAGATACGATGAACGCCCCCCGCCAAGGACTCCGGCGAGTAATTCAAGAGCTGGAGAGTCGGGATGATCAAGGCCGGGAGTTTTCCATGCGAGGGTTGTTTTACTCACCGGAATTTGAAATGGCATCCGTGCCTCGCGCTGCCCAATCTGCCGTGGTTCGCCGGATATGATNCTCTGTTGAAGCGGTCTGAACGGGACATTCCCACTCAACTCCTCGAGGGCTGCAAGTGCCTCCGCAGGATCGAAGTCACCCGATAAAACAAAACAGCAATTAGAGGGGCAGTAGCGCCCGCGGTGATATGCTGTCATATCCTCAAAGGTCAGAGCGTCAAAATAGTTTCGGTGCCCGATTACGGGATGTCTCCGANGGTCATGCTGGAAAAAAGTCCGAAAGAGAAGCTCACTCGCTACCGAGTCTGGNTCGTCTTTGCCCATGTCGATTTCTCGCCGGATGACATCTCGCTCTGTTTCGAAGTCGTTGGCAGGAAGACGGGGCTGGAATACTAATTCGAATAGAACATGAATAAAGGTAGCGCAGGATGCGCTGGGGCCATCAATGTAGTAAACGGTTCTGTCAAAGGAGGTATAGGCGTTCCATTGCCCTCCATTGGCATTCACTGCAGTGGCCAGTTCCGCTCCTGTGAAGGAGGTGGTGCCCTTGAAAACCATGTGTTCGAGAAGGTGCGAAATCCCACTTCCAACAAATTGATTTTCGTGCTGGCTGCCGGTTGCGACCCAGCATTGAGCGGACACTACCGGAGCATTGGAATCCACCTGCATGATCACAGGAAGCCCGTTTGATAAAGTCTGAAGGGACGCGTTGGTTGCTGGAAATTGCATGCTTTTTGCGTGGGTGCGAAGGATGTTGCTGCCCGTGAGAAGAAGGTCAACGGGGATCTCTACCCAATTTGCGTCCGTAGCACAGGTTTAGCAAATTCCCTTGGCGAGGGAAGACGATTTGCTAGAAGTACCCATGTCCAGGCCCGTTATAGCTGTCATTATCCTGGTTATTGTTCTCGGGTTGGCAGGTGGTGGTATTCTTGGGTGGATGTTCTTGAACAAGGATCGGGTGGCNCTGCTTTCCTACCAAGTGGAGAAGGTGGATGGATTGAGTATGCATAAAGTCGTGTTGACTGAAGAAAAGCTCCTGGAGAGTGATGCGATTTTGAAAAAAGTGATAGCCAACCTGAATCTTGTCGACGAATGGCGAATGAATTCGGAAGCAGAAGCCATGGCACATTTGCGGAAAAAGCTGATTGTGAAAGAAGAGCGGATCGGTAGTCGGATCCGGGTGCTTTACCGTGACAAAAAGCAGGAAAGAGCGTTTGCGATTCTCAAGGAGATCAAGACCATTTACCCGACTTATCGCAGCGAGGCCGTTGAAAGGAACGAGTTGCCCCCCATAGCGCCAGTAAGCGACGAGGGAGCCAATGGCTCCTCTCCAGCGAACCCTGTTCCTAATGCGCTTTAGATCGATCCCAAGGATTTCCCTCCATCTCATTCGATTCCGGCCTTGAGAGGCAGGCTTATCGATGGGAAATCGCGAAGGGTCAGGCCTATCAGGGCGCCGAATTCATCTTCATACCGGTTGTCACGGTGAAACAGTCCGAGCGAGACAACCCAGTTATCGAAGGTGCGATGGAGAGAGTATTGCTGATACTCCAGAACCTTGTCGTCAAATTCCCAACGGTGTTTGAAGCCAACGCTCCATTTCTCATTGAATCTATTGAAGGCTCCATACTCAAAGCGAATTGAGTCCTGCAGGATAGGGTGGTCGTTCAGGAAGCGGTGCCTCAGCGTCAGTTCAAGATTTTTACTGGGCATATAGCGAAAGGAGCCGACGATTTCGGTGAAATCGCCGACCTTGCTCAGGAGGGGAAATTGAGTTTCAAGGCCCATTTCCAGCCAGGGGACCGGGTGAAAGTAGATCTCATTATAAAGGTTTGAGAATTCTCGATCAAATTCCGGATCTTCTTGAAACCAGTCGAGGTAAGAGTTGACGGACAACCATTCATGGGATCCCCCGTCTCTTCTTGTGAGGAATTGATTCCGGACCCCAAGGCGCAGGATGGTCCAGTCGGCGAGGTCATCAATGGCAGTAAAACGACCAACATTGAGTGGACGAGGACGTGTACTTGCGGTCAGTCGATCAATGCGGGGGAAACTTGAATCTAATTCGTCAGTCGCGATCCATGAAAATCCCACATATGGTTGGATGACGTGGAGAAGACTATCGAGGCCTAGTATTTTGCTCTGAACTTCCGGGAAATGCTGAGAAAATTTCGAGGACGCATCGATTCCCAGGTAAAGGTGTCGCCGCTTTTCGCTTTCGCCGAGCCCGTCCACGGTGCTGTAAACCGTTGTGCCCACGCCTGCTCGGGGAACCAGATTGATACGGTTATCAAGACTCACGGGCAGGGACACTTCCTGCCAGAAGTGGAAGCGGGTGTAGCCCCGCTCGGCAAGTATGGTGCTGATCTCGTCACTTCGAGGGTCACCGGGATCAAGAGCCGTTGCCTCTGCAGTGAGCTCGCGACGTGTAAAGTCTGGCAGCATTTCATTGTAGATCCCGGCCACAAATTGCCCCTCGTGGAGTAACGGGGAGTTCAGAAATGGTTGACGGATCTGATCGAGCGCAAACTCGGGGAGACGGGTATCAGTCTGGTAGAAGGAGTTGGGACGGACCCTGCCCCAGAGGGTGATTAGATTCCGCCCTCTCTGGTGGGTGACAGCGAGGATATTGTCCGGGGTCGGCTCTACCAGAAATGCGTCAGGGTCGTAGTCCTCAAGGTAAAATCGGTCGCTGAGGTAGGTCAGGTCCAGGTCGAGGTAGCTGTTTCCACCAGTGATCAGGTCCCCCAGTTCAAACCGATGCCGCAGCTGTGCACGGAAGCGATTTTCTGTAACCTTCTCACGCGGAATTCCACTGCGATCCAATGTCGGATCAAAATCATGGATGTGGTAAAGTTTGAGCCACCCAAGGTTCGGGTTTTCCTCCAATCGGGTATCGGTGAGGTCAATCCCGGTTCCTGCTCCTCGTTTCGATAGCAGGTCGAGGTGCCATTGTGAGAGCAGCCACGCGTTGTCGCTCTCTCCGGTCACGTGGTCTTTGTCGCCACCCAGCATGAAGCCGTAGCGGTTCAGGAGGTAAGGCCCCCAATGGGAGCGGGCACCTGGCACAAATCGGTAGCCGAGGCCTACATCAAGAGTCTGGGAGAGGTAGGGAAGCCAGAAGACTGGCTTGTCACCAGCATAGAGTTTGACGTCACGGAAAATAACCTTGTCTCCCGGAATCACGGTCGTGTTGGCAGCTCGAAGCCAGAAATCAGGATCCTCAACGTCGTGAGTAGTAACACCAGCGTCCTCACCGAGAAATATGGTGCGCCCGTTTCTTTCGACCATTCGGAACTTGTCAGCCTCGAGAAGCATTGGGTCCATACCCACCCGAAGTCCGTCGCCTTCCAGTCTTTCCTCCTCATACCAGAAGGCTGCTGAATTTCCGCGATGGAGCACTGAGCCCTGATAGATTGTTACGTTTCCAGTAAATCTTACGACCTTGCTATTCAGGTCGATGACGATGCGGTTCGCAAAAAGCTGGATGCCATCATTAGTGCGGCACTGCATGTTTCCTTCATAGAAAATACGTCCACTGGGAGCATCCCACCGCGTTTCATAGTCTTCACCAGTAACCCGGAAATTTTGAGGAATGGATGGGGCGGCAACAAGAGGCTCATGAGGCTTGCCGCGGTTGCTTCCCTTTGGAATAGACAATAATTCATCTTCCGGCGGGGGTGGATCGATCTCTTCGCAAATGCCATACGGCGAAGAGGCCACCAGAAGGCTGCAGGAAAGCAGGGTAATAATCCGCGTCGGCAGAAGATTGGTATCTTGCTGCTTCCAGCCTGTCCCATGACGCGAGGGCATGGGCNGATGGACTCTCATTAGACGGCTNGAAACAATCAAATTGTCGTCGAAATGGGCTGATTGGGGTAGGATCAGGGCGGTAGTCGCCAACTCCCTTTATTCCTGAGGAATGCTGATNGTCGTGGTTTCACAGGGGCTATCTCCTNGAGATGCCACGGGGCTCAGGGTATGCATACCTTTTGGGGGAGCCCCTCCCTGTGGGGGCAATCCAAGCAATGGGCACTCCCCGTTGGGTTTGGCGGAAGTTGTCCTTGTTTCGTTACGCCTGCGCTGCATTCTGCCTCACAACCTCGTGTCATGGCGGTTCCACAAAGNACCATAGCTCTGATCTATGATTACGATCAGACCCTGAGCCCCAGCTNCATGCAGGATGAGGTCCTCTTCCCGGAGTTTGGTATAGATCCCGCTCAGTTCTGGAGCCGGTGTAACTCTCTGGTTAAGGAAAACCAGTGGGACGGCGAATTGGCTTACATGAAGTGCCTTCTCGACTATCTGCAGATGGATGGGGTGACCAATGCCAGGCTCGCGGAGTTGGGGCGCGGACTGACTTATTATCCGGGTGTGCCTGAACTCTTCGATGAAATCCGGTCAGCCGTTCTGCGGCCGGAGCATCACGCGGTAGGAGTGAAGGTCGAACATTTCATCATATCCTCGGGTCTCCGGGCTTTGCTTGAGGGCAGCAGTCTGGCGAGACATATGACCGCGATATTCGGCTGTGAGTTCGGGGAAGATCATGAGGGCAAGATCAGCTTTCCGAAACGGACGGTTTCACACACCACNAAGACGCAGTTTCTGTTTAGGATCAATAAGGGAATGCTCAAGCATGGCGACGANGTGAANGATCATATGCCACCTGAGCTACGACCGATTCCCTTTGAAAACATGATCTACATAGGGGATGGGCCAACAGACGTTCCCTGTTTCACAGTAATGAAGAGAAACGGAGGGCACTCCATTGCTGTCTATAATGCGCAGGATACAAGTGGGCGAAGTTTTCAGAAGTGTTATCAGTTGTGCACTTATGCTGACCGGGTGAAGCACATTGCTCCCGCGGATTATCGTAAGGGAAGCCACCTTCGGAATCTGCTGGAGGGAATGGTGAGGGAGACAGCAGACCGAATCATGGAGCGTCGCAGGGAAGAAAGAGACAACGCTACCGTTGCTGCGCCCGGGTTTTGATCTGCTTTAAGATCTGCAAGGTTGGAATAAACATCATGCGAGCAGAGACTCATTGCTGAAAGATGNCTGATAGAGAGCACTATCATTTCATTGGCGTTTGTGGGACAGCGATGGGGGCTGTCGCCTCTGCGATGAAAGCCAGAGGAGTTAAAGTGACAGGATCCGACGAGAAGGTTTATCCTCCAATGTCGACTTTCCTTGAGAACTGTGGNGTGGAGATTTACGAGGGNTACCGGGCTGAAAATGTGCCCGAGGGTGCAGACGTTATTGTNATTGGGAATACAATCAGCCGAGGCAATGAGGAAGCTGAGGAGGTCCTGAATCGGAGGCTTCTCTATCAGAGCCTGCCGGAGGTGCTGAAAGANCAGTTCCTTCGGGGAAAACGTAATTTCGTGGTGGCAGGAACACACGGTAAAACGACAACCGCGGCCATGCTTNCATGGGTTCTNAAANAGGGAGGCCGTGATCCNGGATATATGATCGGAGGNATTCCGGCCAACCTCGGACAGGGAGCCTCTTTTACGGACTCTGATTTTAATGTGCTGGAGGGCGACGAATACGANACTGCNTTTTTCGACAAACGNTCAAAGTTCCTNCATTATCTTCCGGAGCTCGCGGTAATCAACAACATTGAATTTGATCATGCCGATATCTACGGGTCGCTCGAAGAAATCAAGATGACCTTCCGGAGGCTTCTTAATNTTGTTCCCGGAAGAGGGTTGGCCCTTGTCAACGGAGACGACCCCAATGTCATCGAAGTGATTGAGCAATCGCCNTGTCCTGTGAGGACCATAGGCCTGAGCGCGGGCTGTGAATGGAGGATTGAAAACCCNGTCTATCAAAGAGAGGGAAGTAGCTTCCGCCTTGCGGGGGAAGACTACTTCATTCCNATGGTAGGTGAATTCAATGTCCGTAACGCAGCGATGGCAGTAGCAGGGGGGGTATTTGCTGCTGTAAGCCCGGACCAGATCAGAAAGGCCTTCACGAGCTTCAAGGGAATTGCCCGTCGACAGCAACTGCGTGGCGAGGTTCGAGGGGTGAAGGTCATTGATGATTTCGCGCATCATCCGACGGCGGTCAGGCTAGCCATTAAGGCCTTGCGGCAGCGTTATCCGGATTCCCGGATTTGGGCCGTATTCGAGCCACGGTCGAATACCACGAGGCGCAGTATTTTTCAGGGGGAGCTTGCGGAGGCCTTGGCAGGTGCTGATCGAGCGGTGGTGCCAGCCATCGCCGATCCGGGAAAATTNGCTGAATCTGAGAGGCTTGACCCGGAGCGCCTTGTCCGGGACGTAGTGGCTCTCGGTGGGGATGCTGTGTATATTCCAACGGTGCCTGAGATTGCGGGTCACATAGCGAAGCACACCGAGGAAGATGATGTTATCGCGGTTCTCAGTAATGGAGGATTTGGCGGACTACATGAACTCCTGCTCTCAGCACTGGGAGAAGGATAGGAGGGGAACAAGACCAGAGAGCTGCCTTGAGCTCAAAAGAGCGGATGCAGGCGATAGACTCGACNTGGCTTCANGTGGCAGGGTCAACCTTTTCTCCCGCGAGGATTCTGTTGAGCCGAATCGAGAGACCAAGGGCAGATATCTGTTTGATAAGCCCGTGATGTCTGGACGCGACCTCTGCTAGAGCGGGGTCCCGATATCTNGCAAGAACATAACGCCCAACTTCTGCAAAGAAACCGTTCATCTGGCCTTCAAGCGAGTTCAGTTCTAGGCGGTTTTGAGACAAGTCTCGATTCGCTCTGCCCAGATTTTGATAGTTGCCGAGGGTCTCTCCGCGAATTGATGTGCGCTTGGTTTCGATCCGGCTTTCAATTTCCTTGAGAGAGCTTTCAGCAGTTTCGATTTCAGTGACCACGGCATCACGTCGCTCGCGCAGAGTCCTGAACGTTTTCTGAAGGCTGAGAAGCTCTTCCTTTGAGGAAACTATTTCCGGAGTATCCCCATATCCTTCCGCAATGAGGACTTCGAGTTTGGCCTTGATGCCCTCGTGACGCCTTCGAATCGATCTGGCTTCGGAGATGACGATTTCATGTTCCGATCGGAGACGCTCACCTACTTCTTTGATTTTTTCCCTCTCTTCTAAGAGGGCTTTCGTGCGGTCAGCGACCACCCCAAGCAGCTCCTCCCGTTGATTCTGGGATTTTTGCAGGTCCCCGCTGGCGACTTCGATTTCACTCATGAGCTCCTTGTGCTTCATCGACATGCGCCGGAGGCTCCAATATTCTGCGGAGAGTTCTTCGACGTGCTCTGTTTCCTTCCAGGTGAGCTGGCCAAGTANTTCTTCCGCTTCCCGGAAAAGATGNAATTCTGTTGCTGCCTGNGTTGCGTGACGCCTCCGCATTGAGATTCCGAANGTCTGCGCGATGCGCCAGATNAAGTAGCGAGACTGGGTCATTATTTTCCAACAGTCACAGGGGCATTGATGCCCCATACGATGAAGAGAAGTGGCTACTTCTTAAGGTTTTTCTGGAGGTTGCTCACTACAGTGAAGTCTTCGAGCGTAGTAATATTACCTGTTACTCCACCAGTGGCGACCAACTCCTTGAGAATGCGCCTCATAATTTTTCCGGAACGTGTCTTGGGCAGGGCCGGAGTCAGGTGAATTTCATCGGGACGTGCGATCGCGCCAATAGTTTTAGCAACATGCCCTTTAAGATTTTTCTCAGTTGTTTTTGCAGCGCGAACTCCCTCCTTGAGGGTCACGAAAGCAACAACTCCCTGCCCTTTAATCTCGTGAGGACGGCCCACTACTGCAGCTTCCGCGACGTCGGGATGGGATACGAGCGCACTTTCCACTTCGGCAGTTCCGAGTCTGTGACCGGATACATTCAGGACGTCATCGAGTCGGCCCACAATCCAGAAGTTTCCATCCTTATCGGTCCGGGCTCCATCTCCAGCAGTGTAGATCCCCTTAAAGTCGCTCCAGTAGGTTTTACGGTAGCGGCTCCTGTCGCCGTAAATAGTCCGCAGCATGGAAGGCCATGGTTTGCGAATGACCAATCGTCCACCTTCATCAGCGCGGCACTCATTCCCCTCGTCATCAAGAATTGCCGCGTCTACTCCGAAGAATGGCAGAGTTGCAGTTCCAGGCTTGGTTGGAGTGCAGCCGGGGAGTGGTGAGATCATGATGGACCCGGTCTCGGTCTGCCACCACGTGTCGACTATCGGACAGCGCTTCGATCCAATTTTGTCATGATACCACATCCAAGCCTCGGGGTTGATAGGTTCTCCTACGGTGCCCAGAAGACGCAGAGAAGAAAGATCGTGCCGGTCAGGAAACTTGTCCCCGGCCTTGATGAAGGCCCTTATCGCAGTTGGTGCGGTGTAGAATGTAGTAACCCCATATTTCTCCACGATATTCCAGAAACGACCGAAGTCCGGGTAGTTCGGGGCCCCCTCATACATGACCTGCGTTACCCCGTTGGCAAGGGGTCCGAAGACGATGTAGGAATGTCCGGTGATCCAGCCGACGTCAGCGGTGCACCAGTAGACGTCATCATCCTGCATATCGAAGATGTATTTACAGGAGGTATAACTACCGACCAAATATCCTCCACTGGAATGCAGAATTCCCTTTGGCTTCCCGGTCGAACCGGAGGTGTAAAGGATGAAGAGGGGGTGTTCGCTGTCGAACCCCTTTGGAGTGTGAGAGGACGATACCTTTTCGACTTCCTTGTGCCACCAAACGTCTCGTCCCCGCCGCATGTTTATTTTTTCGCCAGTTCTCTGATAGACGATACAGCTCTTAACCCCTTTGTATTTTTGAAGTGCCTCATCGACGCTTTTTTTAAGTTCGACAATCTTACCACGTCGGTATCCTCCATCAGCCGTAATTACCGCAGTGGCACCAGAGTCTTCCAGTCGATCTACGATGGACTCAGCGGAGAATCCCCCGAATACGACTGAGTGAACAGCGCCAATTCGGGCGCAGGCCAGCATGGCAATAGCAGCCTCAGGAACCATCGGCATGTAGATCAGGACCCGATCCTTGGCCTTGACTCCATTCGCTTCCAGTACGTTGGCGAAGCGGCAAACTTCCTTATGGAGCTGGTGGTATGTCAGAACCCTCTGGTCTCCGGGTTCACCTTCCCAGATGATAGCGGCCTTGTTTTTGCGGCCATTTGAAAGGTGACGGTCGACGCAATTTTCGGCTACGTTGAGGCGAGCTCCGGTGAACCACTTGGCGAATGGAGGGTTCCAATCGAGGACCTTTTTCCAGCGTTTCTGCCAGTGAAGCTCTTTGGCTTCGCGGGCCCAAAAGGAGGCCGGCTTGTCAATCGACTCCCGATACATCCGCCTATACTGGGACATGCTCGAGACCCGGGCTTTCTTTGAGAATTCCCGGGAGGGTTTGAAAACGCGGTTTTCGGAGAGGTGGCTCTCAATCTTCTTGCTCATGTGCCTGACTGGAAATTTGCCGTCTCAGGGTGTTTACCCAACAGGATGACCAGTTGCAAGGCAGGGAGCTGGGTCAGGCCTCAGCCGGAGGCTCAAGACTCAGTAACTCCACCTCGTGGTGCTCAAGATGGCGCCAGCGACCAAGACGCAGATCCGGGTCAGTGAGACGTCCAATCCTGATTCGAAAGAGCTTTTCGACCTCGAATCCAAGGGTTTTGAACATCTCGCGTATCTGTCGTTTGAGGCCAGTTTCCAGTATCATGGAGACGCGGCGGGGGGACAGCCTTCTAGCCGATTTTGCCCGGGCGTATCCTTCTGGTGTTTGAACTCCTGTCACGAGTTTTTTCAGGACCGCATAATCGACTGAGTTTGTCAGAGTGACTCGATATTCCTTCTCCACCTTATTGCTTGGATGGGTCAGGCGGTTAGCAAGGTCCCCGTCATTAGTCAGAACCAAAAGGCCTTCCGAATCACGGTCAAGNCGNCCCACGTGATTCAAATGGGAAAACTTCGGGGGTAGCAATTCATAGATCGTTGCTCTTTCCAGTTCATCGTGCTTTGAACAAACGTATCCACTGGGTTTTTTCAGCAGGATCGTTGTCGTTCTTTTCGGAGACACCCTTTTGCCTTCGACTCTCAGGATGTCGCCCTCCAGCACGCGGGTCGCTGGGTTCGTGCAAGCTTCTCCATTAAGGGTGACGCCCCCACGCTGGACCAGTGCGTCGCATGTGCGGCGAGATCCTAAGCCGCAGGAGGCAAGGAACTTGTTCAGGCGGGTGCCCTCGTGCATGAGACGGCTTTGTGACAGTAAGGGTGGAACCCTTCGGTCCCGCCCTTTACAAAAATTGCGACCTGGAGCGAGATGAGATCTGGCCCTATCCCTCAGTCTTGGTCTTGGGCAGGCCAACCGGGCTTTGTCCCTCTTTCCACTGTCCGCGCTCCTTGAGCACCTTGACGCGCTCAAAGCGTTTCAGGACGGAGCGATTCCCGGTGTTTCCACCGCTGGTTTTGAGGCTGTTATGCTTGGACATGGAGTCGGACCCTGATGGGGGGCGGGGACGCTAGTTTGAATTCCGAAATTTGGCAAGGGGGAAGTCCAGTTGGGCTTCAAGAGCCTTCTAATTAGATCATTCCGAGCTTCATCTTGCCCTCTTCCGTGATCATATCCTGATTCCAGGGGGGATCCCATACGAGCTCAACCCGGGCATCTTCGATCTCTTCGACAGTCATTATGCGTGCTTGAGCGTCGGCCGCAATGGCGGGCCCCATGCCGCATCCGGGTGCTGTCAGGGTCATTTTTACGTTCACGACCTTCCTATCCTCTTCATCGTCCACCGTGCAATCGTAGACCAAGCCTAAGTTGACGATATCCACCGGAATTTCAGGGTCGTAGACTTGTTTCAGCTGATGCCAGATCTGCTCCATCAGGGGAGCGGATTTCATTTCCTCGTCTCTCTGGGCCTTTTCCTCATTGGCGGCCTGATCGATGCCGAGGGCGTCGGAATCGTTCGAAGAGATTCTTGCGAGTCCCGCCGAGGTTGCCACCGTGTAGGTGCCGCCGAGACTCTGGGTGATCACGACCGGAGTTCCAGTGGGGAGGGAAATTGTATCGCCAGAGGGAATCTGAATGGCATCGACATCGCGGGTAAGAGGAATTTCCTGATTCATGAGAAATGGATTTGGCGGTTTCTATGGTTATGCCTGATCATCATCAAGTGGGACGATTTTTATATTGCCCTGCCGTTGGCTGGAAATGGATTGGGCAAGGGTAGGCGTGGTGGCTTCCTCTTTCTGCTCACGGGTCTCACCGAGTGCATTGTGAAGAGCGCCTTCGACGAGTTGGCCGCAATGAATTTTCATAGGAGGCAGGGGCCCGAGGTCCCCGGTCAGGTCATCAGGAGAAAGTTTGCGGGCATCTTCAACGGATTTGCCTTTGAGAAGCTCGGTTGCCATTGAAGCTACGGCAATCGCGGTTTGGCATCCGAAGGACTGAAAAGAAGCCCGGTCGATGACTTTCTTGCCATCTTTCTCAGTGAACTTCAGCCACATCCGCAGCATGTCCCCACAATCCGCGGAACCTGCCGTGCCTACGCTATCGGCATCGTCCATCTCGCCCACGTTCTGGGGGTTGGCCATGGCCTCACGAGCTCTGTCCTCAAAATCGCTCATTTCTGTTGGAAAGAAACCATGATGCTTCCAAGGTTTAAACGAGAAAATAAGGCACTCTGGATGATTGCGGCTGAATCCAAGAACGGATCGAAGGAGAAAGGACGCTCCCTCAGCCTCCCATCAGTCTTGCCAGACGTCCCGAAGATCTTTTGAATCGTGAGGGNAGAGTCTGNTATGAGGAGGTTTAAGGTAGAATCATGCACAGGGACTCTTCTTGAGGTTGAAAATCAAGATTGAATACCGCGACGGGATACGGTTCGAGTGATGACGCATAAGCAGGAGGGCCGAGAGATTCGAACCAGCATTAAAATGCGTGGTCTCGGCACGCTGGTGGGATGGCTCTTACGGTTATACTCTGTGACGCTGCGAATCAAGGTTGTGGACCACTGCGGCCTCACCGAACCGGTAAGGCACGAAGGCCCTCTTTTGTGGTGTCTCTGGCACAACAGGATCGCAGGAACGCTGATGGCCCGTCGCCGTGTCTTTGGTTGGCGCAAAGGAGCTGTGCTGACCAGTGCCAGTCACGACGGAGCGGGTCTTGCGGCGGTGGCAAAGGTGATGGGCCTTGAAGCGATTCGTGGCTCCAGTTCCCGGCGGGGCTCAGCGGCATTGAGGGAAATGGTGCGGGCGGTGGATCGCGGTCTGGATATATGCGTGACCCCCGACGGACCGCGGGGACCAANGTATCAATTGAGTCCTGGCCTTATCAAGCTGGCTCAGATGACCGGGTCCCCGGTGATGGCTGTCCACATCCATTTCGGATATGCGTTACGGCTCAAGACGTGGGACCGTTTCGTTTTGCCTCTTCCCTTTAGCAAACTTACTATCATTTTTGACGAGCTGCTTGATGTGCCGCGGCAGATGGATGAGCATGCCTTTGAAGCCAAGCGCGTTGAGGTTGAGAATCTGATGCGCGCTGGAGCAGATGACCTTGATATTGNCAACAAATGACCATTCTGAACGGGAAAGAGATAGCAACTGATGCTCTCGCAGAGTGCCGGGAACAGGTGCAGGCGCTGGAGGCCCTTGGGGTGACTCCGGGACTAGCTGTGGTAATTGTCGGGAAGGACCCTGCGTCCCATGTCTATGTAGGGTCAAAGGTGAAAACCTGTGCAGATCTCGGAATTTACTCCCGGCGTATTGAGCTGCCGGAAGAAACGAGTCAGAGGGAGGTGCTTGAGGTGGTTGCTGGGCTCAATGCGGATCCGTCAATCCACGGGATACTCGTGCAGTCCCCGCCGCCGCCACATATTGATGAAGAAGAAATCATCCGGCTGATTAATCCGGACAAGGATGTGGACGGGTTTCATCCTGTTAATGTCGGCAAGCTCGTGATGGAAGACGACAGTGGGTTTGTCCCATGCACGCCTCAGGGATGCATTCATCTGCTGGAAAGGGCGGGAATTGAGACCGCTGGGGCAAACGCAGTGGTGATTGGGCGCAGTATGATCGTGGGCAAGCCCATGGCACTTCTGCTAATGGGCAGGGGAATCAATGCCACCGTCACGGTGGCTCATTCACGAACAAGAGAGCTGGCCAGGGTATGTCGGGAGGCGGATATTCTGATTCCAGCCATTGGCAGGCCTGAATTCGTGACCGCAGATTTCGTGAAAGAGGGGGCGGTCGTCATTGATGTTGGGATTAACCGCCTTGAGGACTCATCCCGGAAAAGTGGCTACAAGCTCGTTGGGGACGTGGCTTACGAGGAAGTAGCCCCCAAGTGCCGTGCGATCACGCCGGTGCCCGGTGGAGTGGGGCCGATGACAATCGCCATGCTCATGGGCAATACGATCAAGGCTGCCCGCGCTTCGATGGGTCAGCCTGAGGGAGGGTAGGTCGTGCCTTTGTCTGTTGTTCGCTGAAGATCAGCTGGAGACCCCGGGAAGACCAATAATTGACGAGGCGTTTCTGGATGACTTCGGCGTCCTCCGTCGGAAAAGCCGGCGATGCGTTCCGAGGGGAGAGGATTTGAATTTTTTGGAGATGGGCGGAGGTCTTCGCCCGGCGCTCTGCTCCACCATGGAGATGATAGTGAACCAGGAGAAGGGCTGTGGCGTAGGGAAGGTAAGCGTTACCGCCCGGTTGGTTCTGTGACGCTTTAATCCAATCTTTATGATTAAGTCCGAGGATGGACGAAACGGAAATTAGGTGAAAATGTTGTCCTATTTTGTTCCTGCTCACGGCATGACGCAGGTGATTCCGTATCAGGCTTTCGAGGTCCCTGAAAAGATACCAGCCGTTTCCCTGGTGACATACGGAAAAGTATTCCGCAATCCCCTCTGTAAACCACGGAGGAAGACGCCAAAGACTTGCTGACATGCTGGCATGGACAAGTTCATGCACAAGCAGACCCTCGTCCGGTTGCGCCTGAAGTCTTGAGGTTTCAGTCCGGGGAGGAGCGAGGAAATAGTCCGCGCGGATAAGGACGCGCCTCTTGTCGCCGTCCCACCATCCTACCGCACCTCTGTTGCCGCCGGCTTTCGTGAAGCTGGTTTCGTCCTTGCAGAGGAGGATGTCGGTGATGCTTTTCTGCGGAGAGTTCCACAGCCGCAGCGGATGAGACTTGATGACCTGCGGGACGGATTCTACGACCCTCGCGAAGCGCGAGAGATCCTGACGTCCGATGTTGCTCTCTGCCACTATCCGAAAGTGTGGGCTTTCCACAATCAGGGATCCGTCTGCAGTTTGCTCATTGATCCTGAGATCGACTGATTTTGCCTTGAAGGATCTCGGCCATGTTTCCGGGGATGTCTCTCGTGTCCCTTGGCCGAAGAGCGGCATGGTAAAAACAAGAAGAATCAGGGAACAGCGGAGCACATCAAACCCTCGGTGCTGTGCAGGCTGGACACAAGGCGATCAATCCAAAATCGAACCTGTGAGAGTGCGGATCTGTAGAATCTCCCCTTTACAGGACAATGAAACGGATCTTAGCTTCCACGCCTCCAACGGAGAGGTGGCTGAGTCCGGTTTAAGGCACACGACTCGAAATCGTGCGTAGGGTTAAACCTACCGTGGGTTCGAATCCCACCCTCTCCGCCATCTGGGCCCACCGGAGACCTCCTTGAGGGATTGAAAAGGTTGTCACGAGTAGGGGGGCCTTTTCGCCCCCAGCTCTTTAAAGTAGCGCTNAGTTGCTGTTTAATAGCGCTAAATTGACATAAAGACGACGGTGTGGACGACCCTCGAGCCCGGTCCAGCATTCTCGTGTCAATGCTGCGCTAAAGAAAGAACAACGTGCCACGAGACGAGAAGGGTGCTTTTTCCTAAATTCCCGCCGATGAAAAGCACTTTCGGCAAACGCGCGCTTCTTCCTGTCCTCGCTGGGGCGGTGGTAGCGCTTCCTGCGGCTAGCTCGGCCGTAACAATCGATATTTCCAGTGCCTTTGGCACGGTGGCCCCTGACACACGTGGAGGGCCCAATTCAACGACCGCCCAGTGGGATACGTGGGCCGAGCCCGGAGGTGCTTCCGGCGTGATTACGAATCGCGCCGCGGAGGTTGGATCCGGATTCTGGACCACTAACAACAACGAAGATCACATCAGTAATTCTCTGAATTTCTATTCAGGTTCCGGATCAGTGAATGAAACCATCACATTTGGAACCAACGGAGTTGTTGGAACCGGGTTCACCACCATCATCCTTCAAGGACAAACTCTCTTTGGCGATTTCGGATCGACTCTTGGGTTTACCCCCATTGCCGGTGTTACTCCGGGGGTGGTGCAGGGACCTAATGCAGCCGGTGGGGCCCAGTTCCTTGCCAGATACGAAATACCGGGAAATTCCGAGGAGTATTCGGTGAATATGGTTACCGGTCCGTTTTCGTTTGTTTCCTTTGGCAACTTTGAAGTGGATACATACTGGTCGGAGACGGGCTTTTCCTCGGACACNGCGGTTATTCCGGAGCCAACCAGTGGTCTTCTTGCTCTGAGCGCAGCCGGGCTCTTCATTCTGCGCCGGCGTCGCAAGTAGAAAGCCCGTTGGAACGGGTGGATGATCAGTGCCGCCCCTATTCCCTTTTAACAGAGCGGCTCTGACATTCGTCAGAGCCGCTTTTGTTTCTTCAACGGAAGGTTATAATCTCTTAGAACACTTCTCCCTTGGGGCGCCATCGAGCATTCACGATTCTGGAACTGCTGATCGTAATCAGTATTCTGGCGGTTTTGTCCGGGTTGATTTTCATTGGAGTGTCCCGGGCATTCAAAGCTGCCGGGAAGGCGCAGGATATTTCTCTTGCTCGGGATCTGACCACTGGATTTCAGGCAACCGCAGCCGATGGCAATGGACGATATCTTCCGGGCTATGATCGACGAGTTGACGAAGTTACCCTGAAAAATGGCCGTGTGGTTGCTGGGCCGACAGCGAATCGGTATCCTTTCCGCCTCGCCCGCGAAATGGGAGTCACGATACATGAGGTGGCTTTAGTGGGAAAAGTCAGGAAGCAGATTGACTCATCAAATGATTATCTCGTGAGCCTCTATCCTGCTTTTGGAATCAATCATTACTTTGTCGGAGGGGATGTCCAGGCGGATGGAAGTGTCTCGCATAATACAGAGTGCGTCACGAGAACCGAGCAAGCGTCAGAATCGATTATCGTTTTCGCGACCGCGGCGTCCTTCCGGGATAACGGCGAAACCATCCATGGGTATAACACTCTTACACCGCCCTTTCTCACCACGCGAATGTGGTCGCCTGACAGCTGGCAGCTCGGAGCTGATCCCAATGACTACGGGCATCTAGATGCGCGGCACGGCAGTAAAGTCGTCGCCTCTTTTCTTGATGGGAGCATCCGCTCTCTCAATGTGGAAGAGATGCGCGATATGCGGCTTTGGAGCATGAAGGCTGCGATGAATAACGATTCAGATTACAAGATTCGCCGCTCGAGGGGTGGGCGGCTCTAACTCCCGATAATTATGATTAAACAATATCGCTGGGTGCCCATGGCAGCCCTTCTAATGATCGCTTCCGGCGCCNGCGGGGAGCTTCTCTACACGAATTACCTGCTGCCATCCTTCGCGGATAATCCGGATACTGAGTATTCCGGGTGGGANATCTTTTACGCGGCGAATACCAGTCCCAATTATCCGGATTTCGCTGCTCCCAATGGCATCTATGATTCAGCTTCAGTACTTGGGTTTACGCCGCCTCCCGGATCGAGCCCGCTTGATCCCTCTGCGTTCTGGCATGCACAGAATCCGACGATCACTCAGACAGTCCCGGGAATTGCCTTTATNATTGCCCCAACCATNACAGGGAACATTTACAGTTTTCGAGGGCCCACATCTTTTGTCTTAGAAGATGAAACTCCATTCCCAGTCGGGACTGTAGTCTTCCAATTTCAGACAGCGGGTAATCTGGTAGATTTCAGCAGCATTGCACTCGCTTACGATGATGGTGAGACAGAAGTCATTCTGGATGCCGACGAGTACATTCGGGAATATGAGAGTGATACCTCAGGATTTGGAGGCTCAGGTAATAGAAATGCTCTCCAGTGGGACCTGCGAGGGAGGAACGTAAGTTCCTACCGGATCATATGGAGAGCGAGTGGATCCAGCATGAGCCTCCAGGAGGTGTCGCTGGATACGTCAGCTGATTATGCTTTGGTAGTTCCGGAAGCACGAACCTGGGAGGGTACTGGGAGTGCAAACTGGAGTGACGCTACGAATTGGGCGGAGGGATCTCCATCGCAGGAATTTGGTAATGTCCGATTCGCGAATGATGGAGACGTGATAATCGCAACGTCCTCCAGCCAGACGGTCGGGGAATGCGTGTTTGACACGGTCAACGATGTCACGATTGAGAATGCCTCTACGTTCGTTTCAAATACTGGTATTTTCACGCGGCCAGACTCAACCGGGACGTATACGATCAAGGGCGAATTTGAGATGTGTGCCTACAATCTGTTTGAGATTGGAGGAGGGGAAGTGGTTATCGAGGGAGCGATTTCAGGTGCTTCTGGGCTCCGTAAAGAAGGAGAAGGTGTAATGATCCTGAGAGGAGATAATTCTTTTGGTTCGCAAAGTGGTGGTATCGGGTGCACCGGCGGCGAGCTCCGAATTGAAGGTGTCAACCAGTTTACGAGTAGCGCGTCGGTCCTGCGAGGAGACCTGGTGCTGGCAGGCCCGGCTCCTGTGGATTCCCCTGGAACCTTGGGGAACGCCAGTTCCGATGTAGCAGTGGGAGCGGATAGCGGAATTTTTGGGAGGATCACGACCCCCGCTCGTCTCATCATCGAAGGAGATCATGAGGTCGCGCGGGGTGTTGCTTTTGCAGCGGGAACCTTCGATAAGCGCTTGGGCGCTCGTGGAACAGGTGCGGGAGCTGCCGAGTTCAGTGGAGCGGTAACCTTACGCCCTGATTCCACCGCGATTAAGCTCTTCGCGGAGGGTGTTTCGGATCTGGTAGATTTTTCAGGTGCTCTCTCGGGTGGAGATCCTTCTCTCACCATGGAGATTAATCCAGATGGGGCGGAGGGGACAGTGCGCTTTTCCGGAGCGGACAAAACCTACGAAAACTCGACTTTTGTTCGCGGAGGAGTTCTGGAGGTCGCTCTCGGAACGACAATTAGCGCAGAGGTCATCGTGGATCCGGATACGACAGGGCGTGCGGTCGCGGGGGGTGCAGGAGATTTCGCTGGCGGTATTCAGGTTGCGGACGGGGGAGTACTTTCCCCGGGGGTGGGTGTCGGAATGCTAATGAGTGGTAGTCAAAGCTGGGAATCAGGCGGAGCCTGTGAGATGGGGATCCTGGATCCAAGCTCAGGGCCGGGGATTGGCTGGGATCTGATCTCAATAGAAGGGGTGCTCGGGCTCTCGGCCACTCCTGAGAATCCTTTTCTGGTAAAGATTCGTTCGCTGACAGCATCGGGAGAAGGTGGGCCGCTGGCAGGTTTTTCTCCGACTGAGGAATACTCCTGGAAAATCGTGGAGACGACAGATGGCGTGAATGGATTCAGAGGCGACGCCTTTGCCATACAGAGTGATAGTTTTAATGGCGGCCTCGGAGGGGTATTCGCGGTTACTCTCGAGGAGGCGGGTAATGCAATTTATCTGACTTACACTCCGGGGGCTGGTGGTGCGACTGTTGAGAATTGGCTGGCGGAGAATTTCAACGCTGAGGAACTAAGCGACACCTCGATCTCGGGGTGGGGTGCTGATGTGGACTCGGATGGCCTTTCGACGTTGATGGAATATGCGTTGGGAGGTGACCCGAAGAATCGGGAAGAAGATGTAGCTCCAGTTGTGACAATCGGTTCTCTTTCCGGGAATGTTGAAGGTCCTCGTCTTTCTCTGACCTTCAAAAGACTGCTCGACCGGTCGGATATCGACTACCGTGTTCAGGCTGCGAATTCTCTCGAGGGAGAGTGGATGGTAATCGGGGAGATCCTCGGAGGAGGAGCTCCCGCCGCCTTNAACGGGGGCNCTTTCATCGGGGACACGACGAACGGAAATACNCAAGANGTAACCTTCGCAGACGCGGTGCAGNTAGGAGATGCGGCTAGACGGTTCGTGCGGCTCCAGATTGAGAGGCGNCCTTGATGCACTNTGCCNNGTGCATCAAGCGATCGGGGCAAGGTAGCCNGTGGCGATAGAGCTCNTCTCCCGGNNGGCTGCTTTNCCGCCTTTGGAGACCAAGGACCGTTGCTTTTNCCTTNGGGTAAGCGAGGCAGAGCTATTTCGTGAAACCCTCNACGAGGTTTCTTACCGCGTCTTTCTCGAGNGACTCTCCCTTCTGCACCTTTTGAGCCATCGAAAAGGTCGAACGGATTAAGGAGCTTCCTTCGACTTCTTTCNTGTATGAAATGGTGTCTTCTTCTCGGAGGACTTGCCGCCATTTTGTCCGGACCTCTTGCCAGAAACCCTTGGTGGCCTCCCAGTAATTTTCAGCCTTGCTGAAGTCCTCTTGGTCATAGCGGCGGTAGATGTTGAGTCCGGTTTCATGGCAAAGAAATCTGTTCTCTTCCTTGATCCACTTCCTGTTTTCCTGTTCGTGCACCCACCCCTCGGGGGTAATGACNTGGCGATTTACGGCNCGCANAATATCGTAATCGCTCCGCTTGGTGTATTCCCTTCTTGGNAGCGGTCTGCAGGTGTCCTGACTNGTCCATGCGCTACGATTGCCTTCGTGAGTCCACTTGCCCCAGCTCTCATACCTTGGGCTGTCGTCAACCTGTGTCACCAACTGAGTCCAGGTACCCTTGACNTCTGANTTNTTCAGCCTGCGTTTCTTCCACGTGCGCTCTCCCTGATATTCGACCANGACNGGGTCTTCGTATCGCCATACCTGNCCCCAATGCTTTACNACCTGCATTACCGGTCCAACCTCGGCGAGCAGAATATGCTGAAGGACGATGAGCGTTTCATGGTCTTCAACCACCTTGACGATTTCGAGGGCATCGGCCCGGTAGGGATNTTTCAGCTCGTAGCCNGAGACAAGCGGGACGGTTTCCTTGAAGGTGAATTCGACATCGAACTTGCCAGACATGGCGAGAATGGCTTTGCGGTCTTTNTCAAAGCTGTTCGCCTCGGCAGCCCAGCCTGTCCCCANAGGNCCAAGGGCTAGAATTCCGNCNAAGCCTATCANCAATNTCTTCATNTNNATANANTGTAGGCGNGGTTANGTAGTGGGCAAGTCATGTATTGATCGCGAATTAACGTTAAATTGTCTGAAGCGNCTCAGATATGCCAACANGTGGGCCNGATCGCCCCTTTTGCAGGCGAATACCNAGGNGGAGGTGTATCTCAACGTAATTGTGGTTTGGTCCTTCGGGTAAGATTGGGCTAGAACNTTCCCGATGAGGGTCAGAGAGCTAGAACGGGACGAGTGGGAAAAAGTCGCCATGATGATCCACTCTTCAACCAACGCATGGTATCAATCGAATCTGAATCGTTCNATNTTTGATGAAAACGATTTCTCCGGATGCATGATTTTCCCCGAGGTATACGAAGCTCTCGATCCACACTGCTGTCTTGTGGCTGAGGATGAGAGTGGGAGCATGACGGGGTCATGTTTTTATCATCCTCGGGAAACTCATGTTTCGTTGGGAATCATGAACGCTCACCCGGATCATGCTGGCCGGGGAGTCGCAGCTACATTGCTTGCCGAAGTTGTGCGCCGGGCTGGTAGTCTGCCAGTTCGGCTGGTCTCCAGTTGTATGAATCTTGACTCGTTCTCTCTCTACACGCGGGCAGGATTTACTCCCAGCGAGCTTTACCAGGATATGTATATTCCTTCCGCGAAGGTGTTGCCNGAGGTCCCGGTCGGAGGAGAGAGAGTCAGGGAGGCCTCGATGGACGATATAGAGGCTATGGTGGCGCTGGAAGAAGAGGTGAGTGGAATTCGGCGAAAAAAGGATTTCCAGTTCTTNATCANAAACGAACAGAAAATCTGGAAGACCCTTGTCGTCGAGGGTCTCGATAAGACCATTGAGGGCTTTTTGAGTTCTGTGAGCCATCCCGGATCTACAATGCTTGGACCCGGAGTGATGCGCAGCGAAACNGCTGCGCTNGCCCTTATCCATGCGCAACTGCTGGGCATGGCAGGGCAACAGCCGGTTTTCCTCGTGCCGGCACGAGCCACCAATCTTGTTTCTTCTNTGTATCAGTGGGGTGCAAGGAATTGTGAGTTACACGTGTCTCAGGCGAGAGGAGCCGTGACATCACCCAGCGGCATCACAATGCCGACTTTCATGCCGGAAACCAGCTGACTGCTCACCTGAANGTATATTTTCCATTGGCTATACGAACATCCGGCGGTGTCTTCGTGCGCTCGAAGAAATCGTAGCCTTNNTGAAGGTTATTCCAAAAGGAAAACCATTTGNTGGAACGCTCCCTTGCAAGACGCTCAGTGGTCATGCGGAAAGGAAAGCAATGCACCCGAAAAAACGGTTGCCCTTNGGAGAGGGCGGCATGGCAGAGGGAGTAGATTTCCTCGATTCCCGGATCAGTCATCGCGAAGCATCCGACGGAAACCTGATCTCCGTGAACCATAAGGTGCTTCCCGGTCCTGTCATGGTNNCGATCATAAGTGTTAGGATAGCCAATGTTGAAGGAAAGGTGAAAGCGGCTATAGGGATTCATCTGCCGTGGAGGAACGTAATAAAANCCCTCCGGGGCCTGAANGTCTCCTTCTCGCACCTTCGGTCCGAGNTCACCTGACATTGCGGCGATCGGGTAGGTTTTGAAGAGTTTGAAAGTCCCAGTCAGGGTTTCTCTGACGAACAGCTCGAGGATGGCCTCTNCTTTCAGGATCCGAATAAACACGGGGTTGCCGAAGCGCATCCCACGGGTTGCCAACTCAATAGATAGTNCCGGCCGGACTCGCTTGTCAGCGTCACGGGAACGCTTTGAGTNAGGAAGANCGGATGTGGAATTCCGTTGGGAATGAAGAAGGTCTGGACTAATGAGGAAAANAATTCCCGCCAAGAGTGCTCTTAGTAGCACGCTAAGCGGCACATAGCGTCCACGNACAGAGGGGTTGAGCATTNACTCATCTCATGATTTTTGAGGCGAAAGCGACAGGAGTTTCTTGTNGTGAAAGTTTCTTGCGGCGACGGCTCGCCTGATTGCCCCGGTGGGTGGTAGGAAACCCTCATGCAGCAGGAGCAGGACAGCCCATGTGTGGCAGCAATTGGAGTAATAGGCGGAAGCGGACTCTACGAAATGGACGGGTTCGTGCAGAGTGACGAGCAGAGAGTAGAAACTCCCTTTGGGCAACCTTCTGATACATTGGTTGGAGGAACGGTAGCCGGGAGGCAGGTTTGGTTCCTNCCAAGGCATGGCAAGGGGCATCGCCTCCTTCCGCATGAAATCAACCACAGAGCGAATATCTGGGCGCTTCGCTCTCTGGGAGTTCGCTGGATCATTTGCGTCACNGCGGTGGGAAGCCTCAGGGAAAGGTATGCTCCNCGTTCCCTGGTCATTCCCGATCAGTTTTACGATCGGACCACCAGACGGGAGGAGCATACATTTTTTGGGGCTGGGATCGCTGCGCACGTTTCCTTCGGAGAGCCCGTCAGTGAAGCGCTGCGGGGAATCCTCGCCAAGGCCTCTCATGAGGAGGCGGGCCTTGAAGTCTTCAACGGCGGAACTTATGTAAACATGGAAGGTCCTGCGTTCTCCACCCGCGCAGAAAGCAATGCCAATCGACAGTTGGGATTTGACGTTATAGGGATGACCAATCTTCCGGAGGCCAAGCTTGCGAGGGAGGCTGAGATAGCCCTNGCAACGCTTTGCATGGTCACCGATTATGACTGCTGGAGGGACGAGGAGGTTAATGTCGAAANGGTATTAAGTCATCTGCACGCCAATTCGGTTATGGCCCAGCGTGTTATCGGGCGGGCGATCCCGCTNTTGCCCGATGAGGCGAACTGGCCTGAGCATCGCGCCCTCGATTCAGCGGTCATCACCAGCAGGGAATTCTGGCCTGACGAAACCTTTGAGAAGTTGAGTCCTATTTTGACGCCTTTTGTGAAACGAACGACCGGGGAGTGACGGGAACTAAGGCGTGACAGCAGACACCTCAAAAGGTAAGAATTCAGACCTTAAGGAAATCTTNCTGTGAGCTGATTCTCATGCCTCTTCGACTTTTGATCCTCGCCCCCGCCCTTGCGCTGGTCGCTTGCTTTTCGAGCAGCTGTTCCTCCATTGATTCAGAGGGGGAAAAACCTTCAACCATGGCGAACACGGGCTACCGATCGCCCTATCAGGCGTGGCCCTCGGCGAGAAATCCCACTCTCAGCCTGTCCTCGCAATTTCCCAAGTCCATCGGCATTACTCACTCCCGCGGGCTTGGGCATCAGCCTTACATCGCGATGACCTTTGACGACGGTCCGCACGCAAGTAATACCCCGCGTCTTCTGGATATCCTGCGACAGCGCAATATCAAGGCAACCTTTTACGTCATTGGAAAGAACGTGGATAACTATCCCCACCTGACCCGTCGTATCGTTGCAGAGGGTCACGAGATTGGGAATCATACCTACACTCATCGTAATCTCAAGAAGCTCAGTGACGCGCAGGTTTTATCAGAAATGGCGAGAGCCCGGATTTCCATAGTGAACGCAACTGGTGTTCAGCCCAGGACCATGCGGCCACCCTATGGAGCCATTTACCAGCGTCAGCGCGAGCTGATCATGAACAGGTTCGGCTACCCGACGATCATGTGGGCGGTAGACCCGCGTGACTGGCAGCGGCCTGGNATCAGCGTCGTGAAGAACCGGATCCTAACTAAGACAACAAACGGTTCAATCGTCCTGGCTCATGACCTTCATGCCCCTACCGTGGCGGCNATGCCTGCTACCTTGGATGGGCTCCTCGCCAAGGGGTTCAAGTTTGTGACCGTTTCACAATTGTTGAGTCAGAAGGCTCGATATGAGTGATTTCTCTCACCTCTGACCGCCGCTCCAGAACGTTAAGTCGTCGCCGGGGGGAACCCAGAGGGCTTGCAAGTAAAACGAAAAAGCCGGGAGATTGTCTCCCGGCTTGATGGTTTTGAAGAAATTAGATCCCGATGCTCAAGCATCCGGCTTCTTTCCGCCTGGCTTCTTTCCGCCTGGCCTCTGACCACCCGGACGACGACCCCCTTCTGGGCGACCACCTTCGGGGCGACTACCCTGAGGCCTGCCACCGCGACGACCCTTCATTGCTTCCTTCCGCTCTTCNTCATTGAGCTCACCATCTCCATCCTTGTCATACTTTTTAATGAACTCCGCCCTGCGAGCAGCCATGGCTTCCTTGCGCTCATCCTCATCAAGTTTCCCGTCGCCATTCTTGTCAAACTTCTCGAGCATTTCCTTGGGGATCTGACGAGGCCCACCACGGCGCTGGCCACGGCGCTCTCCTTCACCGCGCTCACCGCGCTCGGCACGCTCGGCACGTGGAGGTTTCTTGCCGTCGGTATCCTCTTCTGCGAGGGAAGTCATCGATCCTGTCGCCATAAGGCCGACAATCACTGTGCATGTNTGGAATATCTTTTTCATGTTNGATTTAATTAGTTTACGGGATTTTCCGTGCTGNTCGATNNAACTGATAATTCGAAACATAGTTGCGCATTATTTTTGAGATCTAGCCAGTCCCGANGTTTTGGCATTGCGCGGGCCAGAACGAGNCGGTTTGATGCCACCAAACGATGGTGTCTACGACCAGTAATGCCTCCTCGCGTGCCGCTTCCTTTCGTGCGCGGCTGCTGAGCACGATTCTCCTCTGGGGCTTCGTGGCCTTTGTTTTTGCCAGCGGCAAACTGTGGCTCATGGGTATCATGGTGGCTCTCTTTACCCTGATCGGGAGTATCGAGTTTCTCGCATTGACCCGGGAAGCTCCGGGAAGNGAGTGTCGGAANTGGGGGTTTATTGTGTGTGNGGGATTCCTCCTGTATATTTTGTTGCAGGTTCTTGGCTCCCCNGNAGCATTCNGACATGACGATTTTCGTCCTGAGGTTGGCGGTGTGCTGCTTGTCACCATGGGTTCCTTCTGTTTGCGCTTGCGCTTTCCCATTGAAGGAGACGCTTCGGTAAAAGCAGTTAGCCTTGCGCTTCTGGGNTTTGTNTACGTTCCGGTGCTATTCGNGGGATTTATCATCCGGCTGGCACTCTATCCCCAAGAAGTAAGCTCAGGGTTCTGGTTAATCCTTCTAGTTGTCGTGGTCGCCAAGTTTACGGATATGGGCGCATATCTTGTCGGGACTCTGATGGGAAAGCATAAAGCGATTCCACACATCAGCCCGGCAAAGTCATGGGAGGGATACATTGGCTCGCTTTTCTTCGCGATCGGNGGCTCGTTCGCCGTTCACGCCCTGAGTGGCGANGGCCTTTCGTGGCTTTCGTGGCCCCATGTTCTTGGGTTGGGTCTNGTTGTGGCGATCGCTGCGATGGTAGGTGATCTNGCCGAGTCAATTCTCAAGCGNAGCCTGCAGGTCAAGGACTCTGGCCAGATCTTGCCGGGTATCGGGGGTGTTCTTGATTTGATAGATAGTCTTTGCTTCGCACTCCCCGCTGCGTTCTTCTACGTGTATCTGCAAAGGTTGTNGGGCGCGTAGTAGTTTTGTTTCTGGCATCATGGAAACCACGGCCATCAAACCCAAGAAAGTCGTTATTCTCGGTTCCACCGGGTCGATTGGAACCAGTGCTCTCAAGGTTGCGCGCGAGATTCCGGATTATATGGAGATTGTCGGACTCGCTGCTGGCTCTCAGGGAGAAGCTCTCGGCGCNCAGGCNCGGGAGTTCGGAGTCAAGTGTCTCTCGATCGCAGATGAAACGCAGCGCGAGACGGTTTTAGCCTCTGCACCACNGGGGAGTGAGGTGCATGTNGGTGAGCAGGGGCTGAGAGAGTTGGCCTGTCTGCCCGAGGCAGATCTGGTTTTGATCTCAATCGTAGGAACGGCCGGACTTCAGCCTGCCCTCGATGCTATTGCGGCAGGTAAGGATCTTGCTGTCGCGAGTAAGGAAATTCTTGTCATGGCTGGCGAAATTGTGATGTCCGCCGCCGCTGAGGCAGGAGTCAACGTGCTTCCAGTCGACAGCGAGCACAATGCCATTTTTCAATGTCTTGAGGGAAATTCCGCNGGAGCTGATGCGGTGCGTCGCCTCCTCCTCACTGCATCAGGAGGCCCATTTCGGACAGCTCATTCAGATGTGCTTGATCAGGTTACCCCNGAGCAGGCCCTCAAACATCCGACCTGGGAAATGGGTCGCAAGATCTCCATCGATTCGGCGACAATGTTCAACAAAGGGCTGGAGATGATTGAGGCTCGGTGGCTCTTCGGGGTTGGGATGGAACGAGTGGAGGTCGTGGTTCACCCTCAGAGTATCGTGCATTCCATGGTGGAATTCGTCGATGGCAGCGTGCTGGCGCAAGTGAGTACGACGGATATGTGTTTTCCTATTCAATACGCGGTGACGTGGCCGCNCCGAATTGCTCATTCGCTTGAGCCCCTCGACTTTGCAACTCTAGCCCGGTTAGATTTTGAAGCNCCTCGTGACGAGGTTTTTCCCGCCTTGCGACTTGCGCGTGAGGCAGGAATCGTCTGTGGGACGTTGCCGGCGGTAATGAACGCTGCGAATGAAGTCGCGGTCGAGGCCTTTCTCAATGGCGGTATACCATTCCCGAAAATCTGGGGTCTTGTCGAAGAGGTCATGGGGCAGCACTCGGTAGTAAAAAGTCCGTCTCTGGAGGCCTTGATCGAGGCAGATACCGAGGCGCGACACATGGCAAGAGCTTGCCTTTGAAGAGAGACAGGTGGAGCCCCTGATGTGACGCGATGCGGTTCGGGGTGGAAGAGCAGNTTCAAGTGGTGTAGGGTCAGGGGANAACCCCTTTCGCAGGTCAGCNCTGAAACAGGTCATCGAATTGCCAACCATGCAGCCGACAAAACAACTTTCGATTGNACTAGTTGCAGTGATCAATTTTCTTTTTGGGGTTTGCCAGCTCCCTGCCATCGTGTTCTTTGAAACGGGAGATCCAAGTTATCACCGGGAGACTGCTCCGTCAGGCCTCTACGAAGGTGCGGGCTGGCGTTACCAAGGGGAATATAAGGAGTTTCTTGGGACGGTTATTTCGCCGAGGCATTTTATTACCGCCATTCATCTCGGGAAGGGGTCCGAAACATTTATACAGAGATCGTGGTTCACGGGGGAAGAAGTCGATCGCATTTATTTCATTAATCCCAATTTTAATGATGGTAACGGTGCTCTGGACATCCCGGGAACAGACTTGAGGATTTTCGAGGTTTTTGGAGAGTTTCCCGAATATGCTGAATTGTATACGACCTCTGATGAAGCAGGTCGGGAGGTCGTGATGATGGGGCGGGGCCGCTCCCGGGGAGAAGAGGTAAGGCGGCTCGGCCAGAGTCGAGGGTGGACTTGGGCGCCAGAAGACCAGCGTGTCCGCTGGGGAAGAAATACCGTTGATGGATTCTCCGAGGCTGGTGTTAGGGGCCCCATGTTGGTGACCGATTTTGACGATATTCTGGGCCGCGACGAGTGCCAGGCGACTTTTGGAGATTCCGGGGGGGGAGTATTTATCCGTAAGGGAGGAGACTGGAAGCTCGCAGGCATCCTCTTTGGGGCTGACTCAACTTATGATACAAATGCGATTTGCGGAGACGGATCGGAGTTTTTGGCATCTTTCTTTGACGGAGCCGGTTTTTATATCGGTCGGGATGATAGTTCCTGTGATGACTGGACGTTGGTGAGCGCGGCAAACGATCTTGACGAAAGCCGATCCTTCGCGAGTCGGATCAGTAGCAGTGCCCCGATCATTCAGGAAGTGATCCAGTCTGCGATTGATGACAGGGCGAAGACTCCAGCTGAACGTTTCAATGAATGGTTGAGCGAATTTGGAATCGGAGCAGGAAAGGGCTCAGAATCAGATGGCAGGCCTGATTTGCTGGAATACTTTTCAGGGCTTAATCCTGGAATGGATGATCCGGGAATCCCCTTTCTCGTTGAAGGTAGTGGAGGTAAACTTCGCTTCAGGATCAGAATTCGACTGGATGCTCCTGATCGGGGGTTGAGCTGGGAAATCCAGGAATCCCCCGGACTGAGGAGCAAAGAGTTCCAGAGAGTAAGTGGACTGAGAAAGGTGGCGCAGATTCATTCTCTTGCTGAGGGAGTGGAGATTCTGGAATATGAGATGAATTACCCGGCACGGGGTTTGATGTTCTACCGTCTCAAGGTAACCCTTGAGCAGGAGCGAGTGGCGCGACGAATGGAGTGACGAGCGATAGCAGAAGCCACCACTAAGATTCGGACGACGCGCTCGGAGGCTTGCCACCTTGCCTGCCATGGTGTCCCATCCGGGCATGCGGTCAGAGAAGAATGCCGGGAAGGAGGGTTCACGGAGACGTGTCCCCGCTCTGGCGTTCTATGGATATTTGAATCGCTACCGAGCGGTCTTCATCCCTTCACTGATTGCCTTGTTCGTGACGGCGGGTCTTTCGCTGGCCTTTCCCTACTATCTCAGCAAGCTTATAGGCAGTCCGACCGGATCTCCTCTCGAGATGCTGAACGCCAAGGCTTCCCCGGATGTGCCTCTTGTCGTCTCGAATATCAACCAGACGGTTCTTACCCTTCTTGCCATTCTCGCCCTGCAGGCATTTATTGCCTACTGGAGAGTGCGCGGGTTTATCAAGGCAGGTGAAAGTGCTCTCAATGATATCCGGGTAGATGTCTTCAGCCGGCTTGTACGGCTTCCCCTTGATTTTTTCCAGAGGCACCGGGCGGGAGAATTAAGCAACAGGGTCTCTGCGGATCTTGCGGTCTTNAGAGACACGTTGCTCACTACGGTGCCCCAGCTGGCACGACAGTCAGTGATNCTGGTTGGAGGGCTAATCTTCATTTTTGTCATGAGCTGGAAGCTTTCTCTTTTCATGCTCGCTATGATNCCGGTGGTGATCCTTGCGGTCGCNTTGTTTGGACGCCGGGTTCGTGCGTATTCCAAGCAAGCTCAGAATAGTCTGGCAACCAGTGGTGTTGTGCTCGAGGAGAGCACTCAGGGGATTGCGGAACTCAAGGCCTACAGTAACGANTCGCATGAAAGGGGGCGTTACAGAGACGCTTTGGAGGACTACCTCTTGGTCGTTAACCGGGGAGCTCGGGTTCGTGCTCTTTTCGTTTCTTTTATTATCTTCGTCCTGCTCGGCAGCATCTCAGTGGTGGCGTGGTTTGGAGCGGGAATGCTGGTGCGGGAAGAAATNACCCCGTTTCAATTTACNGCGTTTATCCTGTTCAGTGTTTTTGTAGGCGCTTCTCTCGGGGCGTTTCCGGAGATCGTGAGTCAGATTCAGAAGGCTAACGGGGCGACTGAGCGGCTTCGAGAAATCATGGCAGAGGATCCTGAGGAAGAGGGAGATGGTGACGTCCCATTTGAGGTGNTGGGGACAGTGGAAGCGCAGAACCTCAGTTTTTCCTATCCTTCGCGGCCCGAGCAAGCGGTCCTCGATGGAGTTTCTTTCAAGGCGGAAAACGGAGAGCGGATCGCTTTTGTCGGTCCAAGTGGTGCTGGCAAATCCACTCTATTTTCGCTTCTCCTGCGTTTCTATGAACCGCAGGATGGTGCAGTTTTGATCGATGGAGACCCTGCGGCCGGACTTCCCCTNGCCACTCTGAGGGGCGCTATGGCGTTGGTGCCGCAGGATGTGCTGCTTTTTGGAGGGTCCGTGGGGGAAAATATCCGTTACGGTAGCTGGGATGCCAGCCAAGAGCAGGTAGAAGAGGCCGCCCGAAAAGCTCACGCCCACGAATTCATTGCCGAATTCCCCGAGGGTTACGACACCATGGTTGGCCCCCGGGGGGTCAAGTTGAGCGGCGGTCAGCGCCAACGAATTGCTATCGCGCGTGCGATTCTCGCTGACCCGAAGATCCTTCTGCTCGACGAGGCCACGAGCTCACTCGACTCGGAGAGTGAGCGACTCGTTCAAGAGGCGCTGGACGAACTCATGAAGGGTAGGACGAGTCTCATCATAGCGCACCGTCTGGGAACAGTGAGAGATGCGGACCGCATTCACGTTCTCCAAGGTGGTAGAATCGTGGAGACTGGAACACACAGCGAGCTTATCGATGCTGGAGGAACCTACCGGCTCCTCGCTGAGACCCAGCTTCTGTAGAAGGAATCAGAAATTCCGGTCTTATTCAGCTGAGTGCGGGGTGAACTTCCATGCCGTTTCCTGACCTGATCCCTGAAGGTGAAAGGTTCCTTCATGGAGGGACCAGTTCCCACTGCTCAGGGTGGGGAGGCCTACCTTGGTTCGCATTTTGTTCCCTTCGAAGAAGCTCTCCGAGGTAGTCTTATCTTCTAAAAGTTTGATCTCGATCGTCCGCATTTTTGGGTTCTTACCGTCGCTAATTTGGAGGATCTCGTATTCCTGCGTCCCATCTACGGATACGGAAAGTGATACAGAGCGTTCGCCGCGGATTGTCGTGCTGTCCATTTTCCATTCTTTCCACACGGCGACGATTCTGGTGAGGTTCGGGCTGATGGAGATTGTGTAATTGCCGGTAATCTCACCGACTTTGAAAGTGGCGCCCTTGCCCACGGTTTCCTGAAATTGCCTGACGAGAGCTGCTTTAAGGCTACCGCTTTGCAAAACCCAGCTTCCAGGCAGGTCTTTTTTTGCGGAGCTACGGGCAGGGAGAACAAGTGCGGGCTCCTCAGGTAGTTGAGCTTCTCGCTGTGCGCGTGCCCGATCCCGTGCCTTCTTTCGTGCCTCTGCGACCTGCTTCCGCCGGGCTTCAAGGCTCTTTTGAATCCTATCGACAGGATCGAAGTCGAGCGGCTTTTTTCCAACGCCTTTNTCTTGCCCGTCCTTCGATCGAGGAAGGGGCTGAGTTTGAGCAGCGGGGGTGGGGGTGTNTTGGGCTGGCGAGGATTTCTGTCCGTCCGCATGAGCAGGCAGAGCCAGNAGGAGGCACAGGATGAGTAATCGCTTCATCTGGGTGAGGAGCCTTACAGGAGAGATGGACTCTCGCGAGAAAAAGGTGAACGGCCGCGGGCAGCAAAAACCCATAAAAGCTACCCGGCAGCCGTTCACTTCGAAAACCTGGATACCTATTTAAACGTTGAGAAACGGGACTTTATTCTCACAAACTCCCATTAAATTTTTGTTCAAAGGGAGAGCGGAAAAACGGCAAAACAGGTATTTCAACGGGTATTTCGATAGCACAGCGCAGGGTCGTGTTACCGCATGTGGGTTAATTGGAGAACACGGAAGAACGGGGGAAAGCTCTGGACAGATAGGGTCCTGTCCCATGCTCTAGGCGGCCATGAATTTCAGCGACAGGCAACCAATGAACTCCGCGCAGGAGACGTTGATCTCGCGGCGCTCGATTTTCTCATTCACGGATCGTCCTGTGGACAGGGACCTTCTTGAAGAGGCCTTCGAGGCGGCTCGGCACGCTCCGTGTCACAAGCATACTCATCCATGGAAATTCTTCGTCATTGGGGAAGCGACCAGATTACGGCTCATTCCCATCGTAGAGAGGATTGTCCGCGTCAAGAATCCGGAGGCGACATTGAAGCACCTNGAGAAGGCCAGACAGAAGATTCTGGAACCGCCGGAGCTGATTGCGGTTACTTCGAGGAAGTCTCCCGATGATCCATTCAGAGAGGAGGAGGACTATGCCGCAACGGTTTGCGCTCTTCATAATCTTGTCCTTTCTCTTTGGTCCCGGGGCGTCGGTGCACAGTGGTCTACCGGGGCAATAACGCGGGACTCTGAGGTTCCTGAGGTTCTTGGGGTCTCAGAACACGAAGAGAGAGTCGTTGGGTTTGTCAAGGTCGGCTATCCTGAGGAAGTCCCACGAATCCAAAAGAAAGCCTTAGACGAAATACGGTTTTATCTGGCCTAATAATGGTAAGAGGATGAAATCGGCGGCAGCCAAAATATCGAGACGAAGAAAGAATTGACGCTTCCTGAGACGCTTCGCAGGGTTCCTTGAGAACTGAATACCATGGTTAATGTCAACCCGATCCGCCGTGCCCTTGTCCCTTTTGATTCGGGTGCGGCTCAGCGCCTCTGCAGTCCAAATTATGATGAGTTTCAGAGCGATCGAGAGATCTGGGAGCTTTTGCAGGTGCAGCCAGAAAGTGTCTTGCGAGCAACAATGCCGCACTGTAACGCGGTAAGCGCCGATGAAATGCTTGAAGATGGCTCTCCCGAAGCGCTAGCGGAGGGGGCGTTGAAAATGGCGCAGATGGTGGAAAGCGATTCAACCAAGGTGGTGGAAAACACTCTGTTTCTCTACGAGATTGCGGATCCGGAGCGTCCAGAGGTTCGGCAGATAGGATTGGGAGGCATGGCTCCCACTGATGATATACGGACCGAAGAGAATCCCGGGGGTGTCATCATACGTAACGAGGGAATTCGGGAGGAGAAGGCCAAGGGGCGGGCAGATCTGATTGAGGCAACCAATGCGATTATCGGAACAGTGAATCTTTCTGTAGATGACCAAGATGGTGAATTTCTAGGTAGCTTGGAGAGCTATACCGAGCAAAGACCCTGTGACTTCGAGGCCCTCGATAATGAGGATGGAAGTGCACATCGGATCTGGATGATAACGAATTCAGATGAAATAAATTCCCTGCGAGAGGTGCTTGCGGCTGAGCCGCATGCGTATGTTGCTGATGGTAATCATCGCAGCGCAGCCGCTGCAATGCGGGGAGAGGGAGGGTTTCTTACCGTATTTTTTCCTGCACACACCATGGGGTTGGCGCCTTATAACCGCCTCGTCACAGCTCCCGGTATTACCGAAGGTATTCTTGTAGAAGGGTTATCGGAGACTTTTGAAATAGAGAGACTGGAGGCCTCAACCTACCAGCCCGAGAGGATTCATGAAATCGGGGTGTATATGGAGGGAGGCTGGCTTAAACTTTCGCCGCGCGCTGGAGCATATGATGCCTCAAATGCGGCTCAGGCGATCGACTCTGATATCGTCCAGCGGCATATATTTGCCGGTATTCTGGGGATCGAGGACCCCCGTGCCAAAGAACTGACGTTCGTCGGGGGAAACCGCGATGCTGCCTACCTGAAGTCCGAGGTCGACGCCGGACGCCATGATCTGGCTGTTACTCTTGCCCCGGTGACTATTGACCAGTTTATTGANGTATGCCGGCAAAACCGCATCATGCCCCCGAAGTCTACGTGGTTTCAGCCCAAGATTCGTAGTGGTCTCGTAATGGCTCTTCTTGGGTAGCGGAACACACTGTTGGGGTTGCTTGCAGCAATCTACCCTAGAATACTTGCCTCTGGATAAAAATTCCCTTGTCACGGGCTCGGAAGAACCTCATTTTCCGCGCCTCCCGAGGGGGTATAAAAAGCGGAGATAGCTCAGTTGGTAGAGCAGTTGGCTTTTAACCAATTGGTCCTGGGTTCGAGTCCCAGTCTCCGTACTTCCCCCCACTAGATCCGAGGGGTGTTCACAACCGCAAATCACCCTAAAGTTGAAGGGCTGGAAGCATTTCCTCCCCTCAAGTGGGCCCCTATTGGAAATGCCGGGGGACTTTCGGTCGGGATTGATGAACGTCTGCCAACCGAAAAAAATTGAGGGGCGACATTGCAAGGATGTTGCAACGTCGCCCCCCGGATTAAGGATTTACTTGGTGGACGCCATGACGCGGTCCAGCGCTCTGCGCATGGTCCAAGCACGAGTGGTGTCACACTGGCTGTTCTGGCTCGCCTTCAGGGCGGTCATGAGGACGGCCTTCGTGTCGGAGCTGAGCTCCTTGCTGTCCATTTTCAGTCCTGCGAGAGCAGCCACTTCGTAGACATCTGCACAGGCTCCATGCTGACCGTGGTTGAACAGCTTCACGCCTTTTTCGATGGCAGCAACCATCAGATCTTCGGTCACGTTTTTGCCCGTCTTTTTACCCGCAGAAGGAAGCAGGACGGAATCAATGACGTGGATAATCCCATTTGAGCACTTGATGTCGGCCTTAACTACCTTTGAGGAGTTCAGGAAAAGAGACCCATCCTTCACCTCGAGGCTGATCGACTTCTTGTTCAGCGCCGTGGCGGTATCAAGCTTGACAGCCTTTTTGGATGCCACCCTACCGCTGATGACGTGGTAGGTGAGGATGTCTACGAGCTTCTCCTTGTTCTCAGGCTTCAGGAGTGTTTCGACAGTGCCTTTTGGCAACTTTGCGAAAGCTTCGTCGGTTGGGGCGAAGACTGTGAAAGGACCGTCCCCCTTCAAAGCGTCCACAAGACCACCGGCTTTGAGGGCAGCTGCAAGAGTATTAAACGATCCGGCTGCTACCGCCGTATCAACGATGTCTTTTTTTTCANTTTTCTCAGCAGATGCGATTGAAGCAAAAGCGAGCATTCCGATTACTGATGTTGTTAGTAGTTTCATATGTCTGTTTTGTTGTGGGATTGTCTGTTGGTTTTCTGTTGTTCTTCAGGTGAGTGTTCCGAGTGAAGCGCGAGATCTGTCTGCGACCACTGCCATGGATTAAAATAGNTTCAGGGACGAGAGCCCTCCATCCGCCTTGATGATGTTCCCAGTCATGAACATGGACTGGGAACCGAGCAGGAACTTTACCAGCTCTGCGATCTCCTTCGGATCCCCGATTCGATTGAGCGGATGCCTCTTGGCAGAACTTGCCTTTTTTTCATCGCTGTTCACCAGAGGTCCCGCCAGCGGCGTTTCAGTGAGTGATGGAGCGATACAGTTTACCCGAATCCGCGGAGCGAGTTCGNCAGCGAGAGATCGGGTCAGGCCCTCGACAGCACCCTTGGCTGCTGAAATGCTCGCATGAAAGGGCAGGCCTGTTTGAACGGCAACGGTAGAGAATAAAACTACAGCTGAGTTATCGCCCTTGAGAAGGGCGGGAAGTGCGGCCTGGAGCAAGCCTGCTGCGCCGAGGAAATTGACCTGAAAATCATGAAGAAAGTCTTGCGTCGTCAATCTTCCAAAGGGTTTCAGAGTGATAGTACCCGGGAAGTAAGCGAATCCGTCGAGGGCTTCTGGCAAATCGAGCGAAGGGGAAGCAGCGGATGCATCGAAGGCTAAACCGTGGACGTCAGGATCGTCAGGAAGCTTTTCGGGAGATCTGCATGCGCAATAAACCACATGCCCATCACTNCGAAGTGCGCGAAGAGCCTCAGCACCTATACCGGANGTTCCTCCGGCTATCAGAATAGTTTTACTCATNGATGTGAACTTCTGTTGGTGACCACGCTCGATTGGATCTTCTGGAGAGAAAAAACCTCTACCTCCACCCCGGGGGAGGCGCAGACATGTTGAGGGCGCCCGGGAAGCGGCTCGTGACTATTCCAAGCGACAGGTTCACTCGAGTAGCTTTCGAGTTCTACGTCTTGCAGCTGATATGGAGCGTGGTGGACCCGCCCTCTCCAGAGTTGAGAACCATCCTTGGAGCTCGAGAAGAGCACGTATCTTTCGGTCAGGAAGAAATCGAGGCTACCCGCTTCGGCAATGCGGCTTGAAGCTCGGCGCCGATAGCTGAAGCTGGCGTCGGTCGAGAACCCTCTCCGTCTTGCCGTGAAGTCAATCCAATCGCTTTCCCGAGCTGCAATTTTTGCGTTCCGGTAGTTCAGGTTAAATAGCCGCCGCCCAAGAGTGCATGCGAGGCTCTGATTGGCGTCCAATGAAAAGAACCACACCCCGGGAGTTCCGCTCTCGTCGTAGACATAAGTCCTGACATTAAGTTCTAGAAAATTGGAAATCCCTGGCACGCTGGGTAGGAACCGGGGCCTGACTCTCCGCATAGAGAAGGGAACAATCCCAATCCACGCCTTACCCATGTGGGTGTCGACGCTCAATCCCGCCGGAAGGACAGCTTCCAATTGGTAGGCAGGCACTTCCCAATGGAGGAAGAGCAAATTGGTCCACTGCTGCCGCATCACCAACCCACTGTTTGGGCGGGCCCGCGCTGCCAACCGATTGATCAACCTCGGACTGCAATCACCTTTGCGTGATTCTGCAGACACTCGGGGAGTATAAGATTCTGCGATAAGCTTCACAAGATCTGGTCGGGCTGCTTCGCGTTGCGGTGAGGAAGTGTTCTAGCGTCTCCCGCCTAGAGTCAGTAATCCCGCGGAGGATCAGGAAGGAAGGGAAGGAGATCCACCAAACGCGCCGGGGAGTGTTTTTGGGGCCAATTTGCCGTGAGTGGGCCGCCCGAGGACAGCGCTCAACAAATTGAGATAAGCCGTTTGCTCAGAGGTTTTTCGGCCAATGCCCGATGGAATTGCCCTNTCTTGTAGAGAATTACTTGAACTTATAGAGATTNCGTTGCTCATTTGTTTATAATGTATGCGCTTTAAGCTGCTCAAAATCTATTCATAAATGAAACAGCTGCAACACAAATTCCTATCAAGGCCATCATTCATCTCTTCCGTTTATTTTTTGTTTACATTTTGAAAGGAACAGTTACTCTTGTTCACGTTATGGAAGACTCAACCCAAGGGGTTTATGGAATTGGAGCAGTGACGAAGAGGACTGGGCTCGCTGCGCCCACGATACGAATCTGGGAAAAACGCTATGGTGCGGTGAGGCCCGGACGAACTGAAACAAATCGAAGACTTTACAGTGGAGAGGATGTCGCCCGGTTGAGTNTGCTTCGATCCCTCACTGAGAGAGGACANTCAATCCGCAACATCGCTAACCTCGAACTGTCTCAACTCCAGAAGCAGTTCGCGGAGGATGAGGAGGCGGGCACCGTTGTCGCGGCTAAACCCGGAAGCCCCTCGCGGCAGGGCCGTCTGCTCGTTGCGGGGAAAGAGGCGTCCACTGCCCTCTCTGGTGACGCCGCAATGGACTCAAGAATCGTGGGTCGGTTTGATACAATTACACAACTGATTCAACAGGAGTCGCCTCCAACTGCCGACCTTCTTTTTATTGAAGCCGAAACCCTTCATCCAGAAACCGTCGCGTCAATAAGGGAAGTGGTGAACCGCACCAGGGCTGCGAGAACTATTCTGCTCTACCGTTACAGTTCATCAAAGACTGCGACTGCTCTTGCGAGGGCAATCCCAGGTCTCAAGCTGCTTTCCGCCCCAATGGAAAGTCGTCAGATCAGGCGGGAGATTCTGTTGCAACTTGGATCTCTCTTCCCCTCTCCAGATACCACCCCCGCTGTATCGGAGGACATTCCGGACCGGATCTACACGACGGACCAACTGTTGAGGTTTGCCCGGATTTCCACCTCGGTAGACTGTGAATGTCCACAGCACCTCGCAGGCCTGCTGCAGGGNCTCACTGCATTTGAAAAGTACAGCAGTGAGTGTGAAGACCGGAATCCGCAGGATGCAGCGCTACACGCCTTCCTGCACAGAACGACAGCAAACGTAAGGCGAACCATGGAGGACGCTTTGAAGCATCTGGCCACGGTTGAGGGGCTTGATCTGGATTAGGCCGGTGTGGGTTTTCCCACTGACGGGAGCACCGGGGGAATCGATGTGTTACTGACGCCACTGAAACTTCGGTGTGGCGCCCGAGCTTTTATTGTTTTCGATTCGGATAGCGTTGCATCTTGAGCTCCGCAGACTGTTTGAACCGAGGGTTACGGACACAGGGCTGCCGCGATTGTCGCTGCCCGGGTTTCCGAAATTTAGTTGCCCTTTGAGCTCCTCGTGTAGATCGCTCCAAGTTCTCTTCGATCTGCTCACGAACGGCAGAAATCAAGAAAATCGATCAGGGTGTCAGCAGGGCGCTTGAGGTGGAAAGAGCGTATTCCTGCCGACGACGCGCCAAGATAGTCGGCCTCATGGGAATCTCCGCAGAAACAAGCTGCTTCGGCGGAGCAGTTAAGTTTGTTGAGAGCAAAATCGAATATTTTCCGATCTGGCTTACGGGCAAGGGCATCCGCCGACGTGATAATTTCTCTAAAGAAGCAGCCAATTCCAAGACCGTTCAAAATGGGTGCGAGCCGATCGTCGAAGTTTGAGACCACTGCGAGGGGTCCGATCTCGGAGGCCGCTTTCAGGAAAGAAACGGTCTCAGGATAAAGCGTCCATGAGGCAGGTTGGGCGTAATGCTCAAAAAGGGAATCGAAACAGTCTTCCAGCTTGGCGACAGGCGCAGCAAGGGAATCTTTTTCCAAAGTCTCTGAAAAAATTTGGAGGACCAGAGAGCGCCACCAACTTACCTCTGCGACGTGTCCGGAGGAGCCGAGAGCATAGTCAGGAGATGGCGCTCGAGCAAAGGAGCTCTGGAATGCTGTCTGAATCGTGGCCGGATCAACATCAAGGTCTGTGCTCGCATTCAGGTATTGGGCGTAAACGAGACCAACAGGTTGCGAAGGCTTGATCAGGGTGAAGGAAGAATCGAGGAGAATCAGCATTACTGAAATTGGAATTAGTGGTCCTGTCGCTGCCTCTGATCTTTGGAGGCGGCGTGGTTGCGTCCCGCCATGGATTCATTTGTGTCTTTGCTTGTCGACATCAAGTGCGCGGTCAATAGTCAGGCTATGACACAGTCTATCAGAAAAAGTGCCGGGGTGTTTCTTTTATCGATCATGGTGTCGGAGGCAGACCAGAAGGGAGTGGAAGTGGAGGCGAAGGATGTGGCGGCCGACAGAGAATGGATATCACTTGTTCCATCGAAAGAAGGTATGGGGTCGTGGAAAGCATTGAATTTTGGTGGAGAAGGCGACACAACGTGGAAGGAGGGAACCCTCACCATCGAAGAGGGAGCAGAGCTTTCGGGAGTAGTGTTTACCGGGAAGAATTTGCCGGAAGCTCCTTACGAGCTTGAGCTGGAGGCCCGACGGACCTCGGGAGTTGATTTTTTCTGCGGGCTGACCTTGCCGGTCCGTGATCCAAAAACGTGCGTAACCTTCATCTGCGGTGGATGGGGAGGAGGAGTGGTAGGGTTTTCAAGCTTGGATGGAATGGATGCTTCCGAAAACGAAACTGGGAGTTACCAGGCATTCAAGGACCAGGAGTGGTATAAAATCCGACTCGAAATCCGCACGGACAGCCTTAAAGCGTGGGTAGGAAAAAGGGAGCTTGTCGACGTCGTGACCAAGGGCAGGAAGCTGGGCCTGCGGTTTGGAGATATTGAAAAGTGTGCTCCTTTGGGCCTGTCCACCTGGCAGACGACTGCGGAACTTCGAGGGCTTCGATGGCGCAAGCTGCTCGAATAATTTGGGGCAGAAAGGCCGTAGGAGGGTCGAAACACCGATTTTCTGCGGCTAAGATGTCCATCCAGCGGCGCTCTGGGTGCCGGTTTTCTCTTGATCCGTTGGGTGACCACCTCTATAGCCACGCCAACAGAACAACTCTTGACGCATTCGAGGAGTGGGTTCCACAGACCCGCTCTTTTGCGTCTCCAGACCACAACGATCAGAGGATCATGACAAACGATCTCGTTGCCCTCATAGAATTTTACGAAAAGGAGAAGAGCATCGAACGCGAGAAAGTCGTCGAGGCTCTTGAGAATGCCTTCTTGTCCGCCTACCGAGGTATGGTGCCAGGCGCCGAGGATATCGAGGAACTTCGTGCGGAGGTAGATACTAAAAACGGAGAAACCCGGATTTTTGCGACTCTTCGAGTGGTGGCAGATGACGATCATCAGGATAAGTTCAATGAGGTCCCGGTTGGCCTTGCTCGTAAAAAACATCCAGAGGCAGCATTGGACGATCCGCTGGAATTCAATGTCACCCCGCCAAACTTCGGAAGAATTGCGGTCCAGAGAGCGAAGCAGACGATGATGCAGCAGCTGCGTCAGGCGGAGAAGGAAATGATCTATGACGAGTTCAAGGATCGTGCGGGTGACATTGTGGGGGGATCTGTGCGACGTTTCGAAAAGAACGACGTCATGATAGATCTCGGAAAGTTCGAGGCTAGAATGCCCTCGCGGGAGAGGGTGACAACTGAGGACTACAACGTCGGTGACCGGATCAGGGCATATGTGGTCTCCGTCGATAACGAATTCAGAGGCCCGGAAATCATTCTCTCCCGGAGTCACCCTAACTTTGTGAGACGCCTTTTTGAGGCCGAGGTGAGCGAAATCTCGGATCATACTGTTGAGATTCGCGGAATCGCGAGGGAGGCAGGTTATCGGACCAAGGTCGCTGTCTTCAGCCATGATGAGAAAGTTGACCCGGTAGGCGCCTGTGTCGGGTTACGGGGAGCACGGGTGAAAAATATCGTCAGAGAGCTCAACAATGAAAAGGTGGATATTATCCGCTGGAGTGACGAGCCCGAAGCGTTTGTCACAGACGCTCTCAAGCCTGCCTTGATTCGCTCCATTACTCTCGATGATGAGAACAAGGTGATCAACGTCACGGTGGACGAAGAGGATCTGAGTAAGGCGATAGGTCGTCGGGGTCAGAATGCACGGTTGACATCCAAGTTGGTTAATTGGGACGTGCAGGTCCGGAAGGATGAAAGCCAGCACGAGCAATTTGAAGCACGTGTCACCGATGCGGCCATGGGGCTGGCCGATGAACTCGGGGTGGATCCTCAGGTTGCAGATAAGCTGTATCGTGCGGGAGGAGTCTCGGCTGACATGGTCATGCAGATGCCAGCGGATTATATCGCCCAGTCCATCGAGTCTACCGAAGATGCCGCTCAGGAAATTCTCGCCAAGGCTCGAGCTGCGAGTGGCGGTTCGGCTGGAGATGTGGCCACTGAAGCCGCCGATCAGGAGGTTGTTGAAACACCAGAAAGTGCGCCATCCGCTGACCCGGACCCGCCGGGTGATTCCGACAAATCTCTCGCTCCATCTGAAGAAGACTAATAGATCAGGAGACGCGAAAGTTCCATTGAACCATCATGCCAGACAAGGGCGATAGCGACAAAAAGAAAGAGGTGCTCGACTTGGTCGATGGACCCAAGAAGCCGTCGCGCCGTGAAAGGCAGCGGGCTCAGGCATCTGAGCAGAAGACTGTGCAGGACAGGAAGGATGAAGCTCTGGACATCCTTGATGAGGGTGAGCAGAAAAAGACTGCGGTAAGGAAAACAGAAAAATCGGGAAAGAAGCANCTGCCCAGCATATCGAAGCTCACAGGGGAAGAAGATGNTGATTTTGCGGCCCCTGTCGATCCGGTTGGGNCCGGAGAAGAGGTCGAGGTTGGAGGCGATACCGGGGTCGTTGAAGGAAATACCATAAGCATCAAGCCGCCGATTATTGTCAGCGTGCTGGCAGAGATGATGGGGCTTAAGCCTTTTGAGATCATGGCAGACCTTATCGCCTTGGAGGTTTTCGTTGCCCCCAATCAGGCCATAGAACCTGAGATTGCGGAAAAAGTCTGTGAGCAGCATGGATTCGTCTTTGAACGAGAGAAGCGGGAAAAGGGCGGAGGAGTCCACAAGGTGGAGGAAGTTATTGAAGAACCTGAGCCTGAGGAGGACGAGCCAGCAGAGAAGCTTGAGTTACGGGCGCCGATCATCACTTTCATGGGGCACGTTGATCACGGGAAAACGTCCCTCCTCGACTATCTGCGTAAGTCAAAAGTCGTAGACGGAGAGGCCGGCGGGATTACGCAGCACATCGGAGCCTACCGGGTCGAGCATGGAGGACACCCCATCACGTTCATTGATACTCCCGGGCACGCGATCTTCACTGAAATGAGGGCCCGNGGTGCGGATGTCACCGACATTATCGTCCTCGTCGTGGCAGCTGATGATGGGATAATGCCCCAGACGAAAGAGGCNATCAGTCATGCCAAGGCCGCTGGNAAGACCATCATTGTNGCAATCAACAAATGCGATGTTACCGGGGCCGATCCCATGCGGGTTAAAACTCAGCTCATGGAGCATGACCTCATGTCCACTGATCTTGGGGGTAAGACAGAGGTCGTTGAGGTTTCTGCGATTACGGGACAGGGAATGAATGAGTTGGCCGAGCTCATGGGTTTGCAGGCTGAGGTTCTGGAACTCAAGGCCAACCCTGAAGCAAATGCTCGGGCCGCAGTTATTGAAGCAAAAATTCAGCCAGGCAAGGGGCCGACGGCCACGGTGGTTGTCGAAGCCGGCACTCTGAGAGTCGGAACTCCCTTCATCTGTGGTCCCTACGCGGGGAAGGTGAAATCGTTGCTCAATGATCGCGGTGAGCAGGTGAAGAAGGCCGGTCCAGCAACTCCGGTAGAAGTCCTTGGATTTGCNGAACTNCCAAATGTCGGAGACGAGCTGGTCGCGATGGAGAACGAGCGTGCCGCCAAAAAGCTCAGCGACGAGCGGCAGCTTGAGCTCAGGCAAAGTCGACTGGAGCGACCCAAGAAGAGTCGCATGGAGGATATGCTGGCGCGCGTCGAGGGCGGGCAGAAGGCAGAGCTCAAGATTATCCTGAAGTGCGATGTTCAGGGATCAGTCGAGGCAATCAGAGGCGCGATCGGGGATGTTGAATCAGACAAGGTTGATGTGAATTTNATCCACGCAGCAGCAGGTTCAGTTAGCGAATCTGACATTCTTCTGGCCAGCAGTGCTGATGCGGTAGTCCTTGGGTTCAATATCAAGGTTGAGAGCAATGCCGTGAAAGCGGCGAAAAGAGAAGGCGTTCAGGTGAAGCTTTACTCGATCGTGTATGAGCTCATCGATCAAGTTAAGGACGCCATGCTTGGTTTGTTGGAGCCCGAACTCAGGGAAAATGTNCTAGGACATGCAGAAGTGAAACAGGTCTTCAAGGTGAAGCGGGGTCGCGCCGCGGGTTGTCTTGTTGCTGATGGAAAGGTCACTCGNACAGCGCATGCTCGTGTGTTGCGGGATGGAACTCCGGTATTTGATGGGAAGATGTCCACCNTGCGGCGTATTCAAGATGACGTGGAGGAGGTNAAACAGGGCATNGAGTGTGGAATCCGTCTGGGNGAGTTCAANGAATATGAAGAGGGTGACGTGATCGAGTGCTACGAGCTGGANAAAATCAATCAGACGCTCTAGGGAGNGCTTCGGTNTGGAATTTTTGGGAGAAACATACGGTGGCGATGTCGAGACGTATGGACAGAGTAAATGAGCTGCTCAAACGNGAGATCAGTAGTGTTNTGCANCGGGATTTTGAGTGGAAGGGTCTNCTCGTNACAGTGAANTCGGTTGAAGTCGCGCAGGACCTTAAGGATGCNAAAGTGTATGTGGGTGTTCTGGGCGGCCATCAGGAGAGGGTCATCGAACGGCTCAATGGGGAAAGNGGAGCNATTCAGNGCCGNGTGATGAAGAGGGTGATTTTGAAAAACACGCCGGTCCTCAGNTTTGTNGGAGATGACTCCGTTGTTCGCGGAGTTGATATCGTCAATCTACTCGATGAGGTTGCGGAGCTGCCTGTTGCGCCTCCTCTGAAGGATGGCGAAGATGAGCCAATCTTTAAGGACTAAATTCGCGCTTTCCGGCAACGGACGGGAAGCCCCGAAGGCCTCATTAAGGCGAGAAAGGTTTTCGTCCGGCGCCTGTCTTGGAGAAAGCAGGAGATAGCCCGGTGACGTGAACCGATGAGAAGGAACTAACGGAGGATTAGGTTGGCGGGAATCTCAGTTTTGCTTGCGATTAAGCAGGTGACGTAGACAATCCGCCGCTCTCCCCCGCACGTTCCAACCGTTCATGGGTCAACCGATCACAGCGTCTCATCTCTCCGAGATTGTTTCAAAACACGAGAATTTCGCGCTCTTGAGCCATACGCGCCCTGATGGAGACGCGGTTGGTTCAGTGGTTGCACTGAAGGCGGTTCTCGAAGAGTTGGGTAAGAACGTGGTAGGTTTGAATGAAGATTCAGTGCCTGATAATCTTCGTTTTTTAAGGGGGGCCAAGGATGTCCAGTGCCCCACCGGATCACTGGACGCAGAGGTGGTCATCGCGTTGGATACTGCAAACCGGGAGCGGCTTGGAGACAGGTGCCTCGCATCGCTGTCAGGGGCCCAGATCTGGGTGAACATAGATCACCACATTTCGAATGAAAAATATGGTGATTACTGGCTGGTTGATGAGAAGTCAGCGGCAACGGGAGAAATTCTTTATGCGATCATCAGGGAGCTCAANTGGCCTCTTCCCGACATAGCCCGGGATGCNCTCTATGTTGCGCTTTCCACAGATACGGGATCTTTNCAATACTCCAATACCTCGGGACGCACCCACAAAATGGCGGCTGATCTGGTCGAGCAGGGCCTTGATGTGGCTGCTCTCACATCACGTCTGTATCATGATTACCCCTTTCGAAGGGTGGAGCTTTTAAGGTCTCTTCTGGAGACAATGAAGTTGAGTGATGACGGGAGGATAGCCTGGTGGACCCTGTCACGAAGCACCAAGACAAGGATAGGGATGCGAGCTGGTGATGGTGAAGGATTGATTGATGTATTACGTGCAATTCAAGGAGTCCTGGTCTGTGGGTTCATTGAGGAAATGGATGATGGTAAAATNAGACTTTCGCTACGCTCCAAGAATTCTTCTGTCAACGTGTGTGACATATGCGCNCACTTTGGTGGGGGNGGCCATGCCCTTGCGGCAGGNGCTAAGACCGCCGGCCCTCTAAATGAAGCGGTCTTACGNTTTATCGANGTAACCCAGAAAGCTCTTCCTNCTCACAAACTATGAATGACCCTAATANTACTCCGAGTGGAGTTCTGCTTGTTGATAAGGATCCCGGGATGACCTCTCACGACGTCGTCGCGATCGCAAGGCGATCGATGGGGATCAAAAAAATTGGACATTGTGGAACTCTGGATCCGATGGCGACCGGGCTCCTTATGCTGGTGGTCGGACGGGCGACAAAGATACAGGATCTCCTGATGAGTGAGGACAAGCAATACGTGGGAACAATTACGCTGGGAGCGACCACGACAACTCAGGATGCCGAAGGAGAAGTCGTTGAAGAAAGAGAGGTGGGATCGTTGGCTGATGAGGCCATCGAGGCTGCCTTTGAAAAATACTCGGGNAACTTTGAGCAGATTCCTCCNATGGTATCAGCGATTAAGAAGGATGGTGTTCCCCTNTATAAGCTGGCGCGGAAGGGTAAAGAGGTGAAACGGGATCCGCGTCCCGTCTATGTCACGGATTATGAGCTGACGAGAGTTTCTCTCCCGGAAATCGATTTCACGGTTAATTGCTCCAAGGGATTCTATGTTCGGAGTTATGCGCATGATATTGGTGCNACTCTTGAATGTGGCGGACATTTNTCGGCCCTGCGAAGGACCCGTTCGGGTGAGTTCACTCTGGAGCGCGCGGTCGGAGTGGAAGCCTTGAAGTCCGGCGGAGCCNAGGAACTGATCANTTCNATGGTTAGCCTTGCTGAAATCTCCCTGATGNGNGGAGCTTAACGCNTTTCAGAAAAAAGGAGTGATTCGTTGTTCGACCATCGCTGAGCTCGCGAATGTGGGTAATCCTCTGCACCTCGCAATGGGTGTTTTCGACGGGCTCCATCTTGGACATCAGGAGGTTATCAAGGCTGCGGTAAACGGGGCTGAAAGCAGCGGTGGAATGNCGGGGGTGCTGACTTTTGAGCCGCATCCGATTCAGGTAATTTCTCCTGAGAATGCTCCGCGGCGAATTTTTTCTTCCTTAGAGCAAAAGGAGATTCTTCTCGATTCGTTCGGTGTCGAGGTTCTGTTGGTTTTACGTTTTGACGAAGATCTGGCTCGTCAAACTGCTGCGACCTTTACCGAAAGCCTGTTATCAGTGCCCGGCTTACGACAGGTGGTGGCGGGAGAGGATTGGAAATTTGGGAAAGGGCGACAGGGGACGATGGCATTTCTCCGCTCCCGCAGCGGAGACTANAACGTTGAGGTCGAGGAGATACCTGCGGTCACATGTCGAGGAGAGAGGATTAGNAGTACNCGCCTCAGAAGGGCCTTGCGTGACGGGCTTCTGGGTTCTGTGCGCGAAATGCTTGGGCGCTCATACAGTGTGCTGGGCGCTGTTGTGCGCGGAGAGCAGTTGGGCAGGAAGTTGGGAGCACCCACTGCCAATATTCTGGTAGGCGAGGAGCAGCTCCCGCCTGATGGAGTCTATGCCGTTTTGGCCCGGATCANGGGAGAGGAGAGAGGGCGAAAAGCGGTGGCAAACCTTGGAATAAGACCCACCGTCGGGGGAGTANGGCGGCAGCTGGAAGTACATCTCTTAGATTTTAAGGGNGACCTCTACGGTGAACATCTCGAGATCATCTTTGGCCGCAAGATCCGCGGAGAACAGAAGTTTCAGGGTCCTGCCGAGCTGCAGGAACAGATCCAGAAGGATCTCGAGGAGGTGAAAAGAATCTTCCGGCTGAANGAGGCNGGGGTGAATCCCGACGATCACCTCGATACTGGANGAGATTAAAAAGTGCCGTTAAGCTTTCTCCCAATCCAGAAGATCGCCAGTAGCCCCATCAGGCCCGCCGCCACGTACCATTTGTCCCATTGTGATTCCGGAATGACCTGCGGGCGGGGCTCGGGAAGATCATAGATTTCCTGAGCGAGAATCTCCAGCTGGGAGGCTTCGACGACACGTCCTCTGGAAACACGCGAGAGCTCTTCCAGAACATCAGGNCGCGCTGGGTGTCCTGTCTTCTCAATCTGAGCNCCNTCCGCGATGATTCTTGTTTTCACGGCGCCTTCTTCGCTTTCAGAGGTGCGAGCCGCGATGATCCAGTCACCCGGCATGGTGACCTTGAATCGTCCTGTGAATGAGCCCCATGTTCCGTCCTCCCTGGCGAGTTCAAACCTCCGGACGCTCCCATCAGGGGCGGTGAGATCTATCAGAACAGACCCTTCTTCCAACGGGGCTCCGTTTTCCTGAAAGGCGTTNGCATTGATTGTTACATTTTCGCCCGGCGATGGTCTCTCCGGAGTAAAATAAAGCCGGACTCGCTCACCGGCTGCCATGTTTCTCTGGTAAGACATCCATCGCGCGACCTGACCCCAGAAGCGGTAATGGTAGAGGTCCTCGACTCCCCGACGCCAGCGCCACGCGGAATCGATGCCCATGAAAAGAACTTTGCCGTTGCCAGCTCGACTAGTGACAATGAGCGGTATGCGGTGCCCNTATTTTGGGTGCCGCCGGTTGGCATGCACGGCCAGAACTTCAGTTCCACTCTTGGCCCGGACCACAGGNGCATGCCAGTAAAAGCCGGGAAGGCTCCGCCAGATATTAGGGTTTTCCTCTTCGGTATCACCAAGCATCGTCAGAAGTGAGCTCCGNCCCTCNGAGGTGAGAGAGAGGGGGGAATCAGTTGNTTCCTCCTGNCCGCTTTTGAGCGCATCNTCGAGAACTACAGGCATCAATCCTCCCAGCTCGTTATCNAGNAGGCTGAACTGATTACCCTGCCAGCCTGGGATGAAGACAANACCAGANGCTTGGTTTTCAACCAGACCCTTAAGTAATTCNGCTTGCTCCGCAGTCAGCATGCNCTCACCAATTCCAACATCTCCGACGAAGATTACATCGTATTTCTGAAGCTCTTCGAGTTTGTCGGGGAAAGCTGTGATGTAGTCCGGCCCGTCGCCTTCCCCAAGTTGCGGATGGAGCAGAAGACAATCTACATCGACGCCCGGATCTCTTGAGAGAGCATTCCGGATAAATCGATATTCCCAGCGAGGTAAGGTCTCGATAATAAGNGCTCGNATAGATTCTGGGCGGCCTGCAATATTAAATCGGCGACTGTTGTTCTCCTCCACCAGCTCGCCATCCGCGAATGGGATGGAGAGTTCCAGCGTGGAGCTGCCCTCTTTTTGAAGGCGCCAGAGGATGGCATCATAGTGGGTGCTTCCCCTTGGAATCGTAATGTTCTTGGTCTTTTCCACTCCCGCCTGATCCCGAATCCGCACGATGGTTCNGACGTCGCGATCCAGAGAGGATTCGATGGTGAACGGGATCTGGATGTTTTCTCCAACGATGCCATACGTTGGAGCTTTCACTGCAAGAAGATCCAGATCTGGTAGACGCTTCGGAGCGCCAGTTACTACCGAGAAGAGGGGAATATCCTGCAGACGCATTTTCTGNGCGGCGGCAACTGGCGCAGGTTTCTCCCGNGCATTCCAGTCGCCGTCTCCAATCATGATGACAGCACGAAGGTCTGGACGGTCCTCAATCCGGTCAGAGAGAGCGGAATAGATGTCGGTCACGGCGAGGGAACTGGCCTCGCTGTCATCACTGTCCGGAGCCTTTGAAAACGATTCGACGGATACCCGATGCTTTCCGTCCTTTTCCAGGAGTTTCCAGAATTCGGTTGCAAGAATNGCGTCGGAGANTTCCTTGCGAGTTACTATCTTTCCGGTCCCGTCCTCTTGTCCCGGTAGTCGAGCGTCTGCTGTGGACATGGATCCTGACTCATCGTGGAGAATGATGATTTCCGGCTGTTTGACTGGTTCGATGGTTTTCCTCCATTCAGGGTTGAACAGGAAAAATACAGTGATTGTCGCACAGATNAGACGGAGTAATTCCAAAAGGCCAGTTCGTCCCGGTCTTGAACTCCTTTTGAGAGAGACGATACACAGGAGGAGGATGAGCGACCAAGCAGCGAGGCCCACTACAAAAATGGACAACGGTGCGCTGAAGTAGAGACTTTCAATGTTGAAACTCACGTCAGGGGCTGGGGTGAGGGTGTGCTGCTGGTCGCAGTTCGGCGTGGTTGAAGGCAGAGGAGCGCTTCCAGAATGAGAAAGAGGAGCATGGCGATCAGGAACCACCGCCAGACAGGTCGAGAGAGACTGTTGTCTCCAGATGCATCCTGCTCCTCAAGGAGGCTGTAACCGGTATCAGCGAGGGAACTTTCCAGATCTGCGCCAGTAAGCGCTTCAAGAGAATCCTCTCCCAAAGGTCGGTTCGTGGCTATCAGGCGCTCTCCCAGGCGGTAAACGCCCGCCTCAAAATCAGCATTCCCAGAGTCAGTAACTTCCTGATAGGAGTCTACTCTGGTTCGAATTTCATCTTCAGCGGGGAGAGACGACTCTTCCCCTGCCACCGCGAAAAAACTGGCTCCGATACGACGGCTGCCTTCCTCGAGACCACGTTGCAGAGCTACAAGATGAAGGGCGGTCTGCTCAAGATTCGACCACGTGTAGCTGGGCAAGGTAGAAAGGAACAGCACTTGGCCTGCTTCAATCACGCGACGAACCAGCAGCGGTTCGCCATTGACCCAATTTGCAAGTGCGGTGTAATCGCCGGTGATTCCGCGACGTTTGATTGCACGAATGCGGTCTATCGGGAGAGGAGATCCGTCAGAAGCATCCCGGAACACTCCATCTCCCCGCTCCCAATCCTTGACGATAAAATATTTGTCGCTGGGAGCCTCTCTGAGNTCGCTCCATGAGAGNCCGCCAAATGAAGATTCTGAATCCTCAGAGGGAGGCAGGAATANAACANCCCCGCCGCTTTTCACGTAGTCAAACAGCTGATCGGATACAGGCGAATCGGGGATAGGAGCCTTCCAGACAATAAGGGAGGCGGAATCGAAGTTAATCTGGTAGGCAAGCTCTGGGCTTCGAGTAATTACCTGCTGATTGGCAAAGCCCGGGGCCAGAGCAGTCGTGAGGGCCTTGAGAGTTTCTTCGTCGGTNGAGCTCTCGGCAATGAGGTAAGATTGGACCGGAGCTTCGTCGCCATACGCGTAGTAGGATACGTTGTTTCTCTTGTTGGCATTGTCAGTGATGGAAACCCAGCCATAGCCNTGGCCTGACGTTCCTGTCAGCGCGATGCGTTTCCTGAATGATTGGCTCTGTCCGTTGAAGGCAACTTCGCTTCCTGAGCGAGCTCCCATGTGGTCCACGTTGACGGTGACTGTCGTAGGACCGTTGTCNTCCTCCCGCTGNAGCTCGAGATCAAGAACGAGTTCCCCGGACTCTCTGCGAGCAGAGGCAACCCGGATGGAAAAATCATTTCGCTCCCGGCCATTGAGAGCGAGGATTCGAACCTCNATTTGAAATTCCTCCTCATTCAGGGAGGACCGAAAAGCTTCCCAGCGGCTGTCCTCCGGGGCCCAGTTCTCCCTNTGGAGGTCTGAAGCGACCCAGATTTCACTGCGCCCCGCCTTCGCTTCCTTGAGGTAATCCAGAGCATTAATAAGCATGCCCGGAATATCGGCCCCGGAGTCGGTCGGAGCCGTGAAAGAAAGTTCGGGTAGNACATCGGGTGAAGGAACCTCCTGAGCCTTCCCCGTCGCGCTATCGATCACGACGAGCCGCGCGCCCTCGAGCTCATTCATGGCTTCTGCGACCTTGTTGAGAATACTCTTNCTCTTGGTTACCTGAATATCCTTTTCTGAACGTTCCATGCTGGCAGACCGATCCAGAATGAGGACCACAGTTTCGACCTGCCCACCTCCCCAGCCAAGGAATCCGCCCGCCAGCGGTCGCGCGATNGCAAAGACGAGTGCCGCTACGGCAAGGGAACGCATNAGGAGGATGAGGATATGCTTCAGTCTTTTCTTACCCCGGGAATCTCTCGTGGCCTTAAGCAGGAACTGCATTGCTCCCCACTCCACGGTGCGAAATCTCCGGCGGTTCAGCAGATGGATGATTACTGGAACAGAGACCGCGAAGAGTCCCCATAGCATTGCCTGTTGGAGAAAGGTCATTTTTTCCCTTTTTTCGGCAAACGGTTTGTCAGGAAATCGCGGAGAACTTCCTCATAGTCCTGATCTGATGTGACGAGATGGTAGTTAGCTCGCACGTCATGGCAGCTTGCTTCGATATTCGTCAGAAATTCCCGGATGGCGGCGGTGTATTCCTCAGCGATCAGGTTAGGCTCGGCGACGACCGTAGTACTGTCTTCTAGGTCGACAAAACGATGGGGTCTTGTGAAATCAAAATTTATTTCCTGAGGATCCATGAGATGNAAAACAGCNACGTCATGTTTTCTGTAGCGAAGGTGCTGAAGGGCGTCAGCAAAGGATTGGGTATCGCAGAAGAGATCGGACAGGACGATGATGAGTGCCCGTTGAGCGACTTTTTCGGCGACAGTGTGGAGGGCATCGACCAAGCCGGTTTCACCCTTCGGCGCGAGCCTGCCGAGAACCTCAAAAAAGTTCTGAAGGTGTGCAGGACGCCTGCTGGGCGGCAGTTCCAGGTGAAGAGTTTCATCGCAGCATGAAAGGCCTGCCGCATCACCTTGGTCGACGAGGAGGTAGGCCATGGTGGCGGCGAATCTGCGCGCGAATTGAATCTTGGACTCAAACTCCCCGGACGAGTAGTTCATCGACCCGCTGCAATCGACGACAAAATAGGCGCGAAGGTTGGTATCCGCTTCAAATTCCTTGATGTANTGACGATCGCTNCGAGCGTATGCCTTCCAGTCCAGNCTCCGGGTGTCATCACCCGGGACGTATTTGCGATACTCAGCGAACTCAACTGATGAACCCCGGTGTGGTGAACGGTGCTTACCGACCACGTTGCCTACCATCGCAAGTCGGGCCTCAACCGGCAGTGCGCCAAGCCGAGAAAGGACGTCCGAATCTAGAAAGTCGTATTTCACGACCCGTGACAGTTCTCGAATTTGTGAGTAGTCATTATGGAGGGTTATACGCCTCTTGAGGCTCGGCCGGCCCTTTAGTCCTCTCGCATTTCCTCGATCAAGCGCTCGACGACTCTTTTGGAGGTCATACCCTGGCTTTCTGCGGCAAAGTTGGTGATCACCCGGTGTGTCAAAACTGGGACGGCAACAGCTTCGATATCCTCAAGAGAGGCCATGTAGTTGCCTCGCAGAGCCGCGCGGCCCTTTGCTCCGAGCACGAGATATTGCACAGCCCGCGGTCCGGCGCCCCAGCCTACATACTCCTTGATCCAAGAAGGCGCATCATCGGAATTCGGCCTAGTTTTCCTTACGAGTTCAACCGCGTAGTCGTAAATGTGATCTGGAACAGGCACCCGGCGTACGAGTTTCTGAAACTCGATAACCTCCCGTCCTGTAATCAAGGCGTTCAGTCTGTTGCGGTCCACGCCGGTGGTTTCGCGTGCAATCCGGCGCTCCTCATCTTCCGATGGATAGTCGACTTCCACGAGAAACATGAAGCGATCAAGCTGGGCTTCGGGGAGCGGATAAGTGCCCTCCTGCTCGATCGGGTTCTGGGTCGCCAGAACAAAGAAAGGTTGATCAAGATCGTAGGTGTGGCCGAGAGCGGTAACCTTGTTCTCCTGCATGGCCTCTAGAAGGGCAGACTGCGTCTTGGCAGGCGCCCGGTTGATTTCATCCGCAAGAAGGAGGTTCGCAAAGACCGGTCCCTTGATATATTCAAACTCTCGTTTCCCCGTAACCGCACTTTCCTGGATGATGTCCGTTCCGGTGATGTCAGCAGGCATCAGATCGGGGGTGAACTGGATTCGGCTGAAGGAAAGATCCATGCATTCACCCACGCTTGACACGAGTAGGGTCTTGGCCAGACCAGGTACACCCATCAAGAGTGCATGTCCTCGCGAAAAAAGACAAATGGCGAGCTGCTCAACCACGTCCTCCTGCCCGATAATCACCTTGGCTAGTTCTTCCCTCAGGCCTTGGTAGACCTTCCCGAGCTCATCAATCGCGGCAACATCGTCCGGGGGCAGGCTGCTTTCCTCTGCCGGGGCCTGGGATTTTTCAGGGGAATCCTGAGCTTCGTCGTCTGGTAGAGGATCCTCGGGATCGGGGGTGTCAGCGGGTGCGGAAGCCATGAAGTTTGCTTTAGTTGAGTAACGGTGAAGGACGCTACCGGCCCCCGTTATTTTGTCTAGCGAGGATTCCATCGGGGAGGGCTCTCTCGGAGAAAGGGGGTAGTTTCAGGGCTATTTGACCTTTTATGGAGGTTGCAGTAGAGGTGAAACACCCGGAGAGAGGCCCAGAGCCTCCTAGTTGGGAGTCTTGAACCCTATAAAATTGAGGATTTCCACTTGCCAGCATGGGCAACTCTGCTAAATAGCTCGCCCCTTTCGCGTCAGGGCCAATGACGCGGTCACAACGCCTTTTCACTACATGGCACGAATTTTTGGAATTGAAATACCTAACGAGAAGCGGATCGAAGCTTCTCTCTGCTACATCTACGGAATCGGAGCCACCAGNTCTCTGAAGATCCTTGAGCAGGCTGNAGTCGACAACAACTTGCGCACNGGTCAGNTGTCAGAAGACCAGCTCGTGAAGATCGCNCAGGNGATTCAGAGCCAGGGGNTCGCTATNGAGGGNGATCTCCGGCGCGAAAAACAGTCAGCTTTGAAGAGGCTTACTTCAATCAACTGCTATCGCGGCCAACGCCATAAGCGAGGCCTGCCCGTCCGGGGACAACGNACAAGGACAAACTCTCGAACGAGAAAGGGTCGGAAAAAGACGGTCAGTAGTAAAAATTAGGGACCCCTACGTATTATATTAAACTTTGTTGAAACCCACTATGGCTGAGGACGAAAACAACGAACCCGAAACTCCGGAGACAGAGCCGGAAAAGGACAACACCGTAGTTGAGGAGACTCCTGCCNCCGNAGTTGTGCCGGAGGAGACTCAGGAAGGTGAAGGTCAGGAGAGTGNGCCCGCAGAAGCTGACAAGGCGGAAGCTGAAGGAGGTGCTGANGGGTCAAAGGANGGTGATCCAGAGNACAAGAAGAAAGACGAGAAAAGNGANATCTTCGCCGAAATCATGGGTGAGGAGGCTGCCGANGCAGTCAAGATCCACAAGGCCAAGTCGAGCAAGAACGTCTCAAANGGTATNGTTCACGTTGCAGCGACATTNAACAATACGATGGTGACTATTACGGACGAAACCGGTAACACCATCGGTTGGTCGAGCGCCGGCAAGATGGGCTTCAAGGGTTCCAGAAAGAGCACAGCCTATGCTGCTCAGGTAGTTTCACAGGATGCCTGCCGTCAGGCCATGGGCCACGGGCTCAAGGAGGCAGAGGTCAGGGTGAAGGGGCCGGGAGCGGGGCGCGAGTCNGCAGTTCGCGCGGTGCAAGCCATTGGNATTGANGTTTCAGCCATTAACGATGTCACNCCGATCCCGCACAACGGATGTCGGCCGAAAAAAGCGCGCAGGGTTTAGAGAATTCAGCGACCAAATCAAACAAACTATCTTCTCATGGCACGCTACACAGGTCCNAAAGACAGAATCAGNCGCCGCTTTCTGGTGCCGTTGTTCGGCTCCTCACGAGCTCTTGAGCGTCGTAACTACCCGCCCGGCCAGCATGGCTTGAGGGCCGGTCGCCGGAAAAAATCCGACTACGCCATCGCGCTTGGAGAAAAACAGAAACTGAAATTTCAATACGGGGTCCTCGAGAAGCAGTTTCGGCGGTGCTACGAAGAGGCCGCNCGGCGTCGGGGTGTTACTGGTGACATAATGCTGCAGTTGCTTGAAACTCGTCTNGATAACGTCTGTTTCCGGCTTGGTTTTGGAAACAGCCGGCAAGCTGCTCGCCAGCTCGTGGGGCACGGTCACGTCCTNGTGAATGGAAGAAAACTGGATGTTCCCAGTTACCAGTGCAAACCTGGAGACAAAATCAAGGTGGGCCCCAAGCCCTCCTCNCAGCAGCTTGGTCTTCGAATGATGGANCTGACTCAGGCAGTACCCTTGAAGGAATGGGTATCCCTGGATCGTGAGACCATGGAAGGTTCTGTCGCACGCCTCCCCGAGGTTGAGGACATAGATCCTCTCGTCAACGTGCAGCTNATCGTTGAGCTTTACTCTCGTTAAAGAACACGAGGATCANGGTGGATTGATGNCACAAAGCAAGGGCCTCGCGCGGAAGCGGGGCCTTTTTCATTNCTGAAGGGGGTCTGAAAGCTCCTGCANATCACCACCCTGTTGCCGCTACTTATTTTCAAGNTCGTAGTTCAACTTGCAACTTCCGACCGGAGGATTGAAACTCAGAAGGATGGCNGACGAGAAAGAGCGCAAGACTCTGGAGGAGAGGAATCAGATGANCGATCTGGATCGCCTGAGGCACTCCTGTGCACACGTGATGGCGACAGCGATCTCGAGGCTCTGGTCTGACGCACAGTTTGCTGCCGGGCCTCCCGTAGAGGGGGGCTTTTACTACGACCTTGAGTTGTCTCATCGTATTTCGCCCGATGACTTCCCCGCGATCGAGGCGGAAATGAAAAAGGTGGTGAAGGAGAATCAGGTGTTTGAGCGGGAAGTCATCAGCCGAGAAGAGGCAATGGAGTTGGCTCAAAAGGGGCNGCTCGCGGCGTTGGAGGACAGGGGCAAGCCGTCTGTATTCAAGGTGGATCTACTGGAGGGCATTCCTGAGGGAGAAGAAATCTCGTTGTATAAAAATGGCGAATTCTGGGACCTGTGCGCCGGGCCACACGTTGGGCGAACGGGCAATTGCAAGGCCTTCAAATTGATGAGNGTGGCGAGTGCCTTCTACAAAGGAGACTCNAGCAACCAGCAGCTCCAACGCATTTACGGAACCTGTTTTAAGAATAAGACACTACTCACCGAGCATCTTGAGCGTCTGGAGGAAGCAAAAAAGCGGGATCACAGACGTCTTGGCAGGGAGCTGGGCCTCTTCCATTTCGATGAGATGGTCGGNCAGGGGCTTCCCCTTTGGAAACCGAAGGGGGCCATTATCCGCCGCCAGCTGCAGGATTTCATTGCGGCGGAGCTCGATAAGCAGGGTTACGCTCAGGTTTTCACGCCGCATATCGGCAAGCTGGACCTGTACAGGACCAGTGGACACTTCCCTTATTATGAGGAGAGCCAATACCCGCCGTTTGCAGAGCGCGAAGCTCTTAAAAAACTTTCTGAGGATCAGAGTAGTTGTGGAGAGCTCATGAATCTGCTTCGGACGGGTGATGTGGAAGGATTCATGTTGAAGCCGATGAATTGTCCTCATCATATTCGTATCTTTGCCAGTGATCACCACAGCTATCGAGACTTGCCAGTTCGCCTTGCGGAATTTGGAACAGTGTATCGNTGGGAACAGAGTGGCGAGTTGGGAGGAATCACAAGGACTCGTTCCTTTACACAGGACGATGCCCATCTTTTCTGCACACCAGAACAACTTGGTCCTGAGATCCAAGGATGCCTTGGGTTGGTGAAGAAGGTCTTCGGCGCTCTCGGAATGTCTGATTATACCGTTCGGCTCTCCCTGCGGGATCCAGATTCCTCTAAATATGTTGGAGATCCATCCAATTGGGACAAGGCAGAGGAAGCTTTACGTGAGGCGGTAGAGACGCTCGGAGTAGATTTTACGGAGGAACCTGGAGAGGCGGCCTTTTATGGGCCCAAAATTGATTTCGTTGTGAAAGATGTGATCGGGCGAGAATGGCAGCTTGGAACGGTGCAGGTAGATTATAATTTGCCTGAGCGCTTCGACCTCAGCTACATAGGTTCNGATAACAAGCCTCACAGGCCGGTTATGATTCACCGAGCTCCATTTGGTTCCTTAGAGCGTTTTGTGGGTCTTCTCATCGAGCATTTTGAAGGGAAATTTCCGGTCTGGCTCGCCCCTGAGCAAGTACGGGTCCTGTCTATCTCGGAGAAGCATAATTCCTACGCGACGGAGGTCGCGCAGAAGCTTGCAGATACAGGGGTTAGNGCTTCCAGTGATCTCACAGGGGACAAGATTGGTGCCAAGATTCGGCTTGCGAGGCTTGACCGCATNCCCTATATGCTNGTNACNGGCGCGCGCGAAGAAGAGTCACAGAGTGTGAGCGTGCGCCACCGGGATCGTGATGATCTCGGGACAATGACTCTCAATGACTTTGTCGGCCAAGTATGCGAAGAAATTCGAAACCGCTCATTATGAGTGGAGCTAAAATTTGTTGCTTTCAATGAGACTGCAACACATTCAATTAACCTTGGCAGAGCGCTGCGGCGTTTCAATTTGCGGATATTCTCCGCGCCTTCAACAACACATAAGATACTATCGCTAAGAAAAAGAAGAAGAGGTTTCGCCCGCGTCGGGACATGACCCGGGTAAACGAACGAATCAGGGCTCCAAGGGTTAGAGTGGTATCGGGCAAGGGTGAGCAACTTGGTGTCATGGATACCCGAGAAGCCGTCCAGAAGGCCAAGGCGATCGGTTTTGATCTGGTCGAGGTTGCCTCTAATGCGGACCCTCCGGTTTGCCGGGTAGTTGATTACGGAAAATGGAAATACGAGCAGTCAAAGCTCAAAAAGACCAGCAGGAGCAAGTCCGTTACGAGGCTGAAGGAAGTAAAATTCCGGGTACGTACTGAGCAGCATGATTATAATATCAAGCTGGGCAGAATTGAATCCTTTCTCGATGAAGGGCATAAGGTCCGTGTTCAATTACAGTTCAGGGGTCGAGAAAACGCACACCGAGAGCTGGGCTTTGAAAAGCTCGAGAGGGTCAAGGGGGACCTGAAGACGATGGGGAATGTCGATCAGGAGCCCAAACTGGTCGGGAGAAACGTCGTCATGGTCCTTTCGCCACTTCCGGAAGGCCAGCGAGAGCGGAAGTTCAAGCTAAGTCATGGTGATCTGATCGAAGAGGATGACTTTGATGATGATGATTTCGACGAGGAAGAGGATCAGGATACTGAGGGGGAAGACGAGCAGGATTCTGAAGAGAAAGAAGATCTGAAATAGAATTCGGTGTTGCGCTTTTTAGAGAGATGGATCAATGCCTGTTTCTTTTTGATATCGATGGCACTCTGATCGATGTGGGCGGTGCAGGGGTTGGAGCAATCCGACTGGCAGTTCAGGATCTCTATGGTGATGAAATTGCCGTTCCTGAGCTTGATGTCCGAGGAACTACTGATGCAGCGTTAGCGCGAAAACTTCTGCCCGCGATGGGCGCAGAGGTTACTGCCGGTAGCATTGCGCAGCTTTATGAAGCCTATCTGATTCGATTACGTGAGGAGTTTCAGAAAGTGAACCGAGGAGCAGGAATTCTCCCGGGAGTCTGTGAGCTTCTGGATACCCTGAAGGCGGAAGGAGTCGTCATGGGGTTGCTTACGGGGAATCTAGAGGCTGGAGCGTGGATCAAGTTGAAAAGATTCGGGTTGGATCAATACTTCTCCTTTGGAGCGTTTGGGGATAAGCACCCAGAACGAGATAAGCTCGGGCCGGAAGCTCTCGCCGAGGCGAAAAGGGTGCATCAACGCGGATTCAATCCGATGACAACAGTGGTCATTGGAGACACTCCGCGTGATATCTCCTGTGGCCGGGTGATAGGGTCCTCCACTGTTGCAGTCGCGACAGGAGCCTATTCCCTGGAAGAGTTGTCCGAGCACAACCCTACCTTGGCCTTACAATCGCTGCAGGAATCTGGAGCTATTCTTGACCTGCTGTCAAAATTGTCGGGTGAGAAATCTTCAGATGCAGAGGCCGGCGACCGAACTACTTGAACCTCGGGGGCTAAGACAATGTCACGGCAACTTTACCATTTGCTCTCGGGGGCATGGCCTCTGGTGGCTGAGAGCATGCAGTTGAGCGGCATTGCCCCGGAAAGGATGGATGCATTATGGTCAGCCGGATGGCGCCATTTCGGATGTGATTTTTTCCGAGCAAGCCTGATGAGTGATGGGGGCTCTTTAAAAAGGCAAATTCCGTTGCGGGTCAGAGTGGGACCCTTCAGTAAATCCCGGAGCCAGAGGAGAACCTGTAAAAAGAACGCAGACCTGAAGATCACATGCCGAAAGGCATCTCCGGGAAGTGCGGAACAGCGCCTGTTTGATATCCACAAGGGTCGCTTTTTAGAAAACGTGCCAAATCGGCTGGAAGATTTCCTCGGGGCAAGTCCTGAAGAATATCCCTGTGAATATCGGCAGTTCAGTGTTTATCACGATAGTCAGCTCATAGCAGTCAGCTTCATGGCAATGGGAAACAAGTCATGCTCCGGCATTTACGCAGCATTTGACCCAGCATTTTCCCATCGACGACTTGGGGTGTATACCATGCTGGCGGAGCTGGAATTTGCGAGGAAGCAGGAACTGGATTTTTACTATCTTGGCTACGCCACAATCGAATCAAGTTGCTATGACTACAAAATGCAATTCAGGTCGTTGGAGTATTACGATTGGGAAGGGCGGTGGTTAGCGGGCAGAGATTTGGTGAGGATGGGTCAGGAGTGATGCCTTCTACCCGGTCAGCGGGTTGCATTTTGCGACGAATTCATTTACTCCCTTGAACGATGCAGAGACTCGATCGAAGGACATTGCTGCGGGATTCATCTCTGGCAAGTGCTTCACTCCTCCTGCCCCAGAGAGCCCTTGGGCGTCGGGAGCCAAGGTCAGTCAAGACCATCTCCATCTTCCATACCACGGACCTTCATGGCCATATTCGTCCAACTCAGACTTATAGAGGCATAGCGAATGTAGGTGGGCTTGCCCGGTGTGCGGCACAGATTCGGAAATGGCGACAGAGTAATCCCCATTCCCTCCTCGTTGACGTGGGAGACGTGTATCAGGGAACCGCCGTGGGTTGGATGACTCGGGGGCGTCTCATGATCGATCTTTTCAATAAACTGCAATATGACGCATGGGTATTGGGAAATCATGAGTTTGATTGGGGACCCGAGGTTGTGCTTGATGCGGTAAGTCGCTCGGCGATGCCTGTCTTGTCCGCAAATCTTAAAATCGAGGGAAAACGGGCAGGAACCCTGGAAGACCCCGCTCACCCATTGTCCCGGATTGTCCCTCATACGGTTAAGACGGTTGGTGGTTTTCGCATTGGATTGATCGGGCTGACTACCCCGGGCCTTTCCTACTGGTTGCGTCCCGAGCTTTTGATGGGATATGAAGCCACGGATCCTGTTGCGACCTTGCAAGCAAGCCTCAGATACCTCAGAGAGGAAGCCAAGGTAGACGCGGTTGTGGTTTGCGGTCACATGGGACTCAAAGAAGTTGATGATTTTGCAAATCCTGTGCGTGTGCTGCTTGAATTGGAGGACGGACCTGACGTTTACATTGCAGGACACACTCATCGAGATCATCCCGGCCAGTTGGAAAACAAGACGCTCTACACGCAAGCGGACTACTTTGGTATCCATTGTGGCAGGGTCGACCTTTCCTTTGACGTGGAGAGCCGACGGATCATCGAAAAGCGGGCGCAGTCGATCCTGATGGACGAGCGGATACCCGAGGATCCTCTTGTTCTGGAGGTCGCTTCTGAGGATCTGAAAGATGCGGCCGAGTATCTTTCGAGTGAGATTGGAGAGCTGAATGTTGAACTATCTGGTAAACGTGACGGGCCGGCCATACCAAGCTCGTTACAGGCTCTTATTTCGTCTGCTGCGATTCATGCGGCAAGGAAAGAAGGAATTCAAGTTGACGGTGTTTTTCATGGAACTTTCGGGGGAGGGAACTTGCAACCCGGTAGGAAGACAATCGCGGACGCCTGGGAAATCCTCCCCTATGATAATCGACTTCTCGTGCTTAACCTCAACCGGGAGGAGTTGGTAGGTGTGATAAATGAGTCAATGGAAGCAGGCGGTGACCGGGCCCTTTTTGGGTTTGAGGTCAAACTTGCTGACGCGGAGGCACCCAAGGGAGAAACAGGGAGAAGAAGGTTTGTGCGGGGGCTGCGATCGCTGGGAGAATCTACCCCTCCTTCTCCAAGTCACCGTTATTCCATCATTTTCAATTCCTATGATGCTCAATCGGGTGGGAAAAAGCTCATGCGGTTGCGCGCTCTTTCCCGTAATCCGGAGTGCAAGCCAAGACTCCTCCAACCGAACAGTCGTCAAGCTCTCGTTGACTTCTTTGCGGAGATTGGTTCTGTCACTGCTGAGGCAATCGCTCCGCGGCCGGCATCGCCTGAAGGTAAAGAATAGTATGCATTGAGGCCCTAAAGAGCGTTCGCTGCAGAGCGAAGAAGTCTTTCAGTCGTCGCCCAGTCTATACAGCTATCTGTGATAGATTGACCATAGGTCAAGTCTGCAAGCGGTCTCGGAAACGACTGATTTCCGGCCACCAAATTACTCTCAAGCATAGCCCCCGCAATCCCGGTATTTCCCTCGGCTCTCTGGCGGACTATATCTTCAAAGACAGCAGGCATTTTTTGGTGATCCTTTGCACAGTTGGCATGGGAGGCATCGATCATCAGGGAGGGGTGAAAGCCAGACCGTTCAATATGGGTTAGTGCTGATTGAACACTGTCCTGATGGTAATTGGGACCATTCTCGCCACCGCGAAGGATGACATGGCAGTCTGGGTTACCTGAGGTTGAAACCGCAGAGGCGATACCCTCTTCAGACACGCCCAGAAATGTTTGTGGTTTGGTCGCTGCGCCGATGGCATTTATAGCAGCATTAAGGTCGCCACTTATTGTGTTCTTGAATCCAATCGGCATGGAGAGGCCCGAGGCCATCTGGCGATGCGTTTGACTTTCACTAGTTCTCGCTCCGATAGCGGACCAGCTGATCAGATCGGCAATATATTGAGGAGTGATCGGATCCAGGAGCTCGGTCGCAGTCGGGATCTCGCGGGATATTACTTCATGGAGGAACTCACGGGCAAGGGTGAGACCTCGCGGGATGTTATCCGTTCCGTCGAGGTCCGGGTCCATGATCAACCCCTTCCAGCCAACTGTGGTCCGTGGCTTTTCGAAGTAGACTCTCATGATCAGGTAGAGGCGGTCTTTCAGCTCATTAGCCAGGGCGCGAAAGCGTTCAGCATATTCGAGGCCAGCTCGAGTATCATGAATAGAGCAAGGGCCTGCGATAACCAGAAGGCGCTGATCCTCGCCGCTGAGAATCTCTCGAATGATCTTCCGGCTTTGCGCGACAAAGGTTGCCTGTTGCTTGTTACGGGGGATCTCCGACAAGACCAGAGCCGGTGACGGCAGCGGAATATTCCGGACGACGTGGAGATCAGCGACTTGTGGATTTGGGTTCATGTAGCAGAGACTGCGCCGAGGCAGGAGGCGTGGACACGCCGTCCACCGTCGAGGAAAAGAGCCTCAGTAAACCCGCAAGTCCACGAAAAAAAGAGGAAAGAGGGGGGTGCTCAAACTCCACTCAGGAGTAAATCACTTTTCCCTTCCGTGCCACGGACGGCCTTCTACTCTTTTGTTCATGGCGACAAATTCTGAGACGCTTCTAAGACAGTTTACGGAAGCCCACGGGCCATCAGGATTCGAAAGCGAAGTCCGTGCCCTCTTTGTTGAGAAGCTTGAGGGGATGGGCCAGTTTTCCTCTGACCGGACAGGATCTGTGGTATGTGACATGGGAGGAGAAGGTCCTCGAGTCTTACTCGAGGCTCACATGGATGAAGTTGGGTTTCGGGTGCAATCAATCACCCCCGGAGGGTTTCTCAGGATGGTTGCGGTAGGAGGCTGGTGGTCCCACGTCGTGCTGGCTCAGCAGCTGGTAGTAAAAACAAGGAGTGGTGAAAAATTCGTAGGTATCGTAGGATCGAAACCTCCCCATTTTCTCCCTCAGGCGGAACGAGGAAAGGTGATGCCGCTCGAAAGCATGTTTGTTGATATCGGGGCGACTTCAAAAGAAGAGGTTGAAGACATGGGTATTCAACTTGGAGATCCAATTGCTCCAAGAACAAACTTTGAGCCTATGGGCCGTAAGGGGCGTTTTGTTGCCAAGGCCTTTGATAATCGGGTAGGGATGTCTGCAGTGGTGGAGGCGGGTCAGCAATTGGCAGCAGAGGAAAGAGTCAATCAAGTGCTGCTTGCTGGGAGTGTTCAGGAAGAACTGGGCTTGCGGGGGGCGAAAACTCTGGCCCGACACGCTGATCCTGATGTTGCGATCATTCTGGAGGGAACGCCTGCCGACGATACTCCCGGATTCCAGAAGGATGAATCGCAAGCTACCGTCGAAGCCGGGGTGCAGATTAGAATGCACGATCCCACCGCTGTGATGAATCCAAGGTTGGCCGATCTTGCGATCACAACCGCACAGGAAGAAAATATTCCATTTCAGCGTGCTATTCGTCGAGGTGGGGGAACAGACGCAGGTGAAATACATCTGTCCGGAGAAGGGGTGCCGAGTGTGGTGCTGGGAGTCCCCGCTCGCTACATCCATTCACATAACAGCATCATCGATATCGCGGACTACAGAGCCATGGTGGACCTGAGTGTTGCCCTCATCCGGCGGTTGGGCTCTGGTGAGGTTTCTGATCTTGTAAAATATCTCTAGCAGTGACCAGCAAAGCGCATACAGACCTCCAATTTCTTCCTAGAAGTTCATGAGTTTTCCGGTGGGTATACAAACGCTGGGTGTCTGGGTGCACAATCTCAAGCCGGAGCTTTTTGAGATTTCAGATAAGTTTGCGCTAAGGTGGTATGGCTTGGCGTATCTACTGGGATTTGTGGCAGGCTATTTTGGGTTACGGTGGCTCGCCAGCAGAAAACTCTGGGTGGTCGGGCCTGAAAAAGTAGCTGACTTTATCGCTTATGCGGCCCTCTTCGGAGTCTTTCTTGGGGGGCGACTTGGCTATGTTGCCTTTTACATGATTCCCGAAAGCGGGGTTGAGTACGTGTTGCAGAACCCACTGGTGATGCTACAGGTCTGGAAGGGAGGAATGTCCAGTCATGGAGGAATCCTCGGCCTGACTATTTTTACTTATTTCTATGCCCGTCGTGCCAGATGCTCATGGACAGGAGTGGGTGACGGTCTTGTGATTTTTGCTCCTCTTGGAATCTTTTTTGGCCGTCTTGCCAACTTCATAAATGGGGAGCTTTATGGGAGGGTGACGGGTGCAGCGGTAGGGATGAAATTCCCAAAGGAGCTTCTTGGACGAGAAGAGGATTTTCATGCCGCGATGAAGAATGCAGTCGAGGTTGATCCTGAAAAACTTGGTGGCATCTGGGATCGTTACCTCTCAAGCCCAGCTACCGGACAAGGGCAGCTCCTGGAGGGAGTTCTTGCAGCTGGTCGGGCAAACCCGGCAATTATTGATGCCATTGCGGGTTACGTGCAAGTTCGCCACCCATCCCAACTCTATCAGGCTCTGCTTGAGGGGTTTTCGCTCTTCGTTATTCTGCTTCTACTCCGGCTGCGGCTTCCTCAAGTTGGCCATGGAGTAATTACAGGAAGCTTTTTTATTCTTTATGCCACTTTCCGAATCATCGCGGAACAATTTCGCGAGCCAGATTCAGCGTGGGTGGTTCAGGACATCCTGACTAAAGGTCAATTTTACTCCATTTTCATGTATGTGATGGGAGTAGCGTTCCTGGTGGCAGGTTTGAAAGGAAAAACAGGTTCGCTCACGGACCAATCCTCCGTGACGTAAACTGTAACCACCGAATTACTGAGGAATCCTTAGAATTTGGCCGATTTTGATCAGGGAGCCGCTGATCCCGTTGGCCCTTTGAATGGCACCCACGGAAGTGCCGTAGCGGCGACCAAGAGAATAGAGGGTGTCGCCCTTGACCACAATGTGGCGTGCTGTCGGTTTTGGCTTTGCGACCGGTGGGGCGACCGGTTTCGGAGTGGCGGGTCTGGGCCGGGGGGGGCTCGATGCTGCTGTTGCCTCTGATTCAGTATTTTGGTTTGAGGCTACGACAGGATCTGGTTTCGGTGCTGCCCTGTTCGGGCGGGATGAGCCGGGGGATAATGGTGTAGCGGCTTTCCGGGGGGGAGTGTTGCTGACAATGCTCTGTCGGGTCCAATTCCGCTGTCTTGCCGGCTTATCAGCCCAGGCCTCCACATAGTTGCCATTTTGATCAAAAGGGCCATATCCTGGATTGTAGGCGGTAGCTGAAGGCGGAAGAGGCGTTGTAGCCTCCCTGTTGGCTCTACCGCACCCGTTGAGGATCAGGACGACTGGTAGGGCGATGAGAAGAACTAATGGTGTGTGAGCAGGCAAAAGGCACTTCATCTGTTAAGAGGGGAGCAACTGGAGGTTGGAAAAGTTATCGCGGATGATGACAGATTCTGGGGTTTGCCTAAGCGAGTTCTGCCTTCCACCGTTGAATTTCTCCAAGCACGTTTTCAATGGATGGAGATCCTTGGTTAGAGCGTGCTTTCAGTGCTCCTTCGAGGTTGAAAACATCATCTGTATCGTTTCCAAATTGGTCAGAAATAAGAGTGAGGTCTATAGCATCAAGCGTAGTGTTTTGCTCCTCTGCGGACGCCACTGCCTTACCGACAAGTTCATGAGCGTCACGAAATGGAACGCCTTTTCGGACAAGGTAGTCAGCGAGATCTGTGGCAAGGAGTAACGGGTCCTGGGCCGCTTCGCGGCAATTCTCGATATGAAGATCCATCGAGGAAACCATCTCAGTATTGACTTCAAGAGCCAGAGTGAGCGTCTCTACGGAGTCAAAGAGAGGCTCCTTATCCTCCTGCAGGTCCCGGTTGTAAGTGAGGGGTAAGCCCTTCAGTGCGGTCAAAAGTGCAACAAGGTTGCCGACCAGTCGGCCGGTTTTTCCTCGGGTGAGTTCGCAAACATCCGGATTCTTTTTCTGGGGCATCAGAGAGGATCCGGTGGTGTGTCTGTCGCTCAGCGTCGCAAATCCAAATTCCGTGCTGCACCAGAGGATAAGATCCTCACTGAAGCGCGAGAGGTGAGTCCCGAGGAGGGAGAGAACAAAAAGAAATTCTGCAATATAATCGCGATCTGCGATCGCATCCATCGAATTAGTGGTTACCCCGTCAAACCCCAGTTCATGGGCTACGGCGTTCCTATCAAGATTAATGGTCGAGCCAGCGAGGGCGCCTGAGCCGAGAGGGCAGACATTGAGGCGTTTGCGGCAGTCATTGAGGCGCTGCTTATCTCTTTCCAACATCTCCACATAGGCGAGAAGATGATGCCCTGCCGTCACAGGTTGCCCACGTTGAAGATGGGTATAGCCGGGCAGGATTGTAGCGGCATGTTTTTCTGACTGCGTCAAAAGGGCCTTCTGCAGTCCAGTGCTCAATGACACCATTGTGTCGATAGCGGAGCGACAGTAGAGTCTTGTATCCGTCGCGACTTGATCGTTCCGGCTACGTGCGGTGTGTAGTTTGGATCCGGCTTGCCCGATTTTTTGGGTCAGAGCGGCCTCAATATTCATATGAATGTCCTCGAGTTCATCGGAGAACTCGAACTCGCCATCTTCAATTTCCCTCTGAATCTCGCGTAACCCGCTTTCAATCTGGGCGAACTCTCCCTCGGTGAGGAGGTTGGCATTCATCTGTGCCCGTGCGTGTGCGATAGAGCCCGCTATGTCGTGCGGGAAAAGCCGCCAATCGTAGGAGACAGACTCCCCATAACGTTGTACCAGATCGGCAGTTTGCTGTGTGAAGCGTCCCTTCCACATGAACGGAGCTTCTGGTTTAGGATACAAACTTGCAAGCCTAGCAGCGAGTATTGCGGTAAATCTTCACCGTTTAAGATAACCGCGGGACCACCGATCGAATTGCGACAAAAGCCGGACCCGCCAGAATTGCCTTCCTAAACGTCGATGAAGTCACCGTCATTGGACTGTTTCCCGGGACCACTCTGCTGCGGACCAGGAGAAATGATCTGAATTCGTTTTTGCAGGTAGGTGCTCAAACGCTCGCGGATTGCCGCACGGGTCGGAGCAAAAAGCAGAAGGAATCCCGCGGCATCAGTCAGAAAACCCGGTGTGAGAAGAACAGCGCCGGCGAGAAGGATCAGGAGGCCATCAAGAGCTTCCCGATGAGGAAGCTTTCCGTCCGCGAGGGCGTTCCGGAAGTTTGAAAGAGCCCTTGATCCCTGTGTTCGGGTTAGAATCGCGCCGATGAATGCGGTCAGGAGGATAATGGCAAGGGTGGCTTCCAGTCCAATCTTACTCCCGACCCGAAGAAGGAGCGACAGCTCCAAGATGGGCACGAGAATAAAAATCGATAGAAGCTTAAGGAACATGACGTTGCTGGAGACTAAACTGTAGAAGGCTCTGGCCCGTTGGTTAAATTTGGCAGCGTCTTCATGGATCGCGCTGGATCATCACATCGTCATCCCTCAAGGGATCTCAATGAGAGCCTTGACGGTGCCCCGTCCGGTGTCAGTGAAAGCGGCGAAATCAGCAGGAACATCCTCAAAGCTGAGACGGTCAGTAATCCAAATATCCGTGTTGATATTGCCTGCAGCAATGAGGTCGATGATCTTGCCAAAATCCTGTGGAAGGGCATTCCGGCTGGCAAGGAGGGTCAGCTCCCGCCGATGAAAGATCGGAGCGTGTGGGAATGAAAGATTCTCTGTGGTGATACCTACATAAATGACGCGACCCGTGAAGGACGCATATTCGAAGCAGCCCGACATCGAGTGGACACTTCCGGTGGCATCGATGACGATGTTGGCAAGCTCTCCACCGGTGATCCCTTGAAGTTTCGAAAGAGAATCTCCATTTGGCTTGAAGAGGATCGTATGGTCTACGCCGAGGTGATCCCTGCAGAATTTAAGGCGACTTTCCACCATGTCCATCACGATGATATTGAGATCTTTGAGGCGTAAGAATTCCAAGGCGGCCAGACCGATTGGGCCTGCGCCAATGACGAGAACGGTTTCCTTTGGTTGAGGATCAGCCCGGACAACCGAGTGATATCCAATGGCGAGGGTCTCAACCAGCGCGAGCTGGTCGTAGGTAAGATCGTTTCCAGGGTGGAGCTTTCGGGCAGGGCAGATCCACTGGGGCCGCAGGCCCCCGTCAGAGTGAACGCCGAGGACTTGAACTCCGGGGCAGCAGTTGCTGTTGCCCTTGTGACTGGTGGTTGAGGAAGGGTCGTTGACGTAGGGTTCGAGAGAGCACTTGTCTCCAATCTGAAGGTGACTTACGCCTTCGCCCACGTCGAGGACTTCCAAGCCCAGTTCATGCCCGGGAATTCGCGGGTAAGAAAAGAAGGGCATCTTGCCGAGGTAACCTGAGAGATCGGTTCCGCAAATCCCCATTCGGTGTGTGCGCACGAGGGCTTCGCCCGGGCCGGGCGCTGGTGGCTCTGGGAGGTCGATCATGGTGATCACCTCAGGCTGGGTAAATTCGATAGCTTTCATTAATTTTATTTGGCGCGGGAGAGAGAAGTGTCGCGTTGAATCTTCAGCTCTATTCTTCGGGTGAATCGAAGCTTCTGGTCAATTCATGGTGCGGGATCGTCTCTTCTAGACGGATTCCAAAATGACGTTGCCATAGGCAGTAGGATCGCCCGTGCGAATCAATCCAACAGCTCCCGGGACACGGGTCTTGAATTCCAAATGCGGCTCCCGAATGACCTGGGCCTCCGAGAACGAGGCAAAGCACTGATCGAAAGCAGCGATTTTTTCTTTCGGGTTTGTGGCGAGGAATTCTTCGGCCTGCCAGATCTGGCCAACTTTGAAATTCGGTTGGAGAAGATGGAGGACATCGAGAACATTCGGAATACCCTGGGTAAGAGCAAGGTCCACCGTTTCAATTTCCCTCCAGTAAGGAAACGCCCAGTCGCAGATCACGAGGGTGTTGGTGTGCCGGATTCTGGCGATGAGGTCTAGAACTTGAGGATTAAGAATTCCTTTCTGGAGCATATGGATGCGGGCGTTATTTGCAGGAGGGTGTGCCACCTTTATCCTGCGGAGTCCAAATTTTTTTGACGGGTAATCGAGGAGGACTCGAGAAAATAAGAAAGCCTTCCCTGCTCCAGCAGGGAAGGCTTGGAAATTTCTACCGTTTGTGAGGCCTGTCCCTAAACGTCCTTCCAGCTCCGTTCAGCGGCGGAGGCGAGGACCGCATCGCACACTCTGGCGGTTTCGAGCGCGTCCCGAAAAGTGGGATTGCACGGCTCTCCGCTACTGAGTGAGGTCAGGAAATCCGCTACCTGATGCACGAAGGTGTGCTCATAGCCTATGCAAAGACCAGGAACCCACCATTTGTCCAAGTAAGGGTGATCCCCATCACTGATATGGATACTGCGCCATCCACGAACTAAGCCCTCGTCCGAGTGGTCGAAATATTCAAGACGATTGAGATCGTGGAGGTCCCATCGGATGGAGGCGTTTTCACCGTTGATCTCGAGAGTGTAGAGTGCCTTGTGGCCTCTGGCGTATCGAGTCGACTCGAAGAGTCCCAGAGATCCGTTGGCAAAGTGGCAGTGGAACAGGCAGGCGTCGTCAATGGTGACGGCCTGTTTCTCCCCGGTATCGGTGTGAACGCGTTCCTTAATGAAGGTCTCGGTCACTGCTGAAACATCACTGATGCTGCCATTCAACCAGATTGCGGTATCTATACAGTGCGCGAGCAGATCTCCGGTTACGCCGGATCCAGCTGCAGCTGCATCGAGGCGCCACAGGCCCTCTCCTCCCTGGGGGAGCTCTTCGCTAATGGTCCAGTCCTGAAGAAAGTTTGCCCGGTAGTGGAAAATCTTACCCAGCTTGCCAGACTCAATAATCTGCTTGGCGAGGGTCACCGCCGGGACCCTCCGGTAATTGTACCACACCGTGTTGGCAACCCCCGCTTTCTCGACGGCCTCAACCATGGGCAGGCTTTCTTCCGTGGTCCGGGCGAGCGGTTTCTCGCAGAGGACCATCTTGCCGGCTTCTGCGGCCGCGATGGCAATGGAGGCGTGAGTGTCATTAGGAGTGCAGATGTCAATCGCGTCGATGTCATCTCGGGCGATCAGGGCCTGCCAGTCCGTTTCCACGGACTCGTAGCCCCATTGAGAGGCAAAAGCATTGGCACGTTCCTCGTTGCGGGCACAAATGGCCTTAAGGACGGGCCGGTATTCGACGTCCGGAAAGAAATCGTTGACCCGCTTGTATCCGTTGCTGTGGGTGCGGCCCATGAAGCCGTATCCGACGAGACCGATATTCAATGGTTTTTTTTCGCTCATGGTGTGAATCGTAGTAGAATTTCTAAGTTTTGAATCAGGCCTATTCCCATCCATGGGCGTCTCGCACGTCGATCATGGCCTTGAGGATCGCGTTCCAAGTTTCGGGCTTTTCGAGAGTTTCGTTGGGGAACATGCAGCCGTCCCAGCAGATGTGCTGGATGCCCCGTTCCTGAGCACCTTCCAACCAGTAACCTGCGCATTTTGTAATATCGAGTTTACCATTGGGGTCATCGGCCGGGCAGTGCTTTCCTGTCTTATCGTGGGAGCCCGCTCCGTGAACCTCGCCGTCGTTCTGAGCCACGTGGAAATCGATAGTCCATGGGCGAAGCGCGTCAGTGACTTCCTTATAGGCCTCCCAGAATTGCTCCTCGGTGTGATCTTTCTGAAGAAGTCCGTCATCAGGGGCGTTGTAGCCCAGCATAAACGTATAGGTGTGGGCCAAGTCAGCCTGAAATCCGAGGGATTCTGGCATGCCGACTTCCTCCATCAGGGCGACAGCTGCTTTCCAGGAATGGAGTCCAGCCCAGCATACTTCACCTTCAGCGGCGAGTCGTTCGCCGTGGTCGGCAGCTATTTTGGCTGCCTCCTTGAAGGTTTCCGCGATGCGCTTGAGATTGCTACCGGGATTCTCGAGGAATTTGGCAACACCAAATTCAGCAGAGTCGATACGAATAACTCCGTATTTCCGCGCGCCATGATCGTTGAAGACCTTGGCGACGCGACAAGCCATTTTTACCGCATCAAGGAACTTGGCCTGCTGCTCGTCCGACCCCATCGCTGAATCACCTATCGTTCCTGGCCAGACCGGCGCGACCAGGGAGCCGATGTCAAATCCCTTCCCTTGGATTAAGTCGGCTATATTCTTCAGTTCGTCGTCGCTGGCTTCCGGGTCGGTGTGAGGAAGAAAAAGAAAGTAATCGATGCCATCAAACTTCTGGCCATCCACCTCGGCGGCAGCTGTCAGTTCGAGCATACGCTCAAGTGAGATAGGCGGTTCCTGGCCTTCGTCCTCGCCCTTGCCGACGAGTCCAGGCCACATGGCGTTGTGCAGTGCAGGTTTACTGGGCATGATTAAGAGTTGTGTGATTTCAAGTACAGTGGTGTATGAGCGATGCAGCTGACGCGGCAGCGGGAAGAAACCTAGAGGGTCAAGGGCGGGGCGGGGAAGGGAAAAGTTACTTAGAGAGCCCTAGGTTAGATCCTCCGACTTCTCTGGGAGCTTTTGCTTCCCGGGATGGCTGCTCGGGTCACGAGCCCGCTGGAGTTTGAGCTTGGAGCGATGGTGCATGATGGCCGAAAAAAGGTATCCCAAAAAAGCCACGACACCGATCACGAGGCCCAGTTTTCCGACCAGAAGAGTGCGTTGGATCATCTGCTCGTAGGAAGAATCCGAGATGAACTGGTTGTTGGCCATCACGATAGTCTGCTTGAGCCGGGCTACAGGGCCTCCGAGTCCAACTATGATAGAGATCGTGAGAAGGATGACAAAAGACCACTGGGCGATGAGCCACCGCCGCTTTGACCGGCGGCAGTGCTCGAGCGTAGGGGGTGAGTCTCTCATTTCCGTGCTGGCGCACATGGTCAGCAGACCAGCGGAGACAGGACGAGGATGCTTATTGTGCCTTGTGTGCTCCCATCGCGGGTGCGTCAGGCTGGGCCTCCGGTCCAAAGTAACGGAGGCACACAAGGGGTTCTGTCTCTGAGGTATTTTCAAAGGTAACCCCACCTCTCGCCGCCGCTTCCGTGGCAAAGAACTCATCCTGAGAGAGTTCGTTGAAGCGAAGAAGCTTGGGGCAGTTCAGGGGTAGCTTGTTCGCGCGCCCTTCTCCCTGAGTCACGATTAGTCCGTATGCGCCACCATCCTTTATGGTGCATTGCTGTCCCGGTTCGACGGTGAGCTCTTTCGCTGTGAAAAGTTGCTCTCCGTCAATTTTGCCATAGACGATCCACTTGTCATGATAGCCCTCTCCCTTTTCGGAGGTGACGGGCTCCATGTAGTGATTGTCCTTGAAGTTCGGGTCCACATTCTTTTCCCAGTCGAGCTGATCGATAATGAAGTCGATGTCCTCGTGCTTGTCCTCGGGCATATCCTTGACCAGCAGGGACCAGGGAACCTCCCGGCCCTCGACCAGATTCTGATACATTCCGAAGACATCAGAGCCCCATTGAGGTTCGTAGGTGCAAAGGGACCCCGGGGCGTGAAGAACGCATGGATCAATAAGCCAGCCAGTTCCAGGCTGCAGTTTATACGCCTTGGAGAGTTCGAGGATCTTGTTGTCGCCCTTGTGCCAGTTGGCAATGCAGTCGTAGACCTGCTGCCGGGTTGTCCCTGGTTCAAAACCCATGAAGGTATAGGGAAAATTATTGCCGACATTATTGTGCTGGGGAGGAAAGTAGTAACTTTCGGGCTTCCCCTCCTGCCCTACCAGCGCCGCTTGCTCTGCATTTTGGTGCATGTGGTGGGGGATCGGTCCCATGTTGTCGAAGAATTTCGAGTAGACTGGCCACTTGCTGTATTTGTCCCAGATGCTGGATCCGATCAGATCTGCTCCACATTCGGCTACCGCCTCGCGCAGTGTAAAGCGCTCCCTGCCAACGACCACATAGGATAGCCCCTCGTCGTGGACCCGGCCCTCGTTGGCGCATTCAGTCGTTGAAGCAAACCAGCGTTCATCAATTCCTCCCCGGCTCAAACCGTAGGCGTATGTATCGTCTGGGTGCAGCTTGATCCTTAGTCCGGGTTGGAGAAATGAACGGGGAACCCAGTTGGGAGAGAGACGCAGCAGGCCCCCGGTGTCTTCGAGGTGGCCTTCCACTAGGCTGCGAATATTACTGGTGCTGGTGCTGAGGTCGTCGGTTGTGCGGGGATAACTCATGGTATTGAGAGGGAAGGACGCGTTCGCTGGCAGGGCTTCACCCTGCATGTTGTTGGAAGTGAAGGGGAGTGCGGAGCAGGATGCACGATTTTTCGATCGGGGGGGCCGCGCAGGAGATGTATTTTTTACCCGTTCGCGCGGTTTTTGAGGCTATGGGTGCTGTTGGTTCTGGAGAAGGGCAGAGAAAACACCCTGCATCAGGAGGGGCTCATAACAAAGTCCCAGTGTGCCGCAACGTCGATCGTAATACCTTTATCCGAGGTAAGAGATACTAGTTCAGGCCCCTTGGGCAGAATTGAAGCCACTGCTCCGAATCCAGGAGGAACAGGGCTGACTGCCTGAAGGATGCGCAGGGAAACCTTTTCGTCGGCAGAAAAGGATCGGGTTGTGGGAATTCCCTCATCCTGCAGAAGATTCTCTCTGGAGGTTGTCACATTCTCAGCGAAGTAAGAGCAGACTTCTTCAAGACCTATGCGACCCAGATGTCGTCCTTCCCAAGGAGAACTGCGCCTCCCCCCGTTGGAGATCCACATCAAGGTGGCAGGGAAGTCGGACGGGTTCTTGAGTGAAAACCAGACGTGGTCACCCATGACCGCTGCGGTCCAGGCAAACGGCTGCTCGGGATTGGAATCTTCGTTGACCAGCATGACCAGATCCTCAAAGCCCTCCCTGCCGGGGTAGCAGGTCAGATCAGTGGTCCCGGAGCTTCTGGAAACATTGGAGGTGTCTGGAGGTGTATCGGCGAGCGCTACCGCATTGAGAGTGCTGAAACGTGCGCCGGGGACAAGTGTCTGGTATTCATCTGCTGCAGGATCAGAGAAAAGGCCAGGATTGACCGAGCCCCAGCGGAAGGGCGATGTCGTGATTCGGCCCTCGCCTTCATCGAGTTTGGAAAAATCAAGGATTGGATGGTTCCCATAGCTGAAATTCCCTTCCAGTCCTGAGAGGAGGTGTTCTGAGTAAATCACGGGATGTCCGGGACGCAGGCGAAGGATTTTTTCCACTTTCCCCCCAACGTCCTCAGGCTCGATCGCGAGATGAAGGAGATTTGCCTCATGTTGGACGAGGTGCCAGTCTGCGTTAGCAGTGTCTCCGTGGGGAGCTCCCTCATCCTGTGGGCCAAAGGGGAGGCAGAAAAAGTCCCCACGCAGAAATTTCAAGAGATTGGGCACGTCCCCTTCGAGTTCGTCTGGTTGCCATGGCGCGAGGGCGTATGGGGTGAAGGGCTTCTCCCCCGAAATGAAGGTCACAGGTCCCAGCATGCCTCCAGTTCGAGTGACGGAAAGGTTCACACAGTCCGATGCCAGTTGGAATGAAGGGGCCCCGTGTACTGAATTCATGTGAGGCTCATCAATAACAGGCTGTCGTGAGGAGGTCAAAGCATCGAAGTGATGTGGCAGAGCGGGCCCGGAGCTTCCGGCGACAAATCTTGCCGCCCCTGATGCGGGAGCGGCTGTGACGCGGCAACCAAAGGTCTGGGAAAGTATGGGCTACCGTTTTTTTCCGGGGAAGCGTTTGCCGTGGAGGCGGGCCTCGATGTGGTTCGAGCACTGCCCGGTCGAGCGAATCTGATCGCAGCAGGCTTCGATGCGTAGTGATTGTTTGACAGGACGGAAACCCAGTCGTCGTGTGACACAGTCATTGAGGACCTCGAGATGATCGTCCTCAAATTCCACCACCTTGCCACAGTCCACACAGACGAGATGATTGTGGGCAGGTTTATCCAGAAAGTTCGGGTCGTAGGTGGTTTGTCCATCCCCGAGGTCGATTTCCTGAAGAAGTCCTGCCTCCATGAGCAGACTGATGGTCCGGTAGAGAGTCGCGCGCGACGTACGAGCGTCGGTCCCCCGCAGTTTTTCCCATAATTCATCCGGGGTGAAGTGCTCATCGCTGGCAAAAATGACATCCACGATTGCATCGCGTTGAGGGGTCTGCCTCAGGCCTTGAGCCCTGATGAAGGTATTCAGTCTTTCCTTAATCTCTGAGGTCACAGGGCTACTATTACACCAAAGACGTTCAGGTGAATACGATTATTGGGAATTGTTCGTAAACGTGTCCTTGATGAGGACCCCCGACCATGTTGGCCTGAGGGTGTGCGCTGGCTCGCTTTTGCTGCTTTTCTTGGGGTGATCTCATGCTCTTCGACTGAGAATACGCTCGGGTTCAGGCAATATCATCTTCGTTCGTTGACGTTGGAAGGTGAGATGAATGCGCCAAGAGCGGAACAATTGCGCCGTTTCCACGGCGCGGTCACTACTGCGGAGAAACGTGATCGTCTCGGACATTATTACAGCGTGCAGTGGAACGGACCTGCTGGGAAGGTCGATGAACCCGTCAGGATTGTATTTCAATATCGGCAGGCGACCACGGGAAGTGCTGCTCGCGAAATTGTGATCAAGGCTCCTCCGGGGTCACAGGGAACGGCCGAATTCCAAGTCACAGGGCCAGTCTATCTCGAGGGGGGGCGTGTTCTTTCCTGGCATCTCAGCTATTACCGCGGAGCGCAGCTCGTTGAGACCAAGCAATCCTATCTGTGGGAGTGATGACCCTGGGTGATTGACGGAAGAGCATGTTTGTCGTATTCCTGTTGTCGAACTTCCGCCCCTTACGAATTGATAAAAGACGACTCTCTCGATGTCGGAGCCACCGATGGTTTTGTTTGGATTCGTTTGAATGGAAAAGGGTCCTTTTCAACAAGCCCTGCCCTGAAGGGCTTCGTGGAGAGTAGGATGGAAGGCGGCGACACGAGCTTCGTGATCGATCTTTTGGATTGCCCTGCTATGGACTCAACGTTCATGGGGACGCTGGCAGGTCTTGCAATGCGTCTGGCGCGAATTGGAGGAGGAAGAATGCATTTGAATGGGGTCTGTGAGCGTAATCGGCAGTCTCTGGAGGATCTTGGTCTCGAAAAATTACTCGAGATCGACCCTGACGACAGTGCATGGCAGGGACATGTCCATGATGTCCGTAAAACGCTATCTCCTCTCAAGGAGCGAGATCCCGAAAGCTTGGACGCCGCCCACCTGCTTGAGGCGCACAGGAAGCTGTGCGAGGCTCAGGAAGCCAATACGGAAAAATTCGAAGCTGTTCTGGACGCCTTGGAAAAGAAGGCTGAGGAAGGCTAGAAGAAGGCGAGGAACCTGTGGATCGCGGATGCTCAGGGTTGACCGTTGATGAGTGGCGGGTATTGGTCTCTCCATGCAAAAGGACTCTTCCAGCGAGGCAGAGAGTGAAAAGCCTCTTCCCGAGGATCCTTCGGGCGCTTCTCCGGACGGAGATTTGCCGGACGGAGAACATCCCGCTTCGGGTGTAGATGAGGTAGCTGAGGACCCGGAGGTGGAGAAGGAAGCCAACAAGGACCCCTCCCTCGAGGAGCAGGTTGCCGAATGGCGCGAAAGAGCAATTCGCTCGGCAGCAGATCTTGAGAACTTCCGTAAGCGCATGGAAAGAGAGAAGGGAGAAGCTCGTAGATATGCCAACCAATCGCTTCTTGAGGAGCTACTCCCTGTCCTTGATAACTTTCATATGGGACTGGAAGCCGCCTCTGCCGATGCGGAGTCGATGATTTTTCGGGGAATGGAGATGGTTAAGAAGCAGCTGGACGACTTCCTTTCAGGTCAGGGAGTCGAGGAGGTTTCGGCAGAAGGGAAAATGTTTGATCCTGCGGTTCACGAGGCGGTGTCACAGGAAGATTGTGATGCCTCACCGGAGGGCAGCGTTCTTAAGGTTATCAGACGAGGCTACCAGATGGGAGAGCGACTACTGCGTCCAGCTAACGTGGTTGTTTCCCGGACGCCACAATCGGAAGAGCTTACAGAGGAGACGGAGGAGGAATCATAGATGGCCTCTACACGAGATTACTACGAGGTGCTCGGGGTGTCGAAGGACGCCGGGGCCGGTGAAATCAAGAAGTCCTACCGGAAGCTCGCGATGAAATTTCATCCAGATCAAAATCCGGATGATCCCGAGGCGGAAGACAGGTTCAAGGAACTCGGCGAGGCCTACGAAGTCCTNAGCGATGAGGATAAGAAAGCGGCGTATGATCGATACGGACATGCAGCTTTCAAGGCAGGTGGAGCCGGTGGTGGCGGCTTCCGTGGTGGTGGATTCAACGATCCCATGGACATTTTCTCTCAGGTCTTCGATGGAGCCTTTGGCGATTTTTTCGGAGGTGGGCGAGGTCAGACGAGGGATGGGCGGAAGCGTGGGAGCGATCTGCGATACAATCTTGAAATCAGTCTGGAGGAAAGTGCCAAGGGAGTTTCCAAGGCGCTCGAACTCGAAAAATTCGTCAGGTGTAAACCCTGTAAAGGATCGGGATCGAAAGGGTCGGGGGGAGCCCAGACCTGCACCACCTGCCAGGGTGTTGGGGTCGTAGAGCAAAGAATGGAGGGTTTTGGTGGAATATTCAGGAAACAAGTGGTTTGCCCCGACTGCGATGGGTCGGGACAGGTAATTTCGGACCCTTGTCCGGAATGCGTAGGGCAGGGGAGGGTGGAAAAGGTAGACCGGACACAGATCGAAATACCTGCAGGAGTCGATCATGGAACCCGCCTCCGCTCGAGCGGCAATGGTGATGCTGGTGTGCGCGGGGGACCCGCCGGGGACCTCCACATCGTTCTCAAGCTGAAACGCCACGATGTGTTTGAACGTCGTGGAGAAGATCTTTTCTGTGAAGTTCCTGTCTCTTTTGGGACTGCAGCTCTCGGTGGAGAGCTAGACGTACCTACTCTGGAAGGCGCTGCTTCAATCAAAATTCCGACAGGGACTCAAGGGGGTACAATCTTTCGNCTGAGAAACAGGGGGATTAAGGATATCAGTAGTGGAAGAAAAGGGGACCTGAATGTCGAGGTTCGGGTTGAAGTTCCGACGCGACTGAGTGGAGAGCAGAAGGAGAAGCTGGCGTCATTCACCGAATCTATCGGAGAAGAGAACTCCCCCATGCATGAGAGCTTTCTGGAAAAGGCAAAAAAGTTTTTCAACCTGTAGGAAGGCGCATGGACCTGTCTGTCTTTTAGCAGCCTGCGGATATGGATAGGTTTTTTGTGGCGAAGGGAAGCTGGGGTCACTCCGAGGCGCTCCTGAGCGTGGAGGAGAGTCACCATTGTCTGAGGGTGATGCGGAAAACTGCAGGTGACAGGATAGAGGTGTTTGATGGCGGAGGGCGATGGGCGAGAGGAGTAATCGCAGAGGGCAATGATCGCGAAGTTACCGTGCGGATAGAGGAAGAGGGAACGACGCAAGGAAAGAAACCCTCCTTGTTGATGGCGATTGCAGTGGCAAAGGGGAAGACGATGGAGCTTGTCATTCAGAAGGCGGTTGAACTCGGGGTAGACCGGATCCAACCTCTGCTCACGGAGAACATGGCGATCCATTGGTCAGGAGAGATTCTAAAGGGAAAGCAGGAAAAATGGAGACGAGTGGCCATGGAGGCGTGTAAGCAGTGCGGGCAGAATATTGTCCCGGAAGTTTGCCCTGTCGTGGNCTTCGGGGATGTTCTTGAGGCCTCNNGNGAGGGGGCTCGATTCCTCGCTTCCTTGGACCAGAGAGCACGACCACTGAGGTGCGAGATGGAGGAATTGCCCGCCGAGCTGTGTTCGATAGAGCTGTTTATTGGCCCGGAGGGAGACTTTTCGCCCTCTGAGACTGAGCGGGCAATAACAAGTGGGCTCCGCCCAGTAAGTTTTGGTTCCCGCGTCCTGAGGGTGGAAACAGCTGTGATTTACGGGCTCAGCGTGCTTGGCTATGAGTTGCATTAATGCATTAAGCTTTTCCAAAAGCTTGCCCGTTTCTCTCTCTGCCTCTAACTCTTCAGCACCGTGCTCAAGCGCCTTCGGCCCTACACACGCTACCTGCGACCAGTGCGCTGGCAATTCATCGGTGCGCTGATTGCCGGGTTAATCTACGGTGTAGCCAGTGGTGCGGGTATCCCTCTGATCCTGAAAGAGGTCCTTCCTAGGATGTGGGTAGAGGGCCCTGATCCGGTAGCGTATAGAGATCTTATCCTGATCGGGGTAATCATGGTGGGGGGNATGAGTATCCGGTGCGCCGCGGAATTTGCGAACATGTATGGGATGGCCTACTGCGGTCAACGTGTTCTCGAGGGGCTGCGAACGGATACCTTTGCTCATTTGCAGAAACTATCCCTTTCCTTTTTTGAAAGACGACGAAGTGGAGATACGGTCAGTAGGCTTATCACNGATACCGAGGTTCTCCGGGCGGGTATTATTACGGTGACAAATGATGTCATAAAGCAGCCCTTTACCCTCATCGGAGCGGCAGGAGTTATTGTCTACCTTTCCCTTCAGAATAGTCAGTTTGTCTTCATCCTCGCATTCCTGATCAGCGCTCCAGCCTGTGTNTTTCCGATCAGGTGGTTGGCTGGAAAGTTAAAGGTGCGNGCGAAGAAGCTCCAAGCTCAGGTTGGAGATGTTTCCGCCTATGTGACGGATAGTATTCAGGCGCCGAGAGAGATACGCGCATTCAATCTTCAGGAGGGGCAGATCAGGGGAATGAGAAGGAGAGTCAGAGAGTTGATGAAATGGCAGCTCAAGGTACTCAAATATGAGCGCTCCGTTGCTCCCTTGGTGGAATTTGTTGCTACCATAAGCGTTGCCGTCGTGATCGTGTATGCTGGGCGGAACTCAGTGGGCATCCAACAAATGGTGCCTCTCCTTGGTGCTCTGTATTTCTGCTATGAGCCAGTAAAGAAGCTGGGAAAGATCACGACCCATCTGAAAAGCATGGAAGCGTCCCTTGACCGACTGGAGGAAATTTCAAAGACGGAACCAGAGGTTCTTGATCCAAAAGTTCCTGTCGAGTTGGGCAAGGTGAATGGCGAGATCTCGTTTAACGAGGTGTCCTTTGCCTATGCAGAGGATCTGGTGCTGAAGAATGTGACAGTGAAAGCCCGACAGGGAGAGGTTCTTGGATTAGTCGGACCGAGCGGGGCAGGAAAGACCTCCTTCATCAACCTTCTTCTTCGTTTTTATGATCCAACCGACGGAGTGGTCTCGATTGATGGTCACGACCTTCGAACCTTGCGACAGGAGGAAATTCGCGATGCTATTTCCTTCGTTCCACAGGAACCATTGCTCTTCAATGCCTCTGTAAGGGATAATATACTCGTCGGGCGACCTGATGCTGCGGAGGAGGAGATTTACAAGGCTGCGGGACAGGCCCGTGCCCACGATTTTATCACCGCTATGGAGAATGGTTACGAGACAGTAATCGGGGAGAAAGGAACACGTCTTTCTGGTGGGCAGCGGCAGCGACTGGCCCTTGCCCGGGCCTTCCTGCGGAAAGCTCCGATTCTTGTACTTGATGAGGCGGCCTCTGCCCTTGATTCGGAGAATGAAGCTCTCATTCAGCAGGCCGTGGTTGAACTGGCACAGGATCGAACAGTGTTTATCATCGCGCACCGTTTCAGCACCTTGAGTGTTGTTGACCGGATTCTTGTTTTCGAACGTGGTGAAGTGATAGGAGATGGCACGAACGAGGAGCTTGAAAAGAGTTGTAAGCTCTACGTGGAANTGAGACGGAGGCAAATGATGGAATAGACTTCGATGGGGCTTTCCTTCAGGGGTCCTGATTGAGATGCCGCCTGGTTCTCAAAGGTAAGTCTCTCGAAGGGGAGGCTCATGCATTCCAAGTTTTCGGGCCAATTGGAGCCAGAGGTTTTCACGAGAGAGATCGGAGGTATGGGGCACCTGTCGCCAGTTATCGCCTGACTGCATGGTCTCAGGCAGGCTGTATACAGGTCCATCGTAGAGACGTCCAAGCTCACGAGCCGCCCGCTCATCATCTGTAAGAATGAGCGCTATCGGAAGATTTGCCGGTAGAAAGTCATCCTCAACGCTGTGAAATACATGAGGCACTTCTGAGATCTGAACCTGGTGACGTATCTGTTCCCGCCCAAGGAGATGAAGCTCAAAGTCCGGTCGTGAGGCGCTCATTGCCTTGAGAGCGGGAAGTGTCTGCCGGAAGTCAGTCGGATTGTCTGGAATCCTTGCCAGAACGGAGAACGGTCGAAGGTTGTTTTCAGGTTGCCGCCGGAGACGGAGAGGACCCTTTTTGCCTGCAATTTCAAGAGGGCGCCTCTTGTCGATGCGCCAGAGNTCGTGCATCCAAAAGACATCTACGAGGGACTGTCGGGTGGCTCGTTCGAGGAGGGCGGCGACGTGTGGGGTAGACAAATTTTCTCCATCCCTGACGTCAGGTTCGTGAAACCTGACTTCCCATTTCCCAGGCGATACGGTCCTCATGGAGATGCCGACCACCGGAGCACCAGTGTGTTTGTGGATGAACGCTGGCAAGGGCGACATGGACATGAGTCGTCCAAAGAATGGGACAATCGTGCCCGAGCGACCGGCTCTCTGATCGGCAATGATGCCGAGAATCCCCTTGTCGCGAACAAATTTGATGGGTGCCTGATAGGATGTGAACTTGGAGAACATCCTCATTCGGTGATTGGACCTTCTCTTTCGAATCAGAGGATCAAGGTAGATGTTATTGAGAGGACGGTAGATCGCAGCGACATTCAGTTCCGGGTGAGATGCCCCTAGTCCTTGGGTGAGAAGTTCAAAATTTCCCATATGCGGAGAAACAAGGATCACTCCCTTGCCCTTCTCGATGGCGCGCTCAAGGATCTCAAAATCCGTGGGAATGATCGCAGCCTGAACGAGAGGTGAGGATAGCCGGCCACCCTTGAGGGCGGTCAGAAAATTGGCGGTGGTGTGACGGAAGACCTCACGCGAGAGGGAAGCGATTTCATCTTCACTGACCTTGGGGCCCAGAACGGTTCTCAGGTTATTGCGGACGATAGGCCAGCGAGAGCGAAAGAGATAAGCCAAAAATGATAGACTGGCCCCGATACGCCAGAGGGATTTCATTGAGAGCAGGCAGACCAATCGTTCGACAACGANAAAGGCAGCATATTCGACTCTCCATTGAACCCTTTTGAGAGGTTTCGTCTTTTTTCCTGCCATCATGGCTCAGTGAACATGCGATACCTGCGACGAATGAGAGGCAGGCAGTAACCGATCGTGCCGAGCAGGATGAAATAACAGGCCAGNAATTCAAGGTATCCTCGGCAAGTCGGAGGGATGTCCGGGTTATACTCTTTTCCGAGAGATGCCTGCCAGAATGCTTGCGAACCGAAGACCCTCGAGAAGGCATAGTTGAGCATCAGGGCCGCGAGGATAAATCCCGAGGCAGGGTGCCGGGAGGCGAATCCGATAAAGTGCAGGGTTTCCCTTCTTCGGCGAAACAACGTCAGGCTAGTCCAGCCAATTATCGGGATTATGAGATACTCGTGCTTGAGAGGGTGGATATTGTCATCGATGGCCCCTCCGATTTCGGCGATCAGGAATGCGATCGTAAGAAATCCCAATGAGCGGTAAACTGCCCGGAAAGGCCCAGCNTGAGGAGCGGTGGCGAACAAGAGTGCTGCAGAGAATGCGAGTAAAGCTGATTGCAGCGTTTCTACCACGCTGTCTTCCATGGGCACGCTTTTCTCGTCAGGAATCCAAGCGGGGAACAAAATCAAGACTGCACCAAAGCCCATGGTGAGGGCGATCAGGATGCTGCGCAGCCAGGATGGTGGATTCGGAGAGAGCTTTGGCACNGAGACCTTGTTAGAGTGACAAGAATAGCCCGACTCCGGGCGCAAAGACAAGTTTCTCGGTATTTTCCGGCTTAGGCTTGTGAGGTTCGAGTAAGATGCTGGATCATCTTCCCCCAGTTCGAGGGGATTCCGTTCTCTCGGGAGGTAGGGCGCTTACACGTCTGTTACTCAGATGAGATCAGCCTTTCACGTCAAAACAGAAGACAAGGTCCTGATCTCGGAGGTAAAGCTTACCGTTTACAACTACGGGGTGTGTCCAGACCTTTCCGCTGGTGCCCTCACGCAGCTTCGTCTTTCGGGGCATTGGGAACCGCCCCAGTTCTTCGAAGCCGTCTGGGGAGGCTTTGGCCAAGAAGCAGGAACCTTCTGATTCATCGATGCATACCAACATGCCGTCTACGTAGTGTATTGCGCCTTTGCTCTTGCCTTCGCCCCGCTCGCTCCAAACCTGTTCTCCTGTCTTGAAGTTTTGACAGACCAGTCCGGGGCCGTCGGAGAACCCGTAGACATGCTCCCCTACCTTGATCACCCCACCGTGATGGTTTTTCATGACCTTATTAGACCACACGTCNTTGGCTTCCTTGCCACTGATATCCACAAGCTTGCTACCCACTCCGTAGCCAGAACTGATATAGACATGACCTTCTGAATAGATGGGCGTAGGTATAACCGCCGTTCTTCCAGGCCATTTTGTGCTCCATAGCAGGTCACCGGTATCAGCTGACACGCCGGCCAGTTTTTTCATGAAGAGTTGGATGTATTGTTTTTTACCGTCCACCTCCGCAACTATCACGGAGGAATACTGGGCCGCGTCTGTCAGGTTGCTGCTTTGCCAAATCGTCTTACCGGTCTTCTTGTCGAGGGCGATGATTGCCCCTTTTTCGCCTCCCGGGGTCACGATGAGCTTGTCGCCGTCAATCAGAGGAGATTCCGAGTAGCCCCAGCCCGGGATTTTTCCTCCGAAATCGTCAACGAGACTGACATCCCATTTTTGCTCACCTTTGTCGGCAGTCATGCAACTGACATCTCCATTGGCATTCATGGCGTAGACGAGCCCATCATCGACAGTAGCCGCGCCTCGGGTGCCTGCGCCCCACCTCGTATTGTATCCTTCCTCTGGATCGTTCCCGATGGTGTTGGACCAGATCTCCTCCCCGGTCCCGGCATCAATACAGATTACCTCGGCCTTTCCTTTGCGGCTCCCGGTGAAATAAAGACGGTTACCAACTACTGCTGGGCAGCTGTAGCCCTTACCGCAATCCTCAAAGGTCCACACGAGTTCAGGNCCNCCATCAGGCCATTTAGCCATCGAGGTCGTGTCTGGCGAGTGTCCGTCCCGCCGGGCACCTCGCCAACTCGGCCAGTCATTTGCGAGAGCGCCACCCGTTTCAGAAGCACCTTTGGCAAACGTGATGTCTTCCTCAGTAAGACGCGAAAGCGGAAGGCTGACAACATCGCCATTGGCGCGTCGAACCTTCACGGCATCCTTGGTGAGCTCAACAAATTCTCCTGTCAAAGTTCTTCCGGAGGAAGCGTCTTTCCAGACCCTCGGGCTAGCGAAGGTTGATGAAGCAGCGAGCAGAAGGCCAAATGCGGTCAATATTGCGATAGACGTGGTATTCATAACGAGACAGTGAGTTCCGGATAGTCCAGAGACTCCGTCAGGCTGTACGCAAATGCGGATCTTCTCAAACTCCAATTGCCGAGCGCAGAGCAAAATAAATACCAGCCTTGATAATGCTGCCCCTCATCCCCGATGGAAGGCGCGATGAGAGTGGTATAGAATACCCTCGGTGCCTGCGAATCAGGCGCGCCCTGACGTTTAATCGGCAAGCTCCACGACCCGGAAATAAGCCTGCTCTGGCGCCACGCCGGGAAGAGTGCCCGTGAGCTCAGAGGCAAAACCAGTGGCCCGGCTCGCCCTGCCCACGTCACTCCATGACTGCAGGTCGGTCGAAAACTGGAGCTGATATCTCTTCCCGATCTCTGACCCAAAGCCGATTTGAGCTTGGCCAGTCTCGGTGAAAGACGCACTTGTCACCCGTAAATAGGTTACTCCTCGAGTGTCGCTGAGGCGATGGATAGCGCCAGTAAAGAGTGAAGCCACGTAGAGATTTCCTGCCTCATCTTCGCCAAAGGAAGAGATTCGCAGGGACGTATCGAGAAGCTGGCGGTTCACCCAGTTGCCTGAAGAATCTTTCTGGAGGCCCCAGATTGTTCCAGAATTGTAATCACCAAAGAAATAGATGCCTTGCATCCGAGGGTGCTCGAGGCCCCGGTAAACATATCCTCCAGTGATGGAGCTGCCGGCATTGTGATCGTATTCAAAAACTGGATCGGTCGAGGTTCCCTTGATAATCCGGGTGCCTGCATTGAAGGTGTTGAACCCTTCAATCCTGCGCCACTGAAAATTTTCGCCGCCGGTACTGGAAGCCGGGACAAAGTTGACTTCTTCCCATTCATATTGCCCCACGTCCGCAATGTACATGTCGCCGGTTTTGCGATCGAATGACCAGCGCCATGGATTACGTAATCCGAAAGCCCAGATTTCGTCAGGGACCTGAGGGTCAAGAAGGAAGGGGTTGTCGGCCGGGACCGCATACGGGAGTCCCGGATCCGGAGTGCCCTCCACGTCTATTCTCAGCATTTTGCCGAGGAAGGTGTCGTTGGCTTGCCCGTTTCCGGTAGAGCCGTGGACATCGCCTGCTCCCCCGCCATCGCCCATGCCGATGTAAAGAAACCCGTCCGGCCCAAAGTTGATNTGTCCGCCGTTGTGATTCGGTTCTGGCTGAGAGATCTCAAGAAGAACCTGCTCACTCGTTTCAATGCCATCGTCCGCATTCACAGGGTTTACTGTAAACCGAGATATTACGGTGGCCCCGCGAGGGGATGAATTGCTACTGATGTAGTTCACATAGAAGTGACCATCCGTTGCATATCCCGGAGAAAAGGCGAGGCCCAGAAGACCACGCTCGTCCCCGCCGCTGTTGCTGGTATTCACCCTGGACCGAAGGTCCAAAAAGGTGCGTAGTCGTCCTCCATCCCAAATCCTGATGAGCCCACCTCGTTCGACAATGAACACCCTGTTGCTNCCATCGGGAGCATGAGTCAGGGCCACNGGACTGCTTGCGGTAGTGATTGGTGTNCCAATCTGNAGGTTAGGCCAGACCGGGGGTAGAGAGTCAGTTGCAATGAGCCGTGGGAGGATAAGAAAGTCACTGCTGGTTGTGCCGTCATTCAACCCGTGGATAGCGAGCATGTTTGCACCATCATTGAGCAGGGACGTGTAAGAGCTGATGTCAAATCGCTCAAATTGAAGGGCATTCGTATCAGAGTTGTTTGAATTTGCTGATGAGGAGGCGTTGAGGGACACTGGCGCGTTCGCGGCGGCCACCCGTTCTCCGTTCAGATAGGCAACGAAGCCATCATCATATTTCATGTCTAGAAAAAGGGCCCGCGTGGTCTCCAGATCGGCTCTTTCGACTGTAAAAGGAATTCGGATGTAGGCTGTGGTCGAGCGGTTTTGCATCTGTGCCCGCAGATCGAGCCCCAAAAGCGTCGCGTAGCTGGTTCCTGAGGTTGGGCTGGTCTCATAACCAACGCCGGTTGTGCCTGAGATCCAGCTGGTTGCATTGGGAGGAGAGTCCACGGTGGTCCACTCACTTGTCGAGAGATCGCTTCCACCATTCCCCGCAGTAGGGACGAGAGCCACAGCGTTCGGAGCAGGGCTGTCACTGATCAGAGTGATTTCTTCCGCATGGAGAGGAAGAGAGATCGAGAGAATCGAGAAGGTGGAAGAGACGACGGTCTGAATCTTCATAGCAANTCACTATCAGCTCGATCACAGGAATTGCCATACCGATTTTGGGTAAGGGCGCAATCAGCGGATTTTGTAGTGCAATTCNATTATTCCGGTGGCTGCGGGCCTTCAGGCGGCTTGGACTCTCGGCTTGTCATACTCCGGACTAAAAGGCACCCTTTCGNCTCNGGCCCCGGTAGTTCAACGGATAGAACAAGGGTTTCCTAAACCTTAGATAGAGGTTCGATTCCTCTCCGGGGCAGGTGACAAAAACTGAGAGAATAGGGATCTTTTTTGGTCCCCGAGGTTTTTAGTTCCTCCGATCTTAGCTTTACGCGTTGCGGAAGGCGCCCGAGCGGTCATTTAAAGGAAAGACTCAGGCTTTCGATCATGGGCTTGGATTTGTTCCTGGTGGTGTCGGTGAGCTTGAGTTCAATCTGGAAACCGTGTCCGGCGGGCAGGTCGGAGAGGTCGAGTTCGGCCGGGGTGCGCTTCACCTGCTTGGAGAAGCCCTCGATGTAGTCATAGCGNTCTCTGAGTTCGCCCCACTTGCCCCAGATATTGATCTTTCCGTCATTATTCGTGTCCACTCCGACGCGGGCTTCGACGGATTCGACCCAGGGGCCCGGGCTGACGTAGTCAGTACGCTGCTGGGTAGCGAGGTAAAAGCGGCCCTCGGCGAAACAGACATCAGGATCAGGGTGACCATTGCCGATCTTGTCGCACCAGGTGAATTGCNGGTCGATGGAAGGAGAGGTGAACCAGCCCACCGCCATCTGATGGCCGCCGGCAGGGTCGTAGTCCCCAAAGAGGTAATACTGGCCCCCGATGCAGATGGCGGCCCAGTCCCCGTATGCTTCCTGCTCGGGTTCGTGAATCTCGTATTCGGCGATATTGGAGGCAAAGCGCTTGGGGTCTTCCTTCATCCAGTGGGGGTGCTTGTAGGTGGCCACCTTGCCGGTGGGCTTTGTGCGGTTGTCGACTGCAGGGGGTCCGAACTTGAACCCGTTGAGCCCGTTGTTGCTGACGGCNTGCCCAGCGAGGGGGGAATCCCAGGAGCGCTTGTTGGCCGAGATCGGGCTCCAGTCCTCGATGATGACGTGCATCTTGCCATCGAGATCGCGGATGAAGCCGGCGTCGGAGCCATGGGACGGGTCGGCCACCGCAAGGCCCATGTTCTTGCCCGGTTCGCCGTCGGTCAGGTCGTCATCAACGTAGACATGCGGGTCCTGATCGTTGGGGAAGTCGTAGTAGATGTAGGCCTTTCCGTCGACCCATTCGGCGCTGGTCACCCACTTGGAGAACCCCTCGGTGACGGGACCGTGATGGACCCACGTCTTCATGTCCCGGCTCTGCCAGGCATGGTAGCCGCCCTTGCCTTTCTTCACCCCCCCTGGGGCATTGTACTGATTCTTGTCAGGCGTGGTCAGGAGGGGGGTGTCGAAGCCTTCAAGCTTCGCAGGTTCCGGCGTGAAGGGGCGCCGCTCTGATAAGGGGATCCGTCCTCCCGCAGTCTGCTTACCGCCTTTCTGGCCCCTCGAATTTAAGCTGCCGTAGCGGCCGAACATCCAGTAGTCGTCCGGGCCGACGGTGAGCAGGACCGGAGCGTCGCGCAGGTTGGCGGGTCCGAGGTTTTCGATCGGGTTCCAGTTCTGCCAGACGGCGGACTGNGTGATGATCAGGGAGGAAGCAGAGCGCTTCTGGTCGAACTTGTGAACCCTGGTAGTAAGGGTGCCCGTCTTGCCGGTGGGTTCGGCCACCCCGTTCTTGATGACGACACCCTCGGATGAGGCGATGGACTTCTTCCAATCGGCCTCGGAAGCGATGGTGAGTGGATCGGCGGCGAGGAGGGAGGGGACCAGCAGGAAGGGGAAGAAGGCTGTTGTGATGATCTTCATGAGGTGGTGTTGGTCCAGATCACTTCTTCTGCTTCTTGATCAGGTCATTCATGGCCGCGGCGAAGGAATCCCCGAGTCGGGCGAAGAAGGTGCCACTTCCGAGGTAATGGTAGGGGCGGTCGCTGCCTATGGCGCGCCACACCGCAAAGTTCTTGGCCCATCCCTTGTCGTAGACAGCCCGGGCTCCGAGGTCGTAGACCTGATAGCTTTCCACCGAGGTGACATTGTCCTTGAACTCCGGTGCCTTGGCGGCCTCCCGCTGGGCGACCGAAACAGCATTCTTGTCTACTCCTTCCTTGGTCATGTTGGTGCCGAGAACCCCGATGACAAAGGGCATTCCCGGGGCATTGTATTCCTTGCGCACGTCCTTGATGAAGTGAACCATCATGTCGCGGTAATTGTTCCGGAATTCATCCGAGAACTGGTCATTGAATCCTTGGAACCACACGAACCCGGCCATTTCATGCCCGGCGGCGGCATCGTAGGCGGGGTGGTATTTCTTGAGGTCCTTGAGCACTGCCCCGATCGCTTCATTCATCATCCGCCAATTGAGGCCGGCATTCTTGCGGATGTCCGCGGCGTTGTCGGCCTCCTTCTGCTTGTCGTTGAGCACATAGGCCCCGGCGGAGGGTGGGCGGAAATCGTAATTGATCGACTTACCTCCCCACGACGTCTTGATCAGAAGGATGGGCCCATCGAGTTTCTGTGCCATCGAAAGGCCAAAGCTGAATTCCGGTCCGATTTTGGTGGGGTTTCCCCCAAAGCCCACCGANAGTGGTCCCGAGCGTTTGTTGCCGTCCGCAATCGAGGAGATGTAAACCCGGTCGGAGACGACACAGGAAGAGATGACCTTGTTGGTGTAGGCGTCGTAGGCTTCATTGAGCGTTTTCAATTCTGCTTCCACGGCCGTCTTTTCGGGCCCGTCGCTCATGGCCTTTATCTTGTCGTTTGAGATTCCGCCCGTGAGTTCATCGATTCTGCGGGCTCGTTCCAATTGTTCCTCAAGCGCTCCCGGAGAGAGACCGCTGTCGGCCTTGAAGATCAGTTGGGTGAGTTTCTTGTCCCTCTCGTCTCCCGGTCGATATAGAGTGGCTAGAGTGTGTTGATTCGCGTGACCAACAGTATTGGACTGACCGGCGAGGACGAAGATCTTCAATTTTTCCCCAGCGATAACAGGACTGCTGATCGAGAGTATCGAGGTAGTCAGTAGTAAAAGAGGAGACCTTAGCAATTGTTTCGGATTCATGGATACGCTCTTGAGAGGATACCGCCATTGGATCCCGGGATCCGGGATGCTTCAAGTACGATTCCTTAGCAGTGGCNCGGTCAATGCCGCAGGTCCCTCATAGCAAGTTTTCCTCGGAATAACGAAGGCTCTGCTTTACCGAATGAACGGAGATTGATGAATATCTCAACCTTTAATCTGCTGGCAAATCTCTGGCTGTTGCTCTCTGCAATGCTGCTTGCCGGGGAGCGTCCGCATATTGTCCTCATGATGTCCGATGATCATGGATTCGGGGATACTGGCTACAATGGACACCCCTTCGTGCGCACTCCTCATCTGGATGCNATGGCCAAGGTGGGCGTAGTATTCGATCGCTTCTATGCGGCAGCTCCGGTTTGCTCGCCTACCCGGGCCAGTGTGATGACTGGACGCCATCCCTTTCGGGGGAATGTTCCTAACCACGGGCACTATCTCCGTCCCCACGAAGTCACGATCGCGGAGGCCCTCAAGGGAGCTGGTTATGTAACCGGACACTTCGGCAAGTGGCACATCGGTTCGGTTCAGAAAGAGAGCCCTACCTCGCCAGGAGGGCAGGGTTTTGATGAATGGCTCTCAGGATTGAATTTCTTTGATAAGGACCCCTACCTCAGTCGGGATGGGACCTATCAACGGATGACCGGCTCCGGCTCAGTCCTGTCGATGGATGCAACGATTTCGTTTCTGGCAGCGCATCGGAGCAAGGGTAAGTCCATGTTTGCTGTCTGCTGGTTTCCTGCTCCTCATGATCCCTTTGGCGAAGTGCCCCGGGGGATTGATGGGGCGGAAAGCCTTTATGAGGAACAAGGAAAAGCCGCGGGTTATTTCCGGGAAATTACCCTGCTCGACCAGCAGGTGGGACGGCTCCGAAAGGCCTTGCGCGACCTCGGGATTGCGAAGGACACACTTTTGATCTATCACAGTGATAATGGAGGACTGGTGGAGGACTCGTCCGGAGGGCGGATGAAGAAGGGATCAATCTACGAGGGAGGGTTACGTGTTCCTGCCATACTCGAATGGCCCGCCCGTTACCGCCCGAACCGGATAGCTGTGCCAGTGAATTCCTCAGATCTTTATCCGACCCTGCTGCAGATCGCTGGAGCAGATGTGCAGAACCAACCGCGACTGGATGGGATTTCCATCCTGCCGATTCTGGAAGGGCGGTCCTCCACTCGTCCCCCGATGGGGTTCTGGCATGGATATATGGCCGGGCAGTCGACTTGGAGCGACCGGATTATAAAAGGCTTAATGGAAGCTCAAGCGGCGGGCGAGATAAACCCGTTTCCCGAGAGAATTTTCAAGAATGTAAATAAATTCCCTCCAAGGGATAATGCGGATCTTCGGGGTCATGCAGCGTGGACAGACTGGCCATGGAAACTTCATCGAATTCAGAAAAAGACTGGAGCTGCCGTTCGTTGGGAATTGTATGATCTTGAGATNGATCCGAAGGAGGCCAACGATCTTTCATTANCGNAGAAAGGCCGTGTTGCGCGCATGCGGGGTCAGTTGCAAGACTGGCAACGCTCGGTCTTGAAAAGTTGGTCCGGGGCTGATTATCGTAGNCGGTAGGGCCCGGAAGATGGATCTACACCTTTGGTGTTGAGTTTGTCGGAGCGAGAAGGCAGGGTTCGCTCTCTCGCAGGGCGGGTCATGGGTGATGAAGGCAGCAGAAAAAAAGGTCTCTCTCTACGATACCACTCTCCGCGATGGAACGCAGGGAGAGGGATTCCAACTATCAGGTCTGGACAAACTGCGGATAGCCCATCGTCTGGACGAGTTTGGGGCGGATTACATTGAGGGCGGGTGGCCGGGATCTAATCCCAAGGACGTAGAGTTTTTCAAGGCGGCAGCTGATGAAGAATGGAGCCATGCCCGGATTGCGGCTTTTGGTTCAACGAGGCGTCACGATCTCGTGGTGGAAGATGATCCACAGGTGAAGCTTCTCATTGATGCAGCCACTCCTGTGATCACTATTTTTGGCAAGAGCTGGAAGCTCCATGTCACGGAGGTCCTCAAGACTACGCCCGATGAAAATTTCGCCATGATTCGTGATACGGTGCGGTATCTTGGTGAAGCTGGTCGGGAAGTCATTTATGACGCCGAGCATTTCTTCGATGGTTACAAGGATGATCACGAACACGCAATGCAAACGCTGGAAGCTGCTGCGGAAGGTGGGGCGAAGTGTCTGGTTCTTTGTGACACAAACGGGGGAACGATGCCCAACGAGATTGAAGCAATCTGCACAGTGGTGAAGGAGCGTGTGCCCGGGGTCCCCTTTGGAATTCATACCCATGATGATTGTGGAGTTGGGGTTGCAAACGCTATTGCCGCGGTGGACGTTGGAGCGGTGCAGGTGCAGGGAACCGTCAACGGATATGGTGAGCGGACCGGGAACTGTAATATGACCTCCGTGATACCGATTCTTCAGCTGAAGAGAGGCATCGAGGTAGTGAAGGATCTTACCAAGTTGAAGGAGTTGTCCCTCTTCGTTGATGAGGTTTCGAATAACTCTCCTCACAATCGGGCCCCTTTCGTCGGACGAACGGCTTTTTCACACAAGGGAGGAATGCACGTGAATGCGGTTCAGAAGGTAGCTCACAGCTACGAACACATTCGTCCGGGTGAGGTGGGAAACTCACAGATCATTCTGGTAAGCGAGCTTTCGGGGCAGTCCAATATTCTGATGAAAGCCGAGGAGATNGGTTTGCCGCTGACAAAAGGAAGCGAGGAGGCGAAGGCGGTGCTGGCTAAAGTCAAGGAGCGGGAGAAGGAAGGCTACTCTTACGAGGCGGCAGGAGGATCCCTTGAGCTCTTGATCCGACGAGAGACGGGGAAGCATGTGACACGGTGGGCGCTTCGCGAGTATCAATGCAATTTCCGTCACTACGGGGATGGTCACAATCCGGTGTGCGAGGCTACCGTGAACATGGAGGTCGCGGGTGCAGCTGAGCANACAGCGGCGGAGGGACATGGNGTCGTGAATGCCCTGGACAAGGCACTTCGTCAGGCATTGATGCGTCATTTTCCGTCTATCGACAGAGTTTCCCTCATAGACTACAAGGTTAGGATACTCGATGGCCATGCNGCAACTGCGGCGAGAACGCGGGTCCAGATTGTGCATACTGACGGAGAGCGCACCTGGGGCACAGTGGGTGTTTCGGATAGTATTATCGAAGCCAGTTGGATCGCGCTGACCGAGGGAATCGATCTTTTCCTTCAGCGGGAGGGCTAGGGCGCGTTTGCCTTGTAGACATCGCCCAGCGTTTGGGTAATAGAGAGGGATGAAATTTATCCTTATCGTCTTGTTTGGTGCCTCAACATTCACCTTCGCGGATCATCACGGCAAGGGGCAGTCTCTGTTCAATGGCAAGGACTTTACCGGGTGGAAAGTCCCAAAGGATAATATCTGGTGGTCGGTGGTGGACGGGGCGATTGTGGCCAAGAGTGGTCCGAGGAAGAGGGGAAGTAATATTTGGACTGAGAAGCATTACGCTGACTTTGACATGAGCTGCGAGTTTCGCTTTGACGGGAAAGGGGACTCTGGTGTGTTCCTGCGGGATGGCGGGCAGCAGATTCAGATCGGGATTTCGGGGTCGCTTAAGCGGGATATGACGGCCTCGCCATACATTTCCGGTAAGGGATATCCTGTTGAGGCGGAGGAAAAGAAGGGGGTTAAGGGTGTAAAAAACCTTCTCAGGATCAATGAGTGGAATACGCTCAGGATTGTTGCGGCAGGGCCGGTCTACGATGCTTGGTTGAACGGAGTCCATGTGATGACCTATACCTCGGAGAACGCCAAGGAGAAGGGCCCGATTGGTCTGCAGCTTCATGGCAACAAGGTCATGTCGATTGATTTCCGCCGTCTGACTGTGAGAGAGATCGAAATCCCTTCCTCACCCGAAGACCCGACCCCGAAAGGCTGAGTTGCGGCTCGGAAGAAGTCTGGAGAGGCAATTGCCTGTGCCCAAGGCTGTAGCTCGTGCTGTTTCACCATTGCTTTTCAGAAGAATCGATGCGAAGGCCCCNCGCGCATGCTGACCATCCGTAAATTAACCATGGCTTACGGTGGGCGGACTCTCTTTGAAGAGGCCGACCTGACCATCAACTGGGGGGAGCGTATTGCTCTGGTTGGACCCAACGGGGCCGGGAAGTCCACCTTGTTTCATATCATTCTTGGCGACGAAGAAGCCAATGCTGGAACAGTGGAGAGAGATGACTACGCGCACGTGGGATATCTCTCACAGGAGGCTGGCGATCCGGGCAAAGAGACCGTTTTGCAGATCGCCACTGCCATTAATCCTGAAATGCGGGAGGTCCAGCGGGTCATGCGAGAGCATGAGAAGGCGGGGACGCTGGAGTCAGAAGAGTATGCGGAAGCACAGGATCAATTTACCCTGATGAATGGATTCCAGTTGGAGCCTAAGGCCCGGAAAATTCTCGCAGGCCTTGGGTTCAAGCAGGACGACTTCGACCGGCCGGCTCACGANATGTCTGGGGGCTGGGTCATGCGGGCGCATCTGGCACAAATCCTTTGTCTGGAGCCGGACCTTCTGATGCTGGACGAGCCGACCAACCATCTGGATCTAATGGCTCTGCTGTGGTTTCAGAGATATCTGTCGAACTATCCTGGAGCGATTCTGATGATTTCCCATGATCGAGATTTCATGGACGCCATTGCGGAAACGGTTGTCGAAATTGATGACCAGAAGTTAATTTCGTATCAGGGAGATTACAGCAGCTATCTCAGCGAGCGTGAGCTTCGCTATGAGCAGAAGATGTCGGCCTACAGGAACCAAAAGAAAGAGGTTGATCGTATTCAGGAATTCATAGACCGATTTCGTTCCGTGGCCTCAAAGGCNTCGCAGGTTCAGAGCAAGGTCAAGCAGATCGAAAAGATGAAGACACTTGAGAAGCCAAGGGCTCCCCGGAAGGTCTTCAAATTTCATTTCCCTGATCCACCGCGCAGTAATCANAAGGTGATCGAGTTGGANAAGGTGAGTCAGTCTTATGGAGAAACTGAGATCTACAGCCAGTTGGACCTCGTGGTTGAGCGGGGTGATCGGACAGTGCTGGTTGGCCCCAACGGCGCGGGGAAGTCTACTTTGCTGAAAATCCTCGCAGGGACAATACCCATCAACGGTGGAGAGAGAAAGGCAGGTTATGCGACAAAACTNGGGTATTACTCCCAGCACCGCTCAGAGCTTCTCGATGAAAGCAATTCGGTTCTTGAGGAGATCTGCACGACAGGAGCAGGGATGCGGGAGGAGGACGCCCGTGGTCTGCTGGGGTCTTTTCTTTTCCGGAGGGAGGATGTTCACAAGAAGGTCAGGGTCCTCTCGGGCGGAGAGAAAAGCAGACTGAATCTTGTTAAGTTCCTCGTGGATCCTCCGAATCTACTTCTGATGGACGAACCGACCACTCATCTCGACCTTCTCTCAGTGGAGGCCTTGATACAGGCCCTGAAACAATTCTCAGGGTCGCTGGTGTTTATTTCTCACGATGTGCACTTNATCCGTAAGTTGGCGGAGACGACATGGCATATTGCTGACGGGCAGGTGACAAAATACAGCGGGGGGTACGATTACTACCTCGAAAAATCGGGGCTTCTGGATGATGAGAAGGGTGGAGTAACCGCCTGATCAAAGACGGTCTTCCAGAAGAAGGGGTGCCCCCTGGTTGGGAAAAGGCGTCATCGGGGGTGGCAATACGGGGCTCCGGGGGGTTTTGAACTAAAATAAAAATGGAGTCTCTTTTGCCCGGTAGGGATAAGGATGCTCCGCCTTCGGATATACCTTCCTTTCTCCCCTGGCCCTCGAGAGGCGAGAGGGGTAACTGGTGTTCGCCGCTTAAAGTCCGAGAGGTCATTGAGTGCGGCTGATCCTCTTATCTGGAATCCAGCAGAGTCTTGCCTTAGGCGCAATTTCTTTGAGCAGGTTTCGAGCATAGAGCTGTCGCAGGACCTGAGTTTGCCTCGGGGTCTTAGCCTGAATGTGGTCCATCGGCTTGATGGATGCTCCAACAAGGAACATTTCTCGGCCGGAGAGTCCGGTAGTCCGTGCGTGGTAATTGGGCGCAACGGCAGACCACCCGTGGCCGGTCGCAACCTTTACAGGCATCACGGGATTCGGACCTCTTTTGCCGGATCAAAAGCTTTTTGGAGATCCAACCTCAACTGATCCATCCGCGCCACCGCCATGGCCTCAGCCGATTTTTCCCATCTGAAGTAAGCGCCAATCCAATGAAAAAAACCCATAAGAAAATAAAATNATGAAACCACATATACAACTGTCTTGTTGTCTCGCCTATACAGCATTCCTCATGGGGGTTCTGGCAGGTGGGCTTTCGCATGGTCAGGAAATTGAATCAACGGAAGTTGATGGTGATTCGCTCCGGGTTCGTATTCGGGCGCCTCGAATAGAATTGGAACGCCTCAATCCGGACGGGAGCTCGACCACTGAGGCAGCGACTTCCACCAGCTCTCAAATCGTCGAACTTGAAATTCCGATGGACTCACCTACCAAGCTTTTCCGGGCGCGATTGCGCCTTGGGGACCACGACTTTGGTTCGACACTCCGCCCCATCGTTGAGGATGGTGCAATTCCGAGTCTGGATGACATCAGGCCCTCCTCAATTAATCTGCAGGGGAACGCCCTCACCCTCCAGTTTCCCCCGGAACATACCAAAGTGAGCGGCAGGGAGTTCTTCCCGGAAGGATTTCCTCTGTTTCTGGAAGAAGGCCCCTTGAGAATGCAACCCGGGCGGTTTCCCGGGTCATACAGTGCGGTGCTTAATGGCGGAGTGATAACAAAATTCCGTTTCGAATTCGAGGCGGCTCTCGATCGCTTGCGGGGTCTCGGGGATGGTANGGTCCCGGTGTATGCGGACCGTCAGCTTACAGGTCGAATGGCCGTGCCAGAGATCAGTCGGCTGGGCGAAAGTGTAGACCTTTTTCCCTTCCTGAACACCCGTGAGATACAGCCCCGCGCCTTTGGTGGAGGTGCAATTCTAGGAGCCTCCTCCGCAGTAGATCCTGGAAAATCGCTGCTCATCACGGACCTTTCGGTCGTCAACGACCCCGACCGGACGTGGGATCCCTTTAATCCCGATGCAGTATCCTACATTGACCCGGCAACGGGACGTCCTCGAAAATGGACCTTCGGTTTCCTGATGGAGGAAATGTGCAACTCCTCTCTGACCGGTGTTGATCCTAAAATCTTTGTGCGACGGTGGATTGACCATTTCGAGCAGTTCCAGACGATCAACTTCGATGACGTCCCCGATCGGCAGGGAGATGTTCAGGCTGCCCTTATTGACAAGTGGGAGGCTGCAAACTTGGCTGAAGGTCTTGATCCTCTAGATCTGAAAAACGCGCCCTTCCGCCTTACTGCAATCGTGAACAGAGTCGATCTGCGAAGCGCCTCTGGCTATGCGGCTGGTGATGGCGGAGAGTGCCGCTTCGTCTTCTGTGCCTACGATCTTGATACTGGAGCGCACAAACCGATGACCGTAATCTTTGAATATGGAGTGCCCCTCGGGACCTGTGTGCAAATCAAGAACTGGGCCCAGCAGTGGCAGCAATTGAGTGGTCTCGAATTTGTTTCTGTCGACCCTAACAGCACATTCAATGCAAATCTCGAGGATCTTACTGACGTGGTGGCGCTGGCGAACGCCGATCCCGCCAAGCCCAATGGCAGCGCAATCAACCAGCTTCGTTCCAACAATTTCATTGAGCGCTTTACGCTGCCATGGACCATGCGGGAGTGGCAGATCACGGGAGCTGGAGTAGCGCCGAACCATCTTACTGCNGTTACGACCAAGCAAACTCCGGCCGATTCAAAAATGGGGACTTCTGATCTCGCTAACTATTTGAATACCTTCGAGACCGATATTCTGGCGGGTAGCCATAGCGTTCCACTGACNTTTCCAGGAGCAACGCCTTTTCTTTCGGGTAAATCACAGGTTCCCACTCCGGGCTTTTTCTGGAATGCGGCAGGGATCGCGAACAACGAGGTGCGCCATCACTTTTCCCTGAACACATGCAACGGGTGCCATGGGGGAGAGGCAGGGGCCCAGCTTCCGACAGTGGGAGGTCTTCCATTGGACCCCGTGACCGGGAATGGGGCCACAGGGCCGTCTAGCTCTGCGCCAAGCTTTGTTCATATCGCGGAGAGGAATGCTGACGTGCAGTCTCATCTCTCCAGATTTCTCACAGGAACTGGGACCGCCCTCAGTGACCCTGTCAGCGGTGTGCCCCGGGTGTTTGATGACCTGACGCGCCGGGCCGCAGATCTCGATTTTGTTGCCAATATGCCTTGCCTCATGCTGTCCCTGACCCCGGCTCTGGCCACCAGGTCTCATTAATGGCCTGCGTCCGGATAGTGGAATTTCACAGGGTAATAAATCCAGAATCNTAACGTCTACAGGGAGGACGAGTAGCTCGATGAGGTCCTGAGGTGCCACTAAAACAGATAGGAAATTACCGGGCTTCTATAGCGCGGCCGGTAGTAATCGGCCGCGCTTTATATTCCGCGAGGGTGACTGGATTGCCTGGAGGATATTCATAACGTAAAGAATTTCGTGTTCAACCGGCCCTTTCCGTGGTTTTCCTCCCTCGCACATGGGCAAAGATAAGACAGCCATCACCCCCACCAGAGAAGAAGATTTCCCGGAGTGGTATCAACAGGTCGTTCGTGCCGCTGATATGGCGGAGAATTCCGAGACTCGCGGATGCATGGTGATCAAGCCATGGGGTTTTGCTCTCTGGGAGAATATTCAGTCGCAGCTGGATACAAGGTTCAAGGAGACAGGGCATGAGAATGCCTACTTCCCGCTTCTGATTCCCCNGTCCTACCTTGAGAANGAGGCTGAGCATGCTGAGGGGTTTGCGACCGAGTGTGCAGTAGTCACTCATCACCGACTGGAGGCCGAGAAGGATCCGGAGAGCGGCAAAACAAGAATGGTGCCGACAGGTAAGCTTACAGAGCCCTACGTCATTCGTCCGACCTCGGAGACAATCATCGGAGCCGCCTTTTCACGCTGGGTGGAAAGCTACAGGGATCTACCACTGCTGATCAACCAGTGGGCCAACGTGATGCGCTGGGAAATGCGCACCCGTCTTTTTCTCCGAACTGCAGAATTTCTCTGGCAGGAGGGACACACAGCCCACGAAACACAGTTAGAGGCAGAGGAGGAAACGCGCTTGATCCACAAGCTGTATGAGGACTTCCTTCGTGATCATCTTGCGATTCCGGTGGTCCCTGGTGAAAAGACCGAGGCAGAGCGTTTCCCCGGTGCACTGAACACCTACACGGTTGAGGCAATGGTGCAGGATCGTAAGGCTATCCAGGCAGGAACCTCCCACTATCTGGGTCAGAATTTCGCAAAGGCTCAGGAAATTACCTTCGTCGGCCGTGAGGGAAGCAAGGAGTATGTACATACTACTTCGTGGGGAGTGAGCACCCGCCTGATTGGCACTCTCATCATGGCTCATGCAGACGACGATGGACTGGTCCTTCCTCCGAGGGTTGCGCCCCAACAGGTAGTGATTGTTCCGGTGACGCCAAAGGAGGAAACTCGGGAGGCTATCATTGAGTCCTGTAAAGTATTGGCGGAAACACTGCAGCGAGAGCAGAGCTATGCGGGAGCTCCGGTCCGGGTGCATGTCGACGCCCGTGACCTTGGCGGAGGAGTCAAAAAATGGGAGTGGGTCAAGAAGGGCGTCCCGATCCGGATCGAGATCGGCCCGAGGGATCTCGAGGCAGGAAAGGTTTGCCTGCAGCGTCGCGACCGTCCTCCAAACGAAAAAGAGTTTGTTGATCGGGAAGAATTCATCGAGAGCGCTCCGCAGGTTCTTTCAGAAATCCAGCAAAACCTCCTCGATCGCCTCTCCGTGTTTCGAGATGAGAATATCAAAGAATGCAGTAGCCTCGCGGATTTTGATTCTCATTGGGACGGCGAGGGTAACCCGGGATGGCTTCTCACGCCCTGGGCAGGTTCGACCGAGGAGGAGGAAAGGCTCTCAAAGACGCATAAAATCACTATTCGCTGCCTTCCTAATGGTCAGCAGGACGGTCCTGAGGCACCCTGTTTTCTGACAGGTCAGGCGACCAGTGTGCGGGCTCTCTGGGGCCGGGCCTACTAGGAAAAGTTGCCGATTCGAGGGTTGCCCGTAATCGACTTCAAGGTCGCGATTTCGTTCCTTGGTGTAAGTAGCGTAATCCTTTCAAAGACGGGGCGAGAATGTGCTTCTACTGGCTCCNAGAATCAGCCCGCTCAGGACCAGAAGACCCAGCGTCATGATCTTTAAGCCGGGAAGAGAGGCTTGAACCTCTTGAAAAGGGAGAGGAGGCGCTCCCATCTTCCGGCCTTATGCCTTATGGCCCTTCCCTTTCTTTTCCGGTGGCCATTCCCCAAGCTGTCCGGGGTGNGGGTTTTGGCGCCATGACGCCTACCGTAATTTCTCGAGTCTGCTTCGGACCATGCGAGCCTGGTTTCCTTCGAGGACCTGCCAGCAGGCCAGGCCGTTACCGACCAGATCCCACTCATTGAACTGCCAGACGACTTTCTTGTCCTTTGTAATCTCGAAGATCTGAGGGTTTTTGTCGCCGGCGTGGCAATTGCCGATCATGTAGTTTCCATTAGAGAGTTCCTGCAGGCAGGTCATCCATCCAAGACTGATTTCGGTGCCCGGGACCTTGCCCTTGATTTCCCAAACGATTTCCTTCGCTGGATTTACCTCCAGAACGCTCTTGCCGTTTCCTGAGGCGATAAGAGTGTTCCCGTTTTTCAGGCGGATGGCNCCGTAGACTCTGGAGCCTACCTTGTANTCCCAGACCACGTTNCCGGTCTTGTCGTATTCAGTCACTNCCCCNGGGCTCTCCGCGCAGGATAGATAGTGCCCGTTCTCTAGAATACGGACGAGGCGGGTGTTCCTGCGTCCGCCCTCACCCATTGGGACCTCCTTGACCTTCTTCCCGTCCTTATCGACGTGGAGAAATCGTCCCACGCCACTTTCCGCAAGCATGGTAGAGCCATCCGCAAAACGCTTGAAGGCGTGGACATCCACTCTTCTTCCCTCGTTCCCATTCTCCCGTGCAGACTCGTATTCCCAGACGACCTTTTTATCCAGAGTGATCTCCTGAGTCTTGGTCCACGTGTCGTGAAAGAGGACGTTCCCGTTGTCGAGGAGATGAATGTCGTGATGGCCAGTGTGGCCCCGCTGGGGGCCTGCAGTGTCGTGCTTCCAAAGGACCGAGCCATCCATCTCGCATATGGCCACGATATTTTTACCGTATGAGACGCCGAGAAGAACCAATCGCTGATCCTCGGCCTTAGCTGGCGTGAGGAGACAAAGAGAGAACGTAAGGGCAGCAAGTAAGGCAGGCATTTGCATGAGTGAAACCCTAGGCGGGAGAGCAGCAAAGGGCAAACACTCGATAGGACATCCGATCAGGGGATGATCAGGCTGCTGCAATACGCCAGCACGTTGTGAAATGGATGGTCCTGCAGCAGAGCGAAGGCATCGTGGGCTGTAAGCCGGGCGCGTTTTCCCGTGGTCGACAGGACGACCCACGTGCGGGAGGTGGCCGGGCTGTTCAAGCCACAGAGAAAACGGGCCAGTTGACGGGCGGTCCGTAGAGGGCCATGTCTCTCATCGAGAAGGCTCTGGATAATTTCTGCGTGCTCCAATGTGATCTCAGGGGAGCAGGCCCCGGGCACCTCGCCGCCTGAGGACCCAAGGCACGCCCCGCAGTGACCACAGGGCTCCGGTTGATCTTCTCCGAAATGGTTCAGAAGATGCTGGTTCAGGCAGGCATCCTCCTCTGCGTATGAGAGTACCTGTTGGAGCCGATGGAGGTCCTGNTCCTCCCGTCTAAGAAAGAGCTGTTGGACACGAGAGGTAAGCTCCTGCATCTCCTCTGGAGATCTCAGTCGCCGATAGGAGTGGCGAATTCCTGCAGGCTTAAGTGAGATGTCGCCATGGGTCTCTAAAGAGGAAAGCTCACGAATGATCTGATCACGATCGCACTGCATTTGCTCTGCTGCAACGGCCGGCTCAATTGTAACCCACGTGCGCCCTTGCCGGCCGGTGGAGAGAATTCGAGAAACGAAAGTTCGTTTGCTTTCCTCAAGGCCAAGGTTGATCTGCTTGATATCGCGTAAAAGGCGGACGCGGTAGGAGCTGTAAAATGGCGAGGTCGCAACGATGTATCCCTCAAGCTCGAGGTAGGTGAGCAGAGTGTTAATCACAAGTGGACGGATGTCATTTGAGACCGCGAGATCGTAACGGGAGAGATCAAAGGTCGTGCCTCGCATGAGAATTTGCTCAAGCACTCGGCTCACTGCCTCCGGCGATGGAGTATCGCCATAGACGAAGTTTTCTAGGACGAGGAGATCATCCTGGCAGGCGAGGAGTTCACAGCAGGCACGTTGTCCATCACGGCCAGCTCTGCCGGTCTCCTGTGTGTAGTTTTCGAGGGATTTGGGCAGGTTGTAATGGATGATCCGGCGAATATCTGCNTTGTCGATCCCCATGCCGAAGGCGATCGTGGCTGTAATGATGGGAGCGTCTCCCGACATGAAGGCTTCCTGACAGGCGGATCGAGTTTCGTCGCGCAGACCGGCATGATAGGGACGGGCGGGAAAACCTTCTCTCTTGAGAAAGGCTGCGAGGCTCTCGGCGGTTTCCTGTCTGGTCACATAGATGATGGTAGATGCTTNCTGGTCCGCTCGCAGACGCTCGAGGAGAATGGAGCGCTTCTCTTCCTCGAGGCATGTCGTGACGCGCAGATCGAGGTTCGGTCTATGAAACGAGAGCTGAATATGGTCTGGTTCTGCGATTCCAAAATTTTTGCGGATATCCCCGGCCACTGTTGGAGTGGCTGTGGCAGTGAGGGCAAGAATACGGGAAATCTTCAGCTCTCGCGCGAAGTGTGCAAGTTTGAGGTAGTCAGGTCGGAAATTGTGTCCCCATTCAGAGATGCAGTGAGCCTCATCGACTGCAAGCAGCGATATGTCTATGCGCTCAAGATGATTCCTGAAATTCTCGTTGGCGAGACGCTCGGGCGCGACGTAGAGAAGCTTGAGACGCCCGCTCAGCATATCAGCCTGAACAGTTTGAAGTTGTTCGACAGAAAGAGAGGAATCCAGCCTCGCGGCGGCGATACCATGGCTCACCAGAGCGTCGACCTGATCTTTCATCAGGGCTATGAGAGGTGATACGACCACCGTCAGTCCCTCCAGCAGCACTGCAGGCAATTGATAGCAGAGCGATTTACCACCGCCCGTAGGAAAGACTGCAAGGGTCGGGCGGTCTGCCAGTATCGACTCGATTACACGCCGCTGACCGTCACGGAAGGATGAGAAGCCAAAGTGCTTCTCCAAGGCTCGGACCAGATCTTTGGACGCATCATTATTCAGAGTGCCTGATTGAGACTGGAGACGCCATCATGAACAAGCTTGAATCCTGCCTTATGTGCGCCATGGGCCTCTGATTGCAAAGGTGTGGTCAAGGTTCTGTATGTTCACAAAAAGGATGTCTCCGTCAGGTGAGAAGATAGAACCGCAGAATTCGTTTTTGTTCTTCGCATCCGGATTGCGGCCGAATGTGAATATCTGCCCTTCGGGAGTGACTCCGCGCAAGTGCGGCAGTTGCTCTTTTGAAAACGGGCTGACGAGGTCCTCGCAGATGATGAGATCCCCATTCGGTGCTACACAGAGGTTGTCACCACTGGTCAGGAGATCGCTCTTGCCCGGCTCAAGAAACAGCTCCACTGAAGCTGCTGGGTGCTGGGGACTGCTGGGAAGGATCCGAAAGATCTGACCGCGCTTTGTGGGGCCACCGTTAGTGCAACAGAGATAAATCGCCCCTTTGTCGTAGAAGATGCCTTCTCCTCGTGCGAATTTGGCAGCGCCTTTTTTGAACCCCTGAATCCTGAGGTCGTCTTTCGGTGAGGTGGGATCTTCAAGGTCGACCCAGGAAATAAGTTTATCCTGTCCTTCAGTGATCACGCGCTTTGGCTTGGGCTGGTAATTCCTCAAGTCGGCTGCGGCATGATCCTTCAGGCACATTGCTTGGAGAGTTCCGCTGGAAAGGTCGTTTTTACGATCAGGCACGAACCGGTATAGCAATCCGTCGTCGCGATCCTCGGTGAGATAGACTGATCCATCTCCGGGATCGTAGGCGACTGCCTCGTGGCGAAAGCGGCCCATTGCCTTCAGGGCGACAGCTTTTTGCAAACCGAGTCCGGGATCGGCCCTTACTTCAAAACAATAGCCATGTTGACGTGTTCGGTCACCTTTGTCGAGGTCTGCAGGTTCCTCGCATGTGATCCATGAACCCCATGGCATGGTTCCGCCAGAACAGTTTCGGTCCGTTCCGGCAAGAGAAAGAAACTCCTTCTCGGTTTTCCCTGAGGCAGGGTTGTAAATGATGGTCGTTGTTCCTCCGAGGTGGGGGGTCTCGTTATTCCCTCCGGCATCATAAAGAAGATCGCTGTCGAGGTGGGAAGGAACCTCCTTTTTGGGGAAGGGACCAAAGTTGGATTGGTCGAGGGCGACTTCATGATTACGTATCAGAATGATCCTGCCGTCGTCTCCGGGAAAGGCGGCCATGTCGTCAAACTTTCCCGGGACCTTCATGCCATCCGCCATAAGGGTGCCACTGCGGGAGATTACCTCGTAGCTGAAATTTTTTGGGAGATCGAGAAGGCCAGCCTTATCGCGGACGAGCGGGCCGTAGGGTTGGATGACCCGGTCAGAAGAAGTGGAAGTTTCGCTGGCTCTTAGGTAGCTGCCGAGGCCCAGAAAGCCTGCGGTCCAGCCGGACTGGCGCAGAAATGCCCTGCGGCCAGATCGAGCAGAGTCTTGGTGATGGGATAACTGACTCATAACCCTTCCTGTATGGATTGGGATTTTATCCTTACGACACAAAAGTGACGTGTTTCGAAAATGTGGCAGTTTCGCAAGGGGCGGCTCGCCCCAAAAGGAGTAGATTTGGTCCAAATCCGGGCTAAATGCGTCATAATCCAGATTTAGGGCCTTAATTTTCCTCTTGAGGGTTTGACACCCTATGGCGGGCTTCCCTTAAATCCCCGCAACCCTCGATTGCTGAAGACCACTAAGCAGCTGATTTAAAATCTCAAGAACACGAGCCATGAGTGAAGACGACAACAAAGCTTCCGATTCTTCTGAAAAGAAAGCCGACAATGCCCCTGCGGCTCCGGCGCCGACGATCCCGTTGAAGCCTGCTGCAAGCGCACCTTCGACTCCCGCCCCGGCACCAACGATTCCCCTCAAGCCCGCCTCTGGTGCGGCGGCCCCTTCTGCACCAGCCGCCCCCGCGCCCACAGTGCAGTTGACTACTCCCGGAGCAAGCAACGCCCCTAAGACGACTCCCCTCAAAACCCAGCCACTGGCTGGAGACTCGGATGCGACTCAGGAACTTCCCAAGGCGACTGTGCAGCTCGGCAGCGCAACTCAGGCATTAGGTGCTCCCTCAGCCATCGCGGCCGGGCCACCCTCGCTTCAAACATCGTTTGCAGATGAAGAGGAGGCACCGGATACGGCCTCTACCATTCTTTCAGGGGTGGCCTTTGCCATCGCTCTCGTCGTCCTCGTCCTCCAGCTAATGACCACTGCGGAATGGGTTAGTAAAGAGGATCCGGTCAATAGTGAATCGGGTTGGAATGCACTTTTTGAATAATTAATCCCATGGCTTTTCCTATCGTTACTATCGTTCTCTCATTAGTCGTTCTTCTCATTTTGATCGGCACTGGTGGCTCACCTGCCTGAATCTGGCAGGCAGCGACCATGGTCAGGGAGCACCGCAAGTAGAGGTGCGGCCTGACCAGTAACACTTTTGATCCTACCCGACATGGCTCTTCAATTTACGAGTGAAAATTTTGACGTGGAAGTACTACAGTCCGAGCTGCCTGTTCTCGTTGATTTCTGGGCGGAGTGGTGTGGTCCCTGTAAGATGATTGGACCTCTTGTCGATGCTGTAGCCTCAGACACCGAGGGCAGCGCCAAAGTGGGAAAGGTTGATGTCGACAGTCAGCAGGAGCTGGCTCGCACCTTCAATATTCAGTCTCTTCCCACCATTGCCTTCTTCAAGGGTGGGGAGGTCGTCGAAACGATGATCGGCACCAAAGGGGTGTCGGTTGACGTGCTGAAGGAGAAGCTTTCGGCGCTCGCCTAGGGGTGGTGCCAAACCGGTGGGTATTTAAGTAAGGCACTCGGCGAACACTCCCAGGGTCTCATCGATATCGCTTTCTGTGTGAGCGAGGGAGAGAAATCCCGTCTCGTAGGGGCTGGGAGCGATGTAGATTCCGCGATCGAGACACGCCCAGAAGAATTTACGGAAGGCTCCAAAGTCTCCCTGCTTGACGGAGTCAACATTGACGATTTCGGCATCACCGAAGTAGAGACACCACATGGATCCCGCCCTGTTGAAGCGGTAGGGTAGTCCCTTATCGCGAATGAGACTTCGAACGCCATCCTCGAAGCGCTGCCCGATCTCTTCCAGCCTCTGATAGCCATTTTGTTTTTTCAGCTCCTGTAGCTGTGCCAATCCTGCAGCCATCGCTACCGGGTTGCCCGAGAGGGTGCCGGCCTGATAAACCGGACCATCCGGGGCGAGATGGTCCATGATGTCTCCCCGACCCCCGAAGGCCCCTACAGGCAGGCCACCTCCAATCACCTTTCCGAGAGCGCACAGATCTGGAGTGATTCCTGAAAGCTCCTGCACGCCTCCACGCGCAAGGCGGAATCCCGTCATGACCTCATCAAAAATCAGGAGAGCCCCGTATTCGCTGGNAAGCTCACGCAGGAGCTCGAGGTAGCCAGCATGTGGAAAGACAAAGCCGGCATTTGCNGGATACGGTTCCAAGATAATCGCGGCAATCTCGTGACCACAACGGGCGAAGACCTCCTCGATACGTTCAGGGTGGTTGAACGGAAGAGTAATTGTTTCAGCGGCAAGGGACCGTGGAATGCCTGCGGAGTCCGGTTCTCCGTGAGTAAGGGCACCGGATCCGGCCGCCACGAGCAAGGAGTCAACATGTCCGTGGTAGTGGCCTTCAAATTTGATGATCTTGTCCCTGCCGGTGAATCCACGGGCAAGACGTATCGCAGACATGGTGGCTTCCGTTCCTGAGTTCACCATACGCACCTTCTCCACCGAAGGGACCCACTCGCAAACTACCTTGGCCATTTCAACCTCGAAGGGATTGGGGATTCCAAATGAAAGTCCATTTTTGGCGACTTCATGTACCGTATTGGTGATAACGGTCGGGGCGTGGCCGAGGATGGCGGGNCCCCATGTTCCAATATGGTCAATCAAACTTCTTCCGTCGACGTCTTCAATCCGACATCCCTTGGCTCTTCGGACAAAAAAGGGATCTCCGTCGACGTTACGGAAGGCCCTTACGGGGGAGTTCACACCGCCGGGAATTACTGCCTTAGCGGCTTCGAATAGTTTTTTGGAGAGTTCNCCCTGCATGCTTCCGGTAGGAGTATACGGCCATGGAAGAAATTGCCGACTAAAAGTCCTACGGTCCTTCCAGGTAACTGGTCTCGGGGATCGATGCGAAAACGAGGAGCTTTGGCACTTCCGGAACGGAAATCGGCCGGATCATCTGGTCGCAGGAGCCGGTTTGGAAACGTATTTACGCAATCCTTAGGAATGTCCTGGTTCTGTTTCTTATCTGGAGGTCTTTAGAGAGGGCCGGGTAATCCACTGCCTTCTGGGTAGTACCGTGGGGTAGTTAACGCCTTTTGCGGAAATGAGTTGTCTGTTTCCGGAATCCACGCGACGAAGTCGGCTCCAGGTAGCGGCAAGTTCCACATTTTCTCGCAAGGCATCGAGAATACGAAAAAAAGTCAATTTCATGTGGAAATCCGTTGGGGGCGAACGAAGANTTCGGNAGNTNNGTTGTGAAANNGTCCCTTTCNCTACTCGCAGTCGTGGCCGCAGGCTCTANCNCCCTCCATGGTGCGATTGTTGTGAACACCGATCTTGGTGTCATTGACAATCTCATTGCCCCAGTGACCGGGTCCGTAGCCGCTGCCGCAGAAGACGGCTCCGGGAACAATGTCCAGATTTACCCAGATCTTGCCAACGGGACATACAATGGTCCCGAGCAGGTCTTTCAGTTCGAAGTCTCCACTGCCCAGACTGTGACTCTCACGAGGAACAGCGTGAGTGGGGACCCTGATTCGTTCTTCCTGAACAGTCTGGAAACGGGCGCTGCCGAGGATGGTGCGGATCTCACNGCGCAGGGCCCAGTGCTTGCAGCCTTTCTAGACGGCGGCGACGGAACGTCAGTGGTCACGAGTCTGGATCCAGGGACCTACTATCTGAGCGTGGAAGGTTACAATGGGGCTGCTGCCGATTTTGATTTTTCNCTCAGCGCGGTGGACCCGCCCGAACCGGCTGTCGGTGAAACCCCTGAAAACGCGGTGGCCTGGGGCACCGTAGGTGTGGTAGGTGACGTGATTGACATCAATACCTTTGGCTCACTCGGTGATACAGAGCTTGGACTTTTCGACGCTTCGGGGGGTTTGATCAGTAGCAATGACGATGCGCAAGGGTTATTGAGCCAGATCATCTTTGAACCAACCAGTGAGGGCACCTACTTCATCGCTACTGGAAATTACAACTCATTCTTCGGTCCCGGGTTCGATGCTTCAGGACCTGTTGGGGGTTCAGTGACCCTTACGGTAAATGGAGCTGATGTGGACTTTCTAGTCGAGGGAACCGGAGCATTCTGGACTTCCTTTGACATCGTCCCCGAGCCCTCCAGTCTTAGTCTGGTGGCGTGTGCGGGTTTTGTCCTTCTCCGCCGCCGGCGCAGCTAGGTGATAGGGACCTCTATTCCACCGCTTGGCCGTTTTTCTACCTGCCGCATTGTTCGAAAAAAGGGCGCAACGTTTCTTGGCCTTCACACGCGGCGACAGATCCAGAGCCCGGGCCATCTACAGACTGGATTAGGGACGTGGACTGAAGCCAATAAGGAGAAGGGTCCTTCGTATCGGCCCCGCTCCGGTGCCCGTGCGCTTCCGAACTCGACGATCATACACAAAGTTGAATTTTCAGCGTGGACCCCGCGTCACACCGAAAAGGACTTTTCTTTGGCGGTCCGGAGTTTAGCCTGATACGAGCATGAAACCATTTTTGTCTCTCCTCTCACTGGGTTTTCTGCTCTCGACCAGTGGTCTCGATGCGGCCGATTCGCGAGCAAAGTCCTCGCTGCTCAACAGTGATCCTGATGTTGTTTACTCNGAGGAGTTTACGGAAAAGGAGATTGAATTTCTAGTAGTGAAGCCAGCAACGGTGTTTGCGACCAAGAAGGGTGGGAGAAAACTCGGGGTTCTCAAGGCTGATGGAAAGGTAAGCTTCATCGGGATGACGGAGAAAGCCTACAAGGTCCGGGGAACAGCGACGCACGGGCAGGTGCTGGGCTGGGTGTCTCCGAAATTTTTGGGATCCAAGGACAAGGACTTCATCGAAAATCTAAAGAAGGTTTACGCGCGCCAGAAGGTCATCCGTGAACTGGTAGAGAACCATGAGGTGGCTATCGGAATGTCAGTTGAGGAAGTCAGTGCCTCATTAGGCAAGCCGACCAAGACGAAGGTGCGACAGACGGTGAAGGGACGCACCGGAGTCTGGGAATTTATCGAATACGAAGACCAAGATCATTATCAGGCCGTGCGTGATCCAGTGACCGGACGAGTCTTCCGGCAGTATTCCCATACGACCAAGGAGGAAATCGGCAAGATCGTGGTCGAGTTTGAAAATGAGGTGGTAGCTGCTATTGAAGAGAGCGAAAACAACGAGGGCGGAAAAGTGAGAATCGTCACTCCGCCACTCGTTTTCGCGTGGTAGGGCCGTGTGAAGTGAGGGCAGCTTTATCTGCTTCCATTGGCACAACCAAGAAATGCGTCACGTCTAACGCGCGCGGAGCGGTCGGAGGGATGCCCGCCCGCTGGTTGATGTGCCGATAAGTCGGCCAGTGCCCGCTTTTCTTCTTAGAAGAGGAGCCCGGTTGGGGCCCGAAGAAAGCTTACGGAGTCCGCGGTGTGGTTCACAGCGAGCACGGGAGACGGCTGCCTGATCTGCAGGACGCCTGCGGTGAAGAAGAAGTGCACAGCCAAGACANGCTCCCAGCAGAGAATAGCCAGGTTCGGGAACCGAATCGGANACAGCGATCGATTCATCCNGGGGCGGAGGCCTCTCGGGAGCGATGGGCTGAGAAACGGCAGCTGCCGAGCTTATGAAAAGGGCTCCTAGTAGAGCTCCCAACAGGGGCTTCGGCAATACGGACGAACGGATGGGGGAAGTCAGGGCGGACAACATGGGTGAACGTTGCTCTATGCTTAACTATCCCAAAATATCAATAGAATGGAAAGAACTTTACGAAAAGAAGTTGTAGCCCGTGGTCCATGCTGGGAGTTTCCGACCGACTAACGAACGATTCCTCTCTCGGAAGATCCCAGAAAGGCTAAGAGCTGCCGGACCTTCCCATTGTTGGCAGAGTCCAGTTCGTTGAGGGTGTCGATCTGAGAGGTAAGATTCAGTCCTTTCTTGAGAAAGAGCGTTTTATAAGCAGTTTTGAGTGCCCGGATATCTTCTGTTGCAAACCCGCGGCGCTGCAGGCCGATCAGATTGAGACCGCGAATCTGGGCGGGGTTTCCATCCGCAATGGTAAAAGGAGGAACATCCTGCACGATCTTCGTGCAACCTCCGATCATGGAGTGGGCCCCCACCCGGCAGAACTGATGAACACCGGCCATTCCGGAGAGAATGACGTGGTCCTCGACGATCACGTGACCTGCCAGAGTGGCGGCATTGGAGAGAATGCAGTGATCTCCTACAATCGCATCGTGTGCGACATGGGTGTAGGCCAGAAAGTTATTGTCGGAGCCGATCCGGGTGGGTGACTCCGGGGATGTGCCACGGTGGACTGTGACGAACTCCCGGAAGGTATTGCGGTCGCCAATCTGCGCATAAGTAGGCTCTCCGCCATATTTAAGGTCCTGGCTGCGCGCTCCGATGGAGGAGAACGGATAGAATTCGTTATCTTCGCCGATGGTGACAGGGCCTTCAAGGACGAGGTGAGAATGAAGGCAGCTTCGAGCACCAATCTTGACCTCGTCACCAATGACACAATAGGGTCCAATTTTGACGTCATTTCCTATTTCGGCCTTGGGGGAGACGACTGCGGTGGGATGAATCACGGTAAGGAGGTGTGAAATGCAGAAAATCAGGCGAACGCCCAGCAAAGGAAAGGTGGGGATTACCAAAGAAAAAGCCAGTATTTCCAAAGTTGCGACCCCGAAATTAATGCAAATTACTTGCGCTTTCAGCAGGGCTGGTCCATGTCGTGACCATGTCCATCCTCCGATTGCCATTTCTTCTGCTTCTGATCATGAGTTCCCTCGGTGGAGCGCAAATCAAGGTTGCAGTTCTTCACCCCCTTCTCGGGGATCTCGTCGAGAAAGTTGGTGGCGACAAGGTTGAGGTAGTCGATTTGATGGGAGAAGGCGGTGATCCTCATAAATTTCAGCCGGGTGCGAAGGAGCTTCGTCGGGCGCAGGGAGCCAGAATTTATTTTGCCTGTGGTAAGGGCTTGGAGCCTTATCTGCCGAAGTTGCGGGATGCAGCAGGCGCGCAAAAAGTCGTAGAGGTAGGAGAGACCCTACCGACCCTCAAAGCCGAGGTTCTATGTGATCATGACGGGCACGCCCACGTTCATGAAGAGATTGATCCCCACTGGTGGCATTCAATCGATTGTTGGAGGCGGGCTGTCACCCGGGTCCGCAAGGAGCTGTCGGCTGTTGACGGGCAAAATGCAGCCTTTTACCAGAAAAGGGCTGCCGAGGTGAGAAGGGAGCTTGCTAGTCTCCAGCGTTGGGCCACTGCGGAACTGGCCAAAGTGCCTGCTAAGTCCCGTATCCTTGCCACCGCTCATGCCGCGTTCGGCTACTTCTGTAACGAGCACGGGTGGAAGATGCTGGCAGTGCAGGGCCTTAACAGAGAACGAGTCGACTCTCCCAAGTTTCTGGCAGAGGTGGTATCCGCAATCCGGAAAGAAAACGTCCGGGCGCTTTTTCCAGAGCAGCGGTCGAATCCCAAAATTCTCAGGACGGTCGCCGAGGGTGCGGGCGTCGTGGTGGGAGAGCCTCTGATTGCAGATGGGGGCAGCTCTATTGAGGAGATGTTCCGTCATAACGTGAGCGTGATCGTGGGCGCCTTGGGAGTGAAATAAGGGCCCGCGGGTCTCGGGCGACGTGGAGGATTGGCTCAGCGCTTTGGGATTGAGGAGATCCCCCGGGCAGTTCACACTGGGGTGTGCTCAATTGCCGAGCCATACCGCTGGCCAGTGTGGGCGAAATATCGCCTCTTTTTGGGCTGCTGACGCTTGTGCTGGTGGGGGTGGTCCTAGTATCGCTGGTGCTTCAGCGTTTTCGTCAGTCTCTTCTTGTTGGCTATTTTCTCTGCGGCGTACTTCTTGCCAACAGTGGGTTGCTTGACTGGGTTGGAGCGGACTCCAGTGACCTTGACCGATTAGCTGACCTCGGCGTCATTTTGCTGCTCTTCACTCTGGGTCTGGAGTTTTCGTTCAAGGAAATTAAGCACTTGCGTCGTGTTGCACTCTTAGGCGGTGGTATTCAGGTAGGCCTCGTGGGGATAGTTGCAGGAGGGGCGTGCGTGTTCTTCGGGTTTCCGTTCCCTGTAGCGATTGCCCTCGCGGTGGCAATCGCGCTCTCAAGCACAGCTGTCAGTATCAAGGCTTTTCACGATCTGGGCATGGCGGACAGTCCTGCGGCACGGGTAGCCCTGGGCGTGGCGATTTTTCAGGATATTCTCGTCATATTCTTCATGATCATACTGCCCCCGTTGCTGGGGCAGGGCGACGGCGAGATGGCGGCTGGAATAGCAGTAGCCGTATTGAAAGGTATATTGTTCCTGTCTGCCTGCTGGTTTCTGAGTCGACATGGGATTCCACAGATTCTGCATGCGGTAGCACGGACGCGTAGTCGCGAGCTTTTCACAGTCACCGTGGTAGGGCTTTGTGCAGCCGTTGCCTTCGGAGCGATTCAGTTGAACCTGAGTGCTGCTCTTGGTGCTTTTGCTGCAGGGTTGGTGGTGAGCGAGTCGATTTACAGTCACCGGGTGCTCGCGGATATCCTGCCATTCAGAGATCTCTTTCTAACCATCTTCTTCGTTTCCATTGGCCTGCTGATTGACCTCGGCGAGGTCGCTTCCAGTTGGGCACTGATCTCCAGTGCGACCCTGATGATCCTGCTTATAAAATTTGGAGCGGGGTTTCTCGCTGCCAAAAGACTGGGTGTCGGGTTAAGGCCCTGTCTTCTCGCAGCTGGTGCACTGGCTAGCACAGGAGAGTTTTCCCTGGTTCTGTTTGAGAGAGTTGCGGATTTCGGGGTATTTAACGCCTGGCCTGAGGTAGAGCAGATTCTTCTGGTTTCCACCGCAATCGGAATGGGGCTGGTTCCCGGGCTCATGCGTTTCGCTGAGAGAATGGCACCTGTTCTCGAGGGGCATAGATGGTTTGCGGGGAAAGCGGACCCACCCTTTGAACTCACTTCGGAGGGAGAGCGGGAAGTCCTTAGTGGGCATGTGATTGTGTGTGGTTACGGACCGGTGGGAAGGGTCCTGCAGCAGGCACTGGCGAAATGTAATATCGGGGCGCTCATCCTGGAGCTTAATGCTGATACTGTTCATGAAATGATGGGAAAGGGTGTGCTGGGCATCTTTGCGGATGCGCGGCAACCGGAATCTCTCGAAATGGCTGGCGTTGAAAGGGCTCGAGGTATTGCGTTTACGTTTCCCGATGTAGATGCCGCGATTGCAGGGATGCGACTCGCGCGACAGCGGAATCCCGAGATTCTCGTGTATGCGCGTGCAAAGTTCACAGAGGAGGCTGATCGCTTGCGGGAGGAGGGGGCAGACCATGTTTTTCATGACGAACAGGAGAGTGGTCAGGCTTTGATTAAATCGGTCTTGCAGAGTTACGTTGAAGAGCATGTTCTCGACGATTTTTCATGATCACGGTTCCTCGCCGGAAGAAGTGAATTAGACTCACCAGAGGGCCATCGAACAATTTCGAGCATTCCCGGGCTTGACGCGGTGGAGAAGGCGAGCGACCCAGAAGCGTGCCGGATTGGGATTATCCAGACCTACCAGTTTCCCGAAAGAGGGATCAGATTCTCGAGGCGATGCGCTCGAGCCGGGTTGTGGTTGTTGTCGGGGAGACAGGCAGCGGAAAGACGACTCAACTTCCTAAAATGGCTCTTGAGCTGATTCGGGAGTCCGCGAAGGGTCATCCAGGAAGACGGGCGGGGCGGATCGGGTGTACGCAGCCTCGTCGACTGGCAGCTACCAGTGTTGCCCGCAGGGTTGCAGAAGAAATGGGAGAGAGAGAAGGGGGCCTTGTTGGCTATCAGGTCCGGTTTGCCGAAAAGGTCAGTGAGCACACAGAGGTAAAGTTCATGACGGATGGCATCCTTCTCGCAGAAACGCAGAGGGATCGCCTGCTTCGACAATATGACACCCTGATCATCGATGAGGCGCATGAGCGTTCTCTTAACATTGATTTCCTGCTCGGTTATTTCCACGGGGTTCTGGAGAAAAGGAAAGACCTCCGGCTGGTGATCAGCTCCGCGACTCTTGACGCGGGACGATTCTCGGAATTTTACGGAAACGCGCCGGTGGTTGAGGTTGAGGGACGAACGTATCCCGTTGAAGACAGGTTTCTCCCGGTTGAGCAGGACGAGGAACTCCGTCATCATGTAGCGCGGGCAGTAGATTGGATCTCCCAAGTCGATGACCGAGGAGACGTTCTGGTTTTTCTTCCTGGAGAGCGGGAAATTCGTGAATGTGCCAAGTTGCTGGAAGGGCGATTCCTGCCAGATACGGAGATACTGCCAGTCTATGCGCGGTTAAGTCTCGCTCAGCAACAGCAGGTGTTTCAGTCAAGTCAGAGGAGGAGAATCGTTCTTGCAACTAATGTAGCGGAGACCTCCCTGACCATCCCCGGGATCGTTTATGTCATCGATAGCGGCCTTGCGCGAATCAGTCGCTTCAATCCAGGCCGGCAGGTGCAGAGGTTACAGGTTGAGCAGATCTCGCAGGCGAGTGCGCGCCAAAGGCGGGGCAGGTGTGGGAGGGTCAGGGAAGGAGTATGTCTGCGGTTATATGACGAATTTGATCTCGAACAGGCTCCCGAGTTTACCGATCCCGAAATCCGGCGGTCGTCTCTTGCGGGAGTGGTTCTGCGGATGAAGGCGCTGAGGCTGGGAGACGTCAGGGAGTTTCCATTTTTGGATCCCCCTTCGCCACGTGCTGTCAGTGAGGGCTTCCGAACTCTTGAGGAGGTGGGTGCGTTGGAATCTCGCCAGGGGGAGCTTACCGAGGTGGGAACACGGTTGGCACGGTTGCCCCTGGATCCCCGCCTCGGGCGGATGTTGCTGGAAGCACGGGAGCGAAAGGTTCTGGGAGAGGTTCTTATTATTGTGGCGGGGCTCAGTGTCATGGATGTGCGCGAACGACCTCCAGAGAAGGAGAGTAAGGCAGACGAAATGCATGCTGCCTTTGAGGACCCTGAATCAGACTTTGTGAGTTTGCTCAATATATGGCACGCCCTGCGGGAGTTTCGGAAAGATCACCGGCGCTGGCACCGCAATCAATTACGTCGTTTCTGCGAGAGGAAATTCCTCAGTATGCGCCGGATCATGGAATGGGATCAGGTCGTCAGAGAGCTCGGTCGACTGGTCAGAGAGCAGTATGGGAAAGGTCCGAAGCCTCTTCCGGAGGAACGGCGGGAGTGGGGGGATTCCACTGAGATCCATAAGGCCATTCTTGCCGGGATGCCGCGTCAGATCGGCTACTGGGATAGTGATAAGCGCGCATACCATGGGACGGGTAACCGTGATTTTGCGGTTTTCCCGGGCTCTGGCCTCTTCGGCAAAAAACGGCCGGAATGGGTGTTGGGCTTCGATCTGGTCGAGACCTCTAGACTTTGGGCGCGTAAGGTGGCTGCAATTCTTCCTGAATGGGTAGAGGAGATTGCTCCGCAATTATGCAGGAGCCGTTATCACTCCCCAGCGTGGGACGAGCAGCAAGGGGCTGTCTATGGAATAGAAACGGTCCAATGCGGTGGGCTCACTCTTATTCCTGAGCGGAGAGTGCATTTTGGACGGGTCGATCCGAAATCGGCTCATGAGGTCTTCGTGCGGGATGCCATTCTCGGGGGAGGGATCCATGCCCGATGCAGGTATAAAGATCAGCTCGCGCTGGTCCGCGCAGAGGTGGAACGAGCAGAGCACAAGCTGCGTCGAGTTGGAGGGCTATGGTCAGACGAAGGGGCCTTCGATTTTTTCTTTGAGCGGATACCGGTCAAAATTTCAACTGCCAAAGGGTTTCATCAGTGGCGTCTCGCTGATCGGAACGAAGAGCATTTGATGATTCGACTCTCCGACGTGGTATGGGAGGAGGTCGCAGAAGAGCTATGCCTTTTTCCGGACGCAGTGGAGTGTGGAGGGAAATCCTACAGGGTAGCTTACCGTAGCGCATTGGAAGCACCTGACGATGGGATTACTTTTGAGATTGGAATCGATGAGTTGTCGACCTTTCCCAGTTACCTCGTCAGCTGGGGTGTGCCCGGAATATTTGAGGAGCGTGTGGACTTACTGATGCGGTCGCTGTCGAAATGGCAGAGACAGGCATGCTTTCCTATAGCCGATGCGCTGGCAGAGTTTCTTGATCTGTGGCAGGGCTGGGAGCCCCAATGTCATCTTTGCGCCGCACTGGCGGAGTTTCTCTCAGAGCGCTCTGGCCAAGAAATCAGAGAGGAGGATTTCAATCCGGAGCGTTTGCCGGCGCAGTTACGACCAAAGATCAGAGTTTACGGAGACGAGGGAAAAGAATTAGGCCTTGGTGAGAACGTGGACCATATCAGGGATCGTTTGGCTGCCATACTGAGGGGCAGAAAAGAAGAAGCGGCCAACCTGCGATGGGAAATGACAGGAGGGGAAGTCTGGAGCTTTGGAGAAGTCCCTTTAGAAGATATTTCTCAGCCGTCTGAAAATGCAGGGAGTCCAGATCCTGTGTATCCAGCGCTGGTTGACGAGGGGGCCTCGGTCGGGATGAGGGCTTTCCTGGATAGGGAGGAGGCAGAGGAGAGCCATAGAGCTGGGTGTGTGCGACTATTTCTGCTGGAGCACTACGATCATGTCGACTTTGTCAGGCGGAAACTTCCGGTCGGTCCTGCCTCCCGACTGCATGCGGCTTCATTGTCTCTGGAAGATCGTCTGGGGGAAGCGCTGATCCAGTGCGCTGCAGAAGGGGCTCTTGGAAAGATGCCCCGCTCTGGCGCCACTTTTGCAAGATCTTCCCTTGTGGCCAAAGAGCGCCTTTTTGATTCAGCTCAACTGCTTTGTAGCGGGCTCGAACAGGCTGTTGAAAGCTACCACAGGGTTTCGGAGTGGATGGAAGCGCATCGTCAGGATCGGCATCTTGGAGAGGTCGTGCAGGACCTTGACGAAGAGCTGTCGTGGCTATGGAGAGAAGGCTTTGTCTGGAAGGCTGGTTTTACCAGATTATCTCATTATCACCGCTACTTTTACGGGATCGAGGAGCGATTGTCCCGTCTTGAAAGTCAGCCCCTGGTTCGAGACGAGGAAAAGCGGAACCGGATCCTCCCTCTCTGGCAGCGATGGATTACCCGTTGGATGGAATGCCCGGATGCGGTTCGACTATGGGAGGTTGGATGGATGCTGGAGGAGCTTCGCCTTGCGCAGTTCGCTCCAAGTCAACCGAGGGAGATGCGAGTAAGCGAAAAACGGATCATAAAGGTCCTCGATGAAATGGCATAGAGGGTTTTCAGTGTCTGGTGCAGAAGAAGGAGGAATGGTAGCTTTTGACAGGGGAGGTCTGCCTGCTTCAGCAGGGCTATTTTCCGAACGGTATGCAGGTCTCCTTGCCCCCGGAGGGGTCTCCCCTTATTATGGAACCCATGAAGCTGGGAAAGGTCATCCGAACTTTGCTGTCGCTGCATGTTCTTGTCCTTGCTCCAGGTCATTTGATTGCTGATACCGGAGAGCCAGATCTGGAGCTGGATTACCAGGCAGCTCTGGTCGAGGCTCTTTCCCTGCATCTTGAGTCACTTTCTCCGGTTGACGGGGCTGAGGTTCGCTTCGACGAGTTGCGGGCGGGCCTCAAGCAGCTTGAAAATGCGACACTTGCGCGAAAGAAAAGTCGGGAGCAGCTGGCCGAGCTGGAGAGCGAAATCCGGATTTTACCGCAGGGGGTTTCTGCCTACAGGGCGCAATATCTACAATGGGTTCGTCTGATCGCCGAAGGGGAGAAGCACTTGGAGATTCGCCTCCAAAAAGGTAAAATCTATCGAGAAGCTGTCATTCGCCGGGTGACTGATATCGGCATGGAAATCAGGCACCTTTCGGGGAGCGCGCGGTTACGGCATGATGATCTTGGAGAGGAATGGCAGGACAGATTCCTATGGACGGGAGAAGAAGCCCGTCGTTCCCTGGTGGCGGAAGCAAGTGCGGATAGAAAAGCTGCGGCGCTACAACGGTATGCGGTTGAACAGGGCAGGGACCCGGTCATCGCCCGTGAGGAAGCCAAAGCCCGGCTTTATCTTGCGGAGCTGGAGTCGTCGACTCCCATAGTGCCTGCCAAGCTGGAGCCCTCGGAGCCCTTGGAGCTGGCCGAACTTGAGTCTGCAGAATTGGAGCCTGCCCGGAAGGTTGGTTCTCCAAGCCCGGGCAAAAGTCGCTGAGGAAGGCTCTTGAGGGAATCCGATGGGGCGGCGAGAGACGAATCCTGCGTATCGCGATCGCTGAAGATCTTGATGCAGGCGGTGGATAAGAGAGACCCGTTTTGGATTGAGGAACGGCAAAACCGGAGGTGGGGGTCGCATTTACGTGCCGTTTTTGTGCGGGCCTTTCTCCTCTGGCCTTCTAGTTTTGGCAGGCTGCGCTGACTGTCAGGTCATTTCGACAAAAGCACATTTAGTGACCTAAAATCAAATTACGCCTAGCCAAGAGGCATTCTCCGTTAAAACTGTAAGTAAGGTCTTATGAGCGTCAGAACAATCTACTCCGTCCTTGGAGCCGCAGCAGCGCTCCTTCAGCTAGCGGGTGCTCAGTCGCAAGTTGAATTCAACCGGGACATCCGGCCGATCCTTGCTGAAAACTGCTTTGCCTGCCACGGACCAGATCCCGGAACCCGGGAAGCCGACATGCGGCTTGATACGGAGGCTGGTTTTTTTACCGGTGTGAAGGATGCTCCCCCGGTGGTTGTTCGGGGGAATCCCGATGAGAGCGAACTCTACCTTCGCCTTATCACGGACGATGTGGATGAAATTATGCCTCCACCGGAAAGTCACAAGAAGCTCGACTCCGCACAGATTTCTCTCATCAAAAAATGGATCGCTGAAGGCGCTCCCTGGCAGGCGCACTGGTCACTCCGAGCTCCAACCAAGCCCGAAGTTCCAGAAACAGAAATGGAGACATGGCCCCGGAACCCTGTCGACAATTTTATCCTCTCTAAGCTCGAAGAACAAAGCCTCACCCCGGCCTCCGATGCTGACCCTCATACTCTTGCGAGAAGACTTTCCCTTGATCTGACTGGTCTGCCCCCTGACCCTGCACTCACCGCGGATTTCATTAACGCCCCCAGTGAGGAATCCTACGGCAAGCTCATCGACACTCTTCTCGCCTCACCGCACTATGGAGAGCATCGCGCTCGCTACTGGCTGGATGCGGCCCGCTACGGAGACACTCACGGCCTCCACTTTGACAACTACCGGGAGATGCACCCTTATCGCGACTGGGTGATACGTGCATTCAACGAGAATATTCCCTACGACGATTTTACGGTCTGGCAGCTTGCAGGAGACCTTCTCCCGGAGCCCACTTTGGACCAGCTTATCGCCACGGGATTCCAGCGATGCAATATAACTACCAATGAAGGCGGGACGATCGCGGAGGAAAATCTGGCCAATTACGCTGCCGATCGTGTTCAGACCTTCGGATGGGTCTATCTTGGCCTCACTACCAATTGCGCCCAGTGCCACGATCATAAGTTCGACCCCTTTACCACCAAGGACTACTACTCCATGGCAGCCTTCTTCCGAAATACCACGCAGGGTGCAATGGATGGCAATTCCTCGGATGGCCGCGGGCCGGTCATCAAGGTTCCCTTCAATCAGGATCGTGAGAAACGAGACCTGCTGGACAAGCAGGTGGCCGAGACTCAGACCCTGATCGGGGTACGGCGGACGGAGGCGAAGCCTGCTTTTGAAAAATGGGCTCTAACAGCGGATTCAGATCAACTCGCCGAAGCTCAGCCTCAGGAAGGCCTCATTCTTCACGTTCCGCTCAATGAGGGCCTCGGAGACAAGGTGAAGTCTTCGGTCAGTGGAGAAGATCAAACCTTCAAATCGAAGGGTTTCCTGACCTGGGATCCAAAAGGGAAGATCGGACCGGCACCTCGCATCAAACGTGGACGTACCTTCGATCTCGGTGATCTCGCTGATTTCAAGGTGGATCAGGCATTTAGCTACGGCGCATGGGTTCGATCTCCGCAACGCCTGAACGGGTCGGTATTTGCTCGCATGGACGGGGCAAAGAAATTCCGGGGCTGGGACCTCTGGCAGCAAGGCGGCCAATTCGGAACCCATATCGTAGAAGGCTGGCCTGACAATGCCATCAAGGTAGTCACTGAGAAAAACGTGCTTAAATCGACGCAGTGGAATCACATCTTCGTTACCTATGACGGCAGTGGAAAAGCCGAGGGAATTCGCCTGTATTACAATGGTGCCGAACAAGCCAAGAAAATTGAAACTAATAACCTCAAATCCAATGCCGATATTTCCGCCGAGACGTCCCTGCAGATTGGACAGCGGAGTAATGGGGCCTACTTCGAGGATGGCTTCCTTCAGGACATGCGAATCTATTCCAGAGCCCTAACAGGTGGAGAAATCATGGCTCTCGCTGATTCTGGTCCACTACGTGCCATTCTCGCCACCTCCCATCAGGAGCGTAGTCTCGAACAAAACAAGGTCCTCTTCGAAAATTTTCTGCATACACGGGATAAGCAGTTCGCGACCCTCAACGACACCCTTGCAAAACTGAAATCCCAGCGTGAGGCGCTGAACGGAAAGGCCGCAATCACTCACGTCCAGAAGGAGAAACCCGGAATGGCTATGGCTCACATTCTGATGCGTGGCCAATACGAGAAGAAAGGAGAGCAGGTAATGGCCAACACCCCCTCGGCTCTCCCCCCCCTTCCACAGGACGCACCTCGCAACAGGCTCGGTTTGGCTCGCTGGGTCGTGGACCCGGCAAACCCGCTTACAGCTCGCGTTACCGTCAACCGTTTCTGGCAGGAAATATTCGGGAAAGGTATCGTGGTAACGTCAGAAGATTTTGGAATCATGGGAATGCCTCCGACACACCCGGAGCTCCTTGACTGGCTGGCTGTTGAGTTTCGGGATTCCGGGTGGGATCTCAAAAAGCTCATCAAGCTCCTCGTCTCTTCCCGTGCCTACAGACAAGCCGCAGTCGCCACCGCAGAAAAGCTCATAAAGGATGAGGATAACCGTTTTTTAAGTCGGGGTCCCCGTTTCAGGATGGATGCCGAAATGGTGCGCGACTATGCCCTCGCTGCTAGCGGACTGCTTTCCTCATCCGCTGGAGGTCCCGGAGTTCGGCCCTACCAGCCAAACGACATATGGAATGTCGTTGGCCTGCCAGGGGGAAATACCCGTAACTATAAGCAGGACACCGGCGAGAAGCTTTACAGGCGCACACTCTACAGCTTCTGGAAACGAATGGCCCACCCCCCGAATATGGAGGCCTTCAATGCACCGAGCCGGGAAGTTTGCACTGTTCGCCGCGAACGCACAAATACGCCGCTGCAGGCGCTGGTTACGATGAATGATCCTCAGTTTGTGGAAGCTGCCCGAACCCTCGCCCAAGGTGCGTTACAGAGAGCGGAAGGAGTCGACTCTACCGCTCTTGAGTATGTTGCTGCTCGTGCACTCTGCCGGCCATTGAAACCTCAGGAAATTGCCATTCTCAAAGCGAGTCTGGCCGATCACCTGACCTACTACAAAGCCAACTTGGGTGACGCCAATGCACTGTTAAAGGTTGGAGAGAGCAAAGCCGATCCGACCCTCGACCCACGAGAGCTTGCGGCGTGGACGATGCTTTGTAATCAGGTCCTCAATCTCGACGAAGTTCTGAACAAATAAGGATTTACCTGCTTTCTACTTCTAAATCCGAACGCCTTAAAACCAGCCACGAATCCAACATGAATATTTTTCAGGAATATCTTCAGGCTCAATCTCGCCGTTACTTTCTCTCCCAGGGAAAAAACGTTCTCGGTGGTGCTGCACTTGCAAGCCTGCTTGGCCGCTCAATGGGCGCAGAAGCGGACGGCCCCGGGGCGGTAAAGACTCATTTTGCTCCCAAGGCGAAAAGGGTGATCTACCTTCACATGGTGGGCGGACCGGCCCAGATGGATCTGTTCGACTACAAGCCAGTACTCGGGAAGTGGTATGACAAGGATCTGCCGGACAGCGTAAGAATGGGTCAACGGCTGACCACCATGACCAGCGGGCAGAAGCGATTTCCAATTGCTCCTTCCAAATACCGATTTGCTCAGAAAGGCCAATGTGGAATGTGGATGAATGACGAACTGTTGCCTAATCTTCACCAATGTGCCGATGATATCTGCTGGATGCGCAGCCTGCACACCGAAGCGATAAACCACGAACCGGCCATTGCCGCAATGCAGACAGGAAACCAGATCACTGGACGGCCCTGTCTCGGCGCGTGGGCATCATATGGCCTTGGCTCAACAAATGAAAATCTGCCTGCCTTTGTCGTGATGGTTGCTACCCCGAGTAATCGCGAACAGGAACAGGCAATCTCGTCCCGCCTCTGGTCAAGTGGCTATCTTTCAGGGGAGCACGCAGGAGTCTCCTTCCGAAGCAAGGGCGACCCAATTCTTTATATCAACAATCCTGCGGGAGTGCCGGATGCGATTCGCCAGCGCACTATAAAGGGAATCAACCAGATGAACGAGCTGACCTATAAGGAGCTTGGAGACCCGGAAACCTTCACCCGCATCAAGCAGTATGAGATGGCTGCGCGCATGCAGGCCAGTATGCCTGAGCTTACCGACCTGAGTAAGGAGCCCGAACACACTTTTGAATTGTACGGTGAAGAGGCCCGGAAGCCGGGAAGCTTCGCGAACGTGGCCTTGATGGCCAGAAGACTGGCCGAGAGAGATGTTCGCTTTATTCAGGTCTACCATAATAACTGGGATCACCACGGGAATGTCAACGGGCGCATGCCGTCTCAATGCCGGGATATTGATCGCCCATGCTACGCCCTTATCAATGACTTGAAAGAGAGAGGTATGTTTGATGACACTCTGATCATATGGGGTGGTGAATTTGGCCGGACCATTTATAGCCAGGGCGGGCTGAGTAAGACGAACTATGGACGAGATCATCATCCAAGATGCTTCACTATGTGGATGGCTGGCGGTGGCACGAAGGGAGGTTCCATCTATGGCGAAACCGATGACTTCAGTTACAACATTACAAAAGACCCACTGCACATTCGTGATTTCCACGCGACCATTCTTCATCTCCTCGGCTACGACCACGAAAGATTTACTGTGAAATATCAGGGGCTCAACCAACGTCTCACAGGTGTCGAGCAGGCAAAGGTCATCAAGGAACTATTGGCTTAGCGGTGGATAAAAATCGGAAAACTTGTCTGCGGAGTCATAGTGAGGTTTAAAAAACTGTCCCGCCCGCTCGCTGCCCTGCTCTTGACTACGGGTTCATGCGTCGGGGAAAGATTGATCGACTTTGGAGATCATATCCGCCCTATTCTGGAGAGTCGTTGTTTCAGCTGTCACGGATCGTCGCAGGAAAAAGGAGGGCTTCGGCTCGATAGTCCCAGTGCGATCCTTCGAGGCGGTGATTCTGGAGAGCCTCTTTTTGTCGCAGGCGACAGGGGGCAGAGTTTCCTCTACAAGGTGATCAGCAGGCAGGATCCGGATGAGGCCATGCCGCCCCGGGAAAAAGATGCCCTCGCTGTCGATGAGATTGAAACTATTGGGTTATGGATTGACGCAGGAGCAAAGTTGCCGGAGTCGGCACGGGAGGATTTCCTGAAAACCGACCATTGGTCATTTCAGCCCGTATCCAATGAGTATCGCCACGATAGTGTCGACGCCTACCTCGAAGAAGCTCTTGGGGAAAAAGGGCTGACTTTTTCGAACCGTGCGGATCGGCGCACTCTGATCCGGAGATTATATCTTGTAATGCTGGGACTCCCCCCGTCGTTGGAAGAGGTTGAGACCTTTGTTGAGGATCAGTCTCCCCGGGCGTGGCCGGATCTCATCGAGAGAGTGCTGGCCAGCCCTCATTACGGAGAGCGAATGGCCCGGCACTGGCTCGATATTGTTCGTTTTGCTGAGACGAACGGATTCGAAACCAACAGGGAGAGGCTCACGGCATATCACTTCCGCGATTACGTCATTGAATCGTTTAATGCGGATAAGGGCTACGATCAGTTCGTCAGGGAGCATCTTGCGGGAGACATGATGGGACGAACGGTGGCTACCGGATTCCTCGTTGCTGGCCCGCACGATATAGTGAAGAGTCCGGACAAGGCGCTCACTTTGATGCAGAGGCAGGATGAGCTGGCCGATATGATCAATACAACGGGAACTGCTTTCCTCGGCTTGACCATCGGTTGTGCGCGCTGCCACAATCATAAGTTTGATCCAATCAGGCAGAAGGATTACTACGCCATGCAGGCAGTGTTTGCCGGGGTGAAATTTGGGGAGAGGATGCTGCCAGAGCGAAGCGACCTGGAGGCCAAGGGGGAGTTGTCGGATCTGCGCAAACGACTTGCAGAGATGGAGACAGAGCTGGAGGGCCTGCTCGTCACAGGGAGGGCGATTTCGGCGGATCGCGATGGTGACAGGATGCGCCCTGCTGTTCGAGCAGAGGGTAATGTTGATCGCTTTGAACCTACGCAAGCGCGCTTTGTCCGGTTTACCATTCTCGAAACCAGTGGCGGGGAACCCTGTATTGATGAGCTTGCCGTATTTTCTCCAAAAGGGACGAACCTGGGCCGGGGGGCAAAGCCCTCGGCCTCGGGGACCCTTCCAGGCCATGACATCCACAAGCTTGAGCATATCAATGATGGAAACGGTGGGAATTCCAGGAGTTGGATTTCGAACACGAAAGGGACAGGATGGGTTCAGTTGGCCTTCGGGAAAAACGAGACCATCAACCGGATCGAATGGGCGCGGGACAGGGAAGGGCACTTCAAGGACCGTGTGCCTTTAAAATATCGGATCGAGCTGTCGCTTGACGAGAAGCATTGGACCGAAGTTTCCAGTCACAGAGATCGCAGGGGGGGAGCAGATATAGATCAGGAGGATCTTCTGAAGTTTTTGTCTGCCGTGGATGCCTCCCGGGGGCGGGGGCTGATCTCGAAGATCTCTCAGGCTCAAGGCAGGATTGCTAAGCTGTCCGCTACCCGGAAGGCATGGGTTGCGAATTTCTCGCAACCGGGTCCAACTCATCGGCTTTACCGGGGTGATCCCCTTGCGGTCCGGGAGGAAGTTGCTCCTGACGCAATTCCTGCTATTTCTGCGCTCGATCTGAAAACCAGTAGTCCTGAGGGGACGCGAAGGAAGGCATTGGCGGACTGGATTGCCAGTGCGGAAAACCCTCTTACCGCGAGAGTAGCGGTGAACCGGCTATGGCAGTTTGTCTTTGGGACAGGATTGGTGGATACACCCAGTGATTTTGGAGCAAATGGAACCGAGCCCTCACATCCAGAGCTGTTGGATTGGATGGCGACCGCATTTGTCGAGCGGGGCTGGTCCGTAAAGGAAATGATGCGTATTCTGTTACGCTCGGAAGCTTTTCAGCAATCCAGTTTCCCGAACAAAGAGGCAGAAGTCGTTGACGCGGAGAGTCGCCTTTTATGGCGTTTCCCTCCCCGGCGGCTTGAAGCTGAAGCTATCCGGGATGGAATTCTGGTGGCGGCTGGGACTATCGACAGGAGGATGGGCGGACCGGGCTTTTACCTTTTGGAAGTCGAGCGGGAAAACGTTGTCCACTATCACCCTAAGGAGGATGTCGGACCATCCGAATGGCGCCGAATGATCTACATGTTCAAGATTCGTCAGGAGCAGGATCTCGTCTTCGGAGCCTTTGACTGCCCTGATGGCAATCAGGTGATTCCCCAGCGGAGTCGTTCCACGACTCCACTGCAGGCGCTTAATCTTCTTAATAGTAAATTCACCATGCAGCAGGCTGCGCGAATGGCTGAGCGCGTGGGTCCGGGCAGGGAAGGAATCGTAAAAGCCTTTGGGGCGCTTTATGGACGGCCTGCAACGGAAGAGGAGATCTCTGATGCCATGAAATTCATCGAGGAATATGGGCTGGTTTCCTTTTGTCGCGCGATGCTAAATACAAACGAATTCCTCTTTGTCTTTTGATGAATTCCATCCCTTCCGCTAGTCGCCGTAATGATCAACCCCGCTGAGTTTTTTGACCGTCGTAATTTTCTTTCTCTCACCGCGAGTGGGTTGGGGAGTGTTGCGCTGGCGTCACTCTTGAGTCGGGATGGGTTGTTGGCAGCTGAGCGGGAGAGCGCCCCTGGAAAGTTGCCTGTGCGCCCGAAGATCGACTCAGGCCGGCCGCATGCGGCGCGTGACCCGCATTTTGAACCGCGAGCCAAGCAGGTGCTCATGATCTTTTGTTCGGGAGCAATAAGTCAGATCGATACGTTTGATTACAAACCCGAGCTGATAAAGAGGCATGGAACGCCCATGCCCGGTGGAGAGGATTTGATCACCTTTCAGGGTGAGCAGGGCAACCTTACCCAAAGCCCGTGGCAGTTCAGACCTCGCGGTCAATCTGGCAAAATGATCTCTGGCCTCCTGCCGAAGCTGGGAGAGCTCGCGGATGATATGTGCTTCATCCACTCCATGGTGGGAAAAACCAACACTCATGGGCCAGGCGAGAATTACATGTGTACCGGTTTCACGCTGGATGGGTTCCCGAGTGCCGGGGCATGGTCTACCTACGCTCTGGGAAGTGAAACTGAAGATTTGCCTGCTTACGTTGCAATTCCGGATGTCCGGGGAACTCCCCAGTCGAGCGTGAATTGCTGGGGTCCCGGGTTTCTCCCGGCCGCTTTTCAGGGAACGGCCTTCAATGCATCAAAGCCCCTCGGAAACCTTGCCATTCCCAGGGGAGTAACAAGACGTACGGATGAGGCGACTCGAGCTTTTCTTGAGCGTCAGAACAAGCGGCATCTGCGATCCTATGAAGGAGATTCCGAACTAGCGGCTCGAATCGCCAGCTATCAGCTTGCTGCGCGTATGCAGATGAGTATTCCGGATGTGACTGACTTGGGCAAAGAGCCTGCGCACGTTCTGAAGGCTTATGGGGCAAACGATGCCGGGAGCAAGGTGGCTGACCTTCGTGCCGCTTACGGGCGAAACTGTATTCTTGCCCGCAGGCTGGTAGAGAAAGGGGTTCGATTCGTTCAGCTTTTTAACGGGGCTTACCAGACCGGGGGGGAAGGAGTGAGTAATTGGGATGGCCACAAGTCACTCGAGAAGCAATATGCGGTCCACGGATCTGTGCTTGATCAGCCCACTGCCGCGCTTTTAAAGGACCTTAAGGAGCGCGGACTTCTTGAGCATACGCTGGTGGTATTCTGTTCTGAGTTTGGGCGCATGCCGACCTTTCAAAAAGGGGCGAGCGGTCGAGATCATAATCCACGAGGATTTACGACATGGCTTGCCGGTGCTGGGGTGAAAGCTCCTTTCAGTTACGGTGCTACCGACGATTTCGGTTATGAGGCGGTAGAAAACAAGGTCACGGTGCACGATTTCTACGCGACGATTCTACATCTACTAGGCATTGATCATGAGCGTCTCAGTTTTTACCATAACGGCATAGAGAGGCGGTTGACCGATGTGCATGGCAGCGTAGTGAGAGAAATTCTCTCCTGAGCGCCCTGACTTTCTGGCAGCTACGGGTTCTTGCTGAAAACAACTCCGCTACTTTTCAGAGGAGGCGATCCTACCAGTGAAAATCAGATTGAGGGTGGTGCCTTCCTCGTCGATCTCGAAGCTGTCCTTCATGACGGTGGCTGGCAGGTCAAGATGCCATCTGTTTTCCTCTTTCCTGAGCATGCCTTCCAATATTGCCGGTTCGGTCTCGTCAATAGTAAGGTCTGTCTCAGTGTTCCCGATTTTTTTTCGGAGAACCAGTCCTGTGGCTTCTACCTTGCCGGTCCCATCGACCGTAAACCGGTATCCAGGACGCGAGAATTCGCCATCTTCACCAAGTTGAATGACCAGGTCCTGAGATTCGGTGGTGATTTTTAACTGGCCTTCGGGAATCAGCATTTTGACCGTGCCGATTATTGGAGACCATGCAAACTCGAGGTTTCCTTCGCCGGCGGTTACAAGTTCGACCTTTTCAAGTGTCAGGGTTCGCGCCCCCGATTCTAAGGTCTTGAGGGTTGCTGTGATGGTGCCTTTGAGTGGACACTCGCACACTGAACGACGTGGAGCGAGGGAGTCGTGGTCAAGGGCGAGATCTATAGTTCCGGTGGATCTGCTGGAATCGATCTGGAATTCCAGATGGGTGACGCTGGGAATGAATCTCCTAGTAACCTTGGAAGGAGAGACGGCAGTTTGACTGGCCGACGCTGAAGGATTTACTACGGGTTTTGCCGGGGGCTTTACGAACAGATGACAACTTGGCAGGCCGGCAATCAGGGTGGCGAAAGCCAGCCGAAAAAGCCGTATGGAGNACCGGTTGTAAGTTCTCTCACGCATCGACTACTGCGAACTTTAACTCNGCCGAAGAGACGACCTCACCATTGACGAGGCACTGGCAGACAGCGAGTCCGACACTGCGTCTCATCTTCACGATCTCAGCCTCAATGAAAAGGGTGTCTCCGGGGAGGACCGGCCGGCGGAACTTGACGTTATCGGCAGACATGAAATATCCGATTTTCCCCTCGTTGTCAGGAAGNCGCAGAACGAGCACGGACGCAGCTTGGGCCATGGCTTCAAGTTGCAGGACGCCGGGCATGACCGGGTGGTCCGGGAAGTGCCCCTCAAAGAACGGTTCGTTAAAAGTCACGTTCTTCACCGCAGTGCATTTTAACTCNCTNGAAAAATCGATCACCCGGTCAATAAGAAGAAACGGAGCCCTGTGGGGAAGGATTCGNAAGATATCCTTGATATCGAGAACCGCCTCATTCTCGGGAAGCTGGAAGGGCGGAACCATGGAGCGCATTCGCTGATATTCCCGTTTGAGCATGCCTGCCATTTGGGTGTTGGGTCCGTGCCCAGGCGCAACTGCAATGACGTGCCCCGTAATCCGTTTGCCAGCGAGAGCCAGNTCGCCCACTAGATCGAGCGCCTTGTGGCGGGCAAACTCGTTTTCAAAGCGCATGGCTTCCTTGGACAGAATTTCCTCATCCCGGATCACAACGGCGTTTTCAAGAGAGCCACCTTTTATAAGGCCTTGGTCGAGCAGGGGTTTGATGTCCTCGTAGAAGGTAAAGGTTCGGGCAGGAGAAACTTCTTTCTCATATATTTCAGGAGTGATTTCGCTCGAGAAGTATTGAGTGAATTTGCCAATGTGNCTGAGGTTGGTCACGGAGACCCGGAATCCNTTGTATGGAACAATCGTAATATGTGATCCGCTTTTGTCCTGAAAGTGAATAGGCTCGCGGATCTCCCAAGTCTTCCGGCGAGCCTCCTGCTCTTCAAGTCCTGCCTGTTTGATGAGCTCTACGAATGGTTTTGCCGAGCCATCACCGATTGGAGGCTCGTTGGCATCCATCTCGATCAGGGCGTTGTCCACGCCCATTCCGGTAAGCGCTGACATGATATGCTCGACGGTATGCACCCGGACAGAACCGGAGGCAAGGGTNGTAGCTCGCTCAACTTTTTCCACCTTGTCGACGTCGGCGTCGATGATCGGCGTATCGGGGAGGTCGATACGTCGGAACTTGAAGCCATGCCCTTCCGGAGCGGGCTTGATGGTCAAGGTTACCTTCTGGCCTGTGTGGAGGGAGGTGCCCTCGAGGGTGGCGGGTCCTGCAAGAGTGCATTCTCTTTCCGAATGGGCGGAGGGAGCGGGCATGTGCGCAGGGTAGGAGGAGCTTGGCCTCTGGCAAGGCGTTATTGGGTATTGGGTTCCCTGCNAATTAAGGTAAGAGGAAAGAGTGTCTGGCGACGGGATGAGTGCGAGAAGGGGGCCTATCGCAGTNTCGACCGATATCTCCATGGTGGAGGTGGNGAAGGATTGGTTGGTGGTTGATAAGCCTGCGCCTCTGATCGTTCACCCAACCAACGATAGGCCTGAGCCGACCCTTCTTGGGGAAGTGAAGACCTGGCTCTCCGGNAGAGGCGAGGATTACGCGACCCTGAGTATTCTTAATCGGCTTGATCGCGAGACGAGTGGACTGGTCTTGATGTCTCGGACGAAGGAGGCTGCGAGACGTTTTGGACGAGCGATGGAGCGGAGAGAGGTNCNGAAGGAATATCTNGCAATAGTGTCCGGACGGCCTGAGTGGGAGCGCCAGAGAGTGGCCGAGCCGATCCTTCGAAAGGGTGAAGTAGGAGAATCCCGGATCTGGATTAAGCAGGTTGTTCATCCCGATGGTAAATATGCNGCAACAGACTTCGAGGTAGTTCGCCGATTCGAAAACGCNCATGGTTATTTCGCTGTTGTGCGCGCAAGGCCCGAGACGGGACGAACCCACCAGATAAGAGTTCATCTCAACACGCTCGGACATCCTATCGTAGGAGATAAGATCTATGGTCCATCTGAAGACTGCTATCTCGAGTTTATCGAGAACGGCTGGAACCGTCGNCTTGAAAATCTGCTCNACCTNCCNCGTCATGCCTTGCATGCAAGTAGACTGCTGATACCTGATAAAACTGGCGGNCTGGATTGGAGTTCATCGATGCCTCCGGCGTTGCAGAAATTTTGTGAGATCGGGAGTTGCTAGGTGAGNCTGAAGGGTAACATTGGGGAATGGCCACGCTTAATGAGATTNTCTCGTTTCTCGATAGCGAGTTGCGGATAAAGGAAGTGCCTGACTATCCGGGCGCCATGAACGGATTGCAGATGGANGGGTCACAGAAGGTGACGCAGGTCGCGGTCGCCGTAGACGCGTCACTTCCTGTTGTGAGAAAGGCNGTGGATTCAGGAGCAGANATTCTCATTGTTCATCATGGAATGTTCTGGAATGGGGCNCGCAGGGTTACCGGAGCAACCTATGAAAAATTCAGGTTGGCTATGGAAGCTGGTCTCGCAGTNTANAGCGCGCACATCCCTCTCGATATACACCCGGTCATTGGAAACAACGCGTGCCTTGTCTCTGCTCTGGAGCTTGAAAAGCCNGAGCCATTTTTTGAATGGAAGGGAATNCTCCTNGGAATACGCGGCAGGTTCGCAGGATCNTTGAATCAANTGGTAGGCGAGGTTGGCAAAGTGCTTGGGNGGGAACCCCACGTNTGTTCTGCAGGTTCTNANGAAGCGGGGGTAGTGGGGGTCATTACGGGNGGGNCTGGATCTGAGGTCGTGGCGGTTAGAGAGTCTGGGATCGATACGTTTCTTACCGGGGAGGGGCCACATTGGAGTTATACGGAAGCTGAGGAAATCGGGATGAACATGATTTATGGAGGGCACTACCTNACAGAAACAGGCGGAGTAAAGGCAGTCGCAGATCTGCTTTCCGGGAGATTCGGTCTNCAGACGAAATTCATTGATCATCCTACCGGGATGTAAGGNGTGGAGGATGTGNNAGGCGTTACCGATGCAGTTCCATGAAGGAGTTTGATGAATCCCTTGAACCGGTATTCTTCCAGCATAGNCCGCAGANATGCGCGCGAGATTTAATCGGGTGTCGTCTTGCGTGGAAAGATTGCGCAGGAGTGATCGTGGAAACGGAGGCGTATGCGGCTGAGGGAGACGAGGCNTGCCACACGCACACGCGACCCAGTGCACGGCAATTCATCGCAGACCATCCGGCGGGAGCCGCCTACGTGTATCTGAACTATGGAGTGCACTGGCTGCTGAATTTTCTGGTCAAGGGAAAGAAAGGCGATGGCTTCGTCCTGATTCGGGCACTGGCCCCCAGCGCGGGTTTGGATCTGATGCGGTTAAGGAGGCGCAAAGAGACGGAAAANGAATTATGCTCGGGCCCCGGAAAATTGACTCAGGCGTTGGNTATTGATCGCTCAAATCATGGGATGAAGCTCCNCGATGATCCTAGGNTATCGCTTTCNCGGTGTTCCCGCAGGNNCNAGACCAACACNCTGGCGTGCCGGCGCGTTGGAATTTCGANGGAAAAAGACCGNAAATGGCGCTTNGTGTTGGCGGGTTCTTCCTTCCTGAGNGTAGGCCCAGATGTTGAATGAGTCCCCGATNGAGCGGTCTTGAGCGTGGCGGATCGGTTATTNCGGTGTTACTNACCCCTTGATTGTCCGCTTTTTCGGANGAATGACCCGAGAACGANNGTTCAAAACCCTAAAAATATTGAGTCTCCGGGNTCATTCNGCAGTGGTGCGGGTGAAGGGAATCGAACCCTCGCCTCAAGCTTGGGAAGCTCGCATTCTACCACTGAACTACACCCGCCCTNCGACANGNGTAGATCGGTATCTTGTTTCTNGTGCAATAAAAGCGTAAAAACAGCGTCGGACCCATAAAAATTGGGTCCCCAGAGGTTGTCAGATTCTTTTTGATTTCCCGAGAAAATCCTTGGCGCAGGGAAGGAAGGTCCCTACATTTTGGNCGCACGCGCGGGTATAGCTTAATGGTAAAGCCCCAGCCTTCCAAGCTGGCCATAAGGGTTCGATTCCCTTTACCCGCTCCAAAATANAACACTCTCCAAACNAAATCATGACAATGAAAACAACGTTGTATTCTGCATTGGCCGCATGCGCGGTAGTTTTGACTCCTGTGCTCCANGCGGATCAGGCTGACTGCCTCAAAGTGGCAGACGTCGTGAAAAAGCAGGTTGAAGCAGANGCGGACAACATTCTGAAAATCGTTGAGAAGCAAACAGCGACTAANCCTTCCTGCTCGTGTGAGGTTGTCAAAGCAGCGATTTTGGCTTCAGAGGCCGACAAGTCTCTTGTGGGGCAGATCGTCGCTACTGCNATTGAGGCAGCTCCAGAGCGNATGGATCTCATCACCTCCTGCGCCGTTGCGGTNGCGCCGGACGCAGTNGCAGAGATCAAAGCGGTTGTCGCCAAGCTCAACCCCAAGGCTCTTGCGAAGAAGGGCAATGACCCAGNAGCAGCCAGCGCCAAGGATGGCAAAANTGTGNTCGTGAACGAAAAAGTTAAAAACCCACTCGATGGGCCCTACCTCATCCCAGGGCTTCCTCCGATTCACCCTCCCGTCGTGCCTGCAATCAGCACNCCAAGTAGTTCGGACGTTACTCTGGCCGAGTAAGTTTANTTAGAACTTNNTCGCACGTCCTGTTTGGANTCCNAACGACNGCACNNCGAACNATNTCGCTCCANTACAACGCACAGCACATTAAAAATCTCATGAAGAACACCCTCCTCACTTCCGCCCTTGGGTTAGCAACTGGCGGACTGCTTTCTGCTCAGGGCCTTTACAACATAATGCCCTTCGACGACGAACCTACTGATTCACTACCACTGCATTGGACCGCTGGTGCTAGCTTGGGATGGGATTCCAATGCTTCCCCACTGTTTTCGGATTGTGANGGGGTTGGAAGTCAGGACGTGGGCTATGTTTCCGCNTTCGCTCAGGCAAATTTCGTNAGCAANGATCCGCAGACGACAATTGACATCTGGGGACGGGCTGGAGCCACCTACTATTTGGACAAGATNACCAGAAGTAATGGATTTGCTCCCGGAGTGGGTGTCAGTGAGGACTACTTTCCGCAATTCCGCGCGGGTGCGAATTTCGTNCACCGNGTGAGTGAAAANCTCCGNTTACGAAGCCGTAATCACCTGACNTACGAGCAGGAGCCNGACTACGATTNCGGGATTGCGTCCGATCGTCGNCAAGGGAGCTACCTGCGCTACAGTTCCGANAACAGTGTAGGGTATCGCTGGACNGAGCGTCTGGGCACTAACACTGGGTATCGTTTCAGCGGTGTGACCTTCGATGAGGTTGATGGCAACGACTACGTCAGGCACCTATTCTACAANCAGTTCCGGTATCGGACGAGTTCGACAACAGTCTGGACCGCAGCTTACCGNTANCAGTCGCAGGAGAATGACGGTAGNGCAGATTCAAACTCCCACTATTTCCTCCTCGGAGCGGAGACTGAACTCAGTCCTACCACAGTTGCNGTGNTCCGNGCCGGTGCGCAGGTTCAAGAGGTTGATAACGGAGCCAGCAATTCATCCCCNTATCTGGAAGCGACGGTCCGNTCATCTCTNTCCGAGNCGACCCAGATTCGTGCCTTCGCCCGCTACGGNCTNGAAGATCGTAACAGGCTGATTTCCACNCATGATTGCGNNGAGCCCTTTGAACTTGGTAGATACGAGGAGCGGCAGACCTTCCGTCTNGGACTGCANGGGTCTTATGTNGNCTCCTCCAAGCTTACTTACTTCAGTGGNCTGAANGTCATCATGCTCGGTTACGATGGCAAAATCGGCGGTGGGGCAGCNCCAGACAGCTTGGACGACAGAGTTCTGAACTTTAACGTNGGNGCNAGTTATGAAGTCTCTGACAATCTTTTNGTAACGGGCTCNTACAACTACACNAAGTCNTCTTCGGANGCGGACGTGCGTGATTACGATCGNAGCCGTGTCCANGTGGGACTTCAGTCNTCCTTCTGAAGATTNGGNCAAAAAATTCCCTNNAACATANCAGCCCTCGCAATGCTTTTTCCATTGCGGGGGTTTTCTGCCTACTGGATTTCCNCCACTTCCGNCCTTATATTCAGAGTAACTCTGGTTTCTTGAAATTCTAAAGANATGCGAAACGGACCCGAACGCCAAACAANNGCCAGCGAAGCCGCACTGCANGCNGTTGATTACTGGCAGGTCCTCAAAAACNGNTATGGNGTCATCNTCCTGACNTTTCTTCTCATTTTCATGACGGCGGCCGTGATCACCTACGTGCTGCCTAANAAATACGAAAGCACTGCGCTTCTGCAGGTTAACCATTCCTTCNTNGAGCTGGATCCGCTCAATGGATCTGTCGGTCAGCCCATGACCGGGGCTTCACCGTCTCACGCCTACATACAGAACCAGTTTAAGATCATCGAGTCCGAGAGGACCATGTCCAGAGTGGTAGAACGACTCGATCTCCCCACTCGCTGGAATGGATTCGACCGAAACATGGCTTTGCTCAAGCTTAAGTCGATCCTGAAAACCGAACAGGTCCGAAACACGGATCACATCGAAATCCGCATTCGTCACCAGAACCGGGATGATGCCCGAGACATCGCAAAGGCAATTGCAGAGTCTTATCAGGAAGGACGGAATGAAGATGAGCGCAAACGCGCTGGTGACGCCTTGGACGCCCTGGAGAATGAAGTTCGCTCGCAGGAAGATCTTGTTGAGGACAAGCGCCGTCATTTCCACTCGATCGTAAGAGCTGTCGGGATTCCATATATCGAGGGAGTGCTCACGAGTGGCCGAATGGGCCAGAGTGAGGAAACAATTCTCAGAAGTGCAGAAATGCAGCAGTTTACAGCTGAGGAAAAGAAGGGTCAGCTTGAGAATCAGATCGCACAGCTTCTCACGCTGAGGGATGAGGAGCTTATCGACTTTGCAGAGGGGCTTCAATTGCCAGGCAGCCAGGTGCCTGCCCTGCGGGCTCGGTATCAAGAGAGCAAGGTGAATATTGCGGCGCTCGAGGCTTCAGGTTTGGGACGTAAGCACCCGTCTGTTGAAATGGCCTACATCGCGCAGGAGAAATTAAACGAGGACCTGAAGTCCTCGGTTGTTGTTCTCAGGGAATTGCTGAAGACGCAGCTGAATCTGGTCAACGGCCAGCTGGAAAAAATCAAGGACAGGGTAGAAGATCGACGATTTGATGCGGTCGACAAGGCCCTGCAATCACAGGATTACGTTGAGGCAAAACAGGATTACGAGACCGCCAAGGCGATGCTGTCTCAGATGAAGTTAACCAATTCAGCGCGCCGGATTGCACTTAAAATTCCCAAGACTCCAATCACTATTCTTGAAGATCCTAAGATTGGAATGGACCCTGTTTACCCGAAGGTCACCCTGTTTCTCTCCTTGGGCGCCGCGGTAGGGTTGATCTTCGGTATAGCCATAGCNTTCTCGCTGGAATATCTCGATACGTCCGTCAAGACNCTGGAAGANGTAGANCGCTATCTTCAGGTGCCGGTNCTNGCAGTAATTCCNNCNGATGTGGGNGTGTTGCACAAGCAGAGTGGAATGAGTCCTGACGCGGAGGCCTANCGTATTNTACGAACAAATATTGAGTTCAATCGTAATAATCCGGAGGATAACAGNATTACNATAGTATCTGGAGGNGCTGGAGAAGGGAAATCGACTACCTTGGTCAATCTTGCGTATGTCTGNGCCCAGGGCGGNTATACGACGCTCATGATTGATGCGGACCTTCGCAGGCCGAACGTNCANACNTTCTTCGACATCAACAACTCGGTNGGCCTCAGNAANTACCTTACCACTGATCTCATGTTAGANGATGTGATCCTCCAGACCCCNGTGGACAATCTCTACTTCCTNCCCTCGGGGATTCTCCCTGCCGACGCGGCGGGGCTTTTGAANTCACGNCGGATGTCGGAACTCATTCAAGATGTAAAACANAGGTTTGATCTCGTGCTGGTTGANTCNCCNCCCATCCTTGGAGTCAGCGACGCNTCAGTATTAGCCTCAGAAGTGGATCTCACAATGATTGTGGTGCAGCACAGAAAGCTTCCGCGAAACATGCTGGTAAGGGTGAAAGAGGCGGTTGAGAACGTTGGCGGTCATGTCATCGGAGTTGTTCTCAACAATGTGGACGTAAGGAGCGACAGCCAGTATCAGTACTACACCAGCTATTATACGTATTACGCACCTTCCGCAGATTCAGACCCTGTGCCAACGGGCGGGACAAGGNCTTCAGGAACCACNGAAGCAATTGAATCAACGGTGGCTGCGAATGATGCGGATGACGATGAAGGACTCACTTACTAACAGAACTTCTGAAAACCGACCTCGCCTTTCCTTTTCACTCATCACAGACATCGTTTCCTTCATGAAGACTCTTCTTAAGAATGCTATTTTATTCCTGATACTTATCTCTGCATCGGTCCACGCTCAGATTGAGGCTGGAGGTGCAATCAAGATTGCCATTCAAGGGGTCCCAGCCGGAGAGCAGGCGAGGATCAATGGGAGCTATCCGGTTTCCGAGAAGGGGTTCATCACCATGTGGAAGATTGGCACCATCAAGGTCCTAGGAAGTGAAACGGACGTGCTTGCACGAAAGATTGAGGCGGCCTACCGAGACGCGGAAATCTATACCAGCCCCGTGATTCAGATCGTGGCTGACTCAGGTGATAATATCACAGTTCAAATGGTAACGGTGGGTGGCAAAGTGCGTGCGCCTGGACCGAAGCCCTACAGAAGGGGGATGACCTTGTATCAGGCCGTCATGTCAGCAGGTGGCCCGACTGAGTTCGGTGCAGTAAACAGGATCAGCCTTTTCCGCAACGGTAAGCGCTACATCTATGATCTGAACAAAGGGGAGCACAAACTACTCAAGCTTTATCCAAAGGATACGGTGGATATTCCCCAGAAAACGGTGTTCGGTAACTAAGCGAAAGCACGAGAGTCGCTGCGACTCTCTGAGTCTCGGCGCTTCCGGCGGTCGATATTCTAAGTATGCTTCGAGCAGCAACAAAATGCTGATGGCATGACGACAACTTGCTTCAAAAGAAAGGCGTTCTTATTGGGTATGCCGATCATTATTGCGGCAATCACAGGACAAATTTTGGCTGAGGAAGGGCGTCCTGGCAGCTTGGGAAAAAATAATCTGCTGGAATTGCCGGAAGGAATGATTGAGGCCCTGGGCCATGAGGATTTTAAAGTACGGCATGCGGGCCAGAGGGAGTTGCTTGCTTGGGGTAAGAAGGATCTGCAAGGGAGTATCAAGGCGCTATACCGCATATACAGGGAGGCTGACAACCCGGAGGTACGTCTGCGAAGCAGAGAGGTTTTAAAGGCTTTGGTTATCCTCAAACAGCCTCTTCCGGGTCAGGGATATCTGGGCATTCAGATGGAGGCCTCTCGATGGAAGGATGAGGAAGGGGTGATGCGTCCGGCCGTGCTCATCACGGAAGTTCGAAAGGGAACCGCAGCGGACCTCGCTCAACTGAAACCAGACGATTTAATTACTGGTCTTGACGAGGTACGGTTCGACGATCTGGCCCCGACCAGTCGTCTTGCCGACTATATAAAATCGAAGGGTCCCGGGGATAAAATCACGCTTAAGGTTAAACGTGGGAAAGAGCATCTCGAGCTCACAGCGTCTCTCCGGCGGCGTCCAGCCGCCCTTGACGAGATCGTCCAGTGGGGAGTGCTTCCTGTTTTGCCGCAGGAAACAGAGATGGATGAGGATTACTTTCAAGAATGGCTAAAGAAACAAAAGAAGGGGGATAGAGACTTTCCTCAAGATTGAGCAGAAAGGGTTTTTGCCTTTCTGGAACGGGGAAAGAATTCGACAAGTCGCCGTCCATCGTAGATTGTGAGGACACCGGCAAAATCATTCCGAATTTGGTAAACGGCATAATGAAAATGGTTCGTAATTCACCCACTCTGGCGGCTTTGGTAGCTGCCTTGATCAGCGCAGTTTCTCTGCCAGCCCATGCCAAAACCGACTTCAATGTCGTGGGTCGGGAAATGGCTGGAATGTTACAGAACAGTCACTATGCCCGAATTCAGTTCAATGCGGACCTGAGTGCCAAGATCCTTTCAGATTATCTGGCCGATCTCGATTCTGCTCGGCTCTACTTCACCCAGCAGGATGTTGATGCGTTTGATAAAAAATATGGAAGGCGTCTCCATGAGCTCCTCATCAAGGGCCGTTGCATGGAACCAGCTAATGAGATTTACACGGTGTTTTCCCAGCGTGTTGGAGAGCGAGTCAAATACGCCAGAAAGCTGCTGAAGACCGCGGAGTTCAGTTTTGATTCTGCAAAGTCGGTGATGCGCACTCGAAAGGATGCGGACTGGCCCTCAAGTCAGCAGGCAGCGGAAGAACTGTGGAACATACAGATAGAAGAGGCGCTTCTTTCTGAGATTCTTCGCAGGGATGCAGTGAAAAGATTGGCGGAAGAGCAGGGAAAGAAAGATCCCCTTGCGGACGACAAGAGCCCACAGGAGAAAATCGCACAGCGCTATGACCGGTTTTTACGAAGTATTGAGGAAGCGGATGAGGAAGATGTCGCGAATTATTTCCTGAGTGCGGTAGCTGCAGCCCATGACCCGCATACAGACTATATGAGTACCCGGGAAATGGAGCGGTTTCGGTCTGGAATGTCCAACTCCCTGGTGGGCATTGGGGCCTTGCTTCAGGCAGAGGATGATGGTGCGACCAAGATCATGGGTATTGTAGTTGGCGGACCCGCGGATAAGCAGGGTGAATTGAAACTTAACGATCGGATCGTGGGGGTTGACTCTCTGAACAAGGGTGACGTCGTTGATATCATGTATATGAAGATCGACCATGTCGTGGAAATGATCAGGGGAAAAGTTGATACCGAGGTGCGGCTCAAGGTTGAGCCCTCTGATGGTGCCCCGGGAGAAGTGAAATTCATCACTATCCGGCGAGGGCGGGTTGAGTTGAAAGACGAGTTAGCCAGTGCAGAGGTCATCGAGATGAAGCATGGCGCGGGGAAGCGCAGAATCGGTTGGCTACAACTTCCTTCCTTTTACATGGATTTCGACGACGGTGATCCAAGTGTGTCAGCGGATGTTCAGAAGCTGCTCACCAGACTCAATCAGGAGAAGATCGATGGTCTTGTTCTGGATCTCAGGCGCAACGGTGGAGGGTCCCTTGAGGAGGTTCGGCGGATCACGGGGTTCTTCGTGGGAAGGGGTCCGGTTGTGCAGATCAAGGACACTATCGGTCGGATTGAGTCCAAGGAGGCGCTTTTAAGAGAACCGATTTACAAAGGACCTCTCATTGTTGTTACCGACAAATCAAGCGCCTCAGCCAGTGAGATTCTTGCTGGAGCGTTACAGGACTACAATCGCGCCGTGATTGTGGGAGATAGTTCGACCTTTGGGAAGGGGACGGTCCAGCAGCCGATGGAAATCGGGCGCTACTTTCGTTTTTTTGAAGACAACACAAGGGCCGGATATCTGAAAACAACAATCCAGAAGTTCTATCGAGTCTCGGGAAGTTCGACCCAGAAGCTAGGAGTTGAGCCTGATATCGTTCTTCCTTCGGTAACCGATGCTCTGGAAATTGGAGAGGCTTATTTAAAACACCCTCTTGACCATGACTTAATTCGGGAGGCTCCGAACTTTAAACCTCGAAACAGGAACGAACTTTTTATTCCCGAATTGAAGGAGCGAAACGAAGCTCGAGTGAAAAAGGAGAAGGATTTTCAGTATGTCATTGAGGACGTTGCGAGGACCAAGAAGCGGATTGCTGCCAACGCTGTTTCTTTGAATCGTGCTGAGCGGGAAGCGGAGTTGTCGGATTCAGAAAAGCGTAGAAAGGATCGGAACGTGGAGCGCCGGGAGAGGTTTGCTAAAATGGAGGCCACCGATAGTCAGCATTTGAAATTCTTCCGGCTCACTCTGGATAATCTCAAGGTCGATTCCCTTCCAGAGGTGGATCGCGAAAAAGATGCAGAGGCCTTCATGCGCCGTGCGAAGGACAAGGAGGATGCCTTGGATGACACGCCGTTATGGCCCAGCGGGTTGGATCCCGTGAAGCGGGAGGCGCTTTCGATCGTATCGGATCTCGTCGAGCAGGTAGACAAAGCAACCACCGTTGGTATTCTTCCTGCGGCAGAGTAACAGGATCTGAGGTTTGGTGCCATGGAGAGGAGCGAAATTGTCTCCAACCTCGAAACCGTAAGGCATAAAGTAGCGGAAGCTGCCAGACGATCCGGACGCTCCTCCTCGGCGGTGGAATTACTGGTGGTCTCGAAAACNTGGCCCGCCGAGATCGTTTCTCATGTCGTAGAATCCGGTCACGGATTGCTTGGGGAGAATAAGCTGCAGGAGGCCGAATTGAAGATGCCGGATTTACCAGCGGCAGTACACTGGCACTTTATCGGGCGTCTGCAGCGGAACAAGGCTCGTAAAGCTTTGATGCTGTTCGATGCGATTCATAGCGTAGATTCATTGCGGCTTGCAGGTCATTTGAGTCGAATCGCAGGCGAAATGGGGAAGGCGGCCAAGATCTACCTGCAGGTCAACTTGGATCAAGAGAAGAGCAAAGGGGGATTCAGCGTGAGCCAGCTGAGAAAGGACCTGCCAGAACTGCTCGCGATGCCGGATCTCCACCTCTCAGGGTTAATGAGTATTCCTCCGGCAGTCGACCACCCTGAGAAGGCTAGAAGCTCGTTTCGAAAGCTAAGAGAGTTTCGTGATAGTCTGGAAGGTGATGCTGGAGTGAAACTCAAGGGTCTCAGTATGGGCATGAGTCACGATTTTGAAGTCGCCATTGAAGAGGGAGCAACAATCGTCCGGGTTGGATCATCTATTTTTGGACCGAGAAGTTATAAAGGGCTACCATAGAACAATCTTAAGGGCATGTTATCGATTGCCAATATCGGTGTTGTACAGGATGAACTCGCTATCGCGTGGTCCGATGGAGAGGAGAGTTTCATAACAGTCGAAAGGCTGCGGCGTGCATGCCCCTGCGCTAGCTGTCAGGGTGAGCCCGATGCTACCGGACGTGTAGTTCGTCCAGAGGTAAGTTACACAGAGCGCAGTTTTGTATTAAATAGCTACGAGCCTATCGGCGGTTACGCGCTTCTTGTCCGGTTCGAGGATGGTCATGCGACCGGTATCTACCCATTCAAATACCTGCGTGAGCTTTCCTCCCGGACTGGATCAGGGGAGGAGTAGGAGGTTAGTGAGAGCCTCGCGAGTTGCGCGTGAAGGATACTAGATGATTCCTTCCCTGAGTGCTTTGGCGACTGCGCCAGTGTTCGTGTTGACATGAAGTTTGTCGTAAACACGGCGGAGGTGGGTGGAAACGGTATTGACGCTGATGCTCAGGGCGTCAGCAATTTCCTTTTTCAGGAGTCCTTCGGCGAGGAGCCTTAGAATTTCCTGCTCACGCGCAGTAAGTCCGTAATCTCCTTTTTCGCCGGGTAGCAAATCGGATTTCGCAAAAGCATCGAGAACCTTTTTCGCGACTTCCGGGGTCATCGGTGCCCCACCACCCATCACCTGACGGATAGATTCCCCGATTTTGTCAGTTCCAGACCCTTTGAGGACATAACCCGATGCGCCGGCGCAGACCGCCCGAAAGATTTTCTCTGCATCGTCAAAAACCGTAAGAATGATCACCCTGGTATCAGGAATGGCTTCTCTGAACTCAGTGAGGGCTGTAATGCCATCAACTCCGGGAAGTTGAACATCCAAAAGGATAACGTCTGGTGCCGGATTATTTTGAAGCGCTTTAAACGTTGCCTCGGCGGAGTCGAAGCTGCCTTCACAAGTCATTCCCTCAAGACCGTTGATAACCCGTTGAACGTTTCTACGGAAGACTTCGTTGTCTTCAACCAGCCAGACTTGGATTTGTTCGGTATTTGATTCGCTCATAAGTTTCTTTGGTTCAGCGGTGCTGAGAACCGGATAGTCGTCCCCTTGTTTAAGATACTGTCGATTTTTAACTGTCCGTTCACTCGATTTGCCCGACGACGAAAATTTTTTAAGCCATGACCAGAACCCATGGGTGACTCGGGTTCAAATCCAACTCCATCATCCCCTACCTCGAATGTCACATGACTTGGTGTCAATTCAAAAACAACCCGGACCGTGGTAGCATGCGCATGCTTCTGGACGTTGTTTAGTGCTTCCTTGAAAGCGAGGAAGAAGTGCCGGCGGGCTTGAAGCCCGATCGGCCTGCTTTTGGGAGATGGGGGTATGGAATGCACCGAGGTGTCAAGATGGCCCACGATGAGCTCTATAGATTCCCTCATTCTTATGAAAAGATCCCGTGTGGTCGCCTCCCCGGTGTCTACGAGCCATACGATATCGCGCATGGCGTCTGCCGTTTGTTGAGCGGTTTCCTGAATTTCCCTGAAGTCGTCACGAACAGTCTCACATGCATTCTGGTTTGTGCTGCCTACCTCGCTGATAAGCACGATTCCGGCAAGATTACTCCCGATGTCATCGTGAAGATCTCTTGCAATCTGTTTCCGCAACTTTTCCGCATCTCTCATGCGTACTGCTCGCTGTCTGAAAATCATCCAGATCCACCCAAAGAGAGCAATGCCTCCGATTGTGGTCCCTCCTGTCGTCAGCATTGTGAGAGCTATATCGGTATCCATGCTTTGCTGGTAGACGAGCTGATCTCGTTCGTTCTCCAGACCTGCCCGGTCGATAATGGCATCAATATAAACTGGTAACTCGATCAAGCTGGAGGAGCTCGAGAAGCCATCCACGACATGCTGAGGGGACCATCCGGTGTTGCCCGGGTCGGTAGTTTGGTCGCTTACGCTGACTTTCTTGTTGAGAGCAACGTTCACGCCCTTGTGATAGGCCTGAAGCTCCGACACAGCAAAACTATGCATTTCGCCACGTGCAAAAAGCTCCTCTGAGGCGAGGCGGAGATAGCGCCCGGCTTCTCCATTGCACCGTAAAACCAGAACCGAGTTCCAGGGAAACCCCAAAGGGTGCCTGTATTTCTTTGTTCTCCACACCGTCGTTTCAAATGTTGAGTCATTAGAGAGTTCGACGGTAAGTGATTTAGGAAAACCTCGACCTCCGATGATCTCCGGATGATCAGAGGAGGTAGGAACAATTCGTATTTCATCAACCGGGAGGGGCTGTCCAAGATCAACGATGATCCACTTAGGGTCACGTGCTGATGCTGAACGCGCACTCAGGAATCCGTTGGTTGGGCTTGGCTTCGCCTCGTGAGGATTTCCAAGGCGACTGATTCCGTCATTGATGCGCTGTAATGACCAATTTGGGAAGAGTTCCTGAGTGCTGCTTGCGATACGTGGCCGAGCTGTGGCGATGTTGTAATTCCCAGCCAAAATCATGATTTCTTCCATCGCCCAGATGAAGCCGCCTTTTGCTGGAACATGTTTCGTAGAGGTGACCCGAACAAAGCGGCCCTCGAATCCAGAACTCGAAAATTTGATGGGATATCGGCCGGGATTATCGAAGTCGTGTTCAGTGTGGTCCGCAATGGAACGAAATCCAGTGGTAGGAGTCTTGGATACTTCAATTTTGAACCGTAACGGAAAACCGTATCCTTCCCCCTTGGATCCAAGGGTAGGAAGGTGGACCGGAACCAATACCACGGAATCTAGAGGCCGCGCCTCCCCCAGGTCGATTTGCACATAGTGGGGCTCTGTCTGATGGACGATAGTCTCGCTATGGAAGCCAAACCGCGACCCTCTGGGTCCGGTGTAGAGTTCGGGGAGTTTTGAAAGCTCGTGATCGATCCGGCCCAAACGGGCGTCAGCCTTCCGGATGTCAGGTTTAATCAGTCGTAGCGTCCAATCCTTCATGGAAGAATTTGTATCCGCAGGCGTTGCCAGCAGAGCCGGGGCAGCAGCCGACAGCACAAAAGGCACTACGCGGAGAGGAAAAGGCATCGGGGTAATGCTACCGGGATAAGTGCTTAATCACGAGGGGAAGTGTTGGGGAGCAACGTTCTCATCTTTTTCAGCGAAGATCCATGGAGATGCGGCTCTCCTTGGAGTGCGATGTGAATAGATGTGAACAAGGTGAAAGGGCCTATCTTGGGATTTTCAATAATTTTGATACGAACGAGCTAATTCAAACGTAGGAAACTGTGAGGTCTCCTCGGTAGAATGCAAAACCCATCCTTACATATCCTGCTCACTCTTGTCCTGGCGGGTTCGATTGTGTGCGAAGGGGCTCAGAAGCCGGCTGTGCCCGATCTGATCAAAGGAGGACTGCCGGATGATTTCCACGACTGGAATCTCGGACCAACGGGAGCCAGGGGGTGGATCTGGGGATGGAATCTCGAGACGAGTGACAGTCGGCAAATTCTTATCACATCGGTGAAGGAGGATACGCCTGCATTTGGAGTTCTCAGAAAAGGGGACGTTATTCTCGGAGCGAATGGCAAATTGTTTGATGCCGACGCGAGAAAGCTTTTTGGAAATGCAGTCACTGCTGCTGAGACAGAAGCCAGAGAGGGGCAACTGGAGCTGCTCCGTTGGCGGGAGGGGAAAACAAAATCCGTGGTAATTCATCTTCGGGTCCTTGGGTCCTATCACGAAGCGTCTCCATGGAATTGCAGGAAGTCTACCGCGGTTGTGGATGCTGGTTGCAGATACATCGTCAATAATCTGAAGGAGGGTGTAGACGGAAAGATCAATGTCCTGGCCTTACTTGCATCCGGCAAAGAGGAATACCTCCCTATCGTGAGAGACTATGTGCGAAGGCTGGCGCCCAGTGACCTCCGTCTGAAAATGTCTCCTTCGAGCTCAATGGCATCATGGCATTGGGGATATACTAATTTACTGCTTACCGAGTATTATCTTGCGACGGGTGACCGGGAGGTCCTACCTGCGATACGTGAATACACAGTCCGGCTTGCAGAAGGGCAGAGTGGGGTTGGAAGCTGGGGTCACACAATGGCCTGGCCGCAATGGAATGACGAAAAAAAACATGGGCGGCTAGGTGGATACGGCGCTCTCAATCAGGCTGGTCTGGTATGTCAGCTTTCACTTATCCTTGGCAGGAAGTGCGGAGTTTCCGATCCGCAGGTCGACGAGGCGATAGAACGCGGAAATGCTTTCTTTGGGTTCTATGTTGGAAAGGGATCCATCCCGTATGGGGACCACCCTCCGGACACGCGCTTCCATGATGACAATGGTAAAAACGGGATCGCTGCGCTCCTGTTCGACGCTCAGGATAAGGAAAGACCGGCGCAGTTTTTTTCTCGAATGGCGGTCGCTTCCTACGGAGAGCGCGAGCGGGGTCATACCGGTAATTACTTCAGCTATCTCTGGGGTGCTCTTGGTGCAATGAGAGCGGGTCCGGCCGCAGTATCAGCCTATCTCAAAAAACAGAGATGGTTTCTCGACTTGAACCGGAGCCACAATGGTCAATTTCCCTATCAAGGTGGCGCCGGAAGCTCGAAATCCGAGCACCTTTATAGCAACTGGGACTCCACTGGGGCATTTATCTTGTCCTATCTTCTTCCTGAGGGCCGATTGTTCATGACGGGCCGCGGTGTGAAATTGGGGAATGCTCTCGTCGGTAGAGCGCTTACGGAAACCATTACAGCAGGGCGGGAATTTAATTCGTGGGACGAGGGTGTAGGGTCGTATCGCCAGCTCCCAGTAGAGCAATTGCTGGAAGCACTAAGGAGTTGGTCGCCGGTGGTGAGGCAAAGAGCGGCAAGGGTTCTAGCCGAGCAGCAGAGCCTTCCTCTCGAGGAGTTGATTGAACGTCTGGACGCGGGTGACTGTGAGTCCCGTTACGGAGCCTGTCAGGCGATCGCGATTCTGGGAGGGCGGGGATCGCCAGCAACGAATTCTCTACGGGAGCTTCTATGGGATGAAGACCCTTGGTTGCGAATTCTTGCGGCGAAGGCTCTCACCGCAGTCGGGGCCCCGGCAGCTCACCTTGTGCCAGATTTCCTCAAGATCATTTCGGAGGAAGATTTTCCTGACTCGAGTGAAATCGTGCAGCGCTATCTTGCGTTCTGCCTCTTCTGCAGGAGTGGAGTTCTCGGGATGGAGGGACTTCTTTCCCGTTCACTCCACGATGTCGACTTGGGAGAGTTGCGTCCAGCGGTGGAGCGAATACTGAAAAACCCTGACGCTCGGGCAAGGGCCACCGTGAAATCTCTTTATCGCCAGCTTACTTATGAGGAGCTTAAGCCATTTCTGCCGGCAGTAATCCGATCCATTACTGAGCCAGCTCCTACTGGAATAATGTTCGCCGATGCAATTCGACTTGAGGGTCTCGATCTTCTCGCCCGTCATAANGTTCAGGAAGGAATGGCCCTCTGCCTAAAAATAATGGACATTGATTCATGGGGTAAACGAAATCGAATNCTTCGTTGTCTGAAAGCTCTGCGANAGTACGGAGGAGCAGCAAAGCCTCTCCTTCCACAGTTACGGAAGATACAAAAGGACCTGATGATGCATCGGGAGCGGAGCTCCCTAGAGCCACAAATTCTCGAGCTGAACTCCTTGATCGGAGTGCTTGAAAGCGCTCCTGAAGAGGATGGAACGCTGCGCTAGGCGAAGGATATGACGTTCTTGATTCCTGTGGCCCGGTCCAAGAGGAGCTCTCGACAATCGTCCATCGGAAAGCGCTTTGTGATCACAGCCTCAATGGCCTCTGGCCAATGTTGCCTGAAGTAGGATAAATCAGAGATTGCGGCCTTGAAAGACGCATCGTCGGCATTGACTGTTCCAATAATCGCCTGATTTTTCAGAACAACGTCACGCATCATCTGGTTGGCATCGACGGGGATCGGATCCCCAGGGGCCGGGATTCCCGTAAATATATATACGCCGTTGACTCCGAGGATACCCAAGGCGTCAAAAGCTACCGGGGAGATTCCTACCGCCTCATAGATCAGGTCTACTGATCCCACAATCTCAGGGAGATCCTTAAGAGGGATGTCTTGTGAAGAAATATACTTTGCGCCGATCGATTCAATGATTTCNGATTTCGGGTTTGGAGCAGGAGATCGGTTGTGGACAAAGGTTTCAAACCCGGCCGCTTTCATTGTCATTGCTCCGAGGATTCCAATTGGTCCAGCGCCAAGAATGACAGCGTTCAATCCTTTTCCGGTTGGTCTCTTCCCCTCATAATGCTGAACCCAGGGCAGACGCTGCTGCGCTGCCCACGCTTGGGCGAGCCCTTTTTCAGCGATGGTCAAGGGTTCCGTCAGAACTGCCAAATCTCTCAGCTCGTCTGGCACATGAGTGAGATAGCGCTCTTGTTCGACAAAAGACTCGGTCATGAAGCCGTGGCACTCCTTGATTCCTCTTTCAACATAATTCCCCGTCGAGCAAAAATCCTGAAGATTTGACCGGCATGGCAGGCAGGTCTGGTTCTGGCAGGGTCGACGAACAGAAGGAACGACGAAATCGCCAACCTTCAAGTTGCTCACATTGGTGCCAACCTCAACGATCTCACCCATGGCTTCATGGCCAAGGACAAGGTGCTTTGATCCGGACGGAGGATCNCCATAGACAAAAGTGCAGATTTCTCGATCCGTTCCACAGATGCCGACATCAATAGTTCTCACTTTAACCTCGTCATCCTGATGGAGCTCAGGCGAAGGATGGTCAATAATTCCAACCTTCTTCTGACTCGGGGTAACGGCTACTGCTTTCATGCGGACCTTCTGCTTGTTGGACAGCCGGGATATGGCTGCCGGAACGATGGCAGTCAAGGCGGGTCTTTTTTTCAGGGACGAAACGGGTTGAAACCAAAGAGCGCCACGCTGCAGTNCTTATCCGTATTTTCTCCATTTTTTTAGGAGATAGCGTCATGTCNNCTGTCACCTGAGAGTCCCGCGGCCTGCACACAGCTTAGAGGGATCTAGCTTCGAGACGATGGTGAATCCTGAGCGGAAGATTGTCATTCGGTCGGATTGATCTGAGATACTACTGGACTTTCAATCGATCAGACGGCAGGCAGAAAAAGCACCCTGATTTCCCGTAGCCAGCTGCGAAGATAAAATTGAAAAGCTACAGCTGATTTCCTCATGAGGTAATCGGCACCTTATTCCGGAGGACTCAGCGCGAGGAGTGCAAAGCTTGTGGCCGCATTAGAGATGTAGTGCCTGTTGTCCTTATGTGGAGACCGGGTATACCAACGGCCACTTTCTCGCTGCTGCGCCTTTAGCCAACGACGCGCTTTTACGAGTCTCTCATCACCATATGTTATTCCCGATTCCACCAGAACGTGGGCAGCAAACGCGGTTGCATAGGCATCCGGATCAGTGGACTGTGTCCTGCCATCAGACCTCTTCCAATGCCTGTCGCCAAGTTCTGGAAGAACCCACGCGCCATTCACTTTCTGGACCGAGAATAAATCGTCCTGCCATTGCTTAACCACGGTCTTTTCGACGAGGTCTTTACGGTGCCCCGATGCCCACAGGAGCATACCCTTCTGGTGGAGCGATTCAGGAGGGTGATTATTCAGGAATTTTTTAAGTCGTCGGTCTCCCTCAGCAGCCTGTGGAGATCGAATATATTCATCACTGGAGGCCACTCCAAGCGCCAGTGCTACGAGGGAAACGCCAAAGTGGTCATCTGATTCATAGGGCCCCCAGTTACATTTGATCCACTTGTCCCATGCTCCGGAGTCGGCCTGTATTTTCCATATGTAATCAAAGGCCTGACGGGTAGTCTCCGACAGGGTTCCCTTAATTTTCATATCACTGATGGCGAGAAAGGCTGTGGTGGCAACCATCGCCTCTGCTCCGGGCGTCCGAGTCCCTTTTCTTTGATAGTCCGGATCAACATGCGGCTTTATGAAGTCGTGCGCAAAGTTCCTTGCCTCCAGATAGGCGGGGGCCTCACTTCCGCTCCGTGCTCGACCNATAAGGTAAAACCCATTGGTGTGGCAGGTGATGCAGCTGTGGGACTGCTGCCAATTCATTGCNGCATGGTCGGCAGCACGAGTAGCGGCAGGATAAGAAAANTCAGAGCGCAGCTGCTCTTTGGCGGTGAGCGGCTCCGGGGCAAGGTGATTTTCCAGTGTTACCGCAGAGTCGTCCGCCAGCAAACCCATGGGATATGAGCTGCTTACTATGATAAAAAGGAACAAACGCATTATTCAAGGTTACCTCATGGCGCGAAGGCTCGGATCGTACCATGGCTATCTGACGCGTAGAGCATTTTCCCCGAGATGGCGAGGCCATGGACAGCTCCTCCCTCGGGGATCATTACTTCCCAAAGCAGGGATCCATTTTCACGGGAGTAGGCCTTGATACCTCCATTATGACCGAGAATGACAGACTCAGAGCAGACAATCAATTCGGACGGGGCCGGAGTGTCTACTGACCATCCGGAAAGTTCATCTTTGGTCTTCTCGAGGGTAACGGCCTTGAGCGATCCCCGGGTGTGGAGATAGGCGATGCCATTTGCCACGACCGCGCAGGAGGTATCGTTGAAAGTTGCAACGCGAGCTCCTTTGGCATCAGTAAGGAAAAGTTGGTTGTCTTTGGCCTTCTGAGACTTTGGACCGGAGATCAGCTGGTTGTCCTCGGTGACCAGGCAGAAGACTCCCCCAGCATGCCCGATAGCTCCAGAGGGTTCTCCTGTTTTCAGGTCATAGAGGAGGGGTGCCGACCTGCCCTGGGGGGCGATCAGGGTATTGGCAGTGGCCAGAAGTGCTCCTTGAAGAGTAACATTACTGATTTCCCGGCTGAATTGGCGGCTGCCGGTTTTGGGATTGGCTGCGATCAGCCAGCTCGATTCCCAGGGAGTGAGTGAAGCAGTAAAGAACAGGGTGTCGTTGACCACAAGAGGAGCAGTTCGTACCGGCCATAGAGAAATCATACTGGCATTACTTGGGATCCGGCGGTCAACGGGAGATCCTCGGTCTTTCCACAGCAGGTTTCCCGATCGCGCATCGAGGGCATAGAGATGACCATCATCTGAACCGGCGTAGGCAACACCGTTGTAAATCGTAGGAGGTAGTCGCACGGGTGCTTCTGTGAAGAACACCCAGCGCTCCTCCCCGGTCTCTGCGTCGAGGGCGTGTACGGCGTTATCGTGAGAGGATCCGAAATATACAAGGCCCTCGGCACTGGTCACGTAGAAGCACGGATCAAAATTCCGCATTGATTGAAGCCCCGAGTTGCCGGAGTAGGCATCCCACTTGGCGGGGCCGCTCCAAGCCTGACGCGGATGTCCGCCTTTCACCTGCCACAATTCTGAGAGAGGAAATTTGAGCGTTGCAGCACTAACTCCACTGCGCCGTGCGTCGTGGCGATAAGTCGGCCAGTCATCTCCCCGGAGTATTGATGAGGACAGGACTCCGGCGATGAAGAGTGTAAATGAAAGCGTTTTCACGATAGACATATTACCTTGTGGCTGGCGTGGAGGCTGGAACAGCTGGTAGAGCAGGAGCTGTGGGCTTGAGGCCGATCGAAGTTTCCATCCATCCTCCGCACGAGCAGCCTGCGCCCCCTTCAGGAATCAGGAGCATGCCTTGGGCCGGGATCGTATTCAGCCAGCAACTGGGACGAATTCGCATGAAACGTGACACCGAACCAGTATCCTTGTTCCAGAGCCCAAGAGGAGAGTTGCCCTCGCCGAGAATCCGGAACATGAGAGCATTTTTGGTTGCTACTACGGTTGAGCAGCCTCGACGTGGTCCGTAGCTTTCTCCAAGAGGTTTGCCGGTTTTCAGGTCATGAATGTGTGGTGCAAAATAAAGCCGGTCCTCTGTCACAACCGGATGCGTGATGTGTGTGCCGTGATGGTCCGCTCCCCAAGCGCTTTCGGTTGACCACATCAGGGTTCCATCCTGACCGTAGCTCGTGCAGCGGAAATTGCCTTTCTTCTGGTAAGCGCCGCTCTTGCTGACTGTGCCTTCGGACAGGACTGCAAGATAACCTTGAGGGGTTGCAATCCCGTAGGCGGCTTGAACGAAGCCTACCTTTTCGGTCAGGAACACTGGCCTGGGGCCTGGTTTTTCCCAAATAATCTTTCCTGTAGAAGCATCCAGACAGACTGCGGTCAAACCAAGCCACAGTTTACGGTCGGACACTCGGGAAGAGGTCATCTCCGAAAGTTCAAGAGAGCGATTTTCCAGAAAGAAAACCCGGCCCCCGTCAAGAGCGATGGTTGAGTTCAGGATCAGTCCCTGACCGTATGACCATCTNCCCTTGGCAGTTGATTTCTGGTAGCCGAAAATTTGATCACTGCAAACTTGTGTTACTTCCACACCCACCTTGTCGAACCATGCGGCATCACCCCAGAACTCTCGATAAGCAGAGTTCGCCCAAACTGAGGATCCGATGATCACGTCATTTTCTTGAGCGACAAAACCCCAGTCGTGGGATTTACGTTTCGCAGTGGGAAGCAGCAGCGCATGGCGTAGTTCTCCAGTCTTAGCGCTGAGTATCCAAAGACGGTCCCGGATAGCGAGGTATACGTCTGATTCATCAACGCACCAGTTTGAGCTGTCGTGAGCCACGTTGAGCCGGCGCAGGGAAGGAATCTCGTAGGACCACAGCACGGCCCCGTTGTAAGCATTCAATGCCACCATGCGGTCCATGCCCTGGTGGAAAAGTCGCCCCTTGGCTGAAAGGGGAGCAGGCATACGAGGTTGGCGGTCGATTCCAAAGTCACCCCCCGGATGGCCTATCCATTGAACCGACATCCCNGAAGTCGCGCTTACGTTACCGAGGGTCTCACCGGTGTATGAAGCGTTACCTGCGGTTCCATACTGGTGGGTCCAATTCCGAGCTCCCGTGAGCTCTCCACGACGGAAAACGGAAAAGGATCCTGCCTTCTCCCAGTGTCCCGGAGCATCATCAAATTCAGGATTTCTCGGAGAAGACGCGAGCAAGGCTCCTCCGTCAGGTCGTAGCAGACGGAGACATTCTGGAGTGGAAACAGGCAGAGTCTTCTTCTCTGACAGAATAAGATCGGCAAAGCCATCGGTCCAAGGGGTCTGCCCGTTTTCCTCGAGTGAAACAACAGAGATGCGATGGCCGAGACTGCCATTCTTGTAGAGCTTCTTGCGAACCCTCTGGATGACGGCGGAGTCGGTGTCTGCCGCGATAATATGGAATCGGGATCTGGCTGCCAAGGCAGAGGCCAGTGCACCATCTTCAAGGCCGAGGATAAGGATGTAGCCGTTCTGTTCTGCAGTGGCCTCGAGTGCTGTAGTGACGAGAGCTTCGGTGCTCTCCGGGTGGGATTCGTGAAGTTTGATAGGAACAGGAGAAAGATTAAACCTGGTGTCGAATTCAAACATCTCGCTGAGGCGGCGGCGTTTATTCTCTATCAGTGCGATACGGTAGCGATAGGTGGTCGCTCTNTGCAGGGCAGCAAGGTCTACGTCGAAGCGCCCATCAGAGGATTCCAGTTCCTNTTTATTCGACAACGTTCCTTCCTTGCCTTCTCCGTAGTAGAGGATCGCTTTCTGAACTGGGGCCTGCCAGGAGACAGTGGCAACATCGGGGTTTGGGAAAGCAACTCTAGGCTGGATCGAGAAGTTGGCTGGTTGCTCGTCATTGACTTCAATATTATCGATCACCCACCACCACTTGTTGGATCCAACCTTCCGCCACTCGATCTGCATGCTACGTGCCCCTTTGGGATTTTTGAGAGCCACACGAACTGTCTCGCTGAAGGCAGTGGATTTTCCCTCGTCGAACCGAAGAACTTCAACGGGCTCCTGATCATCATAGGTAACCATGATTGTTCCCGTCTGGGATTCAGCCTGCCAGCCGGAATCGAATTTCAGGGTAAGGCTCAGGGGGTCGGCATTCGATATGTCAATTAAGGGAGTTCGCAAGGTGGCATCGAACGGTCTCCCTCCTGCAACGTCATCGAATTCATCGCTGTCTGCGATGGCGATAACGTTTGAGCCGAGTGCAAATTTCTCTCGCTGCTGGCCCGGGGCGGCGGCAGCCCATGCCTCAGGAGAGGCAAAGGTCCAGCCTGACCATTCAGGCACTCCACCTTTCCCGTGTGAGGCATTCCTGATCATATCCCATCCAAGAAGAGCATCGGCTTTCTGGGCAGTTGGCAGGTCCAGCCAGTCGGTCCCATCTCCATTGGGTTCAGACGGGAAAGGAAGGAGTCCCGGATCATCGGTCAAGGAGTCAAAGTTCTCGCTGAAATAGGTCGTGACTCCGGAGAAGTTGTCACTTTCCTGCGCAAAGGCGATCGTGATGCCACACAAAGCGATCGCAGCCGAAGTAATCCGTGATATCACCGTGCAGATAGTTTCCATCGTAATAATCTGGGTCAGCCTAGGCCCATGTCCGCCCGAGGGAAGAGAATAACATCCCCGATCTCCCGGAGAAGAGGGTAATCACAGGAAATTGCGGTTGAGCGCGGAGGTAGTGCTCTCTTCCGTGAACTGATTTGACTTCAGGGGATCCAGAGCCTGCTATTACTGACTATCGAAGCGTTTGGATTACTTTCCGGGAACGATTTTCCAGATCTCTCCATTTTTGCCAGATGGTCCCTTGCCCGTGTTTGTGAGTACGTAGACCTCTCCACCCTGATCATATCCGAATCCGATAACCATCCTTGAAATCGGGCCGGCCGGAGTCTTCGCGCCCGGTATCACTTTCATAGTCCAAGTCGTCTTTGAGTCCCGGATACCGCCATAGAGACCGTATTTTTTGCCTGCCCAGCTTTGGGCCCAGTCTGCAAAAAGGTAGACTCCGTTGAGACCGGGGATCGCCTTTCCTCTGTAAACATGCCCTCCGGTCACACTGACTCCGTAACCGGCAGCTTTGCCGAGACCTTCATGGTGGGGGTAGACCAGAACCGGTGCCACGAATCCCTCCGGGGCAGCTGATACCTCCAACGTGCATGGCTCACTTGGTTTCAGTTGATCGAAGGCTGCATACCCTTCGTAGCGGGGCCACCCGAAGTTACCAGCAGAGAGGACGTTGATCTCTTCAAAGCGATTTTGACCTACGTCTGCGACGATAATATCGCCGCTCTCATGATCGACCGTGATACCCCACGGATTCCGAATTCCCCAAGCATAGATTTCCTCTCTGCCGTCCTTGCTGCCTTTGAAGGGGTTGCCATCAGGGATCGCGTAAGGAGCTTTAGAATCAATATCGAAACGTAGAACCTTACCAAGATAGCGATTCAGCGCCTGCCCGTTACCGCCTTTTTCGTGTCCTCCTTCAGGGGAACCTTTAGGGTCAAGGTCGTTGGCAGCGCCTCCGTCACCGAGCCCGAGGTAAAGGAAACCATCTTTCCCGAAGACCAGATTTCCTCCATCGTGGTTCCACTGTGGCTGGTCCACGGTGAAAATTATCCGCTCGCTTCGAGTGTCGGCCGTGCCATCAGCCTTGACCTTGAACTCGGAAAGGTGCGCAGTGTGATCAAAATTCTCAGTCCCATCTGACGCGAGAGGTGCGCTGTAGTAAACATACACCTTTCTGGTGGATTTGAATTGAGGATGGAGTGCAACTCCGAGAGATCCGCGTTCGTCGAACCCTTTTTTCAAATTTACAATGGACTTACGGAGATCGAGAAAGGCTTTGCCAGGCTTTCCTCCCTTCTCATCGAGAAAGTGAATGACGCCCGTCTGGTCAACGACGAGAAAGGCCCTTTCGCCCTCTTCGTAGGGGATCATGCTGAGCGGTGAGACAAAGCCAGAGGCAAACTTCTCATAATTCACATCGGGGAGTTTTTCTGCAGCCTTGAGGGTGGGCAGGACAAGGCTGAGGGCCAGGGTCGGAAGGAGAATGAGTGGCTTCATCTTGAGAGTAGTTTGCGCGTTTCAGGTAGTTTGGCAACCCGTCTTTGCTGGGCACATTCTGATAGAATGAGAAGGGAGGACGCGGTAAATATCCAGACACCTGAACCTCGTATAATCCTAAACCGTNGCCGTGCGTTTTTCTTGCCAAAGGCCGGGAGGGCTGGAGGATCAGAGCCTTGAACTGGCTTCCTCTTTCGACGCTTTCCGCGATATTTTTGACTTTCGCTTTTCCTGTGATGGATGCGGACGCTCAGAAGGTTCGTCCGCCGAATGTTGTTTTGATCGTTGCGGATGACCTGGGCTACGGCGACTTGGGCTGTTTTGGTCAAAAAGTCCTGAAAACACCTCGAATTGACGAGATGGCATCCGAGGGAATGCAATTCATGCAATTTTACGCGGGCTCAACGGTGTGTGCGCCATCGCGAAGCGTCCTGATGACAGGGAGGCATATGGGCCGGACAGCCGTGCGGGGTAATTCGACGCGGCCCGTGATTCTTCGTCCGGAGGATCCTAACCTCGCGGCGCTCCTGAAAAGCGCGGGTTATCGAACGGGCTGTATTGGAAAGTGGGGTCTGGGAACTCCTGATAATACGAGCAATCCGAATGACATCGGATTTGATTATTTCTTTGGCTATGTGGACATGTGGCACGCTCATAACTTTTATCCTGAGTTCCTGATCCGGAATGGGCAGGTCGAAAAGTTGAGGAATGAAGTCGCATCACGATGGAAGCCGTTTCAAATTCCCGGCAAAGCTCAGGGCGGGAGGGGAGTTGCGGTGAAGCGTATTGATTATGCTCCAGACCTATTAGTGGCAGAGGCAGAAAAATTTATCAGGGAGAATAAAGAGGCTCCTTTCTTCCTAATGCATGCGCTGAATACACCCCATGCAAACAATGAAGCCGGGTCCCGGGGAATGGAAGTCCCGGAGCTCGGGGAATTTGAGAAGATGGACTGGCCTGTGGCTGAAAAAGGGTTCGCGGTAATGCTTCGTAATATCGACCGTGATGTCGGGCGCGTTCTCGATGTTGTGAGAGAGACCGGACTGGCGAAGAATACACTGGTAATCTTCACTTCAGATAATGGCCCACATCAGGAAGGAGGACACAGGGCAGATTTTTTTAATTCGAATGGCGCGTTACGTGGGAAAAAGAGAGATCTGACAGAGGGAGGAATCCGGGTGCCAACGATCGCATGGTGGCCGGGGACNATTCGGGCTGGAAGCAGGGACGAGAGCCATTGGTATTTCGGGGATTTGATGTCCACTGTTGCTGATCTTGCCGGGATAGAGCCTCCTGAAGACATCGACAGTGATAGTTTTGCGGGAGTCCTACGCGGGAAGTCTCGTGACAGACGCTGGGTTCGCAACTCGGTCATGTACTGGGAATTCCATGAGCAGGGATCTTCACAGGCAGTGCGTCTTGGCAGGTGGAAGGCCATCCGTAAGCCAATGCACACTGGTCCGGTTGAGCTCTACGATATTGCTGTAGATCCCGGGGAGGCAATGGATCTCAGTAAATTTCGTCCCGATCTTACGGAAGCCGCAATCGCGCTCATGGACAAAGCTCATGAACCAGATCCTAATTGGCCCGTAAAATAGCGGAGTTTGAACGAGGCTTGAAGGACCAGGCAGAATTCTCCTTTCTTGTCCGAGCCGGCGTAGGGTAACAAACAGGTTCTTGTTCTAGGGCAGAAAAGGGGCAAATTGCCGGGGTGCGCCCACACTGTTTCCTCCTGATCGCTATACTTGGGCTCATGGCTCATGGCATGGCGGAGGAATTGTCCCGTGAAGATCGAGAGTTTTTAAAGGAGCGTGCTCCGCGTTTACTCCAAGTCATCAAGGAGGCAGAGGAAAGGAGCTTTGATGAAGTGCTGAACGAGGCTATTGAACGAGTTAGCGACCTGCAGGAGGAGTGGGAGGAGGCCCGTGAAGACGGGGAAAAGTGGGCGGGGCTCATGGTCGGAGAGATGGCAAACGAGGCGGCTCTTGATTACCTCGTATGGAAGTTCGAGGAGGGTGAGATAGAGGAGGGTCAGGCAGAAGAAACTCTCCGGGATTTGATGGAGGAGCGTTGGCGGATCGATAATGGAATTACGGAAAGGGAAATGAAGATGGCTGCCGGAAACGGTGATGCGGATCTCGCGGCAGAGCTGGCTGAGGAACTGCAATGGCGAATGGGTAATCCCCTGAAAGCTGTTAATGAAATGATCGCAGATTTTATGGAGCAACTTGAGGAAATGGGTGGAGAGGATCAAGAAGAGGAAGAGGAAGTTGCGGGAGAGATATACACGCCTCCTCCACTGGGCGGCCAAGAGAGCGAGAGCGTCCTTGAGAAGATTGCTTTTCAGTATGAAAAGCACATCGTTGTTGCTCTAGAAACTTACTGCTTTGACTGTCATGACTCCTCCAGTGCAAAAGGAGACCTCGACCTCGAGAAAGCCCTTCTTGAAAGGCCCCTCGTGAGGAATCGCCTGCTATGGGAAAATGTAGCGGAGCGAATCCGCAGTGGGGACATGCCACCAAAGAACAGGCCGCAACCAGCTGCTGAGGATAGACTACGGCTCCGTGCATGGTTGCGGCAGGAAATAGAGCACTTTCCCTACGAAAAAATACGTGACCCGGGTTACGCTCCTGCGAGACGTCTTACCCGGGAGGAATATAATCGAACTATCCGTGACCTCGTNGGTCTTGATCTGCGCCCGGCGGATCATTTTCCCGTTGATTTCAGTGGCTCCAGTGGTTTTTCGAACAGCTCCAATACCTTGTTCCTGGCGACCGCCCACCTCGACCGCTACCTGACCGCTGCCGAGGAAGTTATCGATACGGTGCGTAATCTGCCGCAGGCTTGGGCGGCACTGAAGGGCGACGGTGGAAGTGATGAGAGTCTTGGGCGTTTTGCCCGGCTCGCCTTTCGGAAAACACCCGGAAGCCGTGAGCTTGAAGAATTAAGACGGCATCTGCAGATCGCTCGTGACACTGGGCAGCCAGAGGACGACGCACTGGCGACTGCCTTCAAACTTGTCCTGATCTCACCTCATTTTCTGCTCAGGGTCGAGAAGGGAGGAAAGCCTGGAATAGACGAAAAAGTGGCCGCCACTGATCTTGCTTCACGCCTGTCTTATTTTCTCTGGGCCTCTTCACCTGACGAAAAACTTCTTGGAGCAGCAGAGAGCGGCCTGCTCGGCGAAAAAACGGGTCGTGAAAATGAGATAACTCGAATGCTTTCGGATGACCGCAGCCTTGCGCTCGGTGAAGTTTTTGCCGGTGAGTGGCTAGGGACTCACAAGGTCGGACCCCGCATTCGGAAAGATCCCATCGACAATCCGTGGTGTACGGAATCGTTGATGAAGGCCATGCGGGATGAGACTGCGCTTTTTATCCATTCCCTGATCCGTGAAAACGCTCCCGTAGAGCGCATGATTAATGCCCGTTATACCTTTCTCAATGAGGAGCTGGCTCGATTTTACGGTATTCCCGGGGTGGACGGAGACGCTATGAGAAGAGTAACTCTGCAAACGCCTCGTCGGGGAGGCCTTCTCGGTCATGCAAGTATTCTCGCGGCGACTTCGTTTCCCGATCGTACAAGTCCGGTAGNGAGAGGCACATGGATTCTCACCACTTTGCTGGGGACTCCACCGCCACCTCCGCCTCCAAATGTTCCAGAGATTGAGGGCGGCGGACGGGGACGGAATGCTGTCCGTAATCTTCGGGAGCAGCTTGAGGTTCACAGGCGCTCAGAACGGTGTGCAGGATGTCATTCAAGAATCGATCCCCTCGGATTTGCGCTCGAGAACTACGCTGAATTCGGACAGTGGCGGCCAAACGTGGACAACCGAGGAGCCCTGCCTAATGGAGCCCGGTTCCGTGGTCCTGAGGGTCTTAAAATAGCCCTTCGGGAGTGGCGCCTCGATGACCTTGGGATGCAGGTTATTCGCAAGATGATGGCTTATGGCCTTGGCCGACAGCTGGAATATTATGATGAGGGAACGGTCCGGGAGATCGCGGCAAGATTGAAACCGTCTGGTTATCTCATGAGAGACATGGTAAAAGAAGTGGTAGAAAGCCGGCCATTTCTCATGCGGCGATTACCTGTCAATACAGAACCCGCTTTGCCCTCCACTTCAGAATGAAGAATTCTCCCAACCGACGAGCTTTCCTGAGAGGAGTTGGCGCCTGCCTGTTCCTTCCCACTCTGGAAAGTATGGGAGCACCCGCACCAAGTTTGAAAGGCGGGACGGTGGGCTCGGCGACGAGATTGGCGTATCTCTACTTTCCTAACGGTGCGGCGGCAGGTTCATGGGCGCCGAGCAGGGTGAGCCGGGATGGGAGACTCGAGCGATTGAATGACTGGATGTCTCCGCTGGAGCCCCATAAAGGAGATCTGGTTGTGACCCGGAACTTGTGGACGCCGCGAGGAAACGGCCATGGGGCGGGGACTGCGACGTGGCTGACAGGGGGAGCTTTTGATGGGCGTCGGAACGACGTGGGGAGCGCTTCGGTGGATCAAATGGTAGCTCAGCGGCTTCCCGCATCGCCACTCCCTTCGCTGGAGATCAGTACGAACGGGGAGGGTAGTTTCTCTGGAAGTCTTTCGCGGAATTGCCTGTCGTGGACTTCCCGGGATACGCCGGCAGTTCGTGAGACCGTACCACGGGCCATCTTCGATAAGCTCTTCCGGCGATCGAAGGAAGGGTTCGTCGACAAAAGTGTCCTCGATCTGGTTCTTTCCCAGTCAAAAGATCTCAAGCGCAGAGCCAGTGGTGCTGACCAGCGCAAGATAGATGAATACTTCGATGCGGTCCGGGCAGTTGAAAAGCGCCTCGCTTTCGCCGAGGAGCAGAGCCTGCGGATGAGTGAGGATCAGGCCTTGACCGATACGCTGCGGCGTCCAAAGCCCGGGATCCCGTCAAGTCACGAGGAATACGTTCGTCAGCTGCTGGACCTGATGGCCCTCGCATTCTGGTCAGGTGCAACACGGGTCTCAACGTTCATGCTCGATCATGGACAGAGTAATCGCTACTTCAACTTTCTTCCCGGTGTGAAGGGTACGTGGCATGCCCTTTCCCATTGGAAAAANGCCAGTGGACGCACCGAAGATGACGATGGTGTCACGAAGTGGGACAGTGTCCGGAGTAAGAAAGACCAGTATAACGAGGTTACGAGGTGGCATCACTCTCAGCTGGCTTGGTTCCTTGATCGGCTCAAGGGGCTCGAAGATGGTGACGGGGCCACGGTTTTAGAGCGTTCGATGATCGTTTATGGCTCAAGTCTCGCGGATGGGAACGAACACGCGGAGAAAGATCTGCCGATCCTCGTGGCTGGAGGCGGAGACGGAACGATCAGGACGGGGCGGTATGCCGATCATGCCAGAAGCACCTCCATGTCTCGTCTGCACCTTGCGATGATGCAGCGAATGGGGCTACCCTCCGGCCGGTTTGCTGATGCCGAGGAGCCCTTGGCGCTCTGAGAGATACTTTTGCTTCTCCAATGGCGTCTCGCGACTTCCTCAGCATAGTCATAAGGTTCACGGTTTGCTTGTTGCTCGCTGGGTGCGGAGAAAAGAGCAGCAATCAGGTCGAGGTTTCTGAGGAAGGCGCTTTGGATATTACTGTGGCTATTGCCGCGGACGAGCTGGTCAAATTAGAGGTTCGGGCGGTTTCTCCGGGTCGGAAGGATTCTTCCATCCAACAGATCTTGGAAGTAACCCCCGTCGACGAGCTGAGGTCAGAAGAAGCCGGAGAACCTGACGGAGGGTGGCAATCCGAAACCCTGAGTAAAATGGTGTCAAAAAGGCTGAAGTCTCTTCTGGGGGCAGGGGACCGCCTAGTGCTTGCGGATGAATTTGCATCTACGGAGTTGCGGCCGTCTCTGCTGATTGAAAAAAAATATCATGGAGGGCTTCGGACCCTGCGACCACCAGACTCGCTCGGCAAAGTGACCCGGCACGAGGGATGGGCAGGTTTTGCCGCAGCGCGGGGTATTTTGCTTGGTGAAGATCCGTCACAACTATTGAAGAGACTCTCGGTCAAGGTTATCGATTTGAAAGAGCTCGAGTCCGAATTTTCTGCTGAAGTGCTGGTGGAGATGGGAGTTGGAGGGTTCGGCGATGAGTCTCTCCGNCAGATCAATGCAACGTGGTCTACTCATTGGACTAAGGAAAGTCCGCCTCGGCTTTCCTGCCTGCAGGTGGAACATTACGAAGAGTGCTTGTTAGGACAGGGCCAGAGATTTGTTGATATCAGTGCCGCGGTGCTGGGCGGAACGGAGCATTATGCGAATCAGGTTCTCCGGGGAACGGGAGATTGGGCGACAAGGCTAACACGCCTGGGAGATTTCTCCCTCACGGGACACCATGGATTAGCGGTGGGCGATGTTAATGGAGATGGTCTTGACGATCTTTATGTCTGTGATGGAGGGAGTCTTCCGAATCGTCTCTATCTCCAGCAGAAGGACGGTACGGTGGTTGATATATCAGCCGAGGCAGGTGTGGACTGGCTGGAAGATTCCCGAAGTGCGCTGCTTGTAGATCTCGATAATGACGGCGATGAGGACCTGATAGTAGCAACCATTGCGATGGTGGTGTTCCTTGAAAATGACGGAAGGGGGAACTTCAGTCTGCGCGGAGGCCACCCGGGTGCGCGCTACCCTTTTTCTCTGAGTGCGGCTGATTATGATAACGATGGGCTTCTGGACCTCCATGTGTGTGTTTACAGCGCGGGAGATGATGCGGAACGAAGAGGGTTCGAGGTGAATGCCCCCCGCCCGTTCCACGATGCTGGAAATGGGGGGCGTAATGTTCTGTTGAAAAATCTCGGAGACTTTGGATTCGCAGATGCTACTGCAGCGGCGGGATTGGATGCTGCTAATTCTCGGTGGAGCTTTGCCGCAGCCTGGGAGGACTATGATCGTGACGGGGACCCTGATCTTTACGTGGCCAATGATTTCGGGAGGAACTGCCTTTATCAGAATGAGGGGGGACGATTTCGTCAGATTGCTGATAAACTGAAGATTGAGGACATGGCCTCCGGGATGTCCGTGGCCTGGGGTGACTACAACCGAGACGGATGTTCTGACCTCTATGTGGGAAACATGTTCTCTGCTGCGGGGAACCGGATTAGCCGGCAGAAGCTCTTTACCTTGGGCTCCGACCCGGATCTGGTGGGGAAGTTACGCAGGATGGCCCGGGGAAACTCGCTTTTTGCGGGAGGACAGGGGGAGAGAGGATACGGGTTTCGTGATGTGAGTGAAGAAAGTCGGAGTTACCTTGGACAATGGGCCTGGAGCTCGGGGTTCGGGGACCTCAACAACGATGGGTGGGAGGATCTCGTGATTTCCAATGGGTTCCTGACCGGTCGGGAGCCTGATGACTTGTGAAGTTTCTTCTGGCGGCAGGTCGTGTCGCCGAAACAGCAGGCTGATCCTGATCTTTATGGGGATGCCTGGAGTGATCTGCTCCAGCAGGTGAGGGATGGACTCTCATGGAGCGGGCGGGAGCGTAACCGACTTCTGCTCAACGATGGGGCGGGAGGGTTTGCGAACGTTTCGACAGTGATGGGACTCGACCAGGACGCCGATGGCCGGGCCCTTGCGATGGTAGACTGGGATCATGATGGGGACCTAGATCTCTGGTATCGTGACCGCACTGCGCCTCGCCTGCGTCTGATGCTTAACCAGCACGCAGGAGCTAGAAAGGGGGATTTCGTGTCCGTTCTGCTGCAGGGTGAGGAGTGCAATCGTAACGCCATTGGAGCGGTGGTTGAATTGATCGGTGCACAGGGATCAGAAAAGCTGCACTCCGTAAGATCAGTCCGGGCAGGCGATCTATTTCTCTCCCAGTCGAGTCGTTGGCTGCATTTCGGACTGGGAGAAGACGGTGAAGCGGCAAAGGCCCGGGTGATATGGCCAGGGGGTCGAGAGGAATTGTTTCAGGGACTTAAGGCAGGAGGGAGCTTTCTACTCAAGGAAGGGAGCGGTTCCGCTGTCCCAGTTGAGAGGATTCCCAGAATCATTGCTGCTGATGCGGACTCCTCTCTCCCGCGGTCCCGGGATGCCACGGCCCATATCAATCCCCCGGTGGCTCTCCGTCTTCCTCCCCTGAGATTCAGGAATCCCCGTGGTGACCGAGGCGTGCTTCCCGGGGAAGGGTCTCCCCAGCTGATCATGCTCTGGTCAGCTGAGTGTCCAGTTTCGTGGATGCAACTGAAACAGATGACTGAAAAGTCCCGCGCCTACCGGGTGGCGGGAATACCGCTGGTTATCGCCCTCAACGTGGACGGAGAGGAGGGCCGCGTCAAAGCGGCTGAGGTGATGCAGGAATTACGTTGGCCTTTTGAATGGGGAAGTATCGAGAACATCTCTTTGGACGCTCTGAGTGTGTTTCAACAAGGCCTGTTTGACCTGAGCGTGCCCCTGAGCGTGCCCCTGGCCTTTCTCTGTGGCGCCGGTGGGGAAGTGATGGGTGTTTATCGCGGATCGTTCGAGGCATCTGGCATTGCTGATGATCTGGAAGCTCTCGGTCGGGCAGACGGGGAGGGCTGGCATGCTTGGGCGCCGCCGATGGCGGGACGCTGGTTCACCAAGGCGGTGGATCCAGTTTACGCTATGGAGTTCATGGCCCGCCAATTTGACAACCGATTTCCTGAGGTGGCCCTGTCCTACCTTGAGGCCGCGCTGGAACATGCAGACGGGCCCAGAGCACGGATTCTAGCCTCAAGGGTTGCACGCCGACACCATCGACTCGCCAAGGAGTTCCGAACGCGGCAGCAACCGGAGGAGGCTTCCGTGCATTTTGAGCGGGCCCTCGCCCTCGAGCCACGGGCGGAGTTCCTGCTGGATTACGGTACTATGCTAGCTAGTTACGGGAACCTCGGTACGGCGGCAGAATTGCTGCGGGAGGCCTTGGAGCTGGAGCCGGATCTGGAACCCGCCCGCAGGGCCCTTGAAATGGTGCAGAAGCTGCAGAAGGAAGGGAGGTAGAGGCCTCCGGGGCCTGACTGATGGAAATGGAGGCTGGGAGTTGCCCTGCGGGAGGTGGTTCCGTAGAGTGGGTTGGAATGAACGCAGGGGAGTCACTTCAGAAAAACCCGCTTGTTCCGGACTCTGGGAGATACTGGTGCTACCGGTGCAAAGCCCATAATGGCTTTGACCACACTATTAAGAAGACCTGGAGAGCCAGAAGTAATGATACGTATGAGAAAATGAGCTGCGTGCGTTGCCAGGCCTCCATGTTCAATCCAGCCAAGGTCAGGCCGGTGATGTATGTCTTTCTGGGGATTACTCTGGTGGCATTACTCTTCGCGCTCGCACTTTGGCGTGACTACGAGGATTACGTGGCAGGCTGCCTCGGGTTCGCTGCTTTTTTCGGATTGATCGGCTTCATGAAGCTCTACTACATGACTCTCTGGTTGTTATGGGCCCGGCGGCAGAGGGTGAAATCCGCAGAACAGCTAGAGGAGGAGGGTTGTAAGTATATCGTCTTGTTCGAGGAAATGCGGAAATGATCAGGAAGCAGTTAGCCCATGTGGTGCCCAGGATATTCCCTGCCTTGCTGCTGGTGGGGGGACTGGGCCTGGTGACGGCAGAAGGCGATGTGGTGACCACTGTCGGAGGCGAATCCCTGCAGGGGACGGTTACCTTCCGGGANGGCGGTGCCCTGGAGATGGCGAGCGAGTCCGGTGAAAAGGAGCGGATTTCTCTGGCGGACCTCGCTTCATTGGATCTGACCTTCGATGGATCACCGTGGTTGATCGGGGGTTCTGGGGTTCTAACAGCCAATGGAAGCTTCCTGAGCCGTCCTGTGATAAAAATGAATGGGAAGGTGGTGACATTTGGAGAGCAGGAGGACTCCTTGCTTCTCACGAGGCAGAACACTGCGGCTCTTTTCTTCCAGCAGCTTCAATCCCGGGATGCAGAAGCGCTACGTTTTAACCGGGAGGGCATTTTTCTTCGTGGGGGCGACTTCATGGGCGGGGCCGTGGTCGGCTTGGAGGAGGGTCGGGTGACCGTGGATTCACTCCTGCTTGGGCGGAAGAGCTTCGCGGTCCAGACTGAGGCAATCGCGGTGATTTTAAGAGCGCCGGTGGCTGTTAAGCAGGAAGGATGGTCCCTCTTTCTTGCTGACGGGTCGCGGTTGCGCAGCAGAGCGATTGCTCTCACGGAGAGCGGAGTTCTTTTGAACGAGTCGCCTTATCGTAATCATCAGATCACGAAGGGTGAGTTACGAGGGATTCGTAGAGAGAGCGGTCAGCCCATATTAGACATGTTCCGGGAGCGCTGGAGGTCTCTCAACCCGGAAAGCTCACTGGCTGCAGCAGCTCTGGGTGAGAATGTTCCCATGGAAGAGCTTGTCAAAGCCCTGGTTGCGATTGGGGAGGAGCAGGAGAAGCAGGAGGCTGCGAGGAACTTGGCCAAAGCGGACTGGATCCGGTCCCAGCAGATTGTCAGTCGGCTGAAGGCCATGGCTGCTCGTGGAGCTGCGAACGTAGGCCGTATGCAGGGACAGGTGCAGGATAAGGTCCGGCGAGTTGAGCAGGACCAGAAGATGGCTTTGCAGGCGGTCGAAGACATTGCGACAAAAATAGAAATCGTGGAGAATGCGAAGATGAGGGTCGAGGAAATGAAGCAGGGACTGGCTTCCCTTCCGCAGGAAGATGCCGACCGCCGGCGAGGCTGGGAACAGAAGGTCCGCGATGCAGAGAGGCAAAAGCAGAATGCGGAACGGGCCGTTCATCAGGCCCGTGCTATCCAGCGACGGCATGAGACACGCATCAAATCTGGCCAGCGACTGGTGGATATGGCGGAAGCGCGGGTGATAAAGGCGAGGCAACAGAAGGAGCAAGAGGATCTCGCGCATAGGAAGGCAGAGGAGCGGCTTGTTTCGGCGAAGGAGTCTTATGACCGCACTTCTGCTGATTTGCAGGAGATTGTGGAGGAGTTGCGCAGAATGGAATTTCTTGTCCAGCAGAGGAGAACTCGCGAAGAAAAGTAAGCTGACTAGCCGCTTCTTAGATTCTTGCCCGGAAGGCTGGAACAGCTAGTTTCAGGGCATGAAAAGCATGGCGAAGGCAGCCTGTGTCGGAACAGTTCTTCTTGCCGGGGGACAAGTGGCGGCTGAGTGGGAAGAGCGTCTTGGGGCAGCCGGGAAGAATGCGGAGGAAATATCGGCTTTCGTGAGCAGAGCGAGTGAGAAGCATGGTGATATGGGACGTAGAGCTGCCGCTTTCCTCGTGAGGGGAATGCCCGATTATGACCTCAAAGTTCTCAAGAGCGATTTCCTTATGGAAAACGTAGATCTTGCCATTAAAGCGCGGACAGAATTTCCGTGGGGGAAAGACCTGCCCGAGAAAGTTTTTTTTAACGATGTATTACCCTATGCCTCCTTGGATGAAACGCGCGAGGCATGGAGGGCTCGGTTCTACGAGCAGTGCCGGGGATTGGTGAAGGATTGCCGGACGACCACGCAAGCAGTTCAAGCTATCAACAAGAATTTTTTCAACCTGATCAAGGTNCACTATAATACAGGTCGGAAGGCGCCTAACCAGAGCCCCTCAGAGTCTATCGAACTGGGAAAAGCGACTTGCACGGGGCTTTCCATCATTCTCGTAGATGCGTGCCGCTCTGTAGGCGTCCCGGCCCGGGTTGCAGGAACGCCTCTCTGGAGTAATAAAAGGGGCAACCATACATGGACGGAAATTTATGACTCTGGGAAGTGGTTTTTTACCGGGGCTGACGAATATAACAAAGCGGGATTGAACCGGGCGTGGTTTGTGGGAGATGCATCCAAGGCCATCGCGAATGACTGGAGGCATGCGATCTGGGCCACATCTTGGGAAAAGACAGGCAATCACTTCCCCATGGTCTGGGATCTCGAGAATCGGCAAGTCGCAGCAGTAAATGTGACTGGTCGTTACGCCAAGAATCAGAAGAGGGAAATCAAGCAGTCGACGGTGTATCTACGGCTGTGGGACGTGCAAGGAGGCGATCGTCTGACCTCGGTTGTAGAATTGCTCGATAGCGAGGGGAAGGTTTTGGCAGAGGTTACTACCCGCGCTGGCACAACTGACCTTAATGATATGCCTGCNTTCAAGGTGANAACGGGAGAGGAGTATCGCCTGAGGGTCAGGTATGGCAAAGAGGCGCGGTGGGAGAGTTTCAAGGCGGTTGGTGAAGGAGAGGGAACCATGGATATGATCTGGTCTGAGCTGGGGAAGGGGAGTGCTGAGCTCAAAGCGATCAGCCAGTGGCTCGCTCTGCTTCCAGAAGAGCGGCATCTTTCCGTGCCGCAGGGATCGCTTTCCAGAAAGGATGCCGAGCGCGCCCGAGGCCTCATCTGGGACACGGTAAGAAAGGAGCATGCAGAGGATCGTGGTCCAGAGATGAAAAGCAAAGTCGTGAAGGCGGCCGGAAAGGAAATGAAATTTCTTGAGCGGACTTTTGGGAGTGCGCCTGAGACGGGGCGGTCTCTATGGATTTCCATGCATGGNGGGGGTGGCGCCCCCCCCGGTGTGAATGACCAGCAGTGGAAAAACCAGATTCGGCTGTATGCGCCAGCGGAGGGTATCGTGGTGGCCCCACGGGCGCCTACTGATACCTGGAACCTCTGGCATCAGGGTCATATTGACGATCTGTTTGACCGTCTGATTGCCAACTTCGTGATCATGAGAGGAGTTGATCCCGACCGAGTTTACCTCATGGGTTATTCGGCAGGAGGGGACGGAGTCTATCAACTCGCACCTCGGATGGCAGATCGTTTCGCAGCTGCAGCCATGATGGCGGGTCATCCTAATAACGCGAGTCCGCTGGGTTTACGAAATCTCCCCTTCATGATTTTCATGGGAGGAAAAGACGGAGCCTACAGTCGGAACAAGGTTGCCGCTAAATGGGGTGAAATGCTTGGAAAACTCCGAGAAGAAGATCCAAGCGGTTACGACCACAAGGCGACAATTTATCCCCAACATGGGCATTGGATGAATGGTGATGATCGGGAAGCCCTGCCTTGGATGATTGAGAGAGTACGCGATCCTTGGCCGAAAAGAGTTGTGTGGCACCAGAGCGGTCGCACCCACGAGCGTTTTTATTGGTTGCAGGTGCCAAAGGGGGTCGCCAAGGGAGGGCAGAAAATCGAGGCGGAGGTTAAAGGACAGCAGGTGACTATCCGGTCTGAAGGAGCGAAGGAGATTATTCTGCGACTGAGCGACCGGCTTATGAATCTCGATGAAGCTTTCTCCGTGAAAGTGGATGGAGTCGAAGTATTCAAAGGTAAGGTAGAGCGTAAGGCACAGGTCATATGGGATTCACTGAAGCAAAGGTTGGATCCGAATACGGTTGCTACGGCAGAGCTGCACCTCAAGCTTCAGGACTGAAGAGATGGCCGGGGAAGTGACTAATGTGGCGCGGAGGTATTTTTGTCGTCGGATAGAGAACCCTCCGCGGATCGACGGCTCCCTATCGGGCGTCGGATGGACTGAGATGGACTGGACTGAGGATTTCGTGGACATAACAGGAGATCCAGAGCTGCGACCAAGATTTCGAACTCGCGCCAAAATGGGGTGGGATGATGAGTTTTTCTACGTCGGAGCCGAGTTGCAGGAACCCCATGTCTGGGGAACGATCACGGAGAAAAATGCAGTCATGTTTGAGGATAATGACTTTGAGGTTTTCATGGACCCGGACGGTGATGGTCTTGATTACTACGAATTCGAGATCAATGCGCTCGGAAGCATCTGGGAACTGAGCCTGCCGAAACCCTATGGAGAGGGTGGAGTTCCTATTCTTGGTTGTAACTTGCCTGACTTGCGTAGTGCGGTGGAGGTTCGCGGTTCGTTGAACGATCCCTCCGATCGTGATGAGGGGTGGTCGGTATCAGTGGCTTTCCCTTGGTCTGGCCTCTCCAAGTATAATAAGAGGAGCTCTACCCCGCCTCTTCCCGGGGATACATGGAAGGTTAATTTTTCGCGGGTGCAGTGGAAGCACGACGTAGTGGACGGGAGATATGTCCGTATCCCGCCTCATGGCACCCCGATTGCCGAGAGCCTCAATCCGGAAGAGCAGGAACACCCGGAGGATAACTGGGTCTGGAGTCCACAGGGAGCCGTGAACATGCACCTGCCTGACCGGTGGGGTGAAGTTGTATTCGTTGAAGGCAGATGACGGTTAGGGAGATTGCGGAGCGGGTCCTTTTCGGGACAAGCCTCGAGGAAAAACTGAGGCCTCCTCCGACTGGTATTTCAGACCATAATCGAGGGCGTGCGGTCATAACTCCCGAGGTTCCTTCGCGGCCCAACGGGTTGGAATTGCGCCAAGATGGCACACGCGCGGATTTCCCGGGAATGTCAGGTATTGAGGACGACCACCAGCGGGGGAGACTGCTCCATTTCTTCGCCAACCACGAATTGCTGGCCACCGAATTGATGGCCCTTGTTCTTCTGAAGTTCCCCGATGCTCCGACTGAATTTCGCGAAGGAATTCTGAACACTCTCAAGGAAGAGCAGATGCATACCAAGATGTATCTCAGAAGGATGGCGCAGTGTGGTGTTGAATTCGGCGATCTTCCGGTCAATGGGTTCTTCTGGAAGATGGTGTCCTCGATGAAGACTCCGCTGGACTATGTGACCCGCCTGTCTCTGACCTTCGAGCAGGCAAATCTTGATTACGCACGTGGGTATGCGGCAATTTTTGGAGAGGCGGGAGACAAAAAAACAGCCGCCCTTCTGCAGCGAATTTATGAGGATGAAATCGGGCACGTGAGTTACGGGCTGAAATGGTTCCGGAAGTGGAAGAAGGACGGCAGCGACTGGCAGCAATTTGTCTCTGGCTTGCAATATCCTCTTTCGCCTTCCCGGGCCAAGGGTGCCTTTGTTTTTAATGAAGAGGGACGCCGGGAAGCGGGTTTAGAGGAGGAATTTATCAAGGAATTGCGCGTTTGCGGGCAGTCCAAGGGGAGGACGCCTAATGTGTTTTGGTTCAATCCCGGAGCAGAGGAGAGTCTTGTCGCCGGGAGGGGNGAGGCGAGCAGGGCGACCATGGAGATCGAGCGCGATCTTGCACTCCTTCCGGCATACCTNGCCCGGAGAGAGGATGTTGTTCTNGTACCGTCGATGCCGGGAACCGATTTTCTCTCCGGTCTGCTGGATGCAGGTCTTNAGCTCCCGGAACTGATCACTTTTGATCGTATTTCGGAGATGAGGAATCGCAAGCTGCACGGCATCAGACCGTGGGCGCATACTCCAGATGCAGAACCGCTGATCGAAAAACTTGAAATGGAATCTGCACCAGTGAGTCCGGATTTATTTTCCAAGGCCTTGCATGCAGGTTTTCTCAAGAAACTGATTGAAGCGCACAGCTGCTCGTTCCTCTGCCACGCTGATTGCGCAGGAGTAGAGGTTTCGACCGTTGAGGAGATCGAGAGCCGGGTAGCGAATTCGCCCTTGTCTTCCTATGTTTTGAAAGCGCCCTTCAGTACAGCAGGAAGAGAGAGGATTATTTGTAATGCGTCAGACGATTTTTCCCCTCAATCCTTGTCAGCGATCAGGCGCCTTCTCAGCCATCATGGCTCTCTTGTGATTGAGCCATGGCTGGAGCGCGTGAAGGATTTCTCGATGCACTACGACATGACGGAGCAGGGTCTGGTAAGGAGAGGACTTTCCGTCATCGAGAATAGCAGGCGGGGGCAGTTCCGTCGTGCTACAGTGACGAATCGATTTACAGACTGCCTTGAGAATGATTTGCGACGAGCTCTATTCGCAGGGTCTTCTCCTAAAGGTCATCTGGTCGATTTTCAGGAAGCGGTGCTGGAGCCCCATCTAAGTAATCTCTTGAAGGAGCACCGCTTCACTGGCCCCATCGGAGTAGACAGCTTTTTTTACCGGGACGACGAGGGTTCGTTGAGGTGGAAACCGGTCGTGGAGATGAACCCAAGATTTACAATGGGAAGGGTAGCGGTCGAACTCGCGCGCTTCAGTCGATCAAGGAAGACTGTCTCGCTGACAATCGCTCCAGTCGGAGAAGGTCCCGCAGGAGGAATTTGCCTGACGCCGGTTACTCAGGTTACCAAATGGGCCGCATTTCTTGAACGCTGATTCGCCTTTGGCCTAGATTCTCGTGCTCGCCTCAGTATGCGGACCCTAGCGTCAATGGTTGTCGCTTTATCTTTCCCCTCCCAATCGAAGAATACGGGCTCTACCCTTGCGGAATGAGGAAAGTGGGAATTGCCGGTCTTTTTATCTGTGTGACTTCTTTGGCTTCAGGAGCCCCGGACTGGCCGTCCCTGGAAAAGATCGTTGAAAGAAATCCTCTACNTGGGACGGAATTCTTGAGGGCGTCGGGAGATCTTTCGATAACNATGATAGAGGGAGTGGATCGTTTTCTTGATGNTGAGATAGCGGCAGAATTGAAGGACCGCAGGGGAGGAACGCGGGAAGAGCTGGCCCGGATTCTGGGTCTTCCAAGGGACCAAAATCCCGAGGATAACTCGTTCCGCTTCGCTGGGCGCCGCTGGGGGCCGATTGGCAATGGGAAGAACTACACTGTGAACGAGGTGAGTTGGACGACCTTCGGGAACACGGAGGCGTTGGGCCTGCTCTTTGAGCCGAGCGAAAGCGCTCCCCTCGTGGATGTCATTGCACTGCCCGATGCAGATCAGGATCCGGAGGAGCTGGGGGCAATGGAACCGTATTCCGAGACGCAGCAGACTCATCCCTTTGCGGCGCAAATGGCCATGGCAGGCTGCCGGGTTCTGGTGCCAGTGTTGATCAAAAGGGAGGAACATCACGCCATGCCCATGCGAGAGTGGCTACACCGGCCGGCCTGGGAGTTGGGCCGCACGCTCGCAGGCTACGAGGTGCTCAAGGTGCTCGCGGCGGTCGATTGCTTCCGAAGAGAAGAACCAAGCCGGTCCGGTAATAGTANNAGCAGGAAGATCGCAGTTGTGGGTTGGGGAGAAGGAGGACGACTTGCTCTTTATGCCGCAGCACTCGACGAGCGTCTGGACGGGGCTCTGGTAAGCGGATATTTCGGTCCGCGAGCGAGGGTGTGGGATGAGCCAGCAGATCGTAGCGTCTTCGGTTTGCTACGTGGCCACTCGGATGCTGAGATCGCCCGCCTGATCGCTCCTCGACCGCTCGTGATCGAGACCGGCCATTTCCCTGAGTATGGGTTCCGTCTCGATCAGGAGGGGATCCCGGAGCGAATCCGGAAAGGAGCAGGGAAGCGGGGCAAGCCTGGAAGATTATTACAACCGACAGATGAGGAGGTTCGGATCGAGACCGGACTTATAAATACCGATGCAGTAGTCTTACGCTCTGTGAATCGTGCGATCCAGCCGGAGAGCTGGCGAACGTTAATGAAGAAGATCGGAGCTGGGAATCTGCTCAAAAGAGGGGAGAAGAGCGATTCTGGCTGGGCCGCCATCAAGCCCTTGCAGACCGTGAAAGATATTGCCCGCCGCCACGGGGAACAAGTGCAGGCCATCGACCGGCACAATCAGCGAGTTCTGATTGAGTCAGAGCGACTGCGTGGGGAGCTCTTTAAANTCGTGAAGACGGATAGCGTCGAAAACTACGAATCGAGTATTGCGCCGCTGCGGGAGAGGTTCAGTAAAGANGTGATTGGCGAGCATGGGAGCCTGCAGAATCTGGCGGAGCCCAATGCGCGCACCCGCAGCTATCAGGAAGGANCGGGGACGATCAGTTACGAGGTGGTGCTCGATGTGCAGGCAGGAGTTCAGGCCTACGGAATTCTGACTCTCCCCAGAGATATGAAGCTCGATGGTTCGGAAAAGCGACCGGTTGTTGTGTGCCAGCACGGTCTGGAAGGGCGGCCGCAGTCGACCGTAGGGGAGAAGGATTATCATTACTACAAGGCCTTCGCAACTCGTCTGGCAGAGCGAGGGTTCGTGACCTTCGCTCCTCAGAACCTCTACCTGGGTTGGGACCTTTTCCGGATCCTTCAGTTCAAGGCCAATNCGGTAGGATGTACTCTGTTCTCGGTCATGGTGCCTCAGCATCGGCAGATCACGGAGTGGCTCGCAGGGCTGCCTTTCGTCGATGGAGACCGAATCGGTTTCTATGGTCTAAGTTACGGAGGAAAGTCGGCGATGCGGATTCCTCCCCTGGTGGATCGTTACTGTCTCTCAATCTGCTCAGCCGATTTTAATGAATGGGTATGGAAAAACGCCGCGACGGACCGATGGTCAGCTCGCTACAGTTATGCCAATAAGGGGGAATACGAGATCTTTGAGTTCGACCTCGGAGGAACCTTCAATTACTTCGAAATGGCAGCCTTGATTTGCCCGCGACCCTTCATGGTCGAGCGTGGTCATTTTGATGGGGTCGCGCCGGACAAGACCGTGGCCTATGAATTCGCGAAGGTTCGCGCCTTATATGCCGCTCAGCTCGGGATTGGCAACCGCGCGGAGATTGAGTGGTTCGTGGGACCCCATACGATTAACGGTCAGAAAACTTACGACTTCCTGCATCGACATTTGGAGTGGCCTGACCCAACAGAATAATTGATCCTGTGGTCGTGAATAGTGCTGACTTCCTCCGTAGTCTTGGGTTCTGCCTGTCCGTGTTTCTGGCAGGCTCGGTTCAGGCCCTTGACGTGGGCTTTGGGGAAGTTGACATCACCCCGAAGCTGGGCGGTAAAGAAAAGGTCTGGCTAGCCGGTTACGGCACGGGACGGGAGGCCGCCGGAATACATGATCCCCTGATGGCAAGATGCGTTGTGCTTCAGGATGGCGGAACGAGGATCGCGTTGGTTTCAGTAGATTTGGTGGGTTTGCAGTTTCCCGCGGTAAAGAAAATCCGGAGTCAATTGCCCGGGTTTTCATATGTGCTCGTTTCCTCCACGCATAATCACGAGGGACCTGACGTGATCGGGATGTGGGGACGCAACCAGTATTCCTACGGCGTGAATGACGCATACGTGAAGGAGGTAACAGACAGGTGTGTAAATCTGGTGAAAGACACGGCGGCGTCGGTGGTCGAAGACGTGACTGTGTCCTACGGGACTGCGGAGGACGCAAGCCTGCTGAGGGATACCCGTCAACCTGCTGCACTCGATGCAGTGTTGCGAGTGCTTGTCTTCTCGAGCAAGAGTGGAAAGAAAATTGGGTTGCTGGTGCAGTGGAATTCCCATCCCGAGGCGATGGGTTCACGAAACAAGCTTATCACCGCGGATTTTCCCTGGGCGACGGTAGGAGCGCTCAAGAGAAAATACCAATGCCCGGTGGCATACTTCACTGGGACAGTAGGAGGGTTAATGGCTCCTCCAGCTGGTCCTACGACTTTTGCGTATACTGAGAAGCACGGTATTCAAGTTGCGGGACTGGCGGCAAGAGCAGTGGAAGCGGCTCGGCCGCTGAAGTTGACTCCGATGAGAGCTGAGGCTCGCCTGCTGTATCTTCCGGTGACAAATCGACTGTATCGGCTGGGTCTTTCCATGGGGGTCCTGAGGAGGGAGAGGTTTGTTTCGACGGGGGACCCTTATCGGAAAGGGAAGCCGATGAGTGGAAAGAATTCGGGAGAGGATATGACCATTGAAACTGAGGTGGCCTGCCTGCAACTCGGTGAGCTCTCGCTGGCAGCTATTCCGGGAGAACTTTATCCCGAGCTGGTCTACGGCAAATTTCAGGAACCGGCTGATCCGGCTGCGGATTTTCCTAATGCACCCCTTGAGCCAACTATCCGGGAGATTCTGGGTGAACGGAAGTGGATGCTGTTTGGATTGTCCAACGATGAGGTTGGATACCTCATCCCAAAGCGTCAATGGGACAGGAGGAAGCCATATGCTTACGGGAGAGAAAAGGCGCAGTACGGAGAAGCCAATTCCTGTGGGCCGGAAGCTGCCATGATCGTGATGAAGGGGTTCGCGAGATGTGCCGCCGAAGAAGGTCAGACAGAGAAGAGAAGGCAGGGTGGAAATGCCCCAGAGGGCAATCCGGCAGAATAGGCCGGGAAGGAGGATCGTACTTCCGGGGAGAAGTAATCATTTTATTTTTGTGGTGCTTACAGCCGGTCGACCTGTATATTTAAGATATGCTAGAGATCGATATTGGTGGTGGACGGAAGATCCAATTGGACTTCCCGGGATTCAAACCCCAGATCGTGCTTATCGGGTTTGCGGTCGTAGGCGTGCTGGTAGGAGTGTTGACGTCCATCTACACTATAAAGCCAGAAGAAGTGGGTGTGGTATTGCGTTTCGGGAAGTATCAATCGACTCAGCAACCCGGTCTCCATTTCAAAGCGCCGTTTTTCATCGATAAGGTTGAAAAGGTTGCAGTCTTGCGCCAGCAGAAGCAGGAATACGGATTTGGGACTCCGAGGAATACTAATCGGTCTCAGTGGATGGGGCCACCAGAGCAGGAGAAGGAAAAGAAAATGGTGACGGGCGACTTAAACGCAGCCCTGGTAGAGTGGGTCATCCAGTATCGTATCACGAAACCGAAGGATTATCTGTTTATGGTTAAAGATGCAGACATTACTCTTCGAAACGCCTCCGAGTCCGTTATGCGAGAAGTTGTTGGAGACCGAACGGTGGACGAGGTGATCACTATTGGGCGGCAAGACATCGAAAGAGAGAGTCTGGAGAAGCTGGAGGTGCTAGCGAAAAAATATAAGCTAGGGGTTTCGATCGATCAGATTCAATTGAAGGACGTCAATCCTCCGCGCGACGTTGAGGACTCTTTCAATGAGGTCAACAGGGCCGAGCAGGAAAAGTCTACCGCAGTCAACGTGGCCAATGGAGAGTATAACCAGAAAGTCCCGAAGGCTGCGGGTGTAGCGCAACAGGATATCAGCCGGGCGGAAGGGTATGCCACTAAGAGAGTTAATGAGGCAGAGGGTGATGCGGACCGGTTTATTGCGCTTCTCAAGGCCTATCAAGAGGCTCCGGAGGTCACTCGCCGCCGCATGTATCTGGAGACCATGCAGAAAGTGATGCCCCAGATGGAGAGAAAAATTATCATGGATGAGGAAGGAAATCAGGTCCTCCCTCTGATGCAATTGAACCAAGGAGGAATTCAGCGATGAATCAAAAGTATCTTGCCGGGTGTTTCACCCTGATTGTTGTTGCGATTGGACTAATAGTTCTCAGTGGAGCGGCCTATACGGTGAACATGCGGGAACAGGTAGTTATTACCCAGTTTGGTGATCCAAAGGGTGACCCAATTACCGAAGCCGGATTAAAATGGAAGGTTCCTTTCATCCAGAAGGTCAACAAATTCGATAAGAGAATTCTGCCATGGGACGGAAAGATGTCGGAAATGCCTACCAAGGAAAAGACTCTGATCGAGGTCGATACCTACGCGCGGTGGCAAATATCCGACCCTCTCAAATTTTTTCAGAAGCTGAGAGATACGCGAACTGCGGAATCTCGTCTCGACGATATCCTTGAATCAGAGACCAGAAATACCATAGCGAAGCATAAGCTGATAGAGGTTATTCGCACTACACAGGGACGTGTGCCTGAACAATCAGAGATCGTGGCAGAGGGTGATACTACCGGGGTAATAGGAGTGCTTCCGCCAATTTCGCGCGGTCGAAGCGCACTAGAAAACGATATCTATGAGACCAGCAAGGGCAAGGTCGAGGAGTTTGGGATCAAGCTCTTGGATATTCGTTTCAAAAGGGTGAACTACAACCAGACGGTGGAGCGGCAAATTTATCAGCGGATGATTTCTGAGCGGAAGCAAATCGCAGACCGCTTTCGATCAGAAGGTGCGGGTGAGGCCGCAAAGATCCTCGGAAAGATGGAGAAGGAGCTCAATACGATTGAGTCTGAGGCCTACAAGCAAGTCCAGACCATCATGGGAAATGCGGATGCGAAGGCCACTGAGATCTATGCGGCAGCATACAATCAGAGTCCAGAGGCTGCAGAGTTTTTTGAATTCTCGAAGACCATGGAGCTCTATCCGGAGATGATTGGCGGCAAGAGTACTGTGGTTCTCTCCACGGATAGCGATCTCTTCAAATATTTGAAGGGAATGCAAATTCAGGACGAGAACGAGGAGGAGTAGCCGGTGAGAATTTCCAGGACCCGGGTTCAGTCCGCAAGAGCCTGAAGGTGAGCTGAGACAGACCGGGCGAGGGCATCGAGATTGTAGCCTCCTTCGAGGGTGGAGATGACCTTTCCCTCGCAGTGCTCTTTTGCAGCTCCAACGACGAGCTCTGTGACCCACTTAAAGTCCTCCTCCTCGAGGTGAATGTCACCCAGAGGGTCGTCGGTATGAGCATCAAATCCCGCAGAAATAAAGACCAGTTGGGGTTTAAACTTTTCGAGAGCTGGTAACCAGTCCCGATCAATGGCTTTTCGAAATTCACTTCCTTCTGTTCCAGCCTTCAGGGGGGTATTCACGATATTCGCTCGCTCGATATCGTAGTAACGGTTCGGGTAGTGGGGATGCTGAAAGCTGGAAGCCACCAGAACAGATGGATTATCCTTGAAGATATCAACAGTCCCATTGCCATGGTGCACGTCAAAATCCAGAATTGCCACTCTGTCGATAGATTTGTGCGCCAGTGCGGTGGCGGCGCCAACTGCGACGTTATTGTAAAAGCAGAAGCCCATTCCGGCATCGTGCTCTGCATGATGTCCGGGTGGCCTCGCGCATGAGAAAATTCGCTTGGATTGACCGGAAAGAACAAGGTCAACCGCCTGCTCCATTGCTCCCGCAGCCAGTCTCGCGGCAGGGAGAGAGCCTGGGCACAGATGCGTGTCGGGATCGATCATGACGAGCCCGGATGCGGGAGCGCTGGCAGAGATTTTCTTCAGATAGAGAGGTTCGTGGACTCTCTGCAGTGCCTCATCCGTTACGGGACAGGCTTGGAGGTGTTTGAACCCGGGCCATTGGCCAGTTTCCTTGAGGTGGGACAGAATCGACTGTGTGCGTTCGGGTCGTTCAGGGTGACCGTCGTGCATTTTGTGCTCATCGTAGGCGGAATGGCTAAGAAAAGAGAGCATGGGAGAGAGTGAACCTGCAGGATCAAATAGTCCACGACTGAATCAATAATCCCTCTCTTTCAAATGGTCTTGTGCATCAGCCAGGTGATGAAGCGGGTAGCAGGTAGCCAGTTGCAACAAGCCTCGATCCACCAGACCCAGAACCGGTAACGGTGGTAGATTTCAATTGCCCGTTCTTCACTTCCGCGGGTGCGCTTCCAAATCCTGAAGTCAGGACCCTGCGCCTCTATATAATACCGGGGTTGCCCTTCTATATAATAGCGTTCGAGGTAGACGAGGCATTTCCCAACCTGTTTGCGCCGTAGGAATGTATTTGGTCGTTTGGTGGGATGAGGCACGGAATGATCTTAGGAAAGCAGGTAGGATGGCAAAGGTGAAAGCGTTGACAGTATTGGGAGAGAACAGTTTGTTAAGGGATGCAGAGGCGGCGACTGGGAAAGACACAGCTGGAATTTACTACCATTGGGATTGGGACGTGGGCGATCGGAGGGGGAGAATGGTCCTATGGATGGGGAGACCAGGACGAGAAGGAGGCAGTTGCTGGGATTCATAGAGGGATTGAGCTTGGAGTGAACTGGATTGATACTGCAGCGATTTATGGAGACGGAGCCAGTGAGGTGCTGGTAGGGAAAGCCCTGCGAGACATGCCGGGGGCGGAGAGGCCTCTGATAGCGACCAAGTGTGGACGCATCATGCAGGACGATGCGACGGTCAAAGGACGGCTGAAAAAGGAGAGCGTTATCGGGGAATGCGAGGCCAGTCTTCAGCGACTGGGGGTGGAAAGTATTGATCTCTACCAGATCCATTGGCCAGATCCTGATGAGGATATCGAGGAGGCATGGAGCGCGATGGTGCAACTGAAAGAGGCGGGAAAAATCCGGGAGATCGGCGTTTCGAATCACAGCGTGCAACAGTTGAAGCGATTGCAGCCAATTCATCCAGTTGCCTCTCTTCAACCTCCCTACAGCATGCTGAATCGGGAGGTCGAGGAGGATCATCTTCCCTATTGTAGCGAAAACGGTATCGGTGTGATCTGTTACAGTCCGATGGGGAAGGGGTTGCTGACAGGAGCGTTTTCCCGCGAACGTGCGGAAGCACTGTCTGACAAAGATCACCGCAGCAGGGATCCCAAATTCAGTCCTCCACAGCTCGACCTTAACCTCGAGGTGGTAGAGGCCATCAGGCCTCTTGCGGAGGAGTCTGGACGGTCTGTGGCGCAACTGCCTCTCGCATGGGTTCTGCGGCGCCCCGAGGTCACTTCAGCTATTGTCGGAGTTCGGAAGCCCTCCCAGATTGAGCAGACTGTTGGCGGAGGAGACTGGCATCTCACAGAGGAAGAGCTTGATGTTGTCGAAGGGGCGCTAAAGCTCAGGGCAGCAAAACTTGCGCAGCTTGAGCAGACCAGTCAGGGGTGGGTGTAAAAGTGGAGACATATGTTGATAAATGCGGGATCCTGCCTTCCTTCGGTTACTTAACGACCGGAACTTTCCGGTTTTTGGTTGGGCAATTCCAGAGATTGCATTAAGTTCGTTGCTTCAGGAAAAGCGAGTCAGATGAACCGGCGTCAACTGCTTCAAGGAACCGGAATTGCTCTTGCTCTTCCGACGTTCGAGAGTTTTGCAACCGTAGCAGCAACGGGTGCGCAGTCACCCCGGCGGCTGGTTTGTGTTGGTAATCATCTCGGATTCTATCCGGGGAATTTTTTCCCAGAAGCGTCCGGAAAAAAATATCTTCCGAGTCCGACTCTCATGCCGCTTGAGGAGCATCGTGATGATCTGACGGTTTTTTCAAATTTGGATCATGAACTGAATGGCGGACATAGTGCTGTTCAAGGATTTCTCAATGGGATCAAGAAAGAAGATGCCGCCGGTTTTCCTGAAAAGAATATCTCACTAGACCAGGCTGCTGCTAATTATGTCGGTAGCGCCACGCGTTTCCCTTCGATCAATACGGGGATCCATAAAGGCACGGACATGTGTTGGACTCGGTCTGGTGTCCACGTGCCGCCGATCAACAATCCTGCTGCGCTTTTTCGTGGTCTCTTTGTGAATTCATCTCGTCGAGAGCGCGAATCGAAACGTGCTCGTCTAAAGCATCGCGGCAGCGTGCTGGACGCGCTTCGTGATTCAGCGCATGCTTTACATCAGTCGCTCAATGCAGCTGACAAGGACAAGTTGGACCAGTACCTGACATCAGTTCGTGACGTCGAACGGCGATTGCAGATGTCCAAAGAGTGGAGTGATCGGCCAAAGCCAAAAGCTCCGATAGATGAAGTTTCTGACGAAGAGCGTCAACACATTGATGAGGTTGCGTTGTTTTACGACTTGCAGGCACTTGCGCTGCAGACGGACTCCACGCGGGTCACAACCTTGGAGACTGGCCTTGGGTTTCGCACCTCGGAGTTGGACCTTGGAAGCTATCACGGGTTATCTCACCATGGGAAATCTGCAGATCGGATTGGACAGCTGAAAGTAGTGGAAGCTTTTCTTACTACCAAGCTAAGTGATTTTATCTCCAAGCTTAAAGAAGCGCAAATTTTTGACAATACGTTGATCGTCTTTGGAAGCGGAATGAGCGATGGTTCAATTCACAGCAACCGCAACCTTCCCGTCCTGCTGGCGGGGGGCGGACTTAAGCACAAGGGCCATGTGGTCTGCCCGGCAGAGCAGCATGAGAGAGTACCGCTGTCGAATCTATGGCTATCCGTTCTGCACTGGTTTGGATTTGAAGCAGACCGGTTTGGTCGGAGCACAGGAACGTTCTCTCCGATGGAAATCGGATAGGCTGAATCATGAAATACATTATTTGTGCCCTGCTCATGATCGGGGTCAGTCTTGTCGTCGTTGCTGACGAAGAAATCAGCGTATTTCTGAATAGGCACTGTATCGAATGTCACGGTGGTGAGAAGCAGAAGGCCGACCGCCGCTTTGATACCCTTCCATCCTCAATAGGGTCGTTCGATGATGTGGAGCGTTATCAGGAAATTATCGATCAGCTTAACCTCCAGAGCATGCCTCCTGAGGGAGAACTCCAGCCTTCAGTGGAAGAGCGGGCAACGATGATAAAGCGCCTTACCCAGAAAATTATTTCCGCATACAGTAAGCTGAGGAGGTCTGGTGGTCATAGTAGTCTCCGGAGGCTGAATTCTTGGGAGTATAAGCATACTGTTGGCGATCTGCTGGGACTCAATACGGGGGTCTGGAATCCAGCCGAAAATTTTCCGGCGGAGGTATTAGTCGATGGCTTTGACAACAATGGGGCTGGGTTGGTCACGTCCGGCCGGTTGATGGATTTCTACTTTATCGCCGCAGAGGAATCCATTCGCCGCGCTACGCAATTTGGAGAACGCCCTTCGTCACGGAACCACATACAGAAATCTCCGTTCTATTTCAGCGGTAAGGACACGAAAGACCTGCCAAAGCTTTTCCAAGTAGACCGCTTCCGATTCATTCCGGAAACTCCGTACACGGATCTCTACGGACGTCATTATCGTGGTGGACACATCGGATTTAAGCCTTTGGTGCGGCAGGGCGGCGTAACGCACAGTGGTATCTACTCCATCAGGGTTCGAGCTTCGGCGGTGGGCCGCACTCATGATTACGGCAAGGCTTTAGGCGATTTTCGAAACGGGGATCCGCTGGTGATGGAGGTTGTAGCAGTGGATCGGCGAGGGAGCGTAGAGAGCACGGGAAACGTTTCGAAGATGGTATCTCTGGCGACGGTCGAATTAACTAATGAAGAGCCGCGATGGTTTGAGTGGAGAGTCTACATGGATGTCGGGTATGAACCGGAGGTGCGCTTTCGTAATGGTCCGCTGGGGGCCAAACGAATGGTTCGTCTTCTGACGACAAAGGCTTCTGATAAGCCGGAATTCAAACCTTTCGTCGGAATGAAGGCGGGCACGGAGAAAGCGCATGGCGTGCTTAAGGCCTACCGCGGGCCTCGCCTGAGGATCTGGGAGATTCAGATGGAGGGTCCGCACGTCGATGCGTGGCCGACTGCTGGTCATCAGGTCTTGTATGGGAGTCTGACGGCCGATGATCTGGATGCAAATACGATGGCCCGGCAGCTCGAATCCTTCGCCGAAAAGGCTTTCCGACGTCCGCCGGTAGCAGGAGAACTGGATCCCATTCAACGCCTCGTGGCGGGTAAGGTCGATGAGGGCATGGCCCCCTTGATGGCCCTTCAGCTTGGTTATCAGGCGATTCTCTGTTCACCCGGGTTCCTGTATTTGAATCTTGGCGAGGGTAGATTGGACGAAGTGGCACTGGCTTCGCGCTTGTCGTACTTCCTCTGGTCTTCTGCTCCCGATGCGGCGCTGCTAAGCATTGCAAAGGCAGGTAATTTGAAGGCGGACATACCGAGGCAAGTATCCCGGATGCTCGCGGATCCAAGGTCGGATAGGTTCGTTACACATTTCGTGCGTCGATGGCTGGACCTCGACAAAATCGGGGAGATGCCTCCGTCCCCAGACTTTCTTTCCTATTACCGGGACAATCTTCAATCAGCGATGCGAGGGGAGACCGAAATGTTCTTCAGACACCTTTTGAGAAATAATCTTCCGGTGGGCGAATTCCTGAATGCGGAGTATTCATTTCTTAATCGCGAGCTTGCTTTACACTACGGAATTGAAGGTGTGCACGGTAATGCCTTGCAGAAGATTTCCTTGAAGGGAAGTCAGCGCGGTGGCCTGATCGGGCAGGGGTCTTTTTTGACTGCTTCGGCCAATGGAGTGGACACTTCGCCAGTTGTTCGAGGAATTTATGTGCTGGAGAAACTTCTTGGCTATACCCCGCCCCCCCCGCCTCCGGATGTCCCCGTCATCGAGCCAGATATTCGGGGAGCAGTTACTATTCGTGAGCAGCTTGAGAAACATCGGGAAATCGCAACCTGTGCGGAGTGCCATCGTAAGATTGATCCGTTGGGCTTCGCGTTGGAAAATTTCAATGCGATTGGAGGATGGCGGGATTCCTATGAAGGGGGGAAGCTGATCGACTCTGCGGGGAAGCTTCCGGGCGGAGACTCGTTTCGGACGATATCTGAGTTCCGCAAACTTCTGCTAGTTCGTCAGGATCAGTTCAGGCGATGTCTGACCGAGAAGTTGATGACCTACGCCCTGGGTCGTGAGCTCGAGATTAGCGACCGTCCCAGTATCGACGAGATTCTCGCAGATCTCGAAAGTGCGAATGGCGGCTTACATGATCTCGTGCGTCTGATCGTAATGAGTGATCCCTTCCTTTCCAATTGAGTGGGCAGGGGCGCACTTAAAGAGGCACATCAGAGTATTCCAATGCCCATTCCCGCATAAACCGGACCTGCTCCGGTACGATGCGGTAGATAATCAATTCCGAGTTGGTGCTACTCCCCAGATATTGTCTAAGGAGGGGGTTTTCCTGCCATATTTCATCGATAAGCGGTTGTTCGCCTTCGCTCAGGGAGTGTGCTGTGCCAGTGATACGAATCTGATCGTGACTGGGAGCAAGGTAGCAGAGTTCGACCTTGGGGTTGGCAGCGATCTGCGCAGTCTTGTGATACGCCTTGAGGTTGGCCACATAGATCGTAAATCCGTCCACTCGTACTGGCGAGACAGGTCGGAGGCGAGCTTGATCGCCATCAATAGTGGCAAGCATTGGGAATTTGGCTTCCTTGATGACCTTGCGAGCCAGACTAGGAAGTTCCTCGGGATCGAATGGGTCTGGGCGAGGCTTTGGCATCGGGTTCGGGAGATTCTACCGCCGGGATATCTACAACCGCGAGCGCAATCCGTGACTTCCGCGNGGAAACGTTCTAGGCTGTGGAAGGTCTCCCCCTATATCTCGTGCGCCTCGTCTGGCTTTTCCTCATTCTTGTTGTTCTGGTTCTGCTTCCCTTCGCAGTTTGGGGAGNTGTGTTTTCCGGGTATTTTGATCTGCAGAATACCAGCGAAGTGCTTATCAAGCCCGGTAGGGCATGGGCTTGGGCGGTGGGCGTCGCCCTTCTAATCCTCGATCTGATCCTTCCGATTCCCGGGACGATGGTGATGTCTGCGCTGGGATTTATTTATGGACCCTTTGCAGGAGGAATAGTTGCAGGTGCTGGTTCCCTGTTATCTGGTCTGCTCGCATACGGATTCTGTCGTACGCTTGGCAGGCCAGCAGCGCGTTGGATTGCAGGGGAAAAGGGTCTGGTCAGAGGAGAGTTGCTCTTCAGTGGTGCTGCAGGGGGTTGGTTGGTTGCTCTCTCACGCTGGCTGCCGGTATTTCCCGAAGTCATCTCCTGTGTAGCAGGATTGACCCTGATGCCTTTCCGCCGGTTCTGCTTGGCCCTGGCCTGTGGAACCCTGCCCCTCGGGTTCGCCTTTGCTGCAATCGGGCACTGGGGGCATGAGCATCCCACGTTTGCTCTGGTCCTGAGTGCAGGATTACCGCCGTTGCTCTGGGTCATCCTCGGCCCTATTGTCGCGAGAGACAGGGAGAGTTCAGGTGGTATCCCGAAATAAATTCGTAATCTGATGTTGAACGCCTATGGGCAGACCGCTACGAAGGGAGGATGAACAAGTTTCGGGTTACTCTACTCCTCATGGCCGGAATCACTCTCTTTCCTCTGCCGTCAACCGGGGATAACAAGAACAAGAAGCGCATTGTCCCACCCACACGGAAGGGGGCAGCCTCTGAGTTACCGACCATCCGAAAGGTCGGTGGAGACATGGTAACAGTGGGCAAGAAGACGTATAAGGTAACGAGTTTTACCAGTATTCTTGTTAATGGAAAAAAGGCGGAGGTGACTGATCTTAAGGCCGGGATGCAGGTTTCGGTAACGGGAGGTGTTCTCCGTTACGGAAAGGGGGCTTCTGACACCATTTACAAGGCGAGTAGAATCATGGCGAAAACGGATAACAAGCTGGAAGCAAAGCGCAGGGAATTTAACAAGAAACAGGCTGAGAGGGCCCGCGAGCTGAATCGACGTCAGAACCAGAACCGTAGTCGTCGCTAGTCGGGGCGAACTTCCTTCAGCAGGAACGGGTGATTTTTCCCGTATGTTTCATGGGATGTATTCAACCCTCAGCCGGAGAAAACGGGCAGGTAGATCCCTGCGCTCTTCGGAGAATCGGACCCTCACCTGGCCATTAAACGGAGGATCCAATGCTATGGTTCCAGTTCCGATGAAGGAAGTGGTGTCTGATTTTGAAATCAGGGTGACCCAGTCGACAAGATTGTCCGATCCTTCGATAGTGTAGATGATATCATCTGAACCGTATCCATCTACCGCCGTGGAATTTGCCGGCAGATCAAAGGATATGACATTTTGCCCGTTGTCGCCGACAGCAATACGGGGGAGGGAGGAAGGTCCATTGAACCCGAGATCCAGAAAGGGGTGGAGCCCCAGGCTGAATTCCATCAGGGCGTTCAAACCATCATCATCCCCATCCTCGAGGGCGGTGAGACCATGGAAGGAGAGCCACTCCGGGAAGGTGGTCGGAATGAAAAAACCGCTGGCGTCAGGGGTCCCGTTGATTTCCGTGCTTTGACGCCAGCTGCGTTGGAACTCAAAATCCCGTGGGAGAGCTAGGGGTTCCTGCAACTCCAAGGAAAATCCCAACCCCGCACTGGCAGGCCACCAGTCGGGATTATAGTCGAAGCGCAGGATTGCAGCCTCGAAAGGATCGGGCAGTGAAAGTGCAATCCCTTCGCCGCTGTTATCAAGATTTCCCTCAAATACGCCTGCAACATTTAGCGATCTTCCATAGCGGGATTCAAAGGCTGTCAGGTCCCCAACGACGAGAATCTCCTCGCCGGGTTGAAGAATAATGGAGGGAAAGGTGAACGAAATGCCATTGGTGAAGCGAACACCAAGCAGGTTCAGCTGAACTGGTCCTGTATTCCTCAGTTCGAGGAACTCGTAGGGCTTTCCCCCGAGCGGCTCATACATAATTTCGGAAATGCGAAGGTAGCGCAGGAGTGCCAGCGCATTCAGGAAATCGGGATCGCTGGATTCTTCCTCCGTGTCGTTGGCAAGACCGGCTGTAGGTAAATTGAAATAGGACAAGCCAGTGGGGGACAGCTCCCAGCGTCCCTGCGATATATCAGAGCCCTGTGGGCCAAAGATGACCTGGTCTATCGGGGTTCCTTCTGGATCGAAAAGGAGGATGCGGTCTCCATCTGCATCGAGAGCAAAAGGAACGTGGTCCGCTCCGGCGGTGGTGTCCCGATCAGCGACAAGCCTGAGGTATCCCTCGCCCGCAATAAAGCTCAGGGAGGGAAATGTGTGGTTCTGAGGATTGTCAGGATGATCACTCACCCCGAGGCTTTCCAGTGAGACCGGCAGGGGGTCGGGGTTATGGATTTCGATCCAGTCATCGCGAAAGAGAACCTCTCCCTCTGCCATCCATTCATTGATAAGAAGTGTTGCCGGATCTCCAGTGCGCTGCCTGAGATTTGCCGTGCCGGGAGTTGGTATATTCAGGTGCCATTGGTCCTGTGTGTCGCGACCGATGGATAATCCTGCAACCTGTGATCCGAATTCGATGGAATCAAGGAGGACCGCTCCCCGAGTTGCGGAGTCAAACAGGTAGAGGCCCTCACCGCTTGCGTTGAGAGAGAATCCCAGATGGGTCCCGGAGGTGCCGTTCGCTGTGTCTGCAAACAGGACGAGAAATTCTCCGGCCGCGAGGGTCGCCCCTGTCGGGAATGTGAATTCTCCGGGCGTTTCAAGACTGTCAGAAAGGCTAAGGCCGGATAGATTTATTGTAGAAGCACCCTGATTATGGAGTTCGACGATATCCGGATAGGTTCCTTCATGAGCGAACACATTGCCGTTCTCAGAGAGCACTTCGCTGATCACAAGTCGGGAGAAAGTGGAGTCAACGGTCCAACTGCGAGATTCGGTAACATCAGGTAGCCATGCCGAAGCAAAAGTTCTACCTTGGACATGGACAGTGTAAGTGCCGTCAGGAAGGTCGCTCAGCAGAATTTGTGCTGCTCTCGTCGTTGGGGTTCCAGGGACCAGACCGCCAGCATCTCCGATGTCGAATGCTTCACTCCATGGGCCATTATTGACGCGGTAGCGGTAGCCGAAGATGCCGGGACCTCCGATTGTGAGTTCTGCTGTCCGGGAGGTGGTGAAGATGGGAGGCTCTCCAGAAATCTGTACCTGATCCGGGACGAGAGCTCCAAGATCTCCGCCAAGAGGCCCTGCCCCGAGAGCTGGTGATCCCGGTCGAAGAGTAAAGTCCCCTTCCTCTGGATTGGTAAATCGTGCTATCGAAGAGAGGTTGTCAGTGCCGAGATCAAAGATTGATTCACCGGGATGTTCCTCACCAAGACTGGTGTCCACAATCATGGGGTCCACCAGGTTGTGGGCAAACTCCAGAGGGGTGCGAAAGGTGGAGTCCTCGGTCCGCATATCGGCATTGCCAAAGACTCGAGGAACGTCGATGAAGATATTGGATCCTGCGTATGCGCCGGCTGCCGGTGTAGGAGAACTATCCCCCGGCACGAATAGATTTATTGCAGCTCCAATGTTCGTGTTGTCAAAGGTATCAACAAAGTCCGGATGGACCTTATAGACGGTATTATTCTCAAAAATAGTATCCGAATCATTTTTCAGGCTGATGGCATGGTCGACATCCCAGAAGATATTTCTGGCAACCATGGTGGTGGTGTCCGGTCGGTCTCCAGTAGAAATTGCATTGGCGTATCCGCGGTCAGAGGTTTCATCATCCTTGAAAACTCTCGTGAAGGTATTTCCTGCTACATAAATATCACCGCCCAAGTCCAATTCTTCGCAACGCGATCCGGCAAAGTAGTTCCCCAGAATCTGGACAATTGGTTCCGGTAGATTACCGCTGACTACGTCGACAACGTCATTGTGTCCCTTATTGGTTCCAAAGTAATTATTCCGTATAATATACCTTCCACTCTTGGGAATGTCCCCTTCACCCTTGATGTGCTCGCTGATGTTATCGAGGCCAAGTTCAGCGGCCTGCTCATCAGGCCCAAACATGTCTGGAAACGTACTGTTTTCGATGATCACTGAGGCGTCCTCAGTGTAGATCATACGGATATGGGTTCCGCTGAAGCGAACATCATCAATTACGCACTGGGAACGAATGATTCCGATCGAACCCTCTCGATGTTGGGCGTTGCGGACATCGATGTGCGCAATGCGGTTGTCTGGATTCATTGAATCAACAATCTTCAGCCCATCCCACTTTGGGGGGCCAGGGGGCAGCCCCTCGCTGGCAGGATCGTCAACAAAGGGCGCACCGGGAACACTCGTGAGCTGAACTCGTGAAAAGGGCGTGCCCTCGATCTGGATAGAACCGTTGACTGTAAGACGCGTTCCGGGGGTGAAGTAAACACTGGTTCCCGCTTCAATAATCAGATTGCCGTCGACAGGCACGACGGCATCCGAAGTAATCCGGTATGGTCCGTTAGCGGCTACCCAGCGAATTTCTGATCCAGCTCCATCAAAAACCTGATCGTAGGAGTAGCATCCAAGATCTTGCGGTGTGCCGTCAGGATCGCGTGGAAGGTTCGGGTTTGCGGCATCTCTGGCAGGAGATTCAGAGGTCAGATGATAGTTACGGTTACCCGGTTCCACAAAGAGTGGGTCGTCATTGAGATTACTTTCATTCTGCTCTTGAGCATCAGGCCAGGGTAAACCGACAAGGGTATGCCGCAGTTCGATATCGGCAGGATTATAATCAGTACGGATGTCCTCCTGATTATCCCAGATGATGGAGTTTGAGACGTCGTATAAGCTGGGGGCGTCGTCTCCATTCTTGTTTTCTGCCTGTATGCCGATCGAGCTATTCTCCGTGATGGTGCAGAATTCCAGAAGGGCCCTGGCATCGTCCTTTGCAGAAAATCCAATGGAGCAATTGGTGAAAAGAGATTTGCGAACCGTGGCTGTCCCGCCGAGCATGCTCATTCCCTTGTCTCCCATTCCTCGGACAACGCAGTCTTCAATGACCACATCTGCCCCAAGGGTATCAATTCCATCATCTTCGCAATTGGCGACAACTACTCGACGAAGGACAATGGATTGCCCGGTGCCGGCCTCATGGAAATACACGGCGTCGTTATCGTCGATTTCGCCATCCTCCCGGTATTGCCCGAGCATATCCGTGATCCAGCAGTCCTCCATGAGGACACCTGTGTCGAACGTTTCGATGCCCATGACCGATCGAGCCCAATGACACCTTTTGAAGGTCATCAGGGAATCGATTCCTCCTTCACGCTCGGTTTCTCCGATTTTACCCCGATTGTCCGAAATCGTACAGTTTTCGAAGGTGACGTCTGATCCCTTTATCCTGAGAACCCGTCCATGGTCGGTGTGCCCACCTCGAGGTGAATGTCCGGCTCTGTGAATATTGGAGAATTCAAATTGAGCTAACTGGGAATTCTCAAACTCGATATGCCCCCACGGTGAATTGTCCGTAGAGGAGGTAAAGGTTACAGGTTGACTCTCCGTTCCCGAGGCAATGATGCTGCCCTGAATGATCAGGTCGGTGCCCTCAGTTCCTTCAGGATTCGGGTCGCCATCAAGAAGGATGAGAGCGCCGGGAGAGACTGTGAGGGTGTGGTCAGGGGGCACGGTGGTGTCGCCCGTGAGTCTTACGATGCCACTCCATGTTGTTTCCTTCCCTTGAAGAGTCCCGTCATACTGGATGACGTCCTCGTCAAAAAGGCTGGTAATGTTTTTACGAGCTTCCTGATTGGACGCGGTTGCCGTAAGTGTGAGGTCGCCGGGGTTAGCTCCTGCGACGGTGGCGGTGAGTTCAAAATCAAAGCTGATGTCGGAACTTTCATCGTCATCCTGGTGGATTTCGACGGCGATTGTGTTGTTCCCCTCAACCAGAAGAGTATGAATATCCTCCTCTGCAAAATCCAAGTCGTCTGGATCCAGAAAGTCATCCTCTCGACTTGACCCGTTGCTGGCCTCGGTGAGATATCCAGGATTCGACCTGACGTTATCCCGGCCGATGACTGTGCCGTTCAGGTAAATCACGACACCATCATCTCTCTTGACGCGGTAATCCAGAGCGAGAATTTCAGTAGTATCGAGGATGGAAAAATTTCTGCGGAAGTAAGTAGTGATGAATTTGTCGTCCTCATCATTATCATCATTATCCTCGTTAGGGCCAAATCGGACTTCAGTGGCTTCGTCATTGTCCCCGTAGCCAAGCTCTGCGGGTCCACTCCGCCAGCTTTCGTCATTGAATTCACGCTCGCGCCAGGCCGTTCCCTGGTCGGATCCATCATCAAGGTAGCGCCATGTTGCTCCTCTGGTTATCAGAGATGATGAAAACCCGTCAGCTCCTCCATCGACTTTAACGAGGGCTGAGCCAAGACCATTTCTGATTGTGACGGTTCCGGGTGTGAGCGTAACCCCAGGGATATTGGTTGAGAGATTGGCCGTGGTTTCCCAGAGGTTCCGGTTGATATTCCCATCGCCGTCGCGGAACTCAAGACGTACGAGGAAAGGGTGGGAGGGCAGATACGAATTTCGAGAAACCAGTGTGAGGTTTCCTACGGGAATCTCGCCGGCAAGGGTGCCTGAAACATCTGTGGTGGTGGATGTGTCATACCATACTTCAAGATAGGACTCGTCTGTCATCGTTCCGCTGCCATCTCGACCAGTGAAACATTGGATAGTAATTCGATTCAGCCCGGGTCTGAAAAAATTACCCGATGAATCCATGGCGAGTCGCCACGTGCCAGCACGCTGCTCGCGTTCTGCGGCAACGCCATTCAGGAGGACCGAAAGGACACGTCCCGACCTGAATCTCCCCGTAAAGACTGCACTACCTGTTTCAGTTCGAAAATATCCATCGACGACTGGCAGGTCACAGGTCGCGGTGAAGGTATCAGGTACCTGTTCGATTGCTTCGATCGCCCGCTCGGAGATCCAGTCCTTTGCATCTCTTATTTCATCCTCTTCCACCCACTCCCCGAGGAGATCGTCAACCATGGGATGCAGGTTGGATTCAGAAAATAATCCGGCGGTGAGGCTTAGTAATTTCTGATAGTAGAGATGGATCACTTCGTCGTTCTGAAAAAAACGGACCAGACCGGGAAGATTATCGAAGCTCCAGATTGATCTGTCCGGATCAACCGTGGTGTTTCCAAGGTTGAACATCGTATCAAGGTCGTGTGGGACGAGAATAAAGCGCGGATCGGTAATGCCGCTGTAAAGACCGTAGTCGTCGCCCTTGGAGGTAATGAGCCCTCCTTCCCGGTTGCCGGCGAGTGTGTCGAGGGCAAAATAAGTGACCCATTGCTCGATGTTCAGGACTCTTCCGACGTCTTCAAAATAGCTTTCCGCTGGAGAATTATTCAGGGTGTTAGTCAGCGCGATAAGGTCACCCCAATCATCTTCAGACTGATTCGTTTTCTTAAAATAGGTATCCCGGTAATTATCGGCATTAGGCCCCTCATATCGGAGGTCTCCCTCCTCGTCGGTGTCCTCATTGTCCCTGACCTGATAGAGGTTTCCGTCAGGGTCGAGCGGCCAGTGGTTTCGGGTGTACTCGCTACCGAAACTCTCGACCTGAGCATACGAGCCGAACATGTTGGCCCCGCTGCGTGCGAGGTCCTCGCCGTTAACTCTCAGGAGAGACGCGGTGGCCTCGGCTGTTTCAATCCCTGCGGAGCGGAGGTATGTACTTCCGAAGACCTGTGATGGGGGATACTGCGCGTTAAATTTCACCGACAAGCAGCCATTCCAAGGTTCATCACTACGGAACTTCACGAGAAAGTTGTTTGGGGGCGGGTTTCGCGAGCTGGCTCCACGGTTCCGGACACTGGCGAGGTAGCGCAGTGCAAGACCGGTTCCGTCCTCGACGATAAAAGTGCAGTTCATCTCCGCATTACTTTCTTCCTCGTTTCGAGGGGACTCACTGTCATCTCCGATATCGGCCAACTCGGCGCGCTCCTCCTCGGTCATTATGATTCGGTATTTTGGCTGGCTTCCGGCAATCCAGCTCGCGAATGGGTCATACGAATCGTCAACCTGAAAGAGGGCGTTTGCCCCTTGTGCCCCACTCTCATGCGAAGGAGCGGGCCACGTGCGCTCGGCGGCATCTGCAAATGCGCGGAGGTAGAACTCAATAATCGAGCCGTCAGGGTGGCCGGGTATTTCAGCGCGGAGAACGCCATCTGGACTCTCGGCCATTTCTCCTGAGGTCCAATCAGAGTCTCCATCCAACCGCCAGAAAAGGAGCAAGGAACCCTGCCTCTCACCGTAATCCAATTCGGCTTGAATAGTCACATTTTCACCAGAACGGGGAATAACCGGACTATGGCTGACACTCTTAATGAGTGGTGCCACATTTGTGGAGAGAATGGAGTTCGCGCTACCTGGTGTTCCACCAGTGGCAATGCTAGCCCCCCAGTTCTGTCCCTGATTATTCGAGAGAGCCGGGTTAACCACCTCCAGCGAAGCACCTCCGCCATCGTGAGTGGCGTTCCAGATCCAGCCTTGATGGCCATTGTCCACCGGTCCCCGGCGCCTTTCAGCCCAGTCTCCCTCATCAGCATAATGAACACGGTCGATTCTGTTTCCGTCCTGATCGACAAGGGTAAGAGTTTCCCCCGAATTGCGAAGGCGACCAGTCCACGGACCAAGGATGTTTTCGCCAGTATCAGCCCCGGGGTGGATCGAATTAAATGTGGGCAGGTCTGCGGTGATGACGAGGTAACCATTCCCGGGCAAGACTGTTCCCGAAGGGAAGGTAAAGCTGAGCCCCTGACTGAAGGACCAGCCTGAGAGGTCGATGCCAGAGGCGGATGGATTGTAGAGTTCAACCCATTCCGTCATCGAATTCTCCGGCTCAGCGCCGTGATTTTCATGGTAGAATATCTCGTTGATTATTGGAGTCGCCGTAGTTCGCAGACCGAGGGAAATAAACGCAATAAGGAACAGGGAGGCACCGCGGAGGAGATATTGTTGCGTGGCAGCGGAATTGCGCATGGGAGGGAAGTTCTTCCGCTGCTGCGGAAGCCGTGCAGGTTGTCAGAACTGGGTAGGGTCCCGGGAACCGTATCGTATGGAAGTGGTGGATTCGAGGGCAAGCGTATTTGCCAGTAAGGGCTGCCACTGCATGACGGACAGTCTTTCGTGAAAATCTTCCAAGAAAGTATGTGGAAGAGGGTCTTGTTTAGTGCAGGTAACTAAATAGAAAGGCTCGAGGTAGTCGATGATCAAACGCAGTATACCAGTAGGAATCAGGGGCTCGGCATTTGTGCTCGCCATGATGGGCGTATCCGTTCCCTCATTTGGAGTAGAGCGGGAGTATGTTGATCGAGCTCGCCTTACCGAATCCGAGGAAGCGCTGGTGCTCAAAATGGCGCGCAATCGCGGAATCGAGGCGGTGGCGAAAATCACGACCTACAACATGTTACCCACCCCGTTCCGGGGAATCACCGTGCAGGGACGTGATAGGATCGAGGGGCGTGAGGTCTCCCACCTTGTTCTCAGCGTGAGTTATCGGAAGTGGCTGGAGCCTGAAGCGAAACCTGCGAAGGACGATCTCGTGATAGGAGATTTCTGGGCAGGACGGGCGAGAGTAGTGAAGAAGACGATCCTCCGGCACTCAAATGACGAATTTCGGATCGCAACTCCGAGGGGAATTTCGGTGGAAGTCTGCGAGTCAGTCTTGGCCAATCTTCTCGACGGACGCTTCACGCTCGGACCTGCGGTGGAGGAAAAGATGATGCGCGAAGTGGATTGGTCGAAGCCGCTCCATTTTGGAAAACGGGAAGATCTTGTTTCGGCCGGTTACGGTCATAAAGATAAAGGCTCGGGGTTTTTCGACCTGCAGATCAGGATTAGAGGAGAGGCACTCATCATCGAGCAAGTGTTTCAGGCGATCCCCTAGGGCCAGAGTCAGAATTTTCCCATGAGAATACTTTCGCTTTTCCTATTCACTCTTGGGTTTGGATTCCCCCCGTGGAATTCCCGAGCTGAATCGCTCCCTAATATAGTCTTTATATTTGCCGATGACTGGGGATGGGGAGACTTGGGATGTCATGGTCACCCTTATGTCAAAACTCCAAATATTGATCGTCTCGCAAGAGAGGGAACGGACTTCCATCGGTTTACAGTAGCCAGCGGGGTGTGTTCGCCGAGTCGGACTGCGGTGATGACCGGTCATTTCCCGGCACGCTACAATATCGATGGGCATTTTGCCTGGGTGCCCAGTAACCAGAGGCGCAATATGCCGGACTGGCTGGATCCAGAAGCACCTCTGATATCGAGGTTCCTGCAGGGTGCAGGGTATGCCACGGCGCACTTCGGGAAGTGGCACCTGGCCAATGACATGATTCCGGATTCGCCTCCCCCGAGCGACTACGGATTTGATGTTTCAGCGGCCTTCAACTGCTCGGGCGAACAAATGCCTGTCCATGATGACGCAAGAAGGACGATTTCTTTTATCGAAAAGTGTCATGAGGAAGGGAAACCTTTTTACGTTAACCTGTGGCTTCACGAGCCGCACACTCCCTTTCATACGAAGCCAGAGTATCGCAGGCGGTTCCCGAAGCTCGCAGAGCGGGATAATATCTATGCTTCCGTTCTTGCTCACGCGGACGAAAGAGTAGGCAGCGTGCTCGAGGTGCTCGACCGTCTCAAACTGGCAGCCAATACCCTCGTGATATTTAGTTCTGACAATGGACCGGCCCGGGCCCAGCCTGGGACAAAACTCCAGACAATGCATGATACCGCAACCGGGGAAGGCTTTAACATTGCAGCAGCGAGAGGGGTGACCGGAGGCCGGAAGGGTTATAAGGCGGCCCTCTTCGAAGGGGGGATCGGGGTTCCCTTCATTGCCCGTTGGCCAGGAAAGATCGGAGCAGGGAAGGTTGACCGGACGTCTCTTTTCTCGGCTGTGGACCTTCTTCCGACATTCTGTGAGATTGCGAAGGTCGAGCTTCCTGCTGCCTATCGGCCCGACGGGATGAGCCAGCTAGAAACCTTGAAAGGCAGGGGGCAGGCGAGACGATCCAAGCCCCTTTTCTGGAAAACGATTGCTCCATGGCCAGCCCGAAAGAGCAAGCCCGACCACTGGGTATCCTTTGCGGTTATCAGCCAGAACTGGAAACTAGTGGCTAATCAGAGTGTGGATTACGTTGAACTGTATGACCTTGAATCAGATCCGCTCGAGGCAGTGAACGTGGCGAAAAAGCACGAGAAGGAAGCGAGACGACTCAGGACAATGCTGGAAGAGTGGAAAGCGAGTCTGCCTGCTCGTCCCACGGGGAAGGTTTTTTCCCGGCTTCGAGACAAAGGAAAGCCATAGGGATTTTCCTGGGGGTTCCCCAGTCGAAAAAAGAAACAGCGTGCTGCCAGAAAGGCACGTCGCCATAAACCGTTAAATAAATGCGAAATGACCGCTTTGTTTTCTGGCTTTGCGAGAGGAACAGGGACACGGTTCGACTCGTAATATGAATCATTCTTTCCATTCCGGTCGTCCTTATTCGATTTTCGTCGTAGTGGCATTTATCGCCTTCCTCTGTGAGGTCAGAGGAGAGATCGCTCTGCCAGACCCCGATGATCAGCCAGCAGATTTCAATAAGCCCGTTCAGGTATTCATCATCATGGGGCAGTCAAATACATTGGAATTTGGGAAGGTGAAGGGAGACAAGGACGGCTCCCTTGAGCATGCCGTTAAGAAGGAAAACCTCTACCCTTTCATGGTTGACGATGCCGGTAACTGGACCACTCGCAAGGATGTCCGCAACCTCCATGTCATGGGAAGCGGTGGGCCGGGCAAGACCAGTATCAGGCGCAATGACTGGCTTACTGTGTCCGGGGGTAAAATCGGCATTGAAATCGGTATCGGACACCAACTGGGCAACGCTCTTGATGCTCCCGTCCTGATCCTTAAGAGCTCGATCGGCAACCGCAGCCTCGGTTGGGATTTGCTACCTCCCGGTAGCCCGAGACATGAAGTCGAGACCACCGACAGGAAAACTGGGAAGACAATCACCATGGTTACTCCCGCTCACAACGATGAGGTCCGTTACCCGAGCTGGATCAAGGGGGAAATACCTGCTCCTCCCAAGCATACCTGGCATGCGGGACTCCAATACCTCGGAGATGTTGCTCGAGCGAAAGACGTTTTGACCCAACTCCCGAAATACTATCCCGGCGCACCAGTGACTTCGGGATTGCCGGGATACGAAGTTGCCGGGTTTCTATGGTGGCAGGGTGACAAGGATCGATACAATGCCGCCCACGCGGCGATGTATGGGAAAAACCTCGCCCAGCTCTTTAAGGCTTTACGTAAGGAATTTGGCGCGCCCAAGGCCAAGATGGTCGTCGCCACCCTCGGCCAGACCAAGAAAGAAGCTGCTAGCGGAAATGAAAAACTGATTATCGATGGCATGTTTTCCTTCGGCGATACCCACAAGGGAGAAACCGCCGTAGTTTATACTCACCCACTTTCCATGGGCGGTGCCTCCAATGGACACTACGGAGGTAACGCTAAGACCTATATGAATGTCGGCCTGGCCATGGGCGAGGCGATGGTAGGCCTTTTAAAAAACGAGTGAGAGGCCGCCCGCAGACATGGAGCTAACTTAAACAAATTTGAGATGGTTGCAGTTGTCTCTGTGACCATTATCGGCATTGAAAATATTGTCACCGGGTTCCCTTGACCACTTGAATCCCCTGCGATTTTTCGGCTTCTCGTGGTATAAACCATTCATCTTTTAAGGCTGGTGGTGATGCCTGTTATCGTTTCTGTGTGGTCAATTGCATAGAGGGGCCGGTGGCGCTCCGCGGGTGTTGCATTTTGAACTACTCACGCGGTTATTGGTGGTATCGTTTCCCCGGAGCAGAGTGAGCGAGGAGGACCTTTCTGAGGCTGAGAGATTTAGAACAGAATCGGAAAGGCCCATCGAACTGATGCCGCATCATCTGGAGGGGTGATGCTTATGTCCTAGTTCACTGGTGTTATGAGGGCTCTCACTTGCCACTCCTGATGCTGGAAAGATTTGTGGTGAGTCGATGTTTGTGATGTATCTGCTCAGTTGCCAATCAAAGAGCATAACCCTAATCTATGAAGGCTCCCTGTTATCTTGTACTCTTCGCAGTGCTATCGGCCTCTGCCGCTTCGTTGCCTGCAGCCCCATTCGGCTTCCGTAACAACGACCGCGTAGCACTTGTTGGGAATACCGTGGTGGAACGGGCGCAGCGTTTCGGGCATGTCGAGACCCTGCTTAATCTTGCAGCTGGAGCCAAGGTGAAGGGCCTCACCTTTCGTAATATAGGTTGGAGTGGAGACTCGGTGTTCGGGGATGCCCGTTCTTATTTCGGCGCTCCCAAGGAAGGGCGGGATCGTTTGCAGCGGGTAGTTAAGGAGGTGAAGCCGACCGTGCTGCTGGTGTGTTACGGTACTAATGCCGCAATGACGGCAAAGAAAGGATGGACCGATGATCCTGCCGGTGCAGCTCGGTCGAGGTCCGGTGATGAGGAAAGCCTGAGCTTATTTGTAGAAACCTATGGGAAGCTGTTGGATCTGATCGTAGCAGGAGCGGGAGCAGAGCTGCGCGAAGTGGTCCTCATTTCGCCTCCTCCGCTGGAAAACCTGGGTCCTCCGCTGCCCGATCAGAGTGCTAACAATGCTCGCTTGGCGGTCTACCGCGATGCCATCAGGGATCTCGCGGAGGCCCGTGGGCACCGTTTCCTCGACCTGTTCCAAAAAATGGGTGGTAACAGGCTGAAAGCCGGAGAGAAAAGTCGAGGGCCGCTGTCGATCAACGGGGTGCACTACGGGGAAGCTGGTTATGTCCTGATTGGGGAGTCACTAGTGAGTGGCCTTGGTCTTACGCTGCCAGAAAATCTCTCTGCCAACGATTCTTCAGTGGTGGCCCTGCGAACCAGTATCATGGAAAAGAATCGGCTGTTCTTCCACCGATGGCGACCTTCAAACGAGACTTATCTGTTCCTTTTCCGGAAGCATGAACAGGGCAACAACGCGAAAGAGATTCCCATGTTTGACCCGCTGATCGAGAAGGAAGAGGAGGCGGTCGAGAGATTGCGGGCAGTAGTATTCAACAAACTGTAAGGATGAGGAGAATGGAGATGAAGAGAGTCATCCTGTCTGGTTTGTTGTTGTTGGTTGGAGCGCTGGCTGCGTCTGCTCAGCGGGGCTTGAAGGAGATTCCAGATCCGGATGTGACGGTGCAGGAGGCAGGATTCAAGCTGCCTGCTGGAGCGAAGATTAATCTTTTCGCTGCGGATCCCCAGATCACCAAGCCGATTCACATGAATTGGGATGGCCAAGGCCGTCTCTGGGTGGTTGGCAGCCCGCTTTACCCCCATATCAAACCGGGTGAGGAGGAGACTGATCGGCTTTACGTTCTCGAAGATACCAATGGTGACGGAATGGCGAACAAGGTAAGTGAGTTTGCCGCGGACCTTCACATTCCAACTGCGGTTGTGCCCGGTGATAAAGGAGTTTACGTGGCGAATTCCACCGAGGTCATCTTTTTGCGGGATCACGATGGTGATGGAAGAAGCGACGAGCGAAAGATCGTGCTCTCAGGTTTCGGCACGGAGGATACTCATCACCTCCTTCATACTTTCCGCTGGGGGCCGGCTGGACATCTTTGGATGAACCAGTCCATCTACATTCACAGCCACGTGGAGACCCCTTATGGTGTCCGGAGGCTTTTGGGAGGGGGGATGTGGCACTTTCGTCCCGAGACCGGGCGGCTCGAGGTCTTCATGAAGGGTCTGGTCAATTCGTGGGGGCACATCCTCGACGAATGGGGGCAGAGCTTTATGACCGATGGAGCGGGTGGTGACGGCATTAATTACGTTTTTCCACGATTTGTAGGGGTGACGTCGCCTGGGGCATCGCGGGTCCTACGCGGCCTCAACCCGGGACAGCCGAAGCATTGTGGGCTGGAGATCGTCACTGGTCGTCACGTGCCGAAAGATTGGGTGGGAACTCTTCTTGCTCCCGATTTCCGTGGTCATCGAATCAATCGTTTTCGTCTCACCCACAAGGACGGAGCCTATGTTTCCACCAAGATTGAGGATCTTGTCTCCTCGACTCATCGGGCCTTTCGTCCCATTGACGTCAAGATGGGACCCGACGGAGCAATTTATATCGCGGACTGGTATAATCCGATTATTCAGCACGGGGAGGTCGATTTCAGGGATGAGCGTCGTGATCACACGCACGGGCGTGTCTGGCGTATAAGCTTTCCCAGCCGTCCTCTAATACAAAAACCTGAAATCGTGGGCGCCAAGGCTGCTGGACTTGTGTCCCTGCTGGATTCTCCGGAAGGGTTGACGCGTACTCGCGTGGCAGTCGAACTTCGGCAGCGGGAAGCCGAAGAGATCATGCCAGCTCTTGAAGAGTGGTATGGTTCGCTCAAGAAGGATGAGGATCTTCAGAAGCTCCGTGCGATTTGGGGGTCACAGGCGGTGGGAGCGTTCAAACAGAGCTGGGCGGAGGAGCTTATATCTTCATCGAACCCAAGGGCCCGGGCTGGGGCGCTGCGAGCCCTGTATTACACGGCAGGCGAAGAGAAGGTCTCCCGGGCTTTGCTGGAAAAGGCTGTGGAAGACCCGAATCCCCAAGTACGCCTGTGGGCGGTGAGCGTTCTGGCTCAGTTGCCATGGCCAGATACGGTGGCTTTGGCGTTGCGGGCTCTGAAGAGAGAGGGCGTGGATAAATATCTCGATTTCGCATTATGGTCGATCTGCCGTGAACACGCCTCGCGTTGGCTTCCGGTCGCACGGGAACGGAACCCCTTCCAACATACGTGGCAGCTCTTTTTCGCGGGGCGGGCTCTCAAGCAGGCGGTTGGAATCTCGCATGTCCTTAAGTCGCTGGCAGAGGGAGAGTTCGAGACCGAGACCCAACTTGACGAGGTCATCAGCTGGATTGCCAATGTGGGTGAGGGAAAGCATCTCGAGGTCCTGTTCGCTGTAGCGCTTGCGGATGGTGCACCAAAGTCCCGCCAGATAAGAGCCCTGCGAGGCTTGCGTGATGCGGCCCGTTTGCGTAAGCAGCGACCGACCGGTAATCTGGGCAGACTTAACCAGTTTCTCGAGAAAGGAAATGGGACGGTTTTTGCGGAGGCTGCCGCGTTGGCCGGGATGTGGAAGTTGGAGGAGGCCCGGAAACCTCTCGAAAAGGCATTTCTCGGCCCGGAAAAAGTCTCCTCGAACGCTGCTCTGGAGGGTTTGCGGGCACTCGGAGGTGCCAAGACGAAGCAGTTTTTTTCAACGACCGCTCGGAATGTCAGAATGGATTTTGATAAGCGTCTCCGGGCAGTGGTGGGGCAGACTCGTCTCGACCCGAAGACTGGAGCGGGGTTGGCAGTATCACTCCTCCAGGGAGCGCGTAAAGCGGATGACGTGAAGGTGATACTGGATGCCTTTCTGGTGAATAAGAATGGTCCGTCCGCTTTGGCCGAGGTGCTGGAGCGCCCAGAATCAGCCATGAATCCCTCGATGGCTCTTGTGGGATTGAATCATGCCGGCAGTTCGGCCAACAAGTCTGAGGCCCTGATCGAGGCCTTCAGGAAGGCGGGTAATCTGAGGCCGATGAAACTTAAACTCAGTAGTGCCGAGATGGAGGCCATGATGCTGCGGGTAGCAGCTGAGGGGAGTGCGGCACGGGGAGAACAGGCCTACCGTCGGGCGGGTATGCAGTGCATTGTGTGTCATGCCATTGGTGGCGCAGGAGGAATCATTGGACCGGATCTGGTGAGTATTGGTGCCAGTGCGCCGGTGGACTACCTCATTGAGTCGATGCTGGAGCCCAGCAAAAAGATTAAAGAGGGCTACCACACCGCGGTGGTAACGACACGGGCGGGCGATGTGGTAGCCGGTGCAATTGCCCGGCAGGACGACACGGAAATCGTTGTGCGTGACGCGAAGGGGATAGAGATCAGGATACCGAGGAAGGAAGTGGCGACTACTAGCGTGAGTCCGGTTTCGCTCATGCCAATGGGACTGACTGCGCAGTTGCGCGAGGACGAATTCGTGGACTTGATCCGCTTTCTCTCTGAACTCGGAAAGGAAGGACCTTACAAGACGACGCCGCAGCGCTTCGTGCGCACCTGGGAGGTTCTCCAGCCGCATGACCGCACCCGCGATGCGATTGGCCACTACGGGAAAAAGATCTTTACGGAGAACATTGAGAGCTACCGGTGGACGCCGATGATTGCGCGCGTGAATGGCACTGTGCCGGCAAAAGAACTGCCCAGAGTCGTTGGAAGAGGGAAGGAAAGATATGGTGTGGCCCGATTCCCCTTGCAGGTTAACGAGGCTGGGAAGATCGCGTTCAACTTAAGGGGCAAGTTGAGTGAGCTGACGGTTTTTGTAGATGACACAGAGATCACAGGGTCGAGAGAGGGCGTGAGTGAAGTGATTGAGCTCACTTGTGAGAAAGGAACATCCATCGTGACGGTGGTAGGTCTTCTCGGTGGTGGGATGGAGGAGTTTTCCGTGGAATTGCTGGGAGAGCCGGGTGTTATCGAGGTCGCGCAGTAGAAAGCGGTTACTTGATGCTGCAAGTGTTACTGGCGAGTTCCGTCGCAGAGAGCAGAACAGGAGCTAACATCCCAAGGAGAGTGTGAAAGAAATATGAGCCACAAAAGAGTCGTAATTGCCGCCCCGATTCTGATTGTGACCGGGGGTGTTACCTGCGGGAGCTGGGAGAACCGGGATGCCCCGAAGCCACTGCAGGTCTCCGCCACTCATATTGCATCAGTCGAATTGGAGGCAATTGATTCCTGAAGGGAAAACAACGGAGGTGAAGGGTAGTTCTGGAACACTGCAGAGACTAAAGCCCGCTCTGCGTGAAAAGGGCACAGGGATGTCAGAATTGGCCCATGCGCGCAATTTTGGACGACTCTGGGAAAATACGTCCGATGCCTTTTGAAGGATTCCGTCTTATCCCAAAGGCCTCCGATGAATGGTCCACTGAAGAAATTCGTGTCGATGGCTCCAGTGTTAGCTGTGCCAACAGCGCTGAGTCGGTGAAGAAGTTAAGAGATCCGAGCGCTCCGGCAGCTGATCTCCACTACTCCGGGGCTAAGTCTGCCCCACCGGGGCGGCGAAGAATCATGATTCCGTGATCCCCCTTATCGGATTTGTAGGAGGCGTCGAAGGCTTGGCTATCGAGCGTGCCTTCAAGTGAGTGAGTTCCGAAAAGCTTGGGGAGAGCCATTTCACCCTTCACCCGGTAGGATCCATCAGGTTTTTTCTGTGCGGGTATGGTGTGCACGTAATTCCCAAACTGGAGAACCCCCCATCCGGCTCGGTAGCGGAAATCGTAAACCCCTGGTTTCTCGGGAGTGGGCGTGACGATGCACCAGAGTGGTCCCTCATGCCCATTCCATTTGCTTTTCCACTTTCCTTTCCAGGGGCCAGTGATGTCTTTTGGTTCACCGGCGATCGCCGCCTCTGCAGCGGCCTTTTCGAATCTAGCGTGGTAGCTCAGGCAGGAGGGAAGGCTGAGGAAAACGCAAAAAAGGAGCAGCGATCGGCAGAGGTGCTTCGTCATATCTCTCGGATGAACGGCAAAGTCCCCAGCTTGGTTCAGAACCCAGCTGGGGACAATAAACGTGAGTCAATTTAGATTTTGGGCTCCCAGCCGGGGCGGTAATCGCGCTTCACGAGCCGTGAGGCTTCAGCGTTATCCTTGGACTTCATGTTCGGTCCGTCCCACTCAATCGGGCGGCCTTCTCCGATCCGTTGAGCGAGGCAGCCCAGAAGAATGACCTCGTTCAGATACGCAGCGATTTCAAAGCTAGAATAGGCTGGCTTCTCTGGATCTTTCATCATCTCGAACCATTCCTTGACGTGGCCCGGTGAGCGAGGAATCACTTTGGGGATATCCTTGCATGCGGGATGGTTATTGATGTTGGTGTAGCTCTTTTCTCCCTTGCGCATCAGGAAAACGTTCTGCCCGTAATCATCAGGGGAGTAGATTTCACCTTCGGATCCCTTGATTAGACAGCAGGCGGTAGGGAGCTTGTTGCCCTGTGCGCTGACAAGATTGGCAGTAATATCGCTGTAGGGACGAATCGGGGCCTGACGGTCACGAGGATTGCCATCATACCACCAGAACTTCATTGCAGGCCAATCTTCCCGGGCAGGGAAGTCGAAGCGAACCCTCGAGCTGAGAGGGAAGGTCTCCTTGAAGGGCCGGGAAGCCATTTCACATTCGATGCGATCTGGATAGCCAAGCTTGAGAGCGCGGAATGGCATATTGACGGTGTGGCAAGCCATGTCTCCGAGTGCGCCCGTGCCGAAGTCAAACCATCCCCGCCATTTGAAAGTGTGGTAAACCCCTGCCTTGTAAGGTCGGGGAAGTGCTGGGCCGAGCCAGAGGTCCCAGTCAAGACCGGCGGGGATCTTGTCAGACCCTTCGGGACGGTCAATACCCTGAGGCCAGACTGGGCGGTTGGTCCAGACGTGAAGCTCCTTTGGTTCACCGATCACGCCGGAGTGAATGACTTCCACTCCACGACGCAGGCCTTCGTTCGCGCTGCCCTGGTTGCCCATCTGAGTTGCCAGCTTTTTCTCCCGGGCAAGATTGCGCATGATCCGGGATTCCCAGACCGTTTGGGCAAGGGGTTTCTGCACGTAAGCATGCTTGCCCATCGCCATTGCAGTAATTGCCGCTACCCCGTGGCAGTGGTCAGGGGTGGAGACCGTTACCGCATCAATCTGGTTCTCCATCTCTTCGAGAAGTTTCCGAAAATCCTTGTATTGCTTCGCCTTTGGAAACTTCTGGGCTTTTCTGCGGATCATATTGGGGTCGATATCGCAGATCGCTGCAATTTCGCCTCCTTCCCGGGCTGCGTTATCGGTGTCGCTGCTGCCCTTTCCTCCGACACCGATACAGGCTACCCGGATCTTGGAGTTGAGATTTTGTCCGCTCACGATGGCGGGGAATCCTAGAGCCGAGCCGGTGGCAAGGCCGGTGTTTCTGACGAATTTACGACGAGTGACTTGCTTCATGAGTAGGCTCCGACTGTAGATGGAGCGGCGGCGGTTGGAAGCGCATTTTTGTGCCCGAAGGGATGAGTTTTGATCGATTTCCTCCCGTCGGCGCGTAAAACTGGGCTGAGAATCCAATTGGCGGTGGGAATTTTATCTGCAGCGCAAGAACCATCAGAAGTGAAAGTGACAGAACCAGAGGCAGTAAAGTCGGGAGCCGTCGGGACAAATCGACGCTCATTCGTAAAAAAGGCGACAACCGCCGGGGTGTTTCAAATCGTTGCGCCCCATGTGCTTGGCGGGCCGAAATACACACCTCCTAGCGAGACCTTCGGGGCGGCCCTTATTGGGGCGGGGGGCCGGGGACCGGGGACCTTTGGGAGTTTCGCGCGCAAACATAAGCTGGCCGTTCGGGAAATAGCCCGCTGCGACGTCAAATGGGTCGGCAAATCAGATAACAAGACGCGCTACACGGATTTTCGCCGGCTACTGGAACGTAATGATCTGGACGTGGTTGCGATTGCGACCCCTCCCCACTGGCATGCGCTCATTTCCATTGCAGCGATGGAGGCTGGGAAGGATGTGCTATGTGAAAAACCGATGACGCGTTTTCTCGCTGAAGGGCGGGCAGTGGTAGAGGCTTCGCGTCGAACGAAGCGCATCTTTCAGATCGGAACTTATGGGCGCTTCGGCGAAGCTGGCAGGAAGAATGATATGCGAAAAATCGTGCGGGCCGGACTGGTGAATGGAAGAGAAGTTCGAGTGGTGCATCGCGGAGGGTTCAAGGTAAGGCAGTGGTCCGGACCTGTGCGAATCAAGCCTCAGCCCGTGCCGGATTATCTTGATTGGAATATGTATTGCGGGCCTTCGCCACTGAAACCATTCCATCCACCGCGCTTCGGGGGCATGCATCGTGGATACTGGGACTACGACGGGGGAGGCCTCGGAGATATGGGGCAGCATGCGCTCGACCCGATTACCTATCGCATGGGAAAGGATGAGACCTCACCTGTTGAGGTTACTGCGCATGCGCCGCCTGCACACCCTGAAGTTGCAGGGATGTGGGGCTGGGTGCGTTTCAAGTATGAAGATGGCGTTGAACTCGTGCTTGAAAGCGGAGAATGGGGAGACCCCCACGGTCTGAAGGAAAAGACCATCAGTCGGGAAGACCTCAACGAAACAGAGCGTAAGGTCTTTGACGAACTGCCTGCCGAAGACCCGCTTGTTGGCTTCGGTGATGCGGTAAAGACCAGGGTGCTTGCCGGAGGTCATCCGGAGGTGGCCCATCGCACCGTAAGCCTGATGCATCTTGCCAATATTGCCTTTCGGACGGGGCGGACCATCAAGTTCGACCCAAAGACCGAAAGAGCTATCGGAGACGAGGAGGCGAATCGACTTATTGACATGCCTATGCGTGCTCCGTGGCACTTGTAGGAGTGAGGTTCACGATCACAGAGTCAACTTTAACAGCTATGGCCGAAGAAACTAAAAACGAACGGAGTCCATTTGTTGAGCGCCTGCCCCAACTGACTAACAGCAAGTGGGGAGGCATCAGTGAAGAGGACGGCGAAGAAATTGTTGAGGCAATTTTCAAACAGGGAGGTGATGCGATCAGCCAGCTTATTGACGGGTTGCAGGAGGTCGATAGTGGAGAGGACTGGCAAGAGCGCTTTCTGCTGCATCAACTCGCGGTAAACGCCAGTGCACCTGCCCGGGCCGAGGATCGGAAGATTCTCACCAAAATTTATGCTGCAGCAGCCCTCGGTGACGCCGCGGCTACAATACGGAGTTTTCTGTTGCAGCAGTTACGCTATGTGGCTGGAGCGTCGCTGGCTCCTGATCTTGCGCCCCTGCTCGAGGATGGCGACCCTCTCGTTCTGGATGCGGTCGCGGCGACCATGGTCTCAATGGGTAAAGCGACCGAACCCATTCTCCTGGAGGCACGAAAAAGTTCTCAGGGACACGCCAAGGTTGCCATCACCCATGCGCTGGGCCAGTTAAGCCGAAGCTAGAGGTCCGTCGTATTCCGCGACAGATGAGCATTTACGCGGCAGCATCAGAATGAGCATGGCCTCGTGGATTTCGGTGGTAGGGTCTCTTAATGTAGACCTCACCTTTCGAGTTCCATCGTTCCCTGCTCCGGGTGAGACCTTGATAGCAGCAGAAGCGGTGAGCTCCTTCGGGGGCAAGGGAGGCAATCAGGCGTTAGCGGCGAAAAGAGCTGGGGCGAAGGTTCGAATGATCGGGTGTCTCGGCGATGATGAGCAGGCGAGACAATACCGTGCGCGTCTGGTTGAAGAGGGAATTGACTGTTCAGGCGTCATGAGCACGGAGGGCCGAACCGGAGTCGCTTCCATCGCGTTGAACAGGGACGGTGAAAATACCATTATCGTAGATCCCGGGGCAAACCTCCAACTGACTCCTTGTAAGGTCGCAGAGCTGGAAAATCTGTTCAGGGGGTCCGCGGTAACTCTTCTTCAGCTAGAGTGCCCCATTGAGAGCGTTGTAAAGGCGGCGCAACTCGCCCGAATTGCAGGTTCCGTAGTGGTCTTGAATCCTTCGCCATGGAACGCCAAGGTCATAGAGAGCGATATCCCGTGTGACGTTCTGATTCTTAACGAGGGGGAGGCCGCGGCCATGTCCTCTGGGGCATTTAATGACTTCCTGCGGTGCGGAGGCCGGACCGGGATCGTGACACGAGGGGCGCTTCCCACCCAGATCTTCATGGACGGGAAGATTCAGGAAATTGCCCCTCCTACAATATCACCCGTTGATACCGTGGGAGCAGGAGATACCTTTGCAGGTGTTTTTTCTGCCTCTCTTGCGGAAGGAAAAGAAGTCCTCGATTCCGTGAGAATAGCTAATTGTGCCGCAGCTCTGGCGACTCTTCAGGAGGGCGCTCAGAAAGCCATTCCCTTCAAGGATGCGATTATGGAGATGATCTTGAGTCAGAACGCTTCATCGTAAGCGTCGTCTCAGAGAGAACTTGGCACCTCTCAAGATTTAACTTGGTTCGCTCGAGTATTAAGGAAGTCTGTGCTGTAGAATAATTCGAGATTTTCATGAGAATCGTTGTTACAGGCGGTGCGGGATACATCGGAAGTGTCTGCGTTGAGTCGTTATGCGACTCGGGACACGACGTGTTGGTGATTGACAATCTGGAGGAAGGGCATCGTGCAGCTGTCGATTCGAGGGCTCGTCTAGAGGTGATGGATTTGAAGTATCCTGAGCGGCTGTCAGATGTCCTCAGCAGCCACGGATCAGAGGCCGTGATTCATTATGCGGCGGACACCTTGGTAGGAGAGTCTGTGAGCAATCCCGCGAAATATTACCGGAATAATGTGGTAGGGGGGTTGAATCTTCTGGAGGCCATGGTCGCCTCCAAGGTTGCTAAGATCGTATTCTCGTCAACGTGTGCAACCTACGGGGCTCCGGACAAGAGCCCAATTGACGAGAGTTGCGAGCAAAAGCCAGTCAGCCCCTACGGCTATTCCAAGTTGGCCTTCGAGGGGATGCTGGGTTGCTTTGCGAGGGCTCATGGGATCGACCCCGTGATTTTTCGCTATTTCAATGCGGCCGGAGCGTCGTGCAACTTTGGAGAGGATCATCGAGTTGAGACTCATCTTATTCCGGTAATCTTGTCTGTGGCGCTCGGAAAACGAGAATGCGTTGAGGTATTCGGCACGGATTATGACACCCCGGACGGTTCCGCGGTCCGTGATTATGTTCATGTCGGAGATCTCGCCGAAGCACACCGACGGGCAGTTGAGGAGGAGGTGACAGGAGCATTCAATTTGGGGACCGGAAAGGGCTACTCCGTGTGGGAAGTCATTGAGGTTTGCCGTGAGGTCACTGGTCACGATATCCCGGTGAAGGAGAGCCCTCGCCGGAAGGGAGATCCTCCGATTCTTGTTGCTTCCAGCAAAAAAGCGGCATCGGCTTTAAGCTGGTATCCTGCAGCGGATCTTCGAACGATCGTTACCAGCGCTTGGGAATGGCATAGCGCTCATCCACAAGGCTACGGAGATTGATTGTCTTTTGCAGATTGCTGGCGCAGGCTACCCTCGTTGCGATAAACATCCTAAATTACCAGATGACCAAGATAATTCCTGTAGCCCTTGCCTTTGTAATAGCTCTCGCGGCCTACACCCCAGCTGCGAAGCCCGATGCCAAGGCGGCTCCTGCCAAAGCGGCTGAGTCTCCAAAGGCGCTAAGGTGTCTTCTGGTTACCGGAGGGTGTTGTCACGATTATGTCTTTCAGTCCAAAGCTCTCACTCTTGCTTCTGCAGCCAAGGCCGACATTGAGTGGACCGTCGTTAATAAAGGCGGGCGAGGGACGAAGGCGCAGATCGATCTTTATGACGACCCGAATTGGGCAACTCATTATGATGTGGTCGTTCACAACGAGTGTTTCGCCAATACCAAGGATCCCGATTATATCCGGAAGATCGTCAATGGCCACAGAGGTGGAACGCCTGCAGTGGTCATCCACTGTGCCATGCATACCTATCGTGCCGCTGAAATTGATGATTGGCGCAGGTTTCTAGGTGTGACGAGCAGGAGGCATGAGCACCAGTCACGCTATCCGGTCAAAACAGAGAAGGCAGATCATCCCATCATGAAGGGGGTTCCTGCAGACTGGGTTACTCCCAAGGATGAGCTTTATATCATTGAAAAGACGTGGCCAAACACGACCGTGCTGGCGACCTCTAAAAGTGAGAGAACTCAGAAGGTGCAGCCGGTATTCTGGGTGAATGAATTTGAAGGGGCCCGGGTGTTTGGAACTACCTATGGCCATACGAACGACACTTTTTCGGATCCCGTCTTTCTTGACCTCCTGACAAGGGGCATCCTCTGGTCGGCGGGCAAGCTCTGAGGCGTATGGTCAGGAAAAGTGCTCCTTGATTTTCCTGCGCAGAAACGCGACAGAACGTTGTAATTGCTCTGGACCATCTACTCCATCTTCTATGGAGACCCATCCGTCAAATCCGGTTGCGCTCAAGATAGAGAAGATGGCGTCGTAATCGTTCATGCCCTTTCCGATTTCGCCGTGGGCGAGACGCTCAGCGTATCCTGTAACTCCCTCTTCATGAGCAAGATCCTCGAGAGTGCCGTGCTTGAGGTAGCGATCGCTGGCATGCATGGTGACGACGCGGTGTTTTACTCTGGAGAGAAGCTCCAAAGGGTCTTCGCCGGCCAGAAGGGTGTTGGAAGGGTCATAGTTCACTCCGAATCCGGGATGCTCTCCAACGGCGTCAACGAGATCACAGAAGATGTCCATGGGCTGGGCGAATTCGGGGTAGTGCCAGAATCCATCTTTGTAGTGGTTCTCGAGAATGAGGGTTACGCCATGATCTCCTGCATGCGGGAGGCAGGCCCGGATTGCATCAGCGGCAAGGTCGATGCCTTCTTGCCGGGAAATTTCAGGCCGGCGCTGGCCGCTTAGCACGCGACAGAAACTGGCTCCCAGCGCATGTGCCATTTCGATCCATGTCTTTTCCTTTTCGATTTGGTCCGCCCGGAAATCCGGGTCAGGGTGGGTAAAGTCCGGGGAGCAGCAGAGCATTGGGATTTCTAGGCCCATATCGTCACAGGTTTTCCGGTAGTCTTCCCACGATCCCGGGTCCTTAAGATCCGAAATAAGAGGATAAAGCTCAACCCCATCGACATCGAGTCGGGACGCAAATTTCAGATAGTCGGAGAGGCCCATTGAGCCTCTGACGAGATCATCTAATTCAGCCTTGGGGAAGGTTGCGAGCTTGGGCATGTTTCTGATCGGGGGGTTGGCAGAGCGCGTAGAAGTTGAGTCAGAAGAAGACTTATAAGAACGTCCCTTATCTCATAATCCAACTTTGTCAGGATTTCTTCCGTGTGCGGGATATTGTTCAAGTTCCACGACGCAGCCACTGACCGGGCCAGTAGCGTCGTCGAGCCAGTAGACTGCTCCTGCAGCTATTTCTTCCGCGGCGAGGATGCGTCCAGCCGGTGCGTAGATCCTGGGCAGTTTGGTGTGCCAGTTAGGTTCCAAGCCGTCTTCCTGCTTACGTGCCGATTCGTTTTCGGTGAGGACCCAGCCAGGGTTGATCTGGTTGACGACTACCCCGTATTCGCGATGGAGGGTGTCTCCGAGATTTCTCGTCAGGGCCATTAGGGCGCCTTTGGAGCTGGCATAAGCTGCAAAGTATGATTCTCCCCCATGGGCGTTCACGGATCCGATATTGAGTATTCGTCCCTTGTTGCGGGAAAGTTCCTCAAGCGCCGACTGGATAAGAAGAAATGGAGCCCTCACGTTTATGGCATACGTCCAGTCCCAAGTATCGAGGCTCATGTCCGCAGGCTGAACCCTGGTGACTACACCAGCATTGTTGACGAGTCCATCGAGGCCCCCGAGTTCGCGAATAGATGCCTCAACGAGCTGGGAGGGAACTGCGGGGTCAGAAAGGTCAGAGATGTGCCATGGAGCTCCATCAAGATCGGCCGAGGTTTCACGGGCGAGGTCCTCCTCGAGGCCGTGGATCATCACGTGTGCCCCTTCCCGAGCGAATCGCTGAGCGATGGCCTTGCCGATTCCAGTAGTAGATCCCGTGATGAGGATACGTTTATCTTTCAGTCGCATGGTGAAATGATTGTGAGAAAATAAAATCAGAGGGTGCCATGCACCGTCTGACAGATCATCTTCAGGGATTCCTCCACGTCCCCGGACGCTGTCTGGAAGGAATCGGCATCGATGGTTAGAGGGGCGCCGAGAACAACGAGAGGGGCACCATAAGATGGGCAGGCGACGGCCTGTTCGATGGATAATCCGCCTACTGCCTGAACGGGAACCGAAACAGCGTCTACGATGTCTCTCAATTGATCGAGCGGGCTGGGCATACGGTTGCCTGCAGCGGCAATACCACGGCGCTCATCGTAACCTATGTGGTGGACGATATAGCCGCAACCCAGATCCTCAAGCTGGCGGGCTCCCTCAATCATGTCGGGACACCCAAGATTGTCGCCCATCACACCCACCCCGTAGTCTTCGCCGCACTGGACCACACATTTGATTGTTTCCTCGTGAGCGCGTGCCATGACGACTACGTGGGTTGCCCCGGCCTTGGCCATCATCTCAGCTTCAAGGTATCCTCCATCCATGGTCTTCAGATCCGCTATGATGGGCGTATCCGGAAAATTTTCCCGAAGTGTTCGCACGGAGTTGAGCCCGTGGGCAAGCAGCAGAGGTGTGCCGGCTTCGAGCCAATCGACACCACACTTCAGGGCCATTGCCGCGGTCTCTATCGCCTCGTCGAGATCGATCAGATCTAGAGATATCTGGACGGTTGGTTTGTGCATGCGGGTCGTAAGGTTCGGGTGACGAATTCTGAAAGTCAAAGTGGCAAAGGCTGAGACTCCGTCCCCAAGAGAAAAGAACTGAGGCGACGCTGTCGAGGACTGGTTGCATTAAGGTTTTGTAAAACAGGGATCTATCCTTGCGCTCAGCATGGGGAGGAGCAGAATTGAGTTCCTTACCCCTTATTATACGAAATGGCTCAGGCAATAATGGATCCGGACGAGGTCCGGCGGTTCGCCAAGGAACTCAAACGATTCAACGATGAGCTTCAGGTGAAGGCCTCCTCCCTGCAATCCCGCTTCACTGGCCTGGGAGATACGTGGAAGGATCAGGAAAATCAAAAATTTGCTGAAGAATTCGTTGGCACCATGAAAGCGCTGAAGAAATTCATCGAAATTTCTGAGAAGCATACTCCCTTCCTTCTGCGCAAGGCTCAGAGAATTGAAGAATATCTCGATCAGAGGTAAGCGTTCTGTCACCCAGTAATTAAATGGACCGTCAGGCCAAAGTTACATCAGTTGACGCTCTCACTGCGTTTCGTGCGAGTCTTGTTCTGTATACTGGATCAGTAGGAAATGCTCTGGACGGGGTGCGCGACGAGGTGCGCCGGATGCGTACTTGGCTTCAGGTGGACCAGAAAGCTTACTGGAGCGGACGACTTAAGCGGCTGCGAAAGCAACTGGAACAGGCCGAGGCGGAGTTGTTTACTTCCCGTTTGAGTGCGATGACCAGCCACAGCGCCGCCCGCCAGATGGCGGTCACCCGCCTCAGAAGAATGGTGAGAGAAAGCGAGGAGCGGGCGAGGGAACTGCAAAAGTGGATTCGAAACTACGACACTCTCGTCGAACCTCTGCTAAAGAAGTTGGACGGAATACAGCATTTCGCGACGCATGATCTTCCCAAGGCTGCATCCTCTCTCGCGCAGGCAGAGCGGACACTTGATGACTACATCCGGATCGGGCCGGGAGGCGGACGAGGTCCGGAAACTGTGACTCCAGGAAAAGTTGCAGGGGAAGAGGAGGCGGAAAGTGAGGGATTTTCGGAGAAGGGAGAGGACCAATGAGTGCACGGGCAAGCGCGGTCAAGCTTACCAAGTCGACCAAGGTTTTCATGCAGAGTTGGGACCAGGTTAAAAGTAATTGGGGCGACCGGAGGCAGCGGGAGTTCGAGAAAGACTTTATGGAAACGCTCCCCGATGACGTATCGGCTGCGATTCGAGTGATTGAGGAAATCGATAAGATTCTAACAAGGGCAAGGAGAGACTGTGAGGAGTAGGATAGGAGTGACCAAGGGCTTGGAGCTCGCACATGGGCTGGCAGGAGCAATCAGAGATTTCTCTGCAAGGGACCAGAAGGCGGCCAAGGAGAGACGATCGAAGATATTTGCGGCCAAGCGGGCTTTCGAAAGGGAGTCAGAAGAAGAAAAGGAAGAGCTGCGAGCTTCCCTCGTCAACAAGGAGAAGAAACTGGGCGAATCTAAGAAGCATGCGGAGAGCCGCCATGCCGCAAGGGTGGAATGGATTGAGAGAGCCCTCCCCGCGAGCAAACGTCAATTGTCGAAGCGTGCCGAGGCTCTTCGGGGAAAGACTGCCTCTGATCTTCAAGTGACGGCTGTAACCAACAAGGTGAACCGGCAACGCTCCCTCGAAAAACTGACCCAAATGTACGAGGGCCTACGGATTGAATTAGGGGAATGCGAACAGGTTCTGAAGAATCTGGAGAAAAAATGCAGGGCGGCAATGCGTGGGTATCTTCGTTTTCAAAGGAAAATGGCACCTGCGTATGGGGCGTCTCTTGAAATCGGACCTGTTGACCATTCAGGACAAACTCCTGATTTTCTGGAGAGGGTTCGCTTTGCAATCAAGGAAGGGGAGCAGAAGCTGAATCGTTTCAAGGATAACAAGATCGCTCGGTTGCTGAGTTTTTTCCCGTGGTGGGTGATGTTGTCGCTCGGCTGGGGGGCTGCCCTTTGGCTGTCTGGCATGTGGACCGGAAGCGAGGAGGAATGGGCGCTTGCTGGCGGGGTGGCGCTGGGCACGGTATTGTTCATTGTTCTGGTTCAACGCTGTAGTGGTGGTGCCGCTGAGACAATAGTCGAGGAGGTTTCATCACAGTTGGAGAAGGCGAGGCGTGCATGCAGGTCCTGCTCGGAACGAATCTCAGCGAGATTCGCGGAAGAGCAGGCGCAGCTTGTCGCGGAAGAGGGCTCGGAGGCGAATCGATGGGATGAGGCTGACGCGGCAGCCAGCAGATTACGCGAGGAGGGAGGTAGAAACATTGACGAAAGGTATCGTCGGGTGAACGCAAGGAATGACGAAATGCGTGATCAGGTAGTGAGGCCAATTGATGCTCTCCATGAGAAAGAGGTGACCATTCTAAAGAAAGAGTCAGCTGACAGGATTTCGGTGTTTCAAAAGCGCCACGAATCAGCAGTGGAAGAAACTGAGTCTTCCTACGCCGAGGAGAGGAAGAAGATTGAAGAGGAATGGTCTGCCCTCGTGCAATCTATTTATCGGGATACGGCTGAATTGAAGGAGGCACTCGCGCCTCTTACTCCTGCATGGGATCAGAAATATCTCGCATGCTGGAAGCCATCAGCAGAGTTACATGATGTGGCACGGTTCGGCAGGGTGTCAGTGGAAGGGAATCGACTGGCAGAGGAGTTGGAACTGGATCTCCCGGATGCCAGGGCGATTGAGATCCCCATGGCGGTGCAGCTGCCTCGTGACGGATCCATTCTTTTTGAGACTGATGGAGATGCTGCTGGGCGCGACGCTGCGATCGGGTCTCTTAATAACATTATCCTGCGGCTTTTAGCCACGACGCCTCCCGGAAAACTTAACTTCACCATTATCGACCCCGTAGGACTGGGTGAAAATTTTGCGGGGATCATGCACCTTGCTGATTTTGAAGACAG